>JAUNSJ010000049.1 GCA_030539295.1 Planctomycetia bacterium | reverse complement strand
TGTGCTATATTCAGGAATTATATAGCGCGCGGAGTTCGCGGAGGGGCGCAGAGGTCCGTTTCAAAATCGGGTACGCTGGCTCACGTTCCCGACAGCTCGCAGGTCGGGAACCAGCAATAACAAAAAGGAGCGCATTATGGCCAAGGTGCCATAGATTTGCCATTTAGCCATCATAACCTTTCGCCTCCCGCCTCCGCGTCCCACTGCGAACCCTGCGCGCTAGAAAATAATCTGTCAGTTGGCTAGAGGGCATTTGAAGTGGGGTATGTTATTCGTAACCTGTGCTATATTCAGGAATTATATAGCGCGCGGAGTTCGCGGAGGGGCGCAGAGGTTGGTTTCAAAATCGGGCACGCTGGCTCGTGTTCCCGACTGGTCGCGGGAGCCTGTTTGTGCTGCCCTTACAGGGCGATTTTCATTTTCTACCGCAAACCCGGGGCGTTGGTCGCTACGCTCCCTTGCCCCGGGCTATGATGTGCTGGCCTTACAGGCCGCCGGTGAATGGCGGTGAGGGGTAAATGGCGAATCCATCACCGCCAACACGCAACCGAATTGCCATTGCCCCATCATAACCACAACGCCCCGGCCTGTAAGGCCAGCATAACCTAGCCCGGGGTAAGGAGAAATACAACGTATTTCGACGTTCCCCGGGTAAACGATCTCCTAATAAACCCCGCCCTGTAAGGGCAGCACAGGCCGGGCCACGCGACGTCCAAGGCGGCCCTCCCGCCTCCGCGTCCCCCTGCGAACCCTGCGCGCTAAAAAATAATCGGTCAGTTGGAGAGGGCATTTGAGGCGGGCAGCACACGTAACCTGTGCTATATTCAGGAATTATATAGCGCGGAGTTCGCGGAGGGGCGCAGAGGTTGGTTTCAAAATCGGGTACGCTGGCTCGTGTTCCCGACAGCTCGCAGGTCGGGAACCAGCAATAACAAAAAGGAGCGCATTATGGCCAAGGTGCCATAGATTTGCCATTTAGCCATCATAACCTTTCGCCTCCCGCCTCCGCGTCCCACTGCGAACCCTGCGCGCTAGAAAATAATCTGTCAGTTGGCTAGAGGGCATTTGAAGTGGGGTATGTTATTCGTAACCTGTGCTATATTCAGGAATTATATAGCGCGCGGAGTTCGCGGAGGGGCGCAGAGGTCCGTTTCAAAATCGGGTACGCTGGCTCGTGATGCGGCGGGTTATAGGGCATTTGAGGCCGGGTTATTTGAATCGCAGCATGGTCAGAACGGCGGCCGGTTCGTAGCCGCAGTGGGTCATGCAGTCGCGGCATCGTGCGTCATTTTGACCGTTAAAGTGCGACCAGTCGGTCTCGTCCATGAGCTGTCGCCAGCTCGGGGCGTGCCCGTCGGCAATGAGATAGCAGGGGCGTCGCCAGCCGCGCACGTTTCGCGTCGGATTGGCCCAGGCGGCACAGGTCAGATCCGCGCGACCTGTTAGAAAATCCCGGAATCGGCCTGTGGCGGTCAGCGGATAGCGCTTCATGCGTTGCTCAAGTTCCAGGAAGAAAGCGTGCACCTCGGCCCGGGTCATAAAGAAGGACTCGGGCGACGACTTGCTCTGCTCCTTACGCACCGCGTCGTAGCCGTAGCCCGGCGAAATCATCATGCCATCAATGTGTGCCTGGACTAAAATATCGCCCAGTGCAATGAGCTGGTCAACGGTCGTACTCTTATAGACGGTCGTATTCGTATAGACAGGCAGGCCCACTTTCTTTGCCGCGTTAATTCCGGCCAGTGCCCGATAAAACGAGCCGGGCGCGCCGGTCATGGCGTCGTGCAATTCGGGCGGACCGTCCAGATGCACATTTATCATAAGTTTTTTACGGGTTCTGCTGCCAAGTTGCGCAATTTCCGGCATACGTCCGGCCAGTAACTGACCGTTCGTACACAAATAGAGAAACTTACCGCGCCGCGCAAGTTCGGTTATAAGAGGCAAGATCGGTCGATACAGCAGTGGCTCACCGCCGCACAGACTGACAATAGGCGCCTTGCACTCTTCAGCTGCGGACAAACATTCGTCAAGTGACATTTGCTCTGTGACGCAGTCGGCATACTCGCGCACGCGACCGCACCCCTGACAGTGCAGATTACAGGCAAACAGCGGCTCCAGCATGAGTACCATGGGGAACTGCCGCCGGCGCAAGCACCGATTTTTTAGTAAATAATACCCCATCGTAAGGGACATTGCCAGCGGAAAGCGTGCCATGAATTTCTTTCTTTTCTGCTCACATCATACCGACTCAAGAGGCGTACTCATATGGGGCCAAAACGGAATGAGCAAACCGAAATCATCGCTATTTCCGGGAGAATTTAACGCGGCATCCGAAAAAGTGCACAGACGAAGGGTAACCGGCGGCTCACACTCTTCGAAAATGCGCAGGTCGGATTCACGCCGTGGCACAGCCATCTCGGACCAGTGGTCGCCGGTCCGTCGCAAATCCGGGCCGCAGGTCATGAGACATGCCTCTTGCGTACCGATACTACGCTCGCTGTCCGCATCTCCGGTCAAGAGACGAAAGTGAAACCGCTTCGGCTTTCTGCTCGCAGGCACGGCGTCAGTTTTCCGGTAAGAGAGAATGGCACCGGACCCCGCGTCTGCGAAAACCTGTTGCGCGGGAAAGGCCAAAGTCGTACCCGATACGGCCGATTCCTTCACGTCTGCTGTTGCCACATTCTCAATTTTGCAATCATCGCTCGCATATCTTCCGCGGTACATAGCCAGCGCCATGAGAGGAAAATAGCGGGAATAGTTATGGTACGTTAAGTAGAAAACTTGTGGGAATCCTGTCCCGGTCGGCATGGAATCTGTCCAGGTACCGTCGTCCTTTTGCGTGCGCAGGAGCCATTCGATGCCATGGCGCACCGCGTCGCTGTGGGCATAGCCTGCGGCCATTAGACCCATGAGTGCCCATGACGTTTGCGTCGCGCTGGCCGGTCCCTGTCCCGCCCGAGATTCCTCGGCGTAGCTCTCGGCCGTTTCGCCCCAGGCGCCACTGGCCTGCTGGCACGACAGGAGCCAGTTCGCACCGGCCTGAACGGCCTCGTGGGAGTTTGGGACACCGACCGCGGTCAAGCCGGTCAGTGCCTGCCAGGTTCCGTAGAGATAATTAATGCCCCAGCGTCCGAACCAGCTGCCGTTGGCCCGCTGCTGCGAAAGGACGTATCGAATGCCCTTTTCCACCGGGAGCCAGCCCTGACCCGTCTTATAACCCAAGCGGCCAAGAGCTTCCAGGACGCGCCCGGTCAGGTCCGGAGTACTCGGGTCGATCATGGCGTTGTGGTCGGCAAAAGGGACATAGCAGAGGATCTGCTTATTGTTATTTCGGTCGAAGGCAGCCCAGCCGCCGTCGGAATTCTGCATTTTCAGGAGCCAGTCGACGCCGCGACGCGCCGACTCCGCTATCTCCGACTTATTAAGCTCAACGGGAACTCCGTTCTCCGGGTCAAGTTGCGGCAGGTCAGCACTATCTTGAAACTGCCCGGCCAGGACCATAGCCGCCATGGCCGTATCGTCGCAGTCGGGATAGAAGTCGTTATGATACTCGAACGGCCAGCCGCCAGGGACCGCTTCCACACGCATGGCCCAGTCGCCAGGGGTACGTATCTGCCGCCGGGCCAGCCAGTTAATTCCACGCCGTACCACAGAACTCTGACGCGTCATACCGGCCAGTAGGAGCGACTTCAGGACCAGTGAGGTATCCCAAACAGGCGACTTGCACGGCGCTACGCGTGCCTTGCCGTCCGCCGTTGGGACAAGGAGTGCGTCCAGTTCTCGCCGAAACGCCGCAATCTCCGCCGAATCATTCTCGTAACCCAAGGCCTTAAGGGCAATTATGGCCCAGACTATGGGCGGATAGATTGCCCCGGGCCCGTCGCTGTTCTTATTGTGAGCCAGTGTCCAGGCCAGTGCCTTACGAATCGCCGATTTCCGTAAAGGCGTTATCCCTAACGCTCGTGCCCAGTGCATAATACGGTCACTTGCGCGAAAGGCGGTGCTGCACAGCCGGGCTGGCAAGCTACGACTGGCACCCGGGACCTGCGGCAGACGCCATGTGCGCGGCGATTGCCGGAACAGTTCACGTATCCCCCGCTGAACCGGAAGTTTACGCACCGGCTGTAACGCGGATACGATGGACAGAGGAACAAAAATGGTGCGTGACCAGGAACTCATACAATAAATATTGACCGGGCACCAATTCGGCAGGAACATCATCTGCGGCGGGACGACCGGGGTCTTATCGTAGGGAATCTGGCCCAAAAGAGCGAGATAAAAGCGGGTAAATGTATTGACTTTATCGGCACCGCCGAGCGACAGAACGCGTTCACGGGCACGAATCATAACCGGCTCGCCCGGCTCATGACCCGTAAGTTTGAGCGCGAAATAGGCTTTGACCGTATTGGTTACGTCCGAGGTACCGCCGGGATACATGGCCCACCCGCCGTCCGCTTCCTGCGTGGCGAGGAGTTCGCGGGCCAGACGCGCGGCAAGTTCCCCTTTCTCTTCGCCCAAAAAGGCGAGTAGGAGGATCGTCTCGCTTTGCAAAAGCGCATCCCCTTGCAGCTCGGACACCCAGTGCCCGTCCTCCTGTTGCTCACGCACAAAATAGTCGCACGTTTTCCTGATCGCGTTTATGATTTTGTCTTCCCCATCCATGGGGGCTTCTCCTGGAAGAATGATCAATCCATGATTCAAGGACCATGACAGTTGCCGTAGCAACCACCAAACAGAGCCCATTATACCCGAAAGCCTCATTACGAGGCAATTCCAATCCGGAAGAATTTCGACTCTTTTTGAAAAAAACTTTCGCGGAGCCCGCACGCCAAACTCTCCTGCCAAGACAGCTCGGACCCGCTTGCCAAGGCCCGACCCATACCATAACGAAACAAAACAGGCCCGCACGCCGGCCGCGCCCCCGCGTAGAGCGCGACCGATTTTGAATCGGACCTCTGCGTCCCTCAGCGAACTCTGCGTGATATATAAGTCCTGAATATAGAATAGGTTACAAGAGCTGTACCCGGTCTCAAAGACCCTAACCAATGGACAGATTATTTTTTTAGCGCGCAGGGTTCGCAGGGGAACGCAGTTGTTGCTGGTTCCCGACCTGGGGCGAGACAATCAGTTAAGCCCACACGCCTTTGGCGAGGAGTAAAATTGACCGCTATTGACTTATGTGGAAGAGCATAACGTCGCCTTCCTGAACGACGTAATCCTTGTGCTCACGGCGATTAAGATTAGCGGCCTTAACGTCGCGTTCGCTCCCGAGTCGGACCAGGTCGTCGCATCGCATAACCTCGGCCCGAATGAACTTTTTGAGAAAATCGGTGTGAATACATCCCGCCGCGTCGAGTGCGGTCCCGCCCTTCTTCATGAGCCAGGATCGAACTTCCTTCTCGCCTGCGGTCAAAAAGACCATCTGCCCGGAATAATCCATGAGTTTACGCAGAAGTGCGTCGCGATCGGTCGACGTTAAGCCCATCTCGTTGAGGAACTCCGTCCGCTCCTGCTCGCTCATCTTCTCAAGCTCAACTTCCAGACCCACAGACACCGCAACGACCGGCACGTCCGGCTGGGTGTACCGCTGATATTGATCGTGCTCCGTTTCGTCGTCGCCTGTATTGACCAGAATCATACGATTCTTCTCGGTGAGAAAGCGGAAGGAACGTGTGACTTTGTATTGATCTTCGTCCATATCGCGAGCGAGTACGGGATGACCATTCTCCAGACCCTGACGAATCATTTCGAGCGTATCCAGTTCGAGCTGAAGCTTCTGGAGGTCATCTTTCGGCAGGTGCCGTTTGAGCTGCTCCTGAAGTTTTTCGATGCGATGCGTTGCGATTTCCAGGTCGGCGAGTATGAGGTCCTCTTCAAAGGCGACCATTTCCTTTTCGACGTCGGACCCCTCGAAGACAGGGACGACGCAAACGAGGTAGTCGGCTTCGCGTAGATAGCCCAATTTCGCTACATTCCCCTGCTGATCCCGGGACAGGCCGGGCGTATCCACAATCTCCATTGACGCTTGCGTGATTTTCTTGGGCTTATAGAGAACAGCCAGGTCGTTCAGACGCGGCTCCGGAATGACAGCCATCGCCGATTGTGACGCGTGCGAAAGGGATATGTCTGCCTGTTCCCCTGTCAGCCAGGTAAATAGTGTACTCTTGCCTGATCCTTTATATCCCACTAATCCGATTTTCATATGTTCTACTCGCTTTTCTACTTTTCTGGCTACGCACGGCGACCCTGACAACAGGTCCCATGAAAGACTCTATTATAATAGAGAAGTCGTTGGCGGCAAGCGTCGTGTCCCTCTTTCTTGCCAAAATATCCAAACGGCCTCACCCCGAGAGCGAAGTCTACACCCCCCCGCCCTCGATGGGTAAGGCCGTTTGGCAGTTCTTTTCGGTGTTGCTGGTTCCCGACCTGCTCGCAGTGGGGAACGTTTCAAACTTTTTTTTAATAGGCTTCGCCCTCCAGAGGTGAGCCGTTTGGCAGTTCTTTTCGTTATTGTTTGGTTCCCGACCTGCTCGCAGTGGGGAACGTTTCAAACTTTTTTTTAATAGGCTTCGCCCTCCAGAGGTAAGGCCGTTTGGCAGTTCTTTTCGTTATTGTTTGGTTCCCGACCTGCGAGCAGTCGGGAACGCAGGGTGCGGGGTGCACAAAAGGAGCCAAGAGCGGTAAAAAAGGGGGATTTTGGTGAGAAAAAGGAGAATTTTTACGTAAAAAAGCCCTTTTTTTGTCTGTTAGGCATTTTCGTTTTGGCCTCTTTCTGTTAAAATAGACCTTATACTGTTGGAAAAAGGGGGTGGGCTTCCTGTGGCTGCGAACGTCGTGGTCCAGTTCGCTTGGCCTGGGCAAAAAAATTTTTTCCAACGTAACTATGGGATATAAAAGGGACATGCCGTTTACATCACTATCCGCGGAGTCGGCCAGTAAAGCTCCGGTCAACGTTTATTTATGTGGCAACTTGAAGCGAAGTGACTTCAAGAGTGTCGTCTCTTGCCTGAAAAGCGAGCAGGCAAGTTTGCAGTATAACCTTCGCCTGGGTCCGCGCCTCGATGATTTCCTTGCGGTTCCGGAGAAGGAGCGTGCCTCGGCCGATATGATCTTCCTCCTGCAGGAGACGCTGGACGAGTATGAAATTGGCACCCTGGTGACGATTCGGCGTGAGTTTCCCCTGGCGGTTATCGTTGTGATTATGGGGGCCCTTTGTGAAGGCGCAAGTCGGACCCGGCCGATTGTAACCGGTTGCATCCGCTTCTATTGGCATGAATGGGCCAGCTTTGGTCAGTCGCAGTTCGAAGCCTTTATCGGTCGGAAGAACGGAACCTTTCTTGTCCCAATTACCGGAACCGTAGGCGACCAGTTGCGTGAGGCAGGCAAGCGGCGGTCCGGCTCCCTGTTGTCACGGATTTTTTCGGGTAAGAGTCCGATCCACTCGAAGAAACAGGGAACGGAAGTTTTGATCATCTCGACCGGCGATAGTACGGTCGCGCAGATGGTCTTCGACTTTGCCAATGCGGCGTGCAGTCGAGCGCGGCGAGTCTCCTTTGAGGAGGTCCTGAACGAAAAAAACGCGCCGGCCAGGGTCATAATCGACTCCGATAACCTGGGCGACCCCGATTTTTTTGCGAATGTGGAACAGATCGCCCGGAATTTTCCGCTGGTTCCGATCGATATTTTGGCCTTTTCGCCGCGTCCGCACGAGGTGCGCCGCTATATCCTTTTGAATAATTGTATGGTCTTTCCGAAGCCGTTTTTGTAGTTTTTTACTATTGACGGGGCAAGATAAACGTCTGTAAGTAAGTTCATGCGAGTTCCCGGTCGGTGAGACGATCGTGCGTACGACGGGGGCATCGCGAGAAGTTCGTTTTTACAGAACCAGGAGGTCTTTTTATGGCGCGGTCCGTTTTGTCATGCAGGTTCAACTCGAAAACGTCTCGGTTGAGGGCACTTATCAAATTCGTTGCGGCTCTCCTGCTCCTTTGTGTCGTAAAGAACTTAACCCCAGAAGAGAATGAGGCTTGTGTTATGGCAAAGCAGGCGGTTCCGGCGGCTGTTACGATTGCTAACCCCGACGACCCGGTGGCCGAATGCGCCGCGGCGGTGACCGAAAATCACCTGTACAAGGAAGCGCTCGACGTCTTATATCCCTGGTCACTTAAGAGCGAAGGCCCCAGTGCCGGTCGTGCTGCCAGTGCCAGTCGTGCACAAGCGATCGACTTGGTCGTGCAATGCCTGACGCAGTTGAATCGTGTTCCTGAAATCGACGCCTACTTGGAGGAGATTGCGGGCCGGTATAGCGACGACTGGCTCGTGCTCCAGACCGTCGCGCAGCACTATATGAATCTGCCGCATGAAGGGAGTTTGCTGGACGGGACGTACGTTCGGGGCGACCGCAGCGGACGCCATAGCGGGCAGGACTCGTTCGTCTCGACCGCAGACCGCGACCGGGTGCGTGCCTTGCAGCTGTATGACCAGGCGGCGACCGTCGTTGAGTCGGCCCGCCGTGACGAGTCCCTATCGCATGCCGGGCTGAAAGAATTCTACCGGAGCTACGCGGAGGCTGTGCGTAGCGTGCCCGACTGGCAGCTCCAGGTGCTTACGGACATAACGACCTTGCCAGACCCGGAACCGTATCATCAGTGGCGACTTCGGGTACAGCAGGGCCGCGGCGCCGCGCCGGTCGATGCCCAGGGCGAACCCGTATTCTACACACTTCCGCAGTCCTGGTCCGCGGCGGCGAACGACGGTCAGCGATGGCGATTCCTGCTCCAGGCCGGTCTGATAGATCCCGCGGACCGTCCGGCCGTACTTCTGACACTAGCCGACTTTTATCGCGGCCAGTTCGGGGTTCAGACGCTCGCCGGGTACCCCTTCTTTAATCGCACGCTCGACGCCGCCGAGTCGGAAGTACGCGACGCCGGAATCTGGTCCCTGGAAGAGCTCCCTGATTCGGAAACCATAGCCCGACTGGCCTCGGGTATTAAGCGGTTTACCATGCCAGAGGAAGTCAATTATATAAGTCTCCTGCGTCAGGTCGTTGAACTTGGTAATAAGCAGGAGCGAATTCAGGCGAAGCAGACCCTGGCCGACGAATTTCGCAATCGACGTCAGTATGAACGAGCGGCCGAAATGCTGCAGTCGCTCCTGTCCGAGGCGGGGCCTGGCGATCTTTTCGACGCTGTCCGTGAGCAATATGAGCAGATCGTCGGGAATTGGGGCCGGTTCGAGCCGCAGTGCAGTAGTGTGCGTGGGAGTAAGACGCAATTCTCATGGCTCTGGCGCAATGGTCGCTCCGTCGAATTCACCGCGCAGCGAATTGATATTCCCGCTCTGGTCGCCGCGATTAAGACGTATTTGAAAAAAATGGAAAATAAAAATGTGTCCAAACTGGACTACAATAAGATTTCCATTGGCAATCTTGGCTATGACCTGGTCGCCGCAGACCGGGAACGCAAGCAGTATCTCAAGGAGCAGGCTGCCGCGTGGACCGTGCCGCTCGACCCTGCGCCGGGCCACATGACCCGCTCTAAACTCATTGACCTGCCGATCACCGCAAGTGGCGCGTACCTGGTTACCGGTAAGATGGCCGACGGGAATGAAGATACAATTATTGTCTGGGTGAACGATACGGCCCTGGTCCAGAAAATGCTCGACGGAGAACTCTGCTGCTTTGCCGCCGACGCGAAAGACGGAACCCCGGTCGCCGGACTTAATCTGAATTTCTTTGCCTATGGCTCTCGCGAAGTGGAAAATCCCATACCGCTGCTCCGGCGGGAAAACCGTTACGTGCTCGCCATTCGTGAACTTGACCGGGCAACCGACGAAAATGGACTCGTCTTTCTTAACGACAAAGATTTGTACGACGCGGAAAACGATGTGAATTACCAGTGGATGATTACGACCAAGACGAAGGCGTCCGAGGGCACGAATGAGGAACCGGCCCGGTTTGCCTTTCTCGGTTTTGAGCATTTCTGGTATCGCAATTGGTACAATAGTACGCTGAATGAGACGAAAGCCTGGTTCGCTTCCGACCGGCCGGTCTATCGTCCGGGTCAGAACGTGGAGTACAAATTCTGGGTGGGCGAAACGCGTTACGACCTGCCGAAAGAAAACGTCTGGGCCAATAAGCCGGTGCGCGTCTGTCTGTGCGACCCGGACGGAACGGTCGTTACAACGTCGGATACCGAACTTGACCCCTGGGGCGGCGTGACCGCGTCCTGGACCATTCCGGACGATGCAAAACTCGGCCTCTGGTCCGTTATCATCAATCGCGACCATCAGAGCAATGACTGGCTCGGGTGCGGGACCTTTCGTATTGAAGAATACAAAAAACCTGAATTTGAAGTGGCCGTCGACGCGCCGCAGGATCCGGTTAAACTGGGCGATACATTCAAAATTAAAATTCATGCAAAGTATTATTTCGGCGCACCGGTAACACAGGCAGAGGTTAAATATACGGTTACCCGAACGAAGCATACAGAAATTATGTATCCCGTACGGCCCTGGGACTGGTTCTACGGCAACGGCTACGCCTGGTTCGGCTACGACTACACATGGTATCCCGGCTGGGAGCGCTGGGGCTGCCCGCGCCCGGTTATGGCCTGGTGGGGAATGGAGACCGGCGTTCCGGAAGTTGTGCTTGAACGCACGGTGCCCATTGGCCCGGACGGGTCGGTCGACGTGGAACTGGACTCCTCGCTCGCCGCGGTTCTCTATCCGAACGACGATCAGAAGTATACGGTAACCGCAGAGGTCGTTGACAACTCGCGACGTACAATTGTGGGGACAGGCACGGTCCTGGTCGCACGCGAACCCTTTAAGGTGAACTGCTCACTTAACCGCGGCTATCTGCGTACCGGGTCACAAATCAGCGCCGCGTTCGAAGCGCATCGCATGGACGGTAAAGCTGTCGCCGGCGAGGCAGCGGTGAAACTCTTCCGTGTACGCTACGAGCTTAATGAGGGCGACAATCCGACGGCCGGGTTCCGACCGGTGGAAGAGGAAGTCTCTTGTCATCAGGTTGTATTTGACGAAAATGGCAAATCCGAACTTACGCTCAACGCGGCGGCCCCGGGTCAATATCGGCTCTCCTGCTCTCTGACCGACAGTCAGGGGCATGCCTGTGAAGGCGCTTGCGTCTTTCTGATACGTCCGGCCGAAAATGCCGAACTTAATGACTCGAACGACACTTCATTCCATTTTTCGCAATTGGAACTTGTGCCGGAACAATCGGAATACGCGCCCGGGGAAACCCTCAATCTGCTCGTTAATACGGATCAAAAGAATTCGACCGTTCTGCTCTTTCCGCGCTCGGTCGACGGTGTAGCACAGCGTCCGCACGTCTTGCGACTGAACGGGCAGAGTCAAATCGTTCCGTTCACTATCGAACAGGCCGATATGCCGAATATCTTCTTTGAGGCCTTAACGGTATCCGACGGTCATGTCTTTACCGAGCAGAAGGAAATCGTCGTACCGCCTGAAAAGAAAATTCTCAATCTTGAAATTTTGCCCGACGCGGAAACGTATCGGCCGGGCGATACGGCCAAGGTGCGCGTTCGCGTTACGGATTTGAACGATCAGCCGGTGGTCGGTCAGGTGACCGCGGTCGTCTATGATAAGTCGGTGGAGTACATTTCCGGCGGGAGTAATATCGCCAAAATAAAAGAATTTTTCTGGCAGTGGCGGCGGTCCTCCAGTCCGTCGAATCGACATAACCTGGAGCGCATTTTCCACAATATAACCCCGCCTGGCAGTAGCGAGATGAGTGAATTGGGCATCTTTCGGGGCTACGATACCTTTGCCGGAGCACGCGGTAAGAACGAATTCAGTCGGAAGAATTTCGCACGCGTCGAAAAGAGTATGGCGGTCGACAGTATGGTCGAAGAAGCCATGCCCATGATGGCCGAGGCGCCCATGATGAACGCCAAGGCGTCAGTCGCTATGGAGATGGACATGGCGTCGGACGCTGATATGGCGATGGGCGCTAATGACGCTCTGGTAACCGGAGGCGGTTTGGGTGCTCCTGGTGACGCGCGCGATGGCGGCGCGGAGTCCGGGGCCCTTGTCGACGCCGTTATTCGTCAGAATTTCGCCGATACTGCGTTCTGGGCCGGTGACCTCGTAACCGACGCAAACGGTGAGACAGAACTTGAAGTTGCCATGCCGGAAAATCTGACCACGTGGAAAATTCGACTCTGGTCCCTTGCCAGCGGGACACGCGTCGGTGAGGCCACAACGGAAATTATCACTAAAAAGAATCTCATTATACGCATGCAGCGTCCGCGATTCCTCGTCGACGGCGATCAGGTTACGCTTTCGGCCAATGTGCATAATTATCTCGCTCAGGACAAAGAGGTGAGCGTTTCCCTGACGTTTCCGGACACGGAATCCGCGCCTGTCCTCACGCTCGACGACGGCTGCGAGTCTTTGCAAAAAGTGCGCGTTCCGGCTGGTGGTGAAGTACGCGTCGATTGGCTCGTGCGCGCCCAGGCGTCCGGTCGCGCGACGCTGACCATGCAGGCGCTGACCGATGAAGAGTCCGACGCCATGCAAGAGACCATGCCGGTTTACGTGCACGGTATGCTCAAGCAGGAGGCCGTCTCCGGCAGGATCGCGCGAAGTGAAACGGAATCGGCGAGCGGCGCAAGCGATCTGGCGGAACAGACGTTTACGGTTACGGTCCCGGACAAGCGGCGGCCGGCGGAGTCTCTGCTGACCGTGCGATTTTCGCCCACGCTCGCCGGAGCTGCCATGGACGCGCTGCCGTATCTGGCCAGCTATCCCTACGGATGCACGGAGCAGACGCTGAATCGATTTCTCCCGACCGTTCTGGTGCGCAAGTCGCTTACGGATTTGGGAATTGATATGCGTGCACTGGCCGAAGCGCGAGCGAATCTGAACGCACAGGAGCTGGGCGACCCGGCCACGCGTCGCGAGCAGTGGAAGAATCAATCGCGAACCGACGACCACAATCCGATCTACGACGACGCGGAAATCAACCTGATGATTCAAACAGGTCTTGAGAAGTTGAAAAATATGCAATGTGCCGACGGCGGCTGGGGATGGTTCAGTGGCTATGGCGAGCGGTCAACTCCGCACTTAACTGCTCTGGTCCTGCGCGGACTGGCCTTGGCGCAGAAGGCCGACTGCCCTGTGTACCAGGATATGATTGACCGCGGACGACAGTGGCTGCTCGACTATCAGCGTCGTGAAAATCAGCGTCTGCTCAATGGGCAACTTTGGGACGACGCGACGAAACAGAAACGGCCTGCCCAGTGGAAGTCGGAAGCGGATAACCTCAATGTCTACGTCTATTATGTGCTCTCGGAACTTAACGAGAAATCATCGGCATTTGACGTCAATGGCAAATACGATCCGGGTATGAGTGAGCGATTGAACGATCACGCGTTCTCCATGGCGTTTATGAAACATGCCATTTGGAACGCACGCACGAGTCAGTCGCTGTACAGTCTGGCTCTGTTCGCGATGGCCTTGTGCAATGAGTCCGGAAGTGATCGCCCGACCGCGGATCTAGCCGCGCCTGACCGTGAAAAACTGACCATGCTCGTTCGCATGCTTTCACAATTTCTTAAGACGGACGCGGAAAATCAGACCGCGTGGCTCGACCTGACCGCGACTGGGAACTGGCATTGGTGGTCCTGGTATGGCGACGAATTTGAAACGCAAGCCGCCTTCTTAAAGCTCCTTGTTCGACTTGACCCGAACGATCCTGTTGCCCCGCAAATGGTGAAGTATCTCCTCAATAATCGCAAAAATGCAACCTGGTGGAATTCGACGCGTGATACGGCTCTGTGCGTTGAGGCGTTCGTCGAATACCTCAATGCGACCGGTGAGCTTGACCCCGAAATGACCGTTGAGGTGCTCTACGACGGACAGGTGCGTAAAACGGTTCAGTTTACGCGAGATAATCTCTTTACGGCCGATAATTCTCTTTTTGTGTATGCCGATGAACTCACCTCAGGCGAGCACACAATCACTCTGCGACGTAAAGGACAGGGGCCGCTCTATTACAATGCGTATCTCCAGAATTTTACCCTGGAGGACTTTATTGAAAAGACCGGACTTGAAGTTAAGGTGGAGCGTCGGTTCCGACTCCTGGAAAAGGAGGAAACGGCCACAGCGCTCGTCGCCGGCGGTCGCGGACAGGCAGTTCAACAGCGAGTCGAGAAGTACAAGAGTACGCCGCTGAACTCGCTCGATAAGGTTCCCTCCGGGTCGCTCGTCGAAGTGGAGTTGATCGTTGAGAGTAAAAATGATTATGAATCCATTTTAATTGAAGATCGCAAACCGGCCGGCTACGAACCGGTCGAAGTTCAAAGCGGCTATACCGGCAATGTGTTGGGCGCCTATGTGGAGTTCCGCGACGAGCGCGTCTGCTTCTTCGTCGGTCGTCTGCCGCAGGGCAAGGCGTCGCTCACCTATCGACTGCGTGCGGAGACGCCTGGCTCCTTTAGTGCACTGCCAGCGAAAATTGAAGCGATGTACGCGCCTGAACTCAAAGGGAACAGTGACGAATTCAAGGCGGTCGTTACCGAAGGGAATACGAGTCCGGATTCGTCATCGCTAACATCCACAAAAAGTGAATCGGAAAAATAACACGGAAAGGAAAGGGGTCATGGCGTCGAAAAAAGCCTTTATTACCGGAATTACGGGGCAGGATGGTGCCTATCTTGCCCGACTCCTTCTGCGCAAGGGCTACGAAGTGCACGGACTTGTCCGGCGCAGCTCCTCGCCTAATACGGGTCGAATCGACGGCATGCTCGCCAATCGGCACTGGCCCGACGTGCGATATTGTGCCCATTTCGGCGATATGACCGATACGATGAGTCTGGTTCGCATTCTTGATGCGGTCGGCCCGGATGAAGTTTATAATCTCGCCGCGCAGTCGCACGTTCGGGTCTCGTTCGACATGCCCGAATTTACAGGCGACGTTAATGGCCTCGGTACGCTCCGACTCCTGGAGGCCATACGGTCGCTCGGCCTTGATAAGACGACCCGATTCTATCAGGCGTCGACTTCGGAGCTTTACGGTAAGGTGCGAGAGACGCCGCAGACGGAAACGACTCCCTTCTGCCCGCGAAGTCCCTACGCGATCGCCAAACTCTACGCCTATTGGACCTGCGTAAACTATCGGGAAGCGTATCACATGTTCGCGGCCAACGGTATTCTGTTCAATCATGAAAGTCCGCTCCGAGGCGATCAGTTCGTAACAAAAAAAATTGTACGCGGCGCGGTCCGCATCCATAACGGCTCGGAGGAACCGATTCGACTTGGTAATCTGGACGCGAGACGCGACTGGGGGCATGCGGCGGATTACGTCGCTGGTATGCACGCGATTTTACAGCATGATACGCCAGACGATTTCGTACTGGCTACGGGTCAATGTCACACGGTGCGTCAGTGGCTGGAAGAAGTCTTTCGGCTCCTCGATCGTGAGCTGGTCTGGCAGGGGCAAGGTCTGGCGGAGCAGGGCTGTGACCGCAAGACGGGTCGCATCCTGGTCACAATTGACCCGGCCTTCTTTCGGCCCACCGAGGTTGAGCTCCTCTGCGGTTCTGCCGATAAGGCACGGTCCTTACTCCACTGGCAGCCGGAATACACATTCCAGTCGCTTATCGCCGATATGTTGGACCACGAACTCAAAGAGCAATAACGTTCCCGACTGCTTGCAGGTCGGGAACCAGCAACAACGAAAAGACCTGCCAACCGGCATACCTCTGGAGGGCGAAGCCTATTAAAAAAAGTTTGAAACGTTCCCGACTGCTCGCAGGTCGGGAACCAGCAACAACGAAAACGGATGCCCCTCACCGCCAATTTGCAACCGATTCGCCATTTACCCATCATCGCCATTCCCCGGCGGCCTGTAAGGCCAGCACATCATAGCCCGGGGCAAGGGAGCGTAGCGACCAACGCCCCGGGTCTGCGGTAGAATATGAACATCGCCCTGTAAGGGCAGCACACACAGGCTCCCGCGACCCGCCGCTCCCCCGCGCCAGCGTGACCGATTTTGAATCGGACCTCTGCGTTCCTCTGCGAACCCTGCGTGCTATATAAATCCTTGAAAAATAACATGTTACAAGAGCGGCCCAAGTCTCTAATGTCCTCTCAAATTGGCAGATTATTTTTTAGCGCGCAGGGTTCGCAGGGGAGCGCGGAGGCGGGCCGTGCCCGGGTTCGGAGGTGACCGGCCTGTGCTGCCCTTACAGGGCGTGGGTTATGAGAACATCGTTTACCCGGGGAACGTCGAAATACGTTGTATTTCTCCTTACCCCGGGCTAGGTTGTGCTGGCCTTACAGGCCGGGGCGGTGGGGTTATGATGGGGCAATGGCAAATCGATGGCAGAGTGGCGGTGAGGGAATGGCACAGAACGACGCAACGCTTACACGTAAACGGACTCGAAGAAAATTGCTACGCTCTTTCTTCGAGACATTC
>JAUNSJ010000048.1 GCA_030539295.1 Planctomycetia bacterium | reverse complement strand
GCGCTCCCTTGCCCCGGGCTATGATGTGCTGGCCTTACAGGCCGCCGGTTCTTGGCTATGACAGCAGTGGGGCAAATCCAGGGCGGGTGTTTTGTGAAGGTAAAATGGCAAATCACGGCGGGGCGGCAGTTCCCGAATGGTATTGCTGGATCGAGCCTTGGCGAGCAGGCCCTCCCTATCATCGCAACAAAGTTTGGCGCACACCCCAGCGCGTTTTAGCTCGGGCGGGGGGTCTTGTCGCTGGGCGGGTTCCGGGGTAAAATAAAGGGGTAAACGTTTGTCGGACGTGGTTTTTTGAATTAGGTCCGTCAGCGGCAGAATGAGGACGAACCCCGCAAGAGTAGCAGAGAGACCAACCACCAAAGAGGAATAAAAACGTGCTGGAATTACCCTTTATCTTGACAATTTTATTTTTCGTTATGCTCTTAGTGATCGCCGCCTGGGGCATGGGCAAGACGAAAAATATCGACGATTTCTTTCTGGGCGGTAAGACGCTTGGTCCGTGGATTCTGGCTATTTCGTACGGGACAGCCTATTTCAGCGCGGTCGTATTTATAGGCTTTGCGGGACGTTACGGCTGGCAGTGCGGGATGAAGTCGCTCCTGGTGGGTGTGTTTAACGCGTTGGTCGGTGGTCTTTTGGCCTGGCTCGTTCTGGGCTATCGCACACGCACGATGACGCAACGGCTCGGGGCCATGACCATGCCGGAGTTCTTCTCCAAGCGCTTCGATACGAACGGACTGAAAATCATTACGGCCTGTATCGCATTTCTCTTCTTAATTCCCTACAGTGCGTCCGTTTTCGCCGGGCTGGGCTATCTGTTCGAAAAGGTTTTTCAGATCGATATGAACGTAGCTATAACGCTTATAACGATTATAACGGGTATTTACGTCGTTTGCGGGGGATATAAGGCAGCGGCTCGCATCGATTTTATTCAGGGCCTGATTATGTTCGTCGGCGCTGTACTGATGACCCTTTTCGTCATACGCTATTTCGGTGGGAGCGAGGCCCTCTCGGAAACGGTTGCCCGATATACGGAACGGCTCGACGGCCAGACACTGCTGCCGGCGGGTCAGGACGCTATCCGTCCGATTCCGAATCTCGTCTTCTGGTCCGTCGTCTTTATGACCTCACTTGCTCCATGGGGCCTGCCGCAAATGGTGCATAAATATTACGCGATTAAAGACCCGGCCGATATTTGGCGTGGCAGTATCATTGCCTTGGTCTTCGCGGGTGTTATCGGGTGCGCCGCCTATTTGACCGGGGCCATGACCCACTTACTCCCGCAAGAGGTCCTGCTGGAGGCGGTCGATAAGTCGGGGCAAGCACTGGATATGAACAAGCTGGTTCCGCTCATGCTGGTCCTGGCACTGCCGAAATGGCTTCTGGCCCTGATTCTCATTCTGGTGCTTTCGGCGTCCATGTCGACGTTAAGTTCGCTCGTACTGGTTTCGTCGTCGGCCGTGGGCATCGACCTGTACAAGGGCTATGCGGCGCGAGGGCGGTCCGATCGTCATTATCTGTGGGCCATGCGGATTTTGAGTGCCCTGTTCATTCTGATTTCCTACCTGATTGCCTTATTCAATCCGGCGTGGATTGTCCCGCTCATGTCGCTCTCCTGGGGAGCGGTGGCCGGGTCCTTCCTGTCCCCCTATCTGTTCGGGCTCTACTGCCGCAGTACGACGAAGCTGGGCGTCTACGCGGGCATGTGGACCGGACTGCTCACCGCCAATGGTATCTATTGGTTCCTGTTCTTCCGATACGGCTCGTCGACCGCGGGCGCCTATTCCCCGGTTGCCGCGTCGGTTGCCATTGTCCTTCCGTTCCTGGTCGTACCGCTTGTAAGTTGCGTTACGCCCCCTGTCCGCCAGGAAACCATCGCCCGAGCTTTTGGCGATCATGACGAAACAACTTTGGAATCCTAATTTTAAAGGAGTCACAACAATGTCAAAGAATCAAGTTACGCGGCGTGAACTACTGAAACTGCTCGGTATGTCGACGGTCGCCACAAGTCTGGCCGGCGGCCTTCACGTGCGTCAGGCCCAAGCCGACATGGTCGAGACGAAAAACGCCAAACGCGGTCATCTGTACGACGGGAGTGAGGCCGCGCCTTGCCGTTTAGACGCCAATGGCAATATTGTGCGTCCGGAGACCCTTGTGCCTGAGGTGCAGACGACGGACGTACTCGTACTCGGAGGCGGAACCGCCGGGTGCGCCGCCGCTATTGCCGCCGCTCGCGCTGGCGTAAAGGTCACGCTCGTCGAACGTTATAATCATTTCGGCGGTCTGGCAACAGGCGGGCTGGTCCTCATTATTCTCGGGCACTGGACCGAAGGGAAAAAAATCCAGGTCTGCCAGGGCATTGGTGAGGAGATGATGGCCCGACTGGAGAAGTTGCCCTACGGAATCGTCAATCGCAAGCCAGGCGCTAATCCAACAATCGACGCGGAAGCCTATAAATACCTGCTCGTTGAGATGCTCACGGAAGCGGGAGTCGATATTTGGCTGCATTCGCTGGCCACCGACGCCATTGTGAGCGACAATACAGTTCGCGGCGTTGTTTTTCAGACGAAGACGGGGCCCCAGGCCATTTTGGCCAAACAGACTATTGACACGACCGGCGACGGCGATATTTTTGCCTCGGCTGGTGCCGCTTATGACCGGCGCGATTACCATATTGGCTTACCGGCCCGTATTGGCGACGTCCCGAAAATGCAGCCGGGGCAGAAGCGGCCGCGAAATTACGGCGACCTGACGCCCATCGACGATATTCGCTGGCTCAATATGCGTGGTAAGACAACCGACGGACTCGACGCAAAGAATCTTTCCAATCTGGAACTTGAATATCGTAAAAAAATATGGCAAAACTATATAACCCTTCGTGAGCAGGAAGGGTTCGGCGACGTGAAAATGATCGAAACGGCGCCGCAACTGGGCGTGCGAATTACGCGCGTACTCAAAGGCGTCGTGGAACTCACCCGGGAAGGCGCGGAGAATAACGTCAAGTTCGACGATTGCGTTGGCCTCGGCGGCGCCTGGTTCGGCGACCATCAGGCATGGCAGCTTCCGTTGCGTGCCCTGCTCCCGGAGAAGATTGATAACCTGCTCACCGCCGGCCGAAGTATCTCGACCGACCCGCGCATGTCCGACCTGATTCGCGTTATTCCCAACTGCTGGGTCTCCGGCCAGGGCGCCGGCTGTGCCGCCGCGGCCGCCGTACTTCAAGACGTTCTGGTGCGAAACGTCGACTATTCGAAACTCCGACAGATCCTGGTCGACCAGAACGTGTACCTCGGCTAAATTCCCCCGGCTAACTTCCCTATTGGGTACTATTCAATAAATTGAATAATTAACGGGCAATCGCTGACCATGACGTTTTGTGTTGTGGTCCGATTGTCCCGAGTCTCAAAAATTAAATTTTGTGCAACCCCGTTAAGTGGATCCAAAGCTGTCGCCGATTTCGCCGGGTAAGGTACTGTTAGGGAGACGGGGGTCCGTTCCGTTACGTCTTTTGCCAGCCCGCCCCGCCAGATCGCGACCGCGCAGCCGGTGGGCGTCTTAAACGTAAAGGTGCGAAGATTCTCAAGCGACTCCGCGTCCACGTCGACCGAAAATTCCAATGGCGTAAATTCATCCAGCATGGTCGCCAGATTACGGGCCATATAGAATGCCGCTTGCGGGTGAAGAATACTTGTCGGTTCGGAATCGGCCGAACGCCGTAACAGACTAAGGTCAAGCTCATTATAGAATGGCTGATTCATTTCACAAAAACAGGAAGCCAGTCCGAGTGCACTGTCCTGAACGAAGCATTGAGCGGTGTATTTCGCTTTTTGCATTTCTGACGATACGTCATTACCGCGTAAATTATACCCGGCGTCTTCCGGCCGGTACGCGGGATATCGCATTGATATATTCCATTCGGTGGCCATGAACATACCGCTGAAGCCTTGTGCCTGTGCCCAGCGCTTAAGTGCCCGAACGTCGTCCGCGTAATGGAAAAAGACTTGCGGGTCCGGATGATAATACGGATGATAGCCTACGGCGTCAACGAGCGGCATGAGTTCCTTCCACGAACGAATCTTATAATCGTTCTGCTCGCGATCGGCCCATACTTCCGGCGTCCAGTCGCGACAGCCGTCGGGGAAACCAGCCGTCGACCCGGCCAGAATTTTTACGTTGGGCGCACAGCGTCTTATAATCGCAATGGCGCGGCGTGCCAGCGTGAGATAATGCTCAAGATTGGGTGTGTCGCCCCAGTACAGCGAAATATTCCATTCGTTCCAGACCTCAAAATAACGCACACGGTCCTTGTATTTCGTCGCCATGAATTCCACGTAACGGTCCCAGGCGGCAAGAGCCTCTTCCGTTACCGGCGGATTCGGGGAATCATAATACCATTCCCAAAGTTGGGGGAGCGGACGATTACGATTTACATTTTCTGTCAGTACAGTTTCATGACCAGACGCGTCCATGGATTTCGCCTGGTCCGTATAAAGACGATTGCCGAAATTAAGGCACATGATTATATCGAGGCCTTGATTTGCAAACTCCGTTATGGCCGCGTCGGTAACCGGATCGACTTCGAGCACACCCTTTTTGCGTTCAACTTCGTGCCAGTTAATGGGGTCGTCGTGATAACCGATGCGTACCCATTTAAACCCACTCTCGTTATGAATGGCCCAGAGTGAACGGAGCAGATCAATTTCGTTGCGACCGCGTTCCGTCGAACTGCCAACGATTCCGGTCCCGCGCGAAATCAGGGCAATATTCTGATTTTTTGTATTGTAGACTTCCAGTTCCGAGAAGGAGCAGGAGTAGCCGAAATTGTTTTCCACGCGAACCGTTTCCGTAGCGATCATGCGTAGACTTTGCACCGCGACGGGTTCAAACGTTGCGACGAATTCCGACTTTTCCGGCGTGTCGCCTGTTGCTCCGTCCCAGAGTGTAAACCAGGTATATCCGTCTCGCGTGCCTTCCAGTCGCACGTTTTTCGGCAAGGCACGACCCACTTCCACAGCACCGCCAGCCGGTAATCGCGTGTAGTCCAAACGATTGTATTGGATTTCCCGTTTTTTCAAAACAATGCGATTTATTGTCTGTTCAAAAGGGAGTTCCAGTCGGAGCCACAGCGGGTCCATTTCAGGGCGATGAACTCCGCGTCCCAGCCAGCAGGTTTGTGCGTCGCCATCAATAAGGTGCACAACCTCCAGCGGTTGATAATCGGTCAAACGCGACCGCGGCATCCCGGATGTATTCGTACCGAGATAATTGCTTTTAAGCTCGGAACTCTTTTTCGGACGTACTTTTTCACGCGCTGCTTCATTACCCAGTTGCAACGTGACATCCTCTTGCAAATCGGGCGCCTGCTGCCAGACTTCACAATAACCGAAACGAACGATGGGCTCGCCTTGACATTCGGCCTGAACAACAGGCGGATCCGTGACAATATACATTTCTTTTGAATCACCCGCCTGGAGACAAACAAGCGGATAACATAGTGGATAACATAAGAGAAATGCGGAAACAGTAAGAGACAGTTTTGTAAAAAATGTTTTCATGGTGCAGCGTACTCCTGTTATAAAGCTTGGAGATAATAGAGGCGAGTGAAAATAACGGCAAGGGGACTCCGGTGAACAGAGCACCGGAGTCATTATTTAAGAATCAGTCGTTTGTGAGTTCAAAATTAATTGTATTTTTTCCTTCGGTTACAGTTGCCGAAAGTGTTTCTTTACCGCCTTGGGTTGGATCGTATTTTTTTGGTAAGATGGATTCGGTAACCAGACCGTCTTCCACCTGACCTCGTAAGTTTTTAACCTTGCCCGGCTTTGTCGTATTGGCAATAATTTGAACTTTGTATTCTCCCGGAACAGGGCCACCCTTTTTCGGCATGATATAGTGCCCTTCTTTAATCGCGGCACCAATTGTAGGGCAACTCGTACCGGGCTTCGGGTAGAAATTCACATTGCCAAAAGGAACAGGCTGACCGTCTACGGTAACCGTTCCTTCAACGGAAGTACGATTCAAACCATCTCCCTTAAAACATCCGGAGCATAACAGGACTGTCACTCCTAATGTCAGGACAAATAAACCACAATAATGTTTCATCTTAGTAAACCTTTTTCAGTTTTGTTGTAAAGTCGTCGTGCGACATTCACCTATATTAAAATATTTCCGGCATGTCAACGCGCTGACCGTTAAGTTGTTTCTTTTGTTCATCCGGGTCATAGACACCGTAAAACACGGCGTTCAGGTCAACCCAGGTTGCCAGGTGCCGACGTTCCGTTTCCGTCAGAATAACACCTTCGTGACCGGCGTCCAGATATTTTATCAGTCGACATCCGAGGGACCCGTAGTGCCCGCCCGGCTCGGTTAACTGAATTGTATTGCGACCGCCAAACCGGGGAACCCACGCCTTGGCCGCTCGCGACGGATCCTGTCCATTATCGCCATAAAAAATCTGACCTTCACAGAGTGCGTAATACGATTTTGTGAAAATATCAGAAGGCGCATCGGTAACATTGAAAGTTCCCTCAACGAACATCGTCATTCCTGTTTTCAACCCGGGCGCTTCCACGGCTCCGGTTAAGTTCATACCGCCTTCCGTTCGTTCAGCATTGTGGCATTCGATACACTTTGCGTCGAGAATCGGTTGTATGGTTTCAACAAAAGAGAACGGACGACCGCCGAGGTCACCGGGTTCAATTTCGGCCGGTGCTTTTTGCAGAGCCAGAGAACGAACAGGCGAGGCCACACTGTCCATAGCCGTCGAGGCAAACGCGGAACTGTCCTTGCTTTCATGACAGCCGACGCAGGAGACACGCTCGCCCGGCTGAAGGTAGGTTAGTGACCGCATGGTCTGCCACGCCTGCCCTTTCTCGTCGAGGACCTGAAGAAGAATTGGCGTTTGTGCCGGAACGCGAAAGAAGGCGGATCCGTCTTCTTCCACCGGAACGGTCCCCAAAATCGCTCGCGCATTCTCTTCTCCTGCCAGACCAACCGGTGGCAAGTCGCGCGTTGTCTTCGGGAAAATTTGCACAATTCTGATTTCTTTTATACTGCCAGGCTTAACGTTCGGACCGAGTCCTTCATAGACATTTTCAATGGTCATTTCGCCGTACGGCTCCGAATTGGCCGGTAGTGCGGAATTCAATAAAACAGGTTTTTCCTGCGCTCGCAACGGAATCGGAGTCGTCGCGTTAATCTTGGGGTCGCGATAAATTAATTCACGATTTCCAAAAATATCGTAAGCGTAAATGCCTGTCGCGTTCTCACGGTTCGGCGTCTGGCCTTCCATCATGAGCGGATACGGACTGTAGGAGACAATATAGAATTCCTCCGAAAGCGGGTAGGGCGATTCGTAATATTCCGGTATGCCCCAACCTTCCGTTTCCGGGAACGGCACGTTTGGCGTTATACGCGTAAGCGATTGCAGACCATCCGACCCGGCACTCGGATCAAGCAGGGCCAGCGAACCGCCGGTAATCGAATGATGTGCCGCAGCGGTAAAAACATATTTCGACGTGCCAGGGATAGGCCGTGCCTGAAAGACGCAATGCGGATTGGGCGTTGCGTTACCCCAAACGGCTTTCGGGTTCGTTCCGTCCGGGCGCATGGACCAGAAATTCTGGTGCGTTACAGCATCGCGGTCAATGTAGTCCCAGCGTGCGTACGTAATCGTACCGTCATTAGCGACCATGGGAAACCACTCGTTCGTATCGTGCCAGGAGAGTGTTTTTATATCACTTCCGTCCGGCTTCATGCGGTGAATGGTAAACGTATTCCAGCGTTTGCCGAATCCCCACCAGAAGCACCGGGCGTAGCCTTTGCGACGCGTTGAGCTAAAGACAATATCGCCGTCTGGCAGCCAGTTCGGCAGCACGTCATCGTAGGACCCGGCCGTAATCTGCTTGAGATTATTGCCGTCGACATCCATGGTATAGATGTGATAGAAACCTTCGTCGGGGTCCGTAAAATGCACCTTGACCGGATCGTATGTTTTACCGTCGGCCAGGTCGACGAACGAAAATACAACTTTTTGCGCATCGTAAGAAAGTCGCGGTTCCAGAACCGAGCCGGCCGGGAGGCGATTCCCGGTCAGGTCGCGACATTGAAGCGACTTGCCTGGCTGCTCCAGAACGAAGATTCCGCCGCCTGACCTCGCTCGCCAGCCCAGATATTGCGCGACAAGGTGGCTATAACTGCCTGGCACTCGCTTGCAAAAGAGCAATTCATAGTTCTGATACAATGGATTCGAGAAGATAATCTTGCGTTTAACGCCGCGCACTTCCGCGTAAACCTGCTCCAGATCGTTCGTTGCATGATCGCTTAATTGCGATTCAAACAATTGCAATTTTGCACGAAATGCAGAAACGTCTGTTTCATCGAGTTCCTCTTCAATCGCGTCGAGCAGCTCATTCGCCTTGGCAAGGTGAAGTTTCGCCGCGGTTCGATAGACCTCCGGCGTTCCGTCGATTTTGTCGTCCCGCAGCCATTCCTCCTGAATAAGCCGACTGAACAGCTCGTCCCCGGAAACATCTTCGGACGCACTCATCTTCTGCCAGTTGATCGCCGGAATCGAATCAATCACCACAGGCGACTGCGCGCCGACACCCCGTATACCAAGGATAAGCGCGCACACTGCCAGCGAAACGGCAATTTTATGCCTTCTCATTATAATAAACTCCAAATGTAGTTTCAAACCTTTACAGACCTATATTCCATTCGCCGGATTCGCCATTGCACATGGCGTTCAGATTACCCCAAACTTTATTGTCGATGGTATCGGAGCAGAACGAGACCGAGCCGTCAACACGTAAGGCATTGACCCCGCCTGCGTGACGCGACCGACTCGCCGCATTGGGCCAGAAGCCGGCCGCAACTGTAGGCGTGCACGGCATATTCAGTTCCGGCATACTGTTCGAGGCATCCGCAGCGCAATAGTCGTTGTCTACATCCAGTTCATCTGCGACATTGGAGTTCGGCGTATTCTTCCAGTTGATCCACTGTGAACCTGCACGACCTGACCAGACCATTCCGTAATAGCGATTCTCACGTTCGCCGCGAAGATATTCTGCGAACGCCACGGTATTGCTTAAACCGTCGAGAACTTCGGCAAAAGTACGAAATTTTCCCTGACAGAAGACGCTCTTAACGCTAAACATATTGTTCTTCAAATCTGCCGGAATCCATGGCGCAGACCAACTGGGCGAAACTTCTACTGCCTGACATGCTTCGCACCAGCCGTTAGCCATGGGCAGATAGTTCGACTTGAATTGGTAAATCGTGTGAGTCGCGGCGGGACGCAGTCCCACAACAGGCATCGTATTGCCGCCCATTGAGTCGCTTGGACACAAATAGGGAGACAAGCCTTCCTTCGCCGTTTTCAGTGGCTCAAGATAGGTATCGACTTCCGCTACGGAAAACTGCCAGTGCACACCAGGGGAGCAATTCTTATGAGCATTTTCAATCATATCATAATAGGAATTCTGCTCAATAAACGGAAGTATGGCGATGTGAACGCACCACCAATCCCAGGCAGGGCATGCGTGAGTAAAATCGGTTGTCCAGGAATTTCCGATGGGAGCAGCCAGGGCCGGGAGGCTGTCATGTGCCGAGTGGTAATTCTGCAGCCCAAGCCCGATTTGCTTCAGATTGTTCGTACACGACATACGTCGGGCCGCTTCCCGCGCTGCCTGTACGGCCGGTAAGAGAAGTGCGATTAAAATTCCAATAATCGCAATAACGACCAATAATTCGACAAGGGTAAAGGCAAGTTGCCGCAATTTTTTAACTACGATTTGTGTATTCCCCCCCCCCCCCCCGCAAAATAACACAAAACTTCTGGGCGGTCTTCTTTTTTCATCGTTCTCATGGTTCTCTCCTTCTTGGTTTGTGGCTCTCGGGCCTGGACGAATTGGTTGCGTATAAACGCGTAATTTTACAAGCGGAGAAGAAAAAAATTTTTCCTCTCCATCTTCAACACACGAATTCAGTATAACCGAGAAGAGAAGTGACGTCAATGATTTATTGTCTTTTTTTAACTGACGAAAAATCCGAATATGTGGCGCAATGTTTTTATTTAAAAGGTGTTATAAAAATTCTACTTATTTCCGTTTTTATTGGCTAATTTCGTTTTTTCGGGCCGCACGATATTCTGTAGGCCGCAGACCGAGCGTTTTCTTAAAGACACGGCAGAAATTCTCCATGTTCAGAAAGCCGGACATATCCGCAATGTCGGATATCTTTTCTTCCGTCGTGGTAAGGAGATACGACGCGTATTGCACACGCTGACCCGTAATGGTCTCGCCGATCGACCGCTTGAATAATTTTTCAAACGATTCATACAGACTGGCACGGTTCGTCCGACTGGCACGCACGACGTCCCGAACGCTGATTGGCTCCAGATAGTGCTCCTCAATAAACTGCATCGCACGCAGGGCAGGTCGGTTACTAATCGCGTAAATATTGCTCGACTGTCGGGTTACGATTCCCATCGGCTGCCGAATGACCGGAAAGGTCAGGCTCGAACCACGCGTCATAAGCTCGTTGAGAAGCTGCGCCCCTTGATACGCCATCTCTTCACGACCGCAGTTGATACTGGAAATGGGAATCTCCGCGAACGAACTGATCTGCTCATTATTATCTATCCCGAGAATGGAAACCGTGTCCGGTACGGCGATCCCGACCGTACGGGCAAGCGAAATGAGCAGACTTGCCCTATGGTCGCTCTGGGCCAGAAGTGCCAGCGGCTTCGGAATCGACTGCAGCATCTGGCGAAAACAGGCAGCCAAATTCACGGACTCCGCTTCGATTAAATCGGTAAAATTGAGCAGGTGATAGTGGCCCCCTGCCTGGAGTACCGTTTCCCGAAAGCCCGCTTCCCGACGTTTGACCGTAATATTCTCGTTAAACTGGGCAAAGGCGAAATGCTCAAAATGCCGGTCGAGAAAATATTGTGCCCCTTGCCGCCCAATTTCGTAGTCGTCCATGAGAATGCGTGGCACATTTACCTCCGGGCATTCGCCGTAAAGGCAGAGCGTGGCACAGTTTCGGGACAGAACGAACTCGGTTACCTCCGGCCGCGTCGCTACGAAACTGGCGATAATCCCGTCCCCGGTCCAGTAGTGCGGCAGGAGCCCGTAGTGCACCATGGACGTATCGAGCGTCCAGTCGGCATCGCGTGCGAACCGGGTAATCCCGCGATAGAGCTGGTTATCGTAGTAGGCCAAGGCCATGAGAACCCGCTTCCGCGACCGACGCCCTCGACGCTTACCCAACGGCTTTTCGTTCATCGTCATTTTACCTCATCTCTCAATAACGCAAAAAACTGCCCATCCGCCCGGCATCCGGAGTTGAAGTTTTTCCGTAAAGGCAGTACCCCGGGTCAGCTCCTGGCGGCGCAGTCGAGACAGACGCGTTTTCCCTGTACGGTGGTCAGTCGCGGTTCCATAACGCCTTCGCCGCAGATTTCGCAACGCACCGTCTTGTGGATTCGTGCCCGATGCGGAATTTCCGAACGGGCCGGTCCGATGAGAAACAATTCGTCCAGTTCCGCGGTCATCATACGTTCGATGCGGTCGCGTTTAAGCTGGGCAAGTTCTTCCTCCTGGTCCGGTTGTAACTGCTCCTGACGCCGGCGAAGTTCCGGGGCAAAGTCCGGATTGAGCACAAGTCTCGCGCACTTGCCGTCGCTGCGGCGGTAGAAACTAAACGCCACCTTACCTGTATCGCGAAAGATGAAATTCCCTTTGCCAAAGGTGCAGCCGGTCAGATACTGGATGGCATCGTCGCCGCACATATCGGTCTCCGTTACAACGACAATATCCTCGTCGCCTGCCCGGCCCAGTTCCCTCAAGCACCATTCGGCGGCCCGCAGTCCAATCGTCAGGCCTGGGCAATGATGCCCGTGAAACGCAATCGCCCCATCAATTTGCTCTCGTGTTAACGCACCGTTCATATTCATAGTGTGTCTCCTTATCCTTCTTTATATCATAACAACGATCGCGAACCTGGCAACCCACCCGTTCCCGGAGGGGCGCCAAACTTTCTTGCGGTAGCAGGCCCTCCCGTATCGCCTTGTAAGGCCAGCGCAAGACAGGCTCGGGGTAAACTTTTTTCCCATTTTTGAAGACAAACACCTTGTAATCGGTTAGAGAATCGAATATACTCTTTTTATGGACGTTTTTCTCGACCTTATATGGAATGTTGTTCCCCCGAAACGTTTATCAATAAAAGGATAAAAATGTCCTCGTTTCGCGTAAGACAATCCTGTAAAATAGGATTTTTATCAAGGGAAAGGAACTGACAAGGCCGGGCAGCGACCCGTCGTGGACTACCGAACCAACGATGGAGCCTCCCCTTCCGGCGTAATAATCGGGAGAGGGGGTATTAACTGATAGGGACGACACTTTTGCCGTCACTAAGGAAATTCCCAACGTTGCCGTACTCGGTTATTTTGGCCTTGCTTCGGTCCTCCGTGGCTGGCTGTTCATGGCCAGGAGTCCGACTTCAGCATATGACCGTTATGTTCTTTACCGAACTGAACCCAAATTTTTTATATTGGTGAAACAAATGATTACACCCAAACTTGTTCAGGGCGATTTGCTTGATCAGAATGTTGATGTCATTGTGAACGCGTGGAATCGCAACATCTTTCCATGGTGGTTATTGCTCCCACAAGGCGTATCCGGCGCGATCAAGCGCGAAGGAGGAATTGAGCCGTTCCGCGAACTGGCACGTATGGGATCTATTCCATTGGGGCATGCCGTGTTGACCGGAGCAGGGCATCTGCCGTTTAAAGGGATTATTCATGTCGCAGGTATAAATTTATGCTGGTTTGCAACAGAATATTCTCTTCGAACGTCTGTCAACTCCGTCATGGAAATAGTTGCACGAGAAAATTTTCAATCGGTAGCTTTCCCCATTATCGGTTCCGGCTCCGGTAATCGTGGACGAAAATGGGCTCTTAATATCATGCTGGATGAAATGAAAAAACTTTCTTCTGACGCGCAAGTTGTTATTGTGGAGTATGACAATTGCAAAAAGCGATAAGGGATTTCTATTGTAAAACCAATGAGTCTACCTGAAAAGCCAGAGTCAGAGGAAGGAAAACCGCAAAAACCGCGAGACATATCGCGTTTATGAAAATGAGACTGGGAAATAAATGGCCCCAAAGACGGTAAGTCGCAGGAAATTTCGACTTGGACGCACGCCGCGGCCGGCCTCTGCTGCCTTTACAAGACGGGTGTGATTAGGATATCGACCATTGGCGAAAGTTTTTTGAGGAACATGCATTGAAATTCTGTAACGAGAGGGGATTTTCTGCTAGTTTCTCTGAAATGCCAAGAACAAACTGCTATATTTGACCTTAGACATATCTTTGTCGTGACCACAACAGTATGTTTGATTATTCCAACGCGAGTAGAACCTATCGGTAGACTTATTGTAATACAAATCTGGAAACACAGCTTTTTGTTGACACACTTTTGTGCGTTTTATCGCCTAATTGGGGACATTGTGTACAAAAAGATAGAATTTTAAGATTTATACAAACCTCTATTTAGCAAGGATTTATAATCGGGGCAACACGATTCGAACGTGCGACCTCTACGTCCCGAACGTAGCGCTCTAGCCAGGCTGAGCTATGCCCCGAGGTTATCTCCCGATTACAAACCGCTTTCGGAAGGCGGCTTCGGAAACGAAACAGAGTATGTTACGCTCCCGGAATCAAGAACAACAGTAACATTATACCCCCAAGTCGACAGGAGTCAATAGGGGGTGTTTTGAGTGTGTGCCAACGGGGGTGCGCGCCAAATTTTCTTGCGAAGACAGGGAGGGCCTGCTCGCCAGGGCCCGACCCAGCAACAACAACAAAAAAAAGAACTGCCAAACGGCCGTGACTTGCTATTCTACCCTCACAAAACACCCGCCCTGGATTTGCCCCACTGCTAGCACAACCAAGAACCGGCGGCCTGTAAGGCCAGCACATCATAGCCCGGGGCAAGGGAGTGTAGCGACCAACGCCCCGGGTCTGCGGTAGAAAATGAAAATCGCCCTGTAAGGGCAGCACAAACAGGCTCCTACGACCAGTCGCTCCCCCGCGTAGAGCGCGACCGATTTTGAATTGGACCTCTGCGCTCCTCAGCGAACTCTGCGTGACACATAAATCCTGAAAATAGAATAGGTTATGAATACGGCACCCGACCTCAAATGCCCTCTCCAATTGACGGATTATTTTTTAGCACGCGGAGTTCGCGGGGGAGCCGTGGAGGCGGGCAGGATGGTCGTGCCTGGCTTCTGGGGCGTGACGGCGGTGCTTGGGGGCAGTCTTCGCTAGTACTGGATTGGGGCCTGGCAAGCAGGTCCTCTCAATAATAACGAAAAACAGTCACATCTCACAACGGAGTATCTTGCGATTTCCTCTCTCGTGTCCTGCTATTAACCACGACCGGTAAGCCCGGCACAACGCCGCTCAGGGCAAGGAAACCATTCCGAAAAAGCCCGTTGACGAACTCTGGCCGGGCCGGCGTAATACGGGCTGTACAGAACTGACACTGCAGCCGGGTCGACTTGTTAGCTTGCCCCTGGCGGAGAACAAGGACAAAATCACTACGAACACAAATACTGAAACTTGAACGTTTAACGAAATTTTACGGATGCGGTATTAAAACGTGTGCAAATTAAAATGGTACTCCAGTATACGATTGATATTGTTACGAACTCGTATAGACAGGATATATTCCTCATCCTTTATGTTGGGTTCTTACATGAACTGTGAGGAAGTGGAGAGCGGAACCAGGACAGCTTGCTTTCTGACGCGGACTGTTTCCTTATCGGTTTCCTCTCCCTGCGAAAAATTCTGTTTTACAGGATTTTATCAAAGGCAAAGTCGGGCATTTTTATTCTCTACTGTACAATGTGATTTACCGACGCAGTTGCAAATATTTTGTGACCACGACGTTTCGTCATTGGATCTTTTCGCCATTGGGTCTTTGAGTCGCTCGCAACTTCAGGCCGATTCCGACGCAAACGAGTACAAAGCCTGTGAGGATCATAATCCACCGCAACGTTGTGCCTGGCGACCACGGCAAGGCCGGCTCGGGAAAACCATAGTGTGTGAGATGGAAATCCTCGGCGACCGGCGTTTGTGACATAATAGCAGCGTAGGACGTTTTATAGCGAACGGGCAAGTCACCGTCGAAATTGTAGTCCAAAACGACCTCATGCGGATAGGGAATATCGTTAAATATTGTGTATTCGATGGTCTTTTGGGCTGTGCCAAGAGTGTCCGATTTGACTTGTATCTCGTAGCGATTCAGCGTCCACAACCGTTTGGGGTTTAACCATAACGTGCCGGAAAGAATCTGATTAAAGGCGTCGACGCGAAACTTGCTTGTGAAAGAAATGGCAACCGAGTCGGACGTCTCCGGCGACGCAGGGTCGCTGTATTCCAAGTTCGTAATCACAAAATCTTTTGATTTGACAAGATCCGAGAGCCATGCTCCTTCAATCATAACGCCTTCATAAACCGGGATATTTCCGCTCAGGATTTGTATTGACTCCTCACGCATTTCATCAGGCAAATGTGTTATTGACTCAATGAGCCAAGGGTCGCTCTCTTTGTTTCTCTTGAGTATGAATCCATAGTTATGATTTATGCACTGAATGTGCTGAATGTGTTCCCGAATGGTTTTGCGCATCTCCATTGTACCAAGAATAGTATATTCATGTACGATTGAAGAAGAGACGTCGAGAACGTCATTTGAAGCTTGCCCAGGCTTACCTTGCACGCAGGAGTCCGTTGCGTAAAACCCTTTGGCATAAGCGTCGCGAAGCTGCTCCCACCCCTCTTGAGCCTCCTGACAGACTTGTGCGTTTTGAGAATGATCCGCGCCGAACAAGGGGCACACGATTAAAAGCAGACAAAAAAACAGGCACGTTCGCAAAGCAGATCCAGGGTGAGAACGGAAATAGGAATCACAAGAAGAGTTTAGTATCGTCATCAGTTCGTTCGTCCTTGAGTTTTTTATGAAACGAAATTGTTTAGGGCCTTGGATTGGAAACGAATCACTTTTTATAAAACTAGTGCCGAGTGTCTTCAAAAGCCTTGACTGTGTCTCATTATACGTCTTTCAGACGCTGTGTCAAGTGTGGCGGGCGCGTTCCCGACTGCTCGCAGGTCGGGAACCAGACAATAACGAAAAGAACTGCCGACCGGCTTACCCCTGGAGGGCGAAGCCTACTAAAAAGAATTTGAAACGTTCCCGACTGCTCGCAGGTCGGGAACCAGCAACAACGAAAACGGACGCCCAGCACCGCCATTAACCGGCGGCCTGTAAGGGCAGCACAAACAGGCTCCCGCGACCAGTCGCTCCCCCGCGCCAGCGCGACCGATTTTGATGCGGACCTCCGCGCCCCTCCGCGAACTCTGCGTGATATATAACTCCTGAAAATAGAATAAGTTATAGGCACCGCACCCGGTCTCTAATGCCCTAACCAAAGGAAAGATTATTTTTCAGCGCGCAGGGTTCGCAGGGGGGCGCGGAGGAGGACGTGCCCGGGTTCGGAGGTGACCGGCCCTGTGCTGCCCTTACAGGGCGGGGGGTTATGAGAACATCGTTTACCCGGGGAACGTCGAAATACGTTGTATTTCTCCTTACCCCGGGCTATGATACGCTGGCCTTACAGGCCGGAGCGATGTGGTTATGATGGGGCAATGGCAAATCGGTTGCACGTTGGCAATGACGGCTTCCGTTTTCGTTATTGTTTGGGTCGTGACCTGCAAGCAGTCACTCCCTTACCCCGGGCTATGATGCGCTGGCCTTACAGGCCGGGGCGATCTGGTTATGATGGGGCAATGGCAAATCGGTTGCACGTTGGCAATGACGGGTTCCGTTTTCGTCGTTGCAGGGTCGGCTGTTGTTGTCAGGTTCCCTACCCTCACGATGCACCCGCCCTGGATTTGCCCTAACGCCGTCATAACCATTCCCCGGCGGCCTGTAAG
>JAUNSJ010000047.1 GCA_030539295.1 Planctomycetia bacterium | reverse complement strand
TTATTCGATCCTTCCATTCAAAATATGGCATTACCCCGTCCGGTTTTCGCACGGCTATCGTAAAAAATAATTTTTAAGAATTGGCAATGCCAGTTTGAACTTATCCGCTCTGGTATATGAATCAATACGTGATAAGGCACCCCGGGTCAGCCCGGGGCGATACTGTGTAAATGGCGAATCCATTGCACGTTGCGGTGAGGGGATTTTTCTTTTCGGTATCGCTGGGTCGGGCCCTGCGGGGAGCAGGCTCTCCCGTCACGGTGCTCAAATTCCCGCGATGATTGACGAATATTCTTATGATGATATAATAACCTTTTATCCTGAATTTTGTGGTCCTTTCCGTATCGTGTCCTGATGCGAAAGGCCCTACGAACCACGCACGCGCGACCGAGGAGAAGCTATGCCTATTACCGATATCCTTGAAACGAATGCCCGTAATTTCACCGACGAAGTTTGCCTGGTGGAAATTACACCGCCTGAAGAGAAAAAACGAGAAGTAACCTGGAAAGATTATGAACTCGTAGAGCCGGAACGTGTTCCGTTCTCACGACGTCGCGAAATGACCTGGCGGCACTTCGACGAAGCGGCCAATAGATTCGCTAACCTCTTGCTGGAGCGTGGGATAAAGCGTGGGGAAAAAGTTGCCGTGCTACTCATGAATTCCCTTGAATGGCTCCCGATCTACTTCGGGGCGCTCCGGGCAGGGGCTATCGTTGTACCGCTTAATTATCGGTACACGGCGGATGAAATCAAATATTGTCTGGAACTGGCTGAGGTCGATGCCCTGCTCTTCGGACCAGAATTCATCGGACGCGTTGAGCTGATTTGCGACCAGATTCCACGGGTTCGAGAGCGATTTTATGTGGGGTCCGGCTGCCCTTCCTTCGCGGAAAGTTATCACGAACAGGTCGCTTACGTCTCATGCGACAATCCGCATATTGCGATCACCGATGCTGACGACGCGGCAATCTACTTTTCTTCCGGAACGACTGGCTTTCCGAAAGCCATACTCCATACCCACGAAAGCCTTATGTCGTCCTGCCGCACGGAGCAGAACCACCATCATCAGCAGCACGACGATGTGTTTCTCTGCATTCCTCCGCTGTATCACACGGGTGCGAAAATGCACTGGTTCGGCAGTTTTCTCGTAGGTTCCAAGGCCGTTCTGCTCCGAGGCGTCAAGCCACAGTGGATTGTTCAGGCCGTTTCCGAAGAAAAAGTCTCCATCGTCTGGCTCCTCGTGCCTTGGGCACAAGATATTCTCGACTCCATAGAGCGAGGCGAAATCGACCTGTCGCGATATGACCTGTCTCACTGGCGACTGATGCACATCGGCGCCCAGCCGGTCCCGCCCAGCCTGGTACGCCGCTGGCTGCAAGTCTTTCCCCATCACGATTATGACACAAATTACGGCTTGAGCGAGTCGATTGGCCCCGGTTGCGTTCACTTAGGTATTGGTAATATAAACAAGGTAGGTGCAATAGGCAAACCTGGATTCGGTTGGCAGGCGAAAATCGTCGATCCGAGCGCAAACGAAGTGGCACGAGGCGAAATAGGTGAGCTTATTGTGAAAGGGCCTGGCGTGATGAAGTGTTATTACCGCGACGCCAAAGCCACGGCGGAAGTTCTCAAAGAAGGGTGGCTGTTCACCGGCGATATGGCCCGATGCGATGAAGATGGATTCATTTTTTTAGTGGACCGGAAAAAAGACGTCATCATAACCGGCGGCGAGAACCTCTATCCGGTGCAAATTGAAGATTTTCTGCGAGCGTTCCCAGCGATCAAGGACGTAGCCGTAATTGGTTTGGCGGACAAGAGGTTAGGCGAAATTGCGGCGGCCATAATCGAGGTCAAGCCGGGCTTTGAAACGTCGGAAGTGGAAATCCAGAAGTTCTGCGAGGCTCTGCCGCGGTACAAGCGTCCGCGACGCATTATTTTCGATTCTGTCCCGCGCAATCCGACAGGGAAGATTGAAAAACCGGCGCTGCGCAAGAAGTTCCAGGCGGAATCTCTGGTAAAGACACAGACAGAGGAATGATTTACCGGCCCCTCCCCGAGCGGGCAGGCGGTGATATAATAGAGGTGAGAGTCGGCCGGACGGTCGCTGGCGGTTGTGCCTGTTTCTCCGCTTTAGTCAGAGTCATTTGGCGAGGCGGAATAACAAGGCACCCGCGGGAGGAAAGTCCGGGCTCCGCAGGATGCAGTGGTGGGTAACGCCCACCGGTCGTGAGACCAGGGAAAGTGCAACAGAAAGATACCGCCACGTCGCGTCAGCTTCGGCTGGCGTGGCGCGGTAAGGGTGAAATGGTGCGGTAAGAGCGCACCAGCGAACGGGTGACCGTTCGGCTCGGCAAACCCCACTGGGAGCAAGGCCAAACAGGGATTGTCACAGGCGATAATTCGTCGGTGACTTGAGTGATCCGCTCCATATCCCGGGTAGGCCGCTAGAGCGCGCAGGCAACTGTGCGTCCAGATAAATGACCGTCGCCGGACGCAAGTCCGGAACAGAACCCGGCTTATGGCCGACTCTCATTATTATACCCCCTTTTCCCCATGCGTATGCCCCCGCGCACGGGGGGATAGCATTGCGGCGCAATTGTAGTGTAAAATTTACTTGTTTCAATCCGCGCCCCGCGTACGGGGCGATATTCGGTCGGCGTCGTCAAGACCACCAGACCAGATTTCGGTTTCAGTCCACGCTCCGCGGCGGAGGACGATGCCTTACCGTTCCGCGGCCGAATCATCGGCGACCGCAGAGGCCCGTCGCCGACGGCGTGCCCTGATTCAGTCGCAGGCAGCTTCGCGAGTTAAGCCGAACTCGTCAAGGAACCCGACCAGGCGTCGGCTGCGGCCAGGCATTTGCAGTTTCTTGACCGCTTTGGCTTCGATCTGCCGCACGCGCTCTCGCGTGACTTCAAAAATTCGGCCGATTTCCTCCAGCGTGTACATGTATCCATTTTCAAGACCATAGCGCAGTTTAATGATTTCACGCTCGCGCGGCGTTAGCGTCTTGAGGAGCTTGTCGATTTCTTTCCGAAGAAGTTCGTTCGACGCCGACTTTTCCGGTCGCTCAAAACTTTGATCCGCTACGAGTTCGCCGAACGAGCAGTCGTCGGACTCGCCCATCGGGTGCTCAAGACTGACCGGCACTGCCCCCATAACGAAAATGCGTCGCACTTCATCAATATCCATGTCGGCAATATCGGCGATTTCCTCCATGCTGGGGTAGATCCCCTTCTGCTGAAAATAATTCTTTTGAATGGCTCGCAGTCGGGTCAAGGTATCGATTAAATGAACAGGAATACGAATGGTGCGCCCCTGTTCCGCAATGGCCCGGGTAATCGCCTGGCGAATCCACCAGGTAGCATAAGTTGAGAATTTGAACCCGCGACGGAATTCAAATTTATCGACCGCTCGCATGAGGCCTGTATTCCCTTCCTGGATCAGATCGAGAAAGCCGAGGCCTCGGTTGCGGTACTTTTTCGCAATGGAGACGACCAGTCGCAGATTTGCCTGGGAGAGCTCCCCCTTGGCCTTTTCGTAGTCGTCGCGATACTTTTTGATGCGGGCAACACGGCGGCAGAGGGTGCGCGGATTCTCGCAGGCGGAAAGGGCCAGTTCACGCAGTTCCCTTTTCAAAAGTTTCTGACGCGATGAATGCAGTGAATCGAATTTTCCGCTCTTGACAATGTTCGTAATTTCTTCGTATCGAGTCGCAATCTGCTCCATCTGACTTCGCATGCCGTGAATACGACGTGTGCGGAGATTCAGCTCCTCAATAAGCAGTACGCATTTGCGACGTCGCACCCGACTTCGCGCCCTGACCGCTTTGCGTTCATCGGCGGTCAGTGCCCGGCAGCGTAAGAGTTCCTGGTCCTTACGGTCTTTTTCCACCAAGGCAGTGAGCGTGGCCAGGTTCATTGGCATACGACGAAGAATCTGCGTTTTGGTCAGCCGCTCGGTAAGCGATTTTTTAACGTTTCGGTCGAACGCCAATTTGCCGTTGAGTACCTTGGTAATAATGGTCAGACAGGCGTCCAGAGCGAGCGGCGACTGAATAACAGCGCGACGGAACCGGGTTCGCGTCCGTTCAATTTTGCGTGAGAGGACACATTCATCCTCCTTGGAGAGAAGCGGAATACTTGCCAATTGATTCAAATACAGCCGGACCGGGTCGTTACTCCACTTTTCCACCTCTCCGGAAAGGAGAACCGCCAGATGATTCGCCGCAGGAGAGTCGGTCCCCGGCTCGTTGTAGTTCAGCAGATCGGTACAAGGCTGCTCGCGAAAGAGTTCCTCTTCGTCATCGGTCGAGGGCAGCGTAATAAATTCGTCCGGCTCTTCGTAGAGGAGTTCAATGCCTTCCTCTTCAAGTTGTATCAACCATTCACTAACGCGTCCGGAATCGAACGTTTCGTCTGGGGGCAGCAGTTGAATAATCTCCTGCCAGGTAATTTGTCCGTTTTGTTTGGCGTTAAGAAGTAGATCCTGAAATTCGACGTCGCAACAATCGGTTTTTAACACGACAAAAAACTCCTTTTGCATCTTCCATGATGCAGTTTGGGTCTGAAGCCAACAGACATCGCAACTTGATTCCTCATCTAATCAAGAGGCGAGCCTATTGCTCCCTGGGTGATCGACTTTTCATCTTGTCGGTCTTTATCGCTGTCCGGAAATATCATATTTCCAAATGAAGCGAACCAGACCAGAAAGGTCAATCGTGGGAAAGCCCGTCGTCATCCATGAAGACGGTTTTACTTTCCACATTGTTTTGCCTCATCTGCCGGGCACGAAAATAATTCGCGACCTCAAGCAGCTTCCGCTGCGCCTCGTCACTACCAATTTTGGCTTCCCGAAGCGCGTTCACCTGTTTGGGTTCTTCGCGATCGCATTTGCGTTTTTCCGCCATCGCGACCACCTGTTCCAACAGGGAATTTCGATACTCCTCGTCGAGCATAAGCTCATTGAGGTTCTTCCTGCTTATGGCATCCTCCACAGCAAGAAGGAGTTGTTTCATGGCATCGCTTTCGTAGCGAAGCATAATGGTCTGGAATTGGGGTTGTTCCCCGTGCCGCTGGACGTCGCGCCCTAACAGGTACAACTGCCGCAAAGCAGGCGACTGAAACAGGTCGCAGGGAACACGGTCGGCCAGTACAGGAAAAATCTCCGGACAGGCGAACCAAGCCTCCAGGAAACTCATTTCCAGACGGTTTGGCATAAGGATGGACTCCTTATCGCGAAGGATGCGTTCGGGAAAAGCTTCAAACTTTTCCCGCAGCTCCATTTCTGACTCGTCTTCCGAACCGATCGGAAAGACCAGTCGGTCCTCATTTTCCCTCCGCGGTCCGTTGGACTCGTTCGCCCGTGGTTCGTAGGCCGACCTCGTTTGCCGGGCACGAAGCTCTGACAGCCGTTGTCGCACCAAGTCGTCACGAACGCGAAACCGAACCGCAATCCGCTGGAGCGCCTTCTCAATACGCATTCGCAACGGGTCGTCGACGGACGCGTTCGTCGGACAGGTCGCCAAAACCGCCAGCAACTTATCCATCGCTGCCGTCGAGGCCACAATATCGCGGTCCAAATCTATCCCGTCTGTATAGGTGTCAAACGCATAGTCCATAACGTCTTGCGCTTCGGTCGACAGGAGTGATTCAAACGCCTCACTGCCGTTGGCCAGCAGGAACTCGCACGGGTCACTATTACCCGGCAAGGTTAAAATCGCTACGTCTACGCCTTGGGCGACGAAAAAGCCCAAGACTTCCTGCGCTCGCTTTCGACCTGCCGCGTCGCCGTCTAAGACCAGTATCATCCGGTCAGCAAAACGCTTAAGGATTCGCACATGCTCCGCGCCGAGCGCCGTTCCCAAAACGGCGACCGTTTCTGGAAAGCCAAACTGATGCGCCATAACGCAGTCGGTATAGCCTTCGGTGATTATGACCCGCTGACTCTTTCTTATGCCACTACGAGCCAAGTCCAGCCCGTACAACATTTTGTGCTTCGAAAACACGCGTGTTTCCGGAGAGTTCACGTATTTCGCCGGACTGTTCAGCGGGGAGTCTGGCAAAACGCGACCACCCAAGGCAACCGTCCGATTCAATGTATCGCGAATCGGGAACAAAACCCGACCTCGAAATCGGTCGTAATACCGTTGTATTTCCCAAGGGGCCAGTTGGGCTGTCTGGCCGTCAAAAAATGTTTCGTCCACATTTCGGGAACCAGGCGTCAGTATGCCGGCCGCCTCTAAAACCTGAACACGGCGACGGTTATTACCGGACAGCCCAATCAGGAAATCGCTTCGCAGCGGAGCGTAACCGATCTGGAACCGCCGAACCATCTCCTCACTGATTCCCCGGTTGCGAATATAGGCACGTGCGCCTTCCGCTTCCGGATCGTTCAAAAACACCTCATGGTATTTTTGTGTTGCCCAGGCCAAGGCATTGTACAGGGTACTTTTGTCGATTTCACCAGCATCGCTGGCAACGTCGCCGTTGAACGGACCGTTTTCACCTGACATTGAGCCATGAGCGGTCACGTTCTTTCGCGGAAAACTCCGCTTGGGCACAATATCGATTCCCGCATGGTCGGCCAAAATCTTCAAGGCGCCGCGAAAGTCGACTCCCTCCATCTGCATGATGAAGGAAAAGACGTCGCCCCCAATATCGCAAACCCAACATTTAAACGTTTGCCGGTCAGGATTTACGGTCAGGCTTGGTCGTCGGTCGTCGTGCCAGGGGCATCGCCCCACGAAATCACGCCCCTTCTGCGTCAGACTCACGTATTGCGACACGATACTTACAATGTCACTGCTTTCCCGGACACGTTCCCGGAGGTCTAACGATGAATTGGCCAAAATATTCCCCATAAAATTAAATTAAGCAACATAAAAGAATAAACATCCGTGTTATCATTTATCCTTATCTGCCTCCTGCGGGAAATATCTTGCGTATCCGAAAAAACGGATTTTCGGACGATCTCAAGTACGAAGAGGTATTATAAATCGGATTGTGAAAGTGGTCAATAGCAATTTTCCAAAGAAAACTTAAGAAAAAATAAAATTTAGGCATTGCAACAAAGTAATATTTCTATTAGAATATATAGAGTCTGGTCTGTGTACGGGCCGGACTCCGTTTTTGTGAATCCATAGAAGGATTATTTACCGGTTGCACGCGACCTGTCCGTGGTGCGGGGCCTGAACCGTTCCGGTTCCTTGGTAGCCAGACGCAACTCAAGGCATTCGCTTTAGATCGGTAATATAACACCAAGGCCTTTCGCAAAAAGGGCCCGGTAAAAGTCTGTCGTTTCGGCGATTTTACCGGTCCGTTGAGGCGAAGAGAACCCCGAGCGTGAGGGTTTTGCGGGATTTCAACGATGGAACCTTGATTGATACCAATAACAGATCAGAAAAGGGTTGATGTTTATTAACAGCGTAACGTGTTGTTTGGTAAGTATTAACAGTTTTTTGACTTGTAAAGGGAATAAAAGGCATGTTTCCTTTCTTTCATTTCCTTTTGACTTGGGCCTGTGCCGCGTGTCGCCGTTGGAACCGCACTTTTGCGGTTTACCAAGAGGCAGATGGCAGTTCCATGGCTCCGGGTCACCATTATAGAACGACGAGGCATGTGCCAGGTCTGCGCGGTTTCTTTCCGGCAGAACGGAGAAACCCGGCTGACTTGCCAGGCAACCCTGTTGCATTCCTTCTCCCGTATCTTCAAGGTCATACTCTGGCGCGAGTCAGGGTGTTCTCCATCCGTTGTTACTACCCACAAAATGGAACAAAACAGCCCTGATTTTTTCATTGGCCGGTCTGTTTTTTCGTTCGTTCGGATATTGTCTTCGAATTTGCCCGGGTCTTTTGATATCCTTATTGAAAAGAGGGGATAAAATTTGAATACCGTTTTATATTTACAATTCACGGCCGTCAGTTTGTTGTCGCTCCTGATTGGGGCCGCGGCGGCCTGGCTGGGAATCCGTGCTGTTGCCACTTCCCGACGACGCGACGCGCAGACGGAAGCCGCTCGCATCATAGAGCAGGCAAATATCGACGCCGAAAATCATCGACGTGAAGTGGAAATCAAACTCAAAGAACTCGCCGTTGCTCAAAAAGAGAAAATTGAGTCCGAAGCTCGCGCCTTTCGTCGTGAGAATCACGAGAAGGAACGTGCCTTGAACAAGCGTCAGGACATGATCGACAAGCAGGTGGACGACTTGCGTAAGCAGGAAAAGCTCGTCGAGGTAACGCAGCGACGTTTGGCCGACAAGATTGAGGAGAATAAAGCCCGCGGGGCCGAGATTCAAAAGACACTGGAGAAGCAGCGGCAATCGCTTTACGAAATCTCCGGATTGAGTCAGGACGCGGCGACGAAACAGTTACTCAAGAATCTGGAAACGGAATTGAGTGACGAGGAAGGAGCCATTATACTCCGTCACGAAAAACGCGTGACAGAGCAATGTCAGGAGACCGCTCGCAATATTCTTCTGCTCGCACTGCAACGATACGCGGCCGCCCATACCGCAGAGGCGACCACAAGTACCGTCGATATACCCAACGACGACATGAAGGGACGCATTATCGGTCGCGAGGGTCGTAATATTCGCGCGTTCGAAAAGGTAACAGGGGTCGACGTCATTATCGACGACACGCCCGGCGTGGTTATTGTGAGTGCGTTCGATGCGATTCGCCGCGAAGTTGCCCGACTCACACTCAACCGGCTCATAACCGATGGCCGTATCCATCCGGCGCGAATTGAGGAGATTTACAACGAGACGAACGAGGAAATACAAGCCTTTATTCAGCGGGCCGGACTGGAAGCGGCGGAAGAAGTCGATGTCCACGGCCTGCACGACCGTGTCTTGAATCTGCTCGGTCGTCTCTATTTCCGCACCAGTTACAGTCAGAACGTGCTGCGGCATTCGATCGAAGTGGCGTTTCTTTCCGGTTTAATTGCGGTTGAACTCGGCTTGGACGAACGGCTGGCACGTCGTTGTGGTCTTCTGCACGATATTGGCAAGGCGGCCGACCACGAACTGGAAGGCGGCCATCCGAAAATCGGTGCTGATATCCTCAAGCGTTACGGCGAGCCATTCGAAGTCATTCAGGCGGCTCTGGGGCACCACGACGATATTAAGATTGCCAATCCGTACACGGTCATTGTTGCGGCGGCCGATGCCTGTAGTGCGTCGCGACCGGGTGCCCGGCGTGAGACGCTGGAGAATTACGTTAAGCGGATGGAAGAGCTGGAAAATATCGCGATGGAATTCCCCTCGGTGGAACAGGCGTTTGCCGTTCAGGCCGGGCGCGAAATGCGAGTACTGGTCAATGCGGGTCAATCGACAGACGAGTCCGCAACGAAAACCTGTCGCGATATTGTCAAGACGCTCAAGGAGCGATTGCAGTTCCCCGGCGAAATGAAGGTTACGGTCATACGTGAAGTGCGTGCGACAGAAGTGGCGAAATAGGAGTCAGAAGTGATTACAAAAATAACAGGGACGTTGTCCATGGTCTACATGGAAAAAGTAATCCTGTCGATTCCCCCGTTTGAGTATGAGGTTTTTGTCACGGAATATTCGCGTCGGCAGTTACAGGGTCGGCTGAATCAGACAATTGCCTTGCATACGATTATGTATTTGGACGGGAATCCGATGCAGGGCCGGGTTGTGCCACGACTACTCGGCTTTGAGTCGGAGGTGGAACGCGAATTCTTTGACCTCTTTTGCTCCGTCGACGGACTCGGTTCCAAGAAAGCCATGAAGGCCATGGTGCGTCCGGTTCGCGAAATAGCAGCGGCCATAGAGGAGCAGAACGTGAAATTTCTGTCTGGCCTACCGGGAATCGGGGCGGCCATGGCGGAACGGATCGTGGCCAAACTCCGTCGTAAAGTCCCGAAATTCGCGCTCATGGTCACTCGCGGCGATGCCCCCAATCCGCAAACGACCGACGTCATTACGGAAACGTTTGAGGCGCTGCTCTCGCTCGGTCATTCGGAAGCGGAAGCACGCCATTTAATCGACGCCGTTGTCTCCAATACCAAGAAAAAATTCAAGGATTCCGGCGAATTGATTCAGGCAATCTATACCAATCAGCGTCAGTAACCCATAATTCGTGAAAGAACTCCAATTTTATCATGGCGCGTAAACCGATCATTCAATCCAGCGATTTTGACGACAGTGACGAGGGCTTGGACGAGTCCTTTGACACGAGGTCCGAAGGTTCTTTTGCCCCTCGTGTTGACAGCGATCCCCTTGCCTCACGCGAGGAAGACCTCCTTCTGCGCCCCACGCGTATGTTCGAAATGGTGGGTCAGCGTGACGTCTATGCCCGAATCGAAATTGCGGTTCAGGCAGCACGTAAGCGACATGAACCGTTGGGGCATATTCTGTTCGACGGTCCGCCCGGTTTGGGAAAAACCACCTTTGCGACGTGCATACCACGTGAACTGGGCGTTCCGTTCCAAATCGGAAACGGTGCGACGCTCAAGGCTCCGAAAGATATCGTTCCCTACCTGACCAATGCGGAAGAGCATTCGATTCTGTTCATTGACGAAATTCACCGCATGCAGAAGTGTGTTGAGGAATTTATCTATCCGGCCATGGAGGATTTTCGCATTGATTTGACCATTGGCGACGGCGTTGGCGCGCGAACGATCAATATGCAATTAAAGCCCTTTACGCTCATAGGCGCGACGACGCGAACCGGGCTTATATCGGCTCCACTGCGGGACCGGTTCCAAATGCGTGAGCATCTTGATTTTTACACGCCCAACGAGCTTACAGAAATTGTGCGGCGAAACGCGAAAAAGCTGCATGTAGAAATTGAAGACGAAGCGGCGTTGGAAATAGCGGGCAGGAGTCGTGGTACGCCCCGATTGGCCAATAATCGTTTGCGTTGGGTTCGCGACTACGCCGATGCCCGGGCTGATGGCCGGATTACGCTCAACGTTGCGCGAGCCGCCTTAAAAATGCAGGGAATTGATATTCTCGGACTCGACCCACAAGACGTTCGATATATGTCCGTTATCTTGAATATTTTTAGAGGAGGGCCTGTTGGCGTGGAGTCCGTTGCCCATACAATGAACGTTTCGCCCGATACGCTGGTCGATGAAGTGGAGCCATTCCTGTTGCGAAGCGGGCTGCTTATTCGCACGCCTCGCGGCCGGCAACTGACAACCAAAGGGTTCAATCACCTCGGAGTTACACCACCTGAATAAAACCAAAACTTTTCACAGGCAAAGGATACAAGATGTGGTTGATTTATGCCCTGCTGTCGGCGCTGTTTGCGGCTCTTACAGCCATTTTTGCAAAAATCGGTGTACACGGGATTGACTCGAATCTGGCAACGGCCGTGCGAACGGTGGTCATTCTGGCTCTTGCCTGGCTTGTTGTGCTCTGTACCGGCAAACTGGATCAGATTGGTCATCTTTCAGGGCGTACCCTGCTCTTCCTGGTGCTCTCCGGACTGGCGACCGGCGCGTCGTGGCTCTTTTACTTTAAGGCCCTGCAACTTGGCGACGTGAGCCGGGTCGCGCCCATCGATAAATTAAGTGTTGTTGTGACGATGCTCCTGGCTTTTTGCGTTTTGCAGGAAGTCCCCACGGCGAAAACCATTGTCGGCGGTCTGCTGGTAACCTTAGGGGCAGTTGTTCTGGCGTTTTAATCATCTCTGGTGGTTTGTCAGACTATTAAATGCACTTGGATCAGGTAACGAAACGATTTCAATGAACGGACAAGAAATGGAAATGAATACAATATTTCGCAATGTACGAGAGCGACATCCGTTAGTACATTGTATAACGAACAATGTCACCATTAACGACTGTGCGCAAGTTCTGCTCATGGCCGGGGCCGCTCCTGTTATGGCGACCGCGGAAGAGGAAATGGAAGCCATGCAATCGCTGACCAATGCCTTGTGCGTTAATATCGGAACGCTGACGCAAGCGGTTATCCCATCCATGTTCCTGGCCGCTGCCGCCGCAAAAGAGAACGGCCATGCGTCGGTACTCGACCCGGTGGGGGCGGGCGCGACGCCATTCCGTACAGAAACGGCACAAAATCTTTTAACAGGCAGAAAATTCTCGCTCGTTCGCGGGAATATTTCCGAAATAAAAGCACTCGCCGGGCTGACTTCCGTTACCCGGGGAACCGACGCGGACGCCACCGACCTCATTGAAGAGGAGCAGCTTGATACAATTATCCCATTTGCCCGCCGCTTCGCGGAGACGAGCGGAACTCTGGTCGGCATCTCGGGTCCCATCGACGTTATTGCTACGGCAGAAAAAGTCTGCCTTGTCCGCAATGGGCACCCGATTATGACCACCATAAGCGGGACAGGCTGTATGCTTTCGACGCTGTGCGCCGCGTTTCTGGCCGCGAATCCGGACGATTATTTCGAAGCGGCCGCAGCAGCATTTTGCGTTATGGGTGTCTGCGGTGAAAAGGCTTTTTACCAATTAGCCGCTGGCGAGGGACCCGCCGCCTGGCGCACAAAATTTCTCGACGCTCTGGCGCTACTGACCCCGGAAGAACTACAGGCAAAGGCACGTTATGAAATTCGATAAATCCATTTTACAGGTCTACGCCGTATCGGACGGTGAGCGAACCGGAGAAAAAGAATTACGCACCGCGCTGGCGTCAGGTGTTTCCTGCGTTCAATTGCGGGAAAAAAATCTCGACTTCGACACATTTTTGCAAAAAGCAAAAACTTTTGAATCCCTCTGTCGCGAGTTCGGTGTGCCTCTGTTCATTAACGATAACCTGGAAATCGCGAAGCGGGTACAGACAGCGGGTCTGCATTTGGGGCAGGAGGACGGTTCTCTGAAGGAGGCTCGCCTTCTCTTGGGCAGTCGCGCCATTATTGGCAGGTCGGTGCACAATTGCGAGGAAGCGATTCGCGCCTGGCAGGAAGGGGCCGATTATCTCGGCGTGGGCGCTCTGTTCGCGACCCGTACAAAAGAAGACGCCACGGTCGTACCGCGTGACGTTCTTATCGATATTTGCCACGCCGTACCCATTCCGGTCGTCGCTATTGGCGGTATAACGCGTGAGAATATCCAGACGCTTTATGGGACAGGAATATGCGGTGTCGCTCTTGTCTCCGCCCTTTTCGGACAGCCGGACATTGCGGCCGCTGTTACTGAAATGAAGCAGCTGACGCGTCCGTTCTCTACATAAGAAAATTCATTTATTTTGGATAGGCGGAAAATTCATGGCGTCGACGAAAACATCCTGAAAATGGGGTAAAGTGGCCAGGTCAACATTTTCCGCCTTATTGGCCAGAACCGCGGCGTCGATAAAAAGACGCGGGTCAAGAGCCGCGGCAATAGCGCCCGCAAGCGAGGTATTCCCGCAATATCGAATGCCGTCAATGGGGAAATTCAGCGGAAGCAAGCCAATCTGCCTTGCGTTTTCCCGACGTAGCGCCGAGCCAAAAGCACCTGCCAATCGAATACGATTCAAGCGGGAAAGATCGATTCCGCAATGCTCCATTAAGAGCCGGGTCCCCGCCTGGATAGCGGCCACGGCAAGTTGGATCTGCCGTATATCGCGCTGGGTAATCCAAATTTTGTGCTCTTTTGACAATGGAAATGCCATGCGGTCTTCAAACATTTCCAGAGCCGGCAGACGGTCACTCTGACCGGCAAGCCGACCGCGACTGCTTACAAGCCCATTGCGATACATTTCGGCTATAGCGTCCACGAGTCCGGACCCACAAATACCCACCGGCGGGACATTACCCACAATGGAAAGAGGCCCGGTAGCCGCCTTCTTATCTCCTGCCCAATAGGGAACCGGCGAATAATCGACGCCGTCGATGGCGCCGCGCTGACCGATCATACCGCAGCGAATTTGTGCCCCTTCAAAAGCGGGACCCGCTGCCGTGGCCGCAACGAGCAGCCGCCCTCCCTGCAGCAGAACCATCTCGCCATTAGTGCCAATATCGATAAACAGGAGGGAAGAGCGAGACGCCAGCAGTTCCGTGGCCGATCGCTTCGGCGCAATCGCGAGCAGACCGGAAATAATATCGCCTCCGACGAACCCGGTCACAGCGGGCAAGAGGGAGACAATCGCCTTGGGCGTGGCTTTGATACCAAGCGAGACGGCCGGACGCGCGGGAAACTCCTTCTGCGGCGGAACAAAGGGCCACTTGCCAATCGCTTCCGGATTAATTCCATAGAAGAGATAACTCATAACCGTATTACCAGCGACGACGATTTTTTCGACGTTCTCCGGCTTACCGCCAACGTGATAACAGGCTTCTTCAATGAGTTCAGAAATGGCCTGAATGGCGAACGTCTGCGCACGGAGCAGATATTCCGGACCGCGTGAGGCATACTGAATCCGCGAAATGACATCGTTACCAATAGCGGCTTGCGGATTTCGTTTGCGCACCGTAACGAGAATATCATGGGAAACGAGGTCGACAAGAGCCAGAACAATCGTCGTTGTACCAAGGTCAACCGCAACGACGAATCGCCCTGACCCACGCTTGACCGGCTGTTTGCCCAATCGCGATTTCTTTGGCGTTTCATTTTGAACGACAGGCGGGGGGAGTACAACAACGAGATCGGAATCGATCACTTTCTGACAGGCACAGACGTCTTCGAAGAGCAGATTTTCCGGGAGAGTATTTCCATGAGCAATGGCGACTTGACATTTACCGCACAGGCCGAGTCCGCCGCAGTCGCGTCGCAAGGGATAGCGGATACGGTCGAAGAACGCGGCCAGGGTTATATCGGGTTCAGACTCAAACGTGCCAATCCATTGCATACGGTCAACGTATTCGACCGTCGGCGAATAACAGGTAATCATGTATTTTTTCATGAAGCCCCCTTTAACGAAGCGCCGCTAAGCATTTCAATAAATTTGGAAGTGGTAACGGTAAAGACTTTTTTCTGTTTATGGATAATCCCGATAGGACGCGTTAATTTCGGATCGACCAACGGAATCGAGACCATTTTTCCGGAAACGACCGCCGAGGCGACCGTTGGTGCCGGCAGTATACTCACGCCGAGTCCGGCTTCTATAGCCTGTTTGATCGTTTCAATATTATCAAACTCCATAACTATATTCACTTCGACGCCTCGCTGACGCATATATCGGTCGGTTTCACGACGAATCATGAGGTCGCGGTCAAACGCCACATATTCTACATTTTGCAATTGCGCGAGCGTGACCGTCTTTTCGCCGGCCAGACGATGATCGACCGGAACGACCACGACCATTTCCTCTGACCGCAACGGAATAACATTGATTTCAGGGGAAGCCGTGGGATAGGAGACGACTCCGAAATCGACTTCCGAATTGAGCACCGCCTGATAGACGCGGTGCGGATGCAAGAGTTCCAGACGGACGTTCGCCTTGGGATACATTTTCATGAATTCGCGCATAAAGCAACTCATGTCGTGCAGACCCACGGAATAAATCGCGGCGACACGAATCAGTCCGCCCACCTGCTTGTGCAACGATTGCAATCTTGTTACGACATTATCGTACGAATCGAGAATTTCCCGAAAGCCTTCGTAACAGATGGTCCCTTCGCGGGTCGCGGCAAGAGGCCTTTTCCCACGGTCAATAAGCGGGACGCCGAATTCCTTCTCCAAACGATGAATCGTCTGCGTCGCCGCCGACTGCGTTACATTATTCGCTTCCGCACCCCGCGAAAAACTCTGATAGAACACAACGTCGCAAAAAATTCGATAGGCGTCGATACTCATTTATGCTTCTCCCGCTCCACGTTGGGAATAATACGGTTCGCCTTTGTTGATTTCCCCGTCGGCTCGTTAGTCGTCCATGGTCAATTCGTCATGACACGAAAACAAGGGCGTCGATAAATACCGCTCGCCGCAACTGGCCGCAATGGTCACAATGGTCTTTCCCTTATTCTCGCGGCGTGCGGCAACGCGGGACGCCACGGCCAAATTCGCGCCGGTACTTATCCCCGCCAGAATTCCTTCTTCCCGGGCAAGACGTCGTGCCCAGTAGTAGGCCTCTTCCGTTGTGGCCGTTTCGACTCCCGAGACGAGTGAAAAGTCAAGATTCTTCGGAATAAACCCGGCCCCAATCCCCTGCAGACCGTGCGGCCCCGCCTTACCGCCGGACAGGACAGGCGAGTCCGCAGGCTCTATTGCCAGCGCCAGAAGATGACGATTGCGACTTTTCAGAAATCGGGTTACGCCGGTAAACGTCCCGCCGGTCCCGATACCGGTCAGGAAAATATCGACATCGCCACCACAATCTTCCCAGATTTCCGGGCCAGTCGTCCGTTCATGCACCGCCGGGTTCGCCGGATTTTCAAACTGCATGGGAATCCAGACATTGGGGTCAGCCGCCGCCATTTCTTTTGCCAAACGAACCGCGCCAGCCATGCCAGAGGCCGCGGGAGTCAGAATCGTTTCCGCGCCGAGTGCCTTGAGTAGTAGTTTTCGCTCCATACTCATCGAATCCGGCATAATAAGCGTGATCTTCATCTTGCGGGCAGCCGCGACGAACGCCAGGGCAATTCCCGTATTACCGCTGGTCGGCTCGACGATGTGCGTATTCGGGGTCAGTATACCCTCACGCTCCGCCGCTTCCACCATAGCCAGAGCAACCCGATCTTTCACACTTGAGAGCGGATTAAAAAACTCCAGCTTCAAGAGGATACGTGCCCCGCCTTCCGGGGATATATTCCGAAGATGAACCAAGGGGGTATTATACGCTGTTTCCGTTATACTATTGTACAATTTAGCTCTTTTCATAAGGGGCTCACTTAAGATTTGTGGTATTCGCGTTCTATTTTTGCCACAGGAATATATTTTTGTTCCGTTATAAGAAGCGGGCAGCAAAACATTCCCGAGCTTTATTATAAAACATTATAAGCCTTTGCAAATAATAATAAAGGGGGGTGGAAAGTTTCGTGGCATAGACGCGGTGCCGGATTACGCGTTTAACCCGGTACCGTGAAAATTGGATTGTGTTACTCTTCGAAAAGTCGTCTACGGGCGCTGCGGCTGGGTCCATGCGGCGGGTCGCGGGAAGATATTGCGATGCG
>JAUNSJ010000046.1 GCA_030539295.1 Planctomycetia bacterium | reverse complement strand
AACCACGCCCTGTAAGGGCAGCACAGGCCGGTCACCTCCGAACCCGGGCACGGCCCACCTCCGCGTCCCACTGCGAACCCTGCGCGCTAAAAAATAATGTGTCAATTGGTTAGGGCATTTGAGACTGGGTGCTGTGTTCGTAATCCATTATACGTTCAGGATTTATGTAGCACGCGGAGTTCGCAAAGGAGCGCAGAGTTCCGCTTCAAAATCGGTCGCGCTCTACGCGTGGGAGCGACTGGTCGTGGGAACCTGTTTGTGCTGCCCTTACAGGGCGATTTTCATTTTCTACCGCAGACCCGGGGCGTTGGTCGCTGCGCTCCCTTGCCCCGGGCTATGATATGCTGGCCTTACAGGCCGCCGGTTCACGGTTGTGATGGCGTTAGGGCGAATCCATCGCAGATTAGCGGTGCTAGGCTTCCGTTTTCGTTATTGCCGGTTCTTGGTTATGACAGCGCTGGGGCAAATCCAGGGCGGGTGTTTTGTGAGGGTAAAATGACAAGTCGTGGCGGGGGCAGTTCCCCGAACGTTATTGCTGGGTCGGGCCCTGGCGAGCAGGCCCTCCCTATCTTCGCAAGAAAGTTTGGCACGCACCCCGCAAGCCCGGGAACAAGCACGCGATAATTGACACGCGTGAAAGAGACGTTATAATAAAAGAGACTTAGGGGCGTGTCGATGTTTGGTTGACCGAAACATAAATTTCCATTGCTTGACGTAAAGGCGAAGAGATATGAATAACGTATGGGAAATTATAGTTCCTCTTCTGATTCTTCTACTCTTAAACCTGCCAGGGATTATTCAGGCGGTGGCCAAGGGTATGAAGAACTTTAAGGACAAGGCCGCTGCTGACGCGTCGGAGAATGCTCCTGTTCTGGAGCGTGCGAGAGACGAGCGATGGCAGGGACCTGACGTTACGGAGTCGGGGCCGGAGTCGGAAATGCTGGTCATAACAGAGGTTCCGGAAGTCGAGGTCCTGCCGTCGGTCCCGCAGCAGGCGACCGCAACTCCGGTTCAGGCCAGACAGCTGGTCGCACCAACGGCTATGTATGCCGCGCTACTGTCGTCCCCGGTCGAGGCGCAAAAGGCCGTCATTCTCGCGGAAATACTGCGACGCCCGGAAGAACGCTGGCAGTAAGGTACATCTAGACGGGCGGGTCACTGCCTCGTATCCCGCTATCGGCCGCTTACGCTTCACGCGACGCGAACGCGAGCTTTTTCGCCAGACGAACGGCTGTATTGGCGTTCTCACTATAGCCATCAGCCCGAATATCTTTGGCGAATTGCTCGGAAACGGGAGCGCCACCGACCATAACGCGTACCTGCTTACGCAATCCCTCCTGGTTAAGAAGGTCAATGACGGCCTTCATTTGCGGCATGGTCGTTGTCAAAAGTGCCGAGAGGGCAACGACCACTTTACCTTCGTGGCGACGTACCTCCTCCACAAAGGCGGTCGGACTCGTATTTACGCCCAGATCGATCACCTCAAAGCCGTTTCCTTCGAGCATCGAGGCGACGAGATTCTTGCCAATGTCGTGATGGTCGCCCTGAACGGTTCCGATAATGACCGTACCTGTTTTGGCCACACCAGTCTCCTTTAAGAGCGGATTGACTACGGTCATGGCTTCCTGCATGGCCTTACTCGACAGGAGCAGATCGGGTACGAAATATTCGCCTTCATCGAAGAGACGGCCAACCTCACCCATGGCCGGGATAAGATGCGATTGCAAGATGGTTTGAGCGTCCTGCTGCTCGTTTAGCAGATTTTGCGTTTCGGTCAGTGCCGCCTCCGGGTCTCCTTCGACAATGGCAAGGAACAACGGGCTTTGAGTCGGGGTCATGGATCCTGTTTTCTCCTGATAGATGTTTGTGTACGTTTGTTTAAATTTTTGCAGGTGGTAAGGGCAACGGGATGCTGCCCTGGGCCAGGCGACGGCGGTCAGAAGCCGCGTCCTACTCCCTGATTATACCTGTAATAGGGGTTTATCATATAGGGGCTTTGGAGAAATGGCGTCGTTTGCGATTTCCGCAAGTTGGATAAATACCGTTCGAGAACTTGCGAATTGATATTTTTTAGTTCTATAACGTGTACTTTTCGCACCGGGTCATTGACAATTTCCTCGTCCATTTCAAGCACATAGGCTTCAATTTCTTTTGCGAGCGCTTCGGGGGCATAAACTTCGAGAGTGCCTGTCGTCGTATTAGGCGCGATTCGCGGATATTGGTCGCCGGGCAAACGCGTCATCATGAGTTTGCGCTGAAAGGCCATGAGGACCTGCTGGGCCATCTTGGTTACCGTCGTATTACGAACACGGATTTTATAGGGGCGTGTTATGGGCTGCGGGAAGAGTTCCGGCTTGTCCAGAAGGGCAATGAGCACGCCGGCTTCCATACGGTCGGCCTTATTGCCCCGAATCGTTATGGTGTTCATATTGAGGTCGGGCGTCAAGGTAATACGTGGCCCATGCTGGATGGTACCGAATTTTATTCCTTTATTACTGGCCGCTTGCGTTTGGGCGACAGGAGCAGGCGGATTCAACTTATCGGCCATAAAAATGCGCAGTCGGGGCAGCATAATAGAGACACTGACTTCCTCCACTTTAAAGACAGAAAAGTCCTTGCCTTCGATAACAAGTTTCTCTTGCGCACTATCGCGATTCATACGCACGAGCCAGGGAATGTTTTTCACATTGTCCTCAAGGGATGCGACGTCGTCAGGGGTGTGGGAAACGACAATGGGGAATTCCTCGTCGAGCGGATGCACGTCGAGCGGTTGTGCGGTGGTGTTTTGTGTGCTCACCAGAGCGTGGAGCCGGCGTTCGAATTCATCGAGTGCCTTGGTATCTTTTGAGGTAAGCGTAACCGTTCCATCCGGATTGACAATGGCGAAGACTTCTTCGCTACGGGCCGCCTCGTCACGGTCGTCACGGTCGGCCGATAGCGTCGGGTCATCGAGGACCGCGGCATTGGCGGCAGTCTTCCCCGCTTCCGGGGCCGCCTGCAAGTCGGATGGGGCTGCGTCCTGGGCCGGAGTCGTGTCGGGCATTGGCTGTTCGGCGGGCGTCGTCTGTTCGGCGGGCGTCGTTTGGTCAGCAGGCGTTGGCGCAAGGGGGTCAGGTTGCTCACGCGTGTGGCTCACTTCGTCTTCTTTTTCTCGCACAATTTGGACCGGGTTCGAAAGATTCCAGTTTTTTTGTACTTGTTCCAAAAGTTCGCGTGCCTTACTATCGAGTCTGAGAGTGCGAACGGTGCCGTTGGAGCTGTCGGTTTGCGGCGTTCCAAGAGCCGGTTGACCGGAGGCCGGGACGGTACTGTTGAGCGGGCCCAACTTTGACAGGCCGGTTTCGCCCATACTCATGAGAATGCGTCGAATCTCTTCCAGTTTGCGCGCCGTACTGCGAATATAGAGCTGATTGGTCATGGAATCAAATTGCACGTCGACGACGGTCCCGTCGGCTTCCAGCATATTTGTAATAACGAATTGTGCCGATTGCGGGTCAACCTCGAGCAGGTCGAAAATGGCCAGCATGGTCTTCTCCGGGGCCAGAGACTCAAGTAGAGTCGCCACCTTCTCTTGATCTTTTTCGTCGGCAAAGACGACCAGTTTGCCGGTCGCCGCGTCTTGATACAGGAAAATCTTCTTATTCTGTTGCGCGAACCAATGTCGCACGGTTTCGATCGCCTGATTGTTCCGGATCGTGTACATACGCATAACGTCGGTCGTCTGATCGTTGTCGATTTGCTCCAGCGCTTTTACCAACTCCTGTTGCTCATTCGCAGTTCCGAGCACGGTAATCGTACTGCGGGCAGCGTCGGGTACAATCGTCGCATTGGGGCAAATTTGCAGGAGCATACCACGGGCAGCGACCGGAGTAATATTGTGCACCGGATACGTTGCGATTACGGTTTCCTCTTGCGACTTGAACGTTTCGTTGAGCAGTTGTTCCATGCGATCGAGAATTTCCTTGGTGCCCCAAAGGACGATTTGATTGCCGCTGGCCCCGGGATAGGCGTAACCGCCCAGAGCACGAAACTGCGTGACCAGCATACTCACCATGCGGTCGCGTGGATAATTCGTACCGTTCGGAATGGCCACAGACCGCATCTGATAGCGGTTGCGACTCAAGTCGGATTCCGCAACACCGGCAAGGAAGTCGCGAGCTTTTGCCTGGTCCTCTTCCTCTGCGGAAACAAGAATTTCCGTTGTCCCGACCGCGGAGACAATAGCCGTCGGCAAGAGCTGTCGCAGCGGAGCCAAAAGCGTTGCCGCTACCGGGTCGGAAAGAGAATAAACACGTGTGACCACGGCGTCAGGAGCGGCCGCGTTAATGGTCGTTAAATCTTTTGCAATCTGTTCATGCTCTTCCGGAGTCCCCCAAACGAGGAGCCGTTTGCCACGCGTGTCAAGTTCAACTTTCATCTTCGGGTGCGTTGCAAGAATAGTGCGACGCAGTACCGCCAGGTCCACTCCTTCCACGGTATACGGAACAAGAGTCTCCTCATTATCGCTCTTCTGATCCAGCATGGCGAGCATCTCTTTGATGGAGTCGGCCACGGTCTTATCGCCGTCGGGAATATGCACGTAGACGTTCGACGAGGCGGCGTCCCAGGCAGGTCGCAGGTCCGGAAACATTTCACGAACCATATTCACAATAATGGGACCGGACCCGTTGCGAACCTCATGACGCACGAGTGTGCCTTCGGCGTCTTGCGCCAGAGTCATTTTGGAAACCGCGTTTTTAACCAGGCCCTGCTCTTCGTCGGTCCCCCAAACGACCAGACGACGGCTCGCCGCGTCATAAACAACCTTGGCGCCGGGGACAAGTGCCTGTACCGAACGGACCAGGGCAATATTCGTTGTAACGGTACCGCGTGCGTCGTACATATAGAGATTGCGGAAGGGATATGAGGCGAAATAACGTTTCGAATCGACTTCGTCCGGCACGTCAATTTTAGCAATTAAATCTTTAATTTCTTCCAGCAGAGTTTCCTGCTCCGGCGGGACCTGAACCATAATGCGGCTATTCGTTGCATCATTTGCAATTTTTGCCGCCGGATAAAATTCACTTAATAGGGAAACGAGCATGTTCGCTTCCACGTATTTCGGCGAATGGAAATAAGGCAGGACCCGCTTGACCGGAGTCGTCTCCCCGAGTTTCGCGAGCATCTCCTTGAGAATCGCATGCTGTTCCGCCGTGGCCCAGATTACCAGGTCACTCGTCGAATCATCCTGTATGACGCGAATTTCACCGTTCTCCAGCGCAAAATCATTTTGTATCATGGCGAAACGTTTCTTGACCGTTTCAGATACCGGATAGCTGGCCATCACGCGGTCTTTTTCCTGATTGATACTGGATATTTCCGCGGCGATTTTTTCGTGTTCCTCTGGAGTGGCCCACACGAGAAGCCGGCGATTCTTCGCGTCCATTTGCACTTTCATCTTCGGATGAGCGGCCAGGAGCGTCGTACGCATTGTGGCCAGGTCCATCTCGTAAACCTGATACGCCTGCATCGTTTCGCCTTCACTGCTCTTCTGGTCGAGGGCAGCGAGTAGTTCGCGAATCTCGTCGGCGAATTCCTTATTACCGTCCGGAATATGAATCATAATATTCGAGGAGGTCGGATCCCAAAGCGGCTGTAGTTGCGGGAACATCTGTCGCACCATATTGACCATGACAGGACCAGTTCCGTTGCGGACCTCATGACGCACGAGCAAAGCGTCGGCTTCAAGATCGCCGGTCATTTTGCCCAGCGCATCTTTTACGCGAGTGTGCTCTTCCGGAGTACCCCAGACGATCACCTGACGGCTGTAAGATTCGTAAACGACCTTTGCACCCGGTACGAGTGCCTGAATCGAATTGACCAAGGCCACATGCGTTGTAACCCCGCCGCGTGCGTCGTACATGTAGAGATTGCGCAACGGATACGAGGCAAAGAACCGCGTGGCGTCGACTTCGTCCGGCACATCAATTTTGGCAATTAAATCCTTAATTTCTTCCAGCAGAGTTTCCTGCTCCGGCGGGACCTGAACCATAATGCGCTTGTTCGTTGCATCGTCGGAGAATTTCGCCGCGGGATAAAATTCACTTAATAAGGAAATAAGCGTTGCCGCTTCCACATGTTTCGGTGTGTGAAAATAAGGCAGGACACGTTTGACCGGGGTCGTTTCCCCGAGTTTCGCGAGCATCTCTTTGAGAATCACATGCTGTTCCGCCGTGGCCCAGATTACCAAGTCACTCGTCGAATCATCCTGTATGACGCGAATTTCACCGTTCTCCAGCGCAAAATCATTTTGTATCATGGCGAAACGTTTCTTGACCGTTTCAGATACCGGATAGCTGGCCATCACGCGGTCTTTTTCCTGATTGATACTGGATATTTCCGCGGCGATTTTTTCGTGTTCCTCTGGAGTGGCCCACACGAGAAGCCGGCGATTCTTCGCGTCCATTTGCACTTTCATCTTCGGATGAGCGGCCAGGAGCGTCGTACGCATCGTCGCCAGGTCCATCTCGTAAACCTGATACGCCTGCATCGTTTCGCCCTCACTGCTCTTCTGGTCGAGGGCAGCGAGTAGTTCGCGAATCTCGTCAGCAAACTCCTTATTACCATCCGGAATATGAATCATAATATTCGAGGAGGTTGGATCCCAAAGCGGCTGTAGTTGCGGGAACATCTGTCGCACCATGTTGACCATGACAGGACCAGTTCCGTTGCGGACCTCGTGACGCACGAGCAAAGCGTCGGCTTCAAGATCGCCGGTCATTTTACCCAGCGCGTCTTTTACGCGAGTGTGCTCTTCCGGAGTACCCCAGACGATCACCTGACGGCTGTAAGATTCGTAAACGACCTTTGCACCCGGTACGAGTGCCTGAATCGAATTGACCAAGGCCACATGCGTTGTAACCCCGCCGCGTGCGTCGTACATGTAGAGATTGCGCAACGGATACGAGGCAAAGAACCGCGTGGCGTCGACTTCGTCCGGCACATCAATTTTGGCAATTAAATCCTTAATTTCTTCCAGCAGAGTTTCCTGCTCCGGCGGGACCTGAACCATAATGCGTTTGTTCGTTGCATCGTCGGAGAATTTCGCCGCGGGATAAAATTCCCTTAATAAGGAAATAAGCGTCGTGGCTTCCACATGTTTCGGCGTGTGGAAATAAGGCAGGACCCGCTTGACCGGAGTCGTTTCCCCGAGTTTCGCGAGCATCTCTTTGAGAATCGCATGCTGTTCCGCCGTGGCCCAGATTACCAGGTCACTCGTCGAATCATCCTGTATGACGCGAATTTCACCGTTTTCGCGATCGAAGTCGGATTTAATTAAATTGAATCGCCTCTTGACCGTTTCGGAAACCGGATAGCTTATCATTTGTAGCGGCTGGTCATTTTCGTTCAGCGTGGCCTCCAGCTCCTGCATGGCACTGGCAATCAGTTCGTGCTCCCGCGCCGTTGCGACGACCATAAGGCTTTCCGACTCCGTATCCGGCACGACCTGGGCACTGGGGACGAGATTCTGTATCGTCTTTTGAACCGAGGCATTGATGGTTTGTGCCTTGTCTTTAAGTCGATAGACTTTGACGACCGGTAATTCTTCGTTACTCGGTCCGGTGGACAGGCGGGTAAAGACCTCTTCAATTTTGGTCTGGTCATCGGGACCGGCAATAACGATAATCTTTTGCGTAGCGGAGTTGAGGGTAATCGTAGCGTCGGGCGCGACTTTTTCCAGAGCGGCGACGATCTCATTGCCAAAGGCGATACCGGAGGTGCGCACATAGGAATTCATGGCATAGGCCCCGAGTCGGCGTGACAGGACCCACATATCACTCGGCGAAATATTGGTAAATTTTTCGAGTGAATAAACGCGAACGGTCAGGTCACGAGTGGGGTCGGCCCCTTGCTCCAGGCGGGCAATGAGTCCCTCGATAATCTGTTGTGTTGTCGGAGGCGCAAGGAAGCTGATCTGATTCGAGGCCGGATTGATAAGCGGTCGGGCATCGGGCGCGAACTCAGCGACCTGGTCCCGAACGACGCCTGGCTTCGTATTTTTTAATGGATACGTTTCCCACACGGACCCGCGCGGTATGGCTCCGGACGTCGCACGCGCCCCTACGGCTGTCGGGGCTACGTCGGGAATCGATAAGGCAACGTTTAAGATCTCGCGTAAAATATGGACACTGTCGACAACAATAATGGAGTTGTCGGGCATGGGCTGAACGTTGGAGTTCGGGCCTTGAAATGGCTTAATCGCCGCCAGAACGGTTGCCAGACGTCGCTGCCCCAGCGGAATCGACAGGGCCAAATATTCATAATTCCCATGAAGAGATAACTCTTCCGGCGTGACTTTCGCTACATATTGCAGTGGAATGGGGCCGTTTTTAAAATTATGCAAAAGGAGCATTTCGCCAAACCGTGTGAGTGTATAGCCCTTAAACTGAAGGGCACCATTAATGACGTCGAGCGCCTCTTGCGGCGTGTAACGGTTCGGGTCGTTATAACTGAACGTGCCAGGCGGCGGCGCGTCCATAACAAGTTGCAGACCCACCTCCGCAGCAAACCAGCGTAAAACGTCCGCCCAGTTCTCCTTACTGAAACGGAGAACAATCTGCTTGCCGGAGAGTCCCTGTTCAAACCGCGTTCGCTGCGCTTCGGTTAAGACAGCCGCCAACGCCTGTTCGTTCGCCTGGACAATATCGGCCCATTGGCTCTTGTCCGCCTTGGCCAGTTCGGAAGAGCGAATGGTCATTAACCGATTCACCATCTGCTTCTGCGCATCGGTCAGACCGACCCGTTCGGCAACGTGGGGGTACAAGAGCTGGGCATAACTCTTTTTGGGGTCAAAAACGGGAGTCGCCACGGTCGCGGACTCGGGCTTTGCGGGCGCGGCTTCCGCGTCGGGAGTTAACGCTTGCGCGGGGGTTGACACAGTGGCTGCGGCGGGCGTCGACACAGCGGGTGCAGTCGGCACGACGGGTGCGGCCGGCGCTACAGGAGTCGTGTCCCCAGCCGCGGATGCCGCCGGTACTGCAACCGGCACGGGAGCCGGAGTGACCGGAGCGGCGGCGGGAACCGGAGTGGCCGCAGCGGCCGGCGCAGGGGCCTGACCCTGGCAAGGAGAATGTCCCGATAATATCAATAACCAAACGGTCAATGCAATTCCGAGGCTCGTGCCTGTTGTGTGGTGGATTCGTTCCTGACTCTTCATGCTGCACCTGCTTTCGTGCGTGGCTAAACGTGAAATATCTTACACTAAGTGTAATTATGTACTTTATTTAAAGAGGGAGGTTTTCCTCTCTCTATATATAGCTTACCCTTTTTCCGCCGTTACGTAAAGTTTCCGGCGGCAAAATTTTCGCATTTTTCCTATTTTTTATGACGATTATGCCAATTTTTAGGCCCGTTTCGACTCTTTTCCCCTCGAGAAGCCAGCTAGGGGACAGGTCCGACGGTGCGCACTGCCCCATGTCAGCATACGCAGAGCAAGCCAAACGGGGGTGCGATAAGAGATGAATGACGCGTGAGAAGCCGGGACACACCCCCAGTTGGCGGGTGCCCGCTGCTCTTCCCTCCACAAATCGGAGCAAAAAATCGTTATTTTTGCCAAATTTGTCGCAAAATGGAAGTTCATTTTGCGCAAAAAGGAATTGTTTTTTCTGGTTTCTTGTGTATAATAAGGAGTTGTAGAATAATCGTTGGGATGATTGGATATCGCTTTAAAAATCATCCACATTTTCGGTTGGTGCGAAACTTTCTTTACACAAGGAGAAGAAACATGAAGAAGAGTAACAGAATCGAAGTGGCGCGGACGTTAATTTGCGGGGGGGGGGGGATTTAGGTCCTCAAAGAAAATCCCTTGTCAAAAAGATTCTCGCCTTTACCCTCGTCGAACTTCTGGTGGTGATCGCCATCATCGGAATCTTAATCGCGCTTCTGCTGCCAGCGGTTCAGGCCGCGCGCGAGGCGGCCCGACGCATGCAGTGCACCAATAACCTCAAGCAGATGGGCCTGGGCTTGCACAACTACCACGATGTGTACGTCAGTTTTCCCATGGGTGTCCAAGAGGGGAAAAATGCTTCAGGGGCATATTACGAGGCTCATGGACGTCTCGCTCTTGGATGGAATTGGCGCATTACGCTCCTCCCCTTCTTGGAGCAGGGTTCCGTTTACAGCAATTTAAGATTCCAGGGGGAACCGTTTGGCGGCAATGCTAATCCAGCGAATAATGAGGGGGGTGTCACCTTCGATCTGACGGTGGAAAACGCACCCCACAACTTTATTTTGGCCGATTTTGTCATGCCAGCCTATCTCTGCCCCTCGTTCAGTCAGGATAAAAATATTAATGTTAATGACTTGGTCAGTTGTGGACATAATAACAGTTCCAAGGCAATGTACGCCTGTTATACGGGAATTTGTGGTGCCTGTCCCACTCCTGCAGGAGCGAGCGATACCGATCTGTTTACGGCCGAGGGAGGTTACGGGACCTTGTCACAACGGAATATCTTTCGGATACCGAGAGGTGATATGGGTACCCCCAGAAAATACACCTATCCAGGCATGAATTTTGTGACCGATGGGCTTTCGAATACAATGGTCATTGCCGAACAATCGGGACGTATTTTAAAAGGAGCCACAACCGCAACCGCACAACGGTTACCGATTAACAGCAATATGTATGGGCCTTGGGCAGGAGGTTACTTTAATAGCAACAACGGTTATCTTTTCGCTTGCGGCTTAACGACCGTCAATACAGATTACTCCATCAATACCAAGACACTACTCAATTCAAGCGACGTTACTTCCTTTTTTGGCGTGAACACCCTGTTGACATCAGAGCATTCAGGAGGGGTTAACGTCCTACTTGGCGATGGAAGTGTCCGCTTTTTATCCGACACGATAAAACCGGGTTTGTTAGGCAGTCTTGCGATAGCCAACGATGGTCTGACCATATCACTTTAGTTGAATATCGCCGACCGTCTGTAAATGGGTTTCACTCTGTTTTCCGTTATGCGAACCTGTCAGCCTGGTTCCTGGAGCCAGGCTGCAAATTCATCTTGAAAATTGACGGAACCTTAATAAGGAGAACTATTGTATGCATTGCCAAAAATTTTTGTTTGTTATCGTGTTACTGATTTTTACAATTTGTGGAACGGCGTGTAACACCGGGCCTCAAAAACCGGAAGACTTTCCTGATCTGACCTCCTGCAAACTGAAAGTGACACAAGACGGGTCGCCCACCGAAGGGATATTCATCAGCGCTCTTCGAACCGACCGCTCTCGCGAATGGTCCATCTTTGGCGTTACTGACGCTAATGGTATCGCAACCATGATGACTCAGGATAAATTTGCAGGAGTGCCTGAAGGTGATTATATATTGACGATGACCAAACAGGAGTCCGAACCCTCGGACACGTCGGTTACGGGAGAAACAACGTTTATCCTGCTTGAGAAAAAGTACACGAATGCAGCCACGTCTCCGTTAAGGTTGACCGTTGGCTCGGAACCCGTCAAGGAAACGTACGAAATAGGGAAACCGGTCCGTCTGAAGTACTGACAACCCCGATAAAAAAAGTAGAGTGCGCACCGTTTTACGGTACAGTTCACCCCCCGCATGTTAGTACGCCAAATAATTTTTGTTTGACGTCGAACTTAACGTGTTTTTAAGTCAAATTCACACCAAATTTAAGAAGGAAACTATGATGAAGAATGTCGTGTTGGCTTTATGTTTTGTGGCTGCAATTGCATTGTGCGAAAATGTTTATTCCGCCCAACTCGCTGTTGGAACCGTCTCGGTCGACATAACGCCGGAAAAAAGTGTCCCCCTCTGGGGGCAGTGGGCATTACGCGTAACACAAGGCGTTAACCGTCCATTAACGGCGAACGTCCTTGCCTTGGAAGCCATGGAAGGGCAAGAGAAGAATGCGGCGATCTTTGTTTCGACCGATACTCTTCAGGTCCCACGAGTTCTACGTGAGGCCGTATGTGAAAAAGTTGCAAAATCGGATTCGTCAATCGACGTTGATAAAATCATTTTATCGGCAACGCATACGCATACGGCGCCCGCCTTTTTCGGACCCAAACTTCCGAATCGCGAAGACTTGGCCGATTATCCTGAAATTTTGGATTTCGTCTCGGCGCGAATCGCTGACGCCATTGTCAAGGCGTGGCAGACTCGCACGCCAAACGCGGAATTCGCCTGGGCTGCCGATTACGCCGGTATTGGTTTCAGTCGTCGTGAAGTCTATAAGGACGGCGCCGCGGCCATGTACGGCAATCCCGGTCAGGATGATTTCGATTATTTTGAAAATGTGGAAAACCATGAAATAGGCGCTGTCTTCTTTCGAGACGAAAATAAAAAATTATGCGCGATTATGGTCAACGTTGCCTGTCCCTCTCAGGTTAATGAAGGGGACTTTCGGATCGACGCCGATTACTGGCATTTCGTGCGTGAAAGTTTGCATAAAAAATTCGGCGACGAGGTCGTTATTCTCGGCCAATGCTCCGCCGCAGGCGATATCTCCCCGCACTATCAGTATGAAAAAGACTCGCAGACCCGAGCACGTAATCTTCGCGGATTCGAGCCGGGACTGGTAGGCGAAATGCAGGAAATTGCACGAAAAATCACCGTTGCGGTTGGTTCCGCCTGGGAGGTCGCCGATAAGGACTGGCAGGCCAATGTGCCGTTTCAGCATGAATACAAAATTTGTGAATTACCCATGCGCATCGTAACCGAGGCGGAAATGCAGGAAGCAAAGGGGGAACTCGACGCAATTATAGCGGAGCAAGCCGCGAATCCTGACAGATCGCTTGCCGAAGTTAATTTTATGGGACCGGGTTGGTATGGTAGTGTCGTTGATCGCTATAATGAGCAGCAGACGAATCCTGATTCTCGCTATCAAACCCCGGTACACGTTGTACGGCTCGGCGATCTCGCCTTCTGCACAAATCAGTTTGAACTCTTTACCGATTTTGGAATCTGGATTAAAACGCATTCGCCAGCGGTACAAACGTTCGTCATCCAGCTCGCGGGACCCGGCACCTACCTCGCAACCGCTCGCGCGATCAAAGCCGGAAGCTATAGCGCCATTATTGGCAGCAATCAAGTCTCGCCGGAAGGCGGCGACCAGCTCGTGCGTGAAACGGTCGACATGCTCCGCGAAATTTGGAAGTAATTTCCGGACGGGCCTGCTCACGTTCCTGACTGCTTACGTTCCCGACTGCTCGCAGGTCGGGAACCAGCAATGACGAACAAGAATGAACCTCCCTGCGCGCCCCTTCGCGTCCCCCCCGCGCTAAAAAATAATCCATCGTGAGAGAAGGTCTTTTGAGGCCGGGCACGATTCCCACAACCTGCTCCACATTAAGGAATTATATGGCTCGCAGAGGCGCGCTTCAAAATCGCTCACGCTATCGCGGGGGAGCGGCTGGTCATGGTCTGCCGCTTGACATTCTGTTTCCGATCGGTTATACTTTTAATCAAGTTCACTTTTTGTGGGCGTGAACAGGAATTGATATAGGAAAGGTATTGGAATCATGAGAGCCATTTGTATATTTGTTATTGGAATCAGTTTATTATTATGGCCGGCTTCCGGCGTAACGAACGAGTCTCAAGCGGATAATGCTGACATTTCCTGGATGGACGACTGGGAGAATCCACCGAATTCCTGCCGGCCACTCCAAATTGTACATGGCGCCGATTTGACAGATCCGTCCCAGGTACTTTATTATCGAGACGAGTGCGGACTTGGCGGGCTGGTTGTCAATGTCGGTGGAAAAGATTATATTCGAGACGCTGACAATTGGAAGCGTTTTGTGCTGGGCGTAAGAAACATAAAATCGGCAGGACTGCGCGTCTGGATTTACGACGAACTGGGTTATCCCAGTTTTAGCGCTGGCGGCGTTGTTCTTGAAAAAGATCCGGCCCTGGAATCGCTGGAACTTGTATGGGATAATGAAAGCACGCCACCGTTTAGCGTACGCCCGAGCTACGAATTTACTCACGCCAGTAACAGTTATTCGGAATCGCGCCGTTATCCCAATCCACTCAATCAAAGAGCAACGGATACATTTTTGGACGTCACGCACAATCGCTATCGACTCGAATTGGGAACCGATTTGTATCAATACGTCGAGGCATTCTTCACCGACGAGCCGTCCATGATGGCCGTGAACCTCGGTACGATTCCGGAAGAAAATCGGGTCAATGTTCCCATTCGGGATCCTCTTGACCCAGACAAAAAAATGCTACCGGCGGTTCCGTGGTGCGACGATATGGAACAGAAGTACAAAGAAAAGTACGACGAAGAGCTCCAACCGCATTTAATTTCCTTATTTACAGGAAGTTCAGATGAGGACCGTCTGATACGAGCCCGTTTTTGGCAACTCGTCGCTGAGTTGGACCGAACCCGATTCTATAAAACGATTCGGGAGTTCTGCCAACAGGATCCGTCCGGACCGATCGCATCGGGACACACACTTCATGAGGAATCGTTACTTCATCATGTTCCCTTGGATGGCAATAAACTGGAAGTGCTCAAAGAATTCGATATGCCAGGCCTGGATCTTCTGTCTTCCAATCCGGAGATTTCTCACGACGGCGCGTGGATTACAGCGGCTTTCCCCTGTTCTGCGGCCACGCTTATTGGGCAGCGCCGCGTTATGACGGAAGTCAGCGATTTTGCTGAAAAGAATTATGGAAACAAACAGCAAGTGAATCTTGCCGCTATGGAGGCAACCGCCGCATGGCAGGCCGCCTGGGGCGTTACCGAGTTCACTCTCTACTATCAAATTCAAGGCGAAGAGAATTCGCCCTATCGAAATGAAGCCTGTCACAAAGCCTATTCTCTCTTCGTCGGGCGAATGAACGCTATTTTAAGACAGGCCCAACCGGTACGGCCGCTCCTCCTGTATTACCCAATTGAGATTATTCAAGAGGAGTATGTGCCTACAGCGGAAAAATTAGCTCTTGAATCACAGTCCACGCGAATCAAGCAGGTGATTAACTCCTTCCATGACTTGGCCAACGCTCTGGTTCACTCGCAAATTCCTTTTGTTCTCATTGACCGCCAGAGCTTACAGGAAATGTTGGCTGACATGTCCAATAAAGATCATGCGCATCGAACGAAAGCAACCTGTCAGGATTTTGCCGGTATTGTCTATCCGCTGGGGGTCTCTAAAGAAAAATTGAATTGGCCTTATCCTTCTTTTATGGAAATACCAGCCTCGTCAGAAGAAACACCGATCAGTCCGGAGATATGGATTCAGCAGGCGGCAGCCATTGCGGGTCCGAGACTCGTTATGACGCCCCAGGAGGAGCGATTGACCCAAGGCGCCTTTGTACGGGACGGACGATTCATTTTCATGATTTGCAATCCGACGGATACTCCTTATCAAGGGCATGCGGAATTCGTCTTTCCGGAAAAAATGAGCTTCGACGGTCAGGTTCATTTCGATGGGAAAGGAACCGGACACGAACAACTTCAGAAGATGAAATCCATGAACTGGCGCGTCTTCGACCCACAAAATGGAGAGATTCAAACGATTCAACCGCAGTTTCAAAATGAAGCCGCTCTCCTGGAAATAGAATTGGGGCCGAGGCAAAGCTTGATTTATGTAAGCTCTTCATTTGAACAGGCAAAGTAAACAAAGCAATGCACACCATAAGCCCATGACACAAAAAGGAGTCTTATGTTTAAGTTTGACAGGGAAAAACGCTATATGATGCCGCCGCACTTTGGCCCCATGCCCGAGGGGACCGAGCCTGCCTGTTATCGCGACTGCCAAAGCTTCAGTCTCGTTTTTGAATCCACAATCGACGCACTGGAACAGTACATTCCGGAAGATTTTGAATTAAGCAGACCGGAAGTGGAAATCCGTCATTTTCAATGCCAGGCTGTGGATTGGATGGGCGGCGACGGATACAATATGCTTGCGGTCAACGTTCCGGTTCATTTCAAAGCGGAGAATCTTGACGGAATCTACAATCTTGTGCTCTGGGAGAATGCCACCGAGCCGATTCTCATTGGCCGCGAGACCAACGGGGTTCCGAAAATCTTTGCCGATATAACCGATCTGTCTATCTATCAGAATCGCATTATCCGCGCGGCGGTCTCCCATCGTGGCCTGACTTTTCTCACCATGAACGGCGAAATCGGTCGACGCTTGACAGACGAAGATCGGAATCAGCACAGCGGTATGCAAAATATGTTCGCTTGGCGCTGCTTTCCGAATATAGGTCGGCCCGGACTGGCCATTAGTCATCCGGTCCTGTTTCCCTTGGAGCAGCAGGTATTTGAACTCTATGAAGTGGACTCGAACGTACAATGGACGGCACTGCGTAAAATCGAGCATCCGACCCAATATCACATTATTACCGCATTGAGCGAGTTGCCCTTTTTGAGGACGATAGCAAGTTATTATATGAAAATGCAGGTTCAACTTCACGTGGAACTGTGTCGCGAACTTCCTACAAAGCGTTGAGATCTCCCTCGCGGCGCCTCGTGGCGATGTTACGGACATATTCATCGTAAGCCGAAGCGTAGTCCGGATCGAAACAGTGAGCGGCCGACTCTCTGTCCGTGCCATCGCCGGTAATAATACGTTCATTGTGAACGACGCCGGTCAGAATGTGTATCGCGGAATCCGCCGCACTCTGTGCCTGTTCCGGAACGGTACCGCCTGCCCAGATGGCACTGCGAGTCGTGCCAGGCGTAGCCGAAGAAATTTTAATATTGTAGAATTCATACTCGGCCCTAAGCGCCAGTGTCATACCATTCAGGGCAGCCTTGGTAGCCGAATACATACTTTGAAGTGGCATGGGGCAGAATGCAATTCCGGAAATAATATTGACGATTTGGCCACTGCCCTGACGCATCATAACAGGCAGAACAGCCCGGACGCCGTAGAGCGCGCCATAAAAATTCAGATCAAACGCACGCTTCCAATCTTCATTGGTCGTCTTTTCGAACGCCCCGGCGAATCCGGCGCCGGCATTATTGAAAAGAAGGTCAATTCGTCCCGCCGTGCTTACGGCATAGGCAATCATCTGTTGAATTTCGGATTCCGCCGTCACATTGCAAACCGACATGAACACTTTTTCCGGAAACACTTCCAGAAGACGCTGATATTCACGTTGCAGATTCTCCCGATTGAAATCGGCCATCAGCACCGATCTTGCCCCATATTGCAGCAGTTGTTCACTCAAAGCCAGCCCCACTCCGGAAGCCGCACCTGTCACAACGGCGGTTTTATCGAAAAAATAATCACCATCAGGAACCGGACACAAATTCATCAGGACCTCCGAATCAAATTAAATTGAAAAACGCTCTCTGAAACGAACTCTGCGCGGCAGCGCCTGTTCCACCATCGCCGAATCATTTTATCTTACCGGAAGCAATGGAGCTTGTCAAGGACAGCTCAAGACGTGCGTGCAAAAATGGGTGCGTGCCAAATTTTCTTCTGAAGTTAGGGAGGACCTGCTCGCCAGGGCCCGACCCAGCAATACCATTCGGGAACTGCCAACAACGAAAACGGAAGCGCAGCACCGCCAATCTGCGATGGATTCGCCATTTTACCCAGCATCGCCATTAACCGGCGGCCTGTAAGGCCAGCATATCATAGCCCGGGGCAAGGGAGCGCAGCGACCAACGCCCCGGGTCTGCGGTAGAAAATGAAAATCGCCCTGTAAGGGCAGCACAAACAGGTTCCCACGACCAGTCGCTCCCACGCGTAGAGCGCGACCGATTTTGAAGCGGAACTCTGCGCTCCTTTGCGAACTCCGCGTGCTACATAAATCCTGAACGTATAATGGATTACGAACACAGCACCCAGTCTCAAATGCCCTAACCAATTGACACATTATTTTTTAGCGCGCAGGGTTCGCAGTGGGACGCGGAGGTGGGCCGTGCCCGGGTTCGGAGGTGACCGGCCTGTGCTGCCCTTACAGGGCGTGGTTTAATTGGGGGTCGTGTACCCGGGGAACGTCGAAATACGTTGTATTTCTCCTTGC
>JAUNSJ010000014.1 GCA_030539295.1 Planctomycetia bacterium | reverse complement strand
GGGCCCTGGCGAGCAGGCCCTCCCTATCTTCGCAAGAAAATTTGGCGCGCACCCGACCTGCGGGCCTGCTCGCAGCCGTGAACTCATGCTTGACAGGCGGTGGCAATCCTGTAAAATATAAAGAGAAGGTGTTTTTCCGTGCCCTGGGAGCATTCCCCCCGTGGGCACTCAGTTCATTCGCTAACGTTTAATGAGAAGTGAGAAGAAAAGTATGAGACGGCCAAAAATCAGTATAATCGGAGCAGGTAACGTCGGGGCCACAACGGCACACTGGTGCGCCGCGGCAGAATTGGGCGATATCGTCCTCCTGGATATCCCGCAAACAGGCGATATGCCCAAGGGAAAAGGACTCGACCTGGCAGAAGCAGCACCAATTATGAAATACGACAGCCGTATAATCGGGACAACCGACTACGCGGATACCGCCTGTAGCGACGTCGTCGTCGTAACCGCCGGCCTACCACGTAAACCGGGTATGAGCCGGGACGACCTGCTGGCCGTAAATGCCAAAATCGTCGGGGCCGTTGCCCAAGAGGTGGCCAAAACGAGTCCCAACGCCGTGGCTATTATTATTAGTAACCCGCTCGACGCTATGGCACAATGCTTTCTTGAGGTCTCCGGCTTTCCGAAAGAACGGGTCGTGGGCCAGGCAGGCGTGCTGGATACGGCACGATTCTCCACGTTTATCGCTATGGAACTCGGCGTAAGTGTCGAAGATGTAACGACTATGCTCCTGGGCGGCCATGGCGATACAATGGTGCCTCTGGTGAGCTGCGCGTCGGTCGGCGGGATCCCGGTCTCACAGCTCATACCGCGAGCACGACTCGAAGAAATCATCCAGCGGGCACGCCAGGGCGGCGCGGAAATCGTCGGGCTCTTAAAGACCGGCGGCGCCTACTATGCCCCAGCAGCAGCAACCGCAACAATGGTCGAAGCGATCGTGCGCGATAAGCATCGACTCATTCCGTGTGCCGCCTTCTGCGAACAGGAGTACGGCGTAGGCGGCTTCTTCGTCGGCGTTCCGGTCGTCCTCGGCGACGGCGGCGTGCAGAAAATTATCGAACTGGCACTCGACGACGACGAAAAAACCATGTTCAACGCCAGTGTGGAAGCGGTCCGTAAACTCGTTGCCACAATGCACACCTTAAGTGCCGGCGGAGCGACCGCATGACAACCGTCCTGATTACGTCCGGGCCCACGCGACAGTATATCGACCCCATTCGCTACCTGACCAATGCGTCCAGTGGCCGAATGGGCGCCGCTCTGGCCGCCGCAGCTTTGGCCGAAGGGTTCGACGTGCTGGTCGTCTCCGGACCCGTCGAAGTCGCCTATCCGCGTGGCGCAACGGTCCATTCCGTGCTCACTACAGAGGATATGCTGGCCAAGGCTCTGGAACTACTGCCCCTGTGCGACGGCGTTATCGGCGTGGCCGCCGCCTGCGACTATCGACCTATTACAGTCGCCTCGCACAAACTGTCGAAAGAGGAAATGCTCCGTGCGGGCGAAAAGGAAGCTTCGTTTTGCCTTAAACTGATTGAAACGCCTGACGTTATGGCAACTCTGGCAACTCATCGCCGGAGCGAACGAACTCAATGGCTGGTCGGATTTGCCTTGGAAACAAACGACCATCGGGCACACGCACTGCAAAAATTACAGCGTAAGTGCTGCGATTTAATCGTCTTAAACGACTCACGCGCGATCAACTCGCATGAGACGGAGGTCGAAATTATTGCGGACCAAGGCGAGACAGTCGGAACATTTTCCGGAACCAAGCGGCAGGTGGCATCCGGTATTATGAAGTTGATAACGCAACGCCTGGTCAACTCGGAGAAACCTACCCTAATAGAAGAGGAGTCAATATGAAACGAGAGGAACTTGTCGTAAAGCCAGCTGTGCTGTCAGATTTTCAAGAGAATGCCTATATTGTCGCGGCCGTTGGGTCAAACGATTGCGTTGTAATTGACCCCGGTATGGACCCGGAGCCACTACTGGCGGCACTGCAGGAGTCGAATCTGACGCCACGCGCTTTTCTCATAACTCACGGCCATTGGGACCATATCGGCGGGCTGGAAAAAATGAAGGAATTGTGGCCCGACGCACCTATTATCATTAGCGCTCTTGAACGCTATAAACTAACGGACCCGGCGGGGAATCTTTCCGCCGCGTTCGGGTTTCCCTCAACAGTGCCTGACGCCGACCGAATCTTGAACGAAGGCGACTCCCTTTCCGTCGCCGGGCTGGACTTCCACGTTGGCCAGATTCCGGGCCATGCCAGGGGCCATCTCTTCTTTCAACTGGACTTGGAAGACGGGCCTGTCCTGTTCGTCGGCGATATTATCTTCGACGGTAGTATCGGCCGGAGTGATTTCCCCGACAGTAACGGGCAGGACCTCATCGACGGTATTAAGAAGAAAATCATGACACTGCCCGACGAGACAATTCTGTATCCGGGACATGGCGGTGCCACGACGATAGGAATTCAGCGGTTCTCCAATCCCTGGCTGCGTGCCTGACGTAGAATGAAACCGCGTATGAATTAACGGGTTACGTAAACATACCAAGAGACAAAAGAGCGATCGATTAAGAAAAGAATTAAGACAAATATGACACAAATATTGGTAACAGGGGGTGCAGGCTACATAGGTTCCCACGCGGTTAAGCGGCTGCTGGCCGATGGTCACAACGTCGCTGTACTCGACAATTTAAGTCGGGGGCATCGTTCGGCGGTCCCGCAGGAGGCCCGGTTCTACCAAACGGATCTGGCGGAAACCGAGGCCATAACACACATTTTGCGTGAAAACGCAATCGAAGTCGTTATGCACTTCGCCGCTTTTGCCGCCGTGGGCGAATCCATGGCACAACCGCTCTTGTATTACCAAAATAACACCGCCGGCGCCGTCAGCCTATTGACCGCTATGCAGCGCTGTGGCGTTGCCCGCTTGATTTTCAGCTCAACCGCGGCCACCTTTGGCATTCCGGACGAAATGCCAATCGTTGAGACCACGCGTCAGGAGCCGGTGAATCCCTACGGCTGGTCCAAATGGATGGTGGAACGGGCACTGCTGGATTTGGTCCGTGCGAATCCGCAATTCGGGTTTACCGCCTTGCGCTACTTCAACGTGGCAGGCTCGGCCGCCGACGGGTCCATAGGCGAGGACCATGACCCGGAAACCCACCTCATTCCGAACATAATTCGCGCCGCCTTGGGACGCAGTGGCGCTATCCAAATCTTCGGGACAGACTATCCGACTCCGGACGGAACTTGTATCCGCGATTACGTCCACGTCGAAGATTTAATCGACGCGCATGTCCGTTCCATGAACGCGCTACGCGATGGGGACAAGCGCTTTTATAACTTGGGAATAGGCCGCGGATACTCCGTTCGTGAGATGATCGCGGCCACGGAAGAGGTGCTCGGAGTGCCGATTCCGGTCCAGGAGGGGCCACGTCGGGCAGGTGATCCGCCTGTCCTCTTTACCAGTAGTGAAAAAATTCAAAGGGAGCTCGGATGGAAGCCCGCCTATACCGAGGCGCAAAGCATGATCGCTACCGCCTGGAATTGGCTGAAAAATCATCCGAACGGGTATGGTGATTCATGACAAACTTCGTGGGGACGAAACAAGCGGCAACCGACATACGACGTACCATTTTGGTTACGGGCGCCAGTGGCGGTATAGGCCGGGCAACCGCCTTGGCCGTGGCAGATCAATGTGACCGCATGATTATTCACGGCAATCGCAGGGTTGAGGAACTGAACTCGCTTGCCAAGGAATTGAAGGACCGCGGTATTGCCGTCGATATCCTTAAGTATGACCTGTCAATGGAGTTCGAGCAAAATAATTTAATCGAAAGTGTTTTACGGCGTCATCATGAGAACGACCGACTTGTCGCCACAATTTACGCGGCCGGAGTCGATCTCATGGCTCTGGATGAACGCGATCGGACCGGCGATGAGAAGCTCAAACAGATCCTCGCTGTCGACGTCGGCGCGACCGCCAGAATCGCACGCCGACTCGGACTGTTCATGAAGGGACAGACCGACTATTATTCCTCACGAATGGGTGAGAAAACGTCTACCCCGGTTTGTATCTTCTTCGGCTGGAGCGGCATTGACCGCGGTATGCCCGGCGAAACGGCGGAACTCTACGCCCTGGCCAAAGGCGCCGTTACCGCGTTCAGCAAGTCGCTTGCGCAATCGCTCGCCCCGTCCGTGCGCTGCGTTACCGTGGCACCAGGCTGGATTCGCACCGCGTGGGGCCAGCAGGCGTCGCCCGACTTCCAACGACTGGCAACCGACGATTCTCTCGCCGGACGCTGGGGAACCCCCGACGACGTGGCCAAAGTCGTGCGATTCCTCTTATCGGAGGATTCCCATTTTATTAACGCCGATGTCATTCCCGTTACCGGCGGATACCGGTCGCGGTCGGTCAAGAAGAGGGCCAAGGCCTTATGGTAACCTCGCAACCGACGTCGCGGCCACAATCGACGTGTGCTCCCGAGGACCTCAAGACCGGGCGAATCTCGTTAGCCAGCCTCTTAACCGGCGAGTCGGGCACCGTACTCGACTTGCCCGAAAACAATGAGTATCGCGGCCAACTCATGGGCATGGGCCTGCTGCCCGGCGCGACGATTCGCGTCGTTCAGCATCGTCGCGACTCCAGCCGCCCTCTGGTCCTCGCCACGGGCCAGACTCGCATTGCCATGGGCGAAGAAATCGCCGCCGCTATTATGGTCGAGAAAAATCGGGCAATGCCTGAAGGGAAATAATCTATGTCCAGTCGTCAGGAGAACGTTTCCGCCGTTATAACAGGGCAGCCGAATTCCGGTAAGTCCTCCGTCTTTCGACTGCTGACCCGAATTCATCAAGACGTAAGTAACTATCCCGGGACAACGGTCGATACAAAATCAGGGCACTATCACGAAGGCGATCTGCGCATAACCGTGGTCGATATGCCAGGAACGTACACCCTGTCGTCCGAGACGCCGGAATCACGTATCACGAAAAATTTCATCTTTTCGGAACGGCCCGAGGTCGTTATTGCCGTTGTCGACGCGACTCACTTGCGACGCTCGCTCCTGCTCCTTTTGGAACTTGCGGAGATGCAGGTGCCCCTGGTGATTTGCCTCAATTTCTGGGACGTTGCCAAACGGCGTGGGGCCGTCTGCGATTGCAAGCTTCTGGAAAATTATTTTCAGGCACCGGTCATTCCGCTGGTCGCTACCCGGGGGACAGGACTCGACGATTTGCGTAAGGCCATCGTCAGTGTCTGCCGCAAGCATGAGCATTTTCGACCCGACTGGCGCATACGCTACGACGAATCTCTTGAAAAAATCCTTTCGAAAATTGAAGATAAACTGCGCGAAAGTGAACATCTGGTCGAAGATTTTCCGCCTCGTTATCTGGCGGTAAAACTGGCCGAAGGCGACCGACAGGCGCGCCGCCTCGTTGAGCATCACACGCACGACGACTCCTGGCAAAAGCTCCTTACCTTTGCCGACGAAGAGTTTTTCTTCTTTATTGACATCTACGACCAGACGCCGCGCAAGCTGATCGTCGCCGGTCGAAGAGCTTTGGTGGAAAAAATTGCCTCCGAGTCCTTTCGGCAGGACCGCCCGAATCGTTCCCTGCGCTCGGACCTGATCGACCGCTACGTCTGCCACCCGATTTTCGGACCGGCCATTCTGCTGTGCCTTATGGTGCTCGTCTTTGAAATTACATTTCAGGTGGCGGACCAACTGGCCTGGCTCCCCGTTTGGGGCGGGCAAGGCCTGTCGTGGATGACGCCTGTCGAACTACTCGATACGTTCTTTCACTTATGGCTCCCCGACTGGCTTGAGTCGCACTTACATCTGACCAGTCCGGTTTTGAGTTCCTTTTTGCGTCATGGCGTCCTGGCCGGGATGGGCGGGGTCATTCAGTTCGTCCCGGTCATTTTTGTTATGTTTACCATGCTCGCGCTCCTGGAGCAGTCGGGCTACGTTGCGCGGGTCGCCATGATTATGGACCGGTTTATGCGACGGTTCGGACTGGCAGGCAGGAGTATTCTCCCCATTGTTCTCGGAGGTGGTATCGCTGGCGGGTGCGCCGTGCCGGCCATTATGGCCGCGCGGTCCATTGGCAATCGCCGGTCGCGTCTGCTGACCGTTCTGATTATTCCCATGCTCAACTGCGGCGGAAAACTTCCGATCTACGGCATGCTCGTGGCCGCGTTTTTTTCCGCGTATCAGGGTCTGGTTATGACCGCGGTTCTCTTCTTCTCCTGGGCCTGTGCTCTGGCCACCGCCTGGCTACTGGCTCGCACGATACTCAAGGGTCCGGAACTGCCACTGCTTTTGGAACTGCCGACCTACCAGTTGCCTCCGGTTAAGGAAGTACTCGGAAGTTCTTTGCGCCAGAGCGGTGAATTCCTCAAGAAGGCCGGAACGGTCATTCTGGCCGCGAATATATTTCTGTGGTTTCTCATGTCGTTTCCACAAGCGGGTCCACACCCAACCGTTCCTGGCAGTCCATCGGAAGTGGCAATGGAAGTGGCGACGAGTGACTTGCAACGACCTGCTGGCCCGACGGACGACAGTGCGACCACGGTCCCGGCATCCTCGCTCTCCTCGCTCGACCACTCCTACGCCGCGGCCATTGGACGCTTCCTGGAGCCTGTTACCGGACTGGCCGGCTTTAACTGGAAGGATAACGTCTCCTTTATCGGCGGTACGGCGGCCAAAGAACTCATCGTTAGTTCCATGTCGACCCTGTACAATGCAGAGCGGTCGGAAGCGGAACGCGACGACGACTCGCAATCGCAGAAGGAACGTCGCGGCCGACTGCTCAATACGCTCGCCAACTCCGACGAATGGTCACCCCTAAAAGCCTTGGCCATGCTCGTCTTCGTTATGCTCTACGCTCCGTGCAGTGGCACCGTCGTAACCATGTACCGCGTCACCGGCTCCTGGCACTGGCCTGCCTTCTCCTATCTGTTCAATACCGCCCTGGCCCTGGCACTGGCCATCGCGATTTACCAAATCGGCTCCCTGTTCCACGGATAAGTTGCGACCCAGCCCTCCGCGTTCCCACGCCCCTCGGGAACGGTAAGCAGGCCCTCCCTACTTGAAACACCGCCGGAATTTTGGTATGATAGGAGAATGAAAAGGATGTTCCGGGGAACTGGTCTCCGGAACGCGTCGGAACAAGCCTTGAATTATGGAACCCACTATGAAAATTGATTCCGTTGAATGTTTTCTCGTGCGTTTGCCGTTTCGCGCTCCGCAGAGAATGGCCGATAAACCGTTAAATTTTATTGATACCGTCGTTACCAAGATAACCGCAGGCGATAAGACCGGCTGGAGCGAGGTGGCACCCGGCAATACGCCCTGTCTGACCTCCGAATGGTCGGGCGGCGTCTTTCAAACGATTCGCGACGTGCTTTTGCCCCTCCTCAAGGACCGACGCACACTGGCCAAGCCGAGTCAATTCGTCGAGGAACTGGCGACTTCCATTCAAGGTAATCAGCACGCTAAAGCCGCAATTGATATGGCTTTATGGGATCTGGCTGCCCGGGAGAAAGGAGAGCCGTTATGGAAAACGCTCGGCGGCGTTCGACGTGATATTCCGCTCGGCCTGACCTTCGACCGCTTTGAGGAACCGGCCGATTTCTTTCCGGAATTACAACGCCTCGTAGCCGACGGCTTTTCCCGCGCCACGCTGAAATTTCGGCCCGGCTGGGATATTCAGGCCGTTACCGCCGCACGCTCGGAGCTTCCCTTTGGCGTTCAGCTTCAGGTCGACATCGAAAGCGCACTGACCTTTGATAAATATGCGGAAATATTCTATCGGCTGGAAGATTTCTTCTTGACGTTCATCGAACAGCCATCGACGCCTGGCGACCAGGTTGCGCTGGCCATGATTCAGAATTCGCTGCGCACCCCGCTCTGCTTGGATGAGTCCATCGGCTCCGAACTGGACGCCGAGATTGCCGCCGACCTTAAGAGTGCGAAATTCTTCTGCGTTAAACCCGGTCGCGTTGGCGGCCATACGGAATCGCAAAAGATTTTAAACGCTGCCCGTCAGGAGGAAATCTCCTGTTACGCCGGCTGCGAATTTCTCTCCTCGCTCGGGTATCGGCATCTGGTTGCCCTGGCCTCACTGCCCGGCTTTACTCATCCGTGCGATTATTTAAGATTCGACGAAGTCCTGGAAGCGGACCTGACGCAACCGGTCGAAACAACACTCATTCCGCGTGAGAATCCGTCGGAAGAGCACCCCAAAACGCCGGACCCTATTCGCGCCGCCCAGCTCTGGGACACGCCCGGCACAGGCTGCGAAATCGCCACCGACGTCCTGGAATCCTGCACGATTGCGCGATGTGAACTGTAAAAAAGCGGACCGCATGCCTCGGGCAGGTCGCAGTCCAGGTCAAGAGGGAGCGGAAACAGCGTCGCTGCCCGCTCCCGGTTTCGCTATTTTAACAACCCCGACTGTTCTACCTGCTGCCGAATGCCCTTAAGCTCTTCCTGGAGAAAGAATCGACGCTTCTCAAGATAATATCGATAATCGTTTTTCTCCTTGTCGGTCCACGTATTGGCTTCTGTATAGGAGCCGCAGAAGGGAATCAACAAATCAATCCAGCAGGCGATCAGGCGTTTCTCATTCTCGGTGACCTGCACGTTGTAATGGTCCGGTTCCAGGTATTTCATGATCAGACTCTTACTGGAACCTGTGTGGTAGGGAGGCAGCATTTGCGGCCGGGACCGGCATTCCAGCCACTCGACCCACTTGCTCCCATTGACCTGACCGTAGTTGGTAAGCGTCGTATAGGAACTTGTAAAACTCCGCTTCCAGTCGACGCAAAGTGGGGTCGTAACACCATTATAATACTCTGCTTTTACACGTTCATAATAAAAAGGTCTCAGTATTTTTGGATCGTTAATATCGAGCGGGATAACGCGTCCTGACAAATCCGGGGCAGGAGCAACCGGGTCAAGGGAACCGGAATGACAGGAAACGCAATGCCGGTCCCAAATCGGCTGGATTCGCTGATTGTAACTGAAGCCGGCAACGGGAGCATTCGGGTCGTCGGCCCAAACGGGCGCGTTCATACCGGCGTAGTTTTCGATGGAGTCCAAAGCTTCCTCGGTTTCCAGCCGCTCAATGAGCGGATGTTTCTGACCGGCAAACGGAGCCAGCGGTTGCGGCGGCTTCTTAAGAGCCAGAGGCGCAGGACGACTCTGAACCATTTCCGCCGTTTCAAGCTTGTCCTCATGGCAACCGATACATGCGAACGTTTCTCCCGGCTGAAGTGTGGACCAGCTTCTCATGGTCTGAATGCAATATCCATGTTCATCCAAGATCTGGAAATAGACAGGAACACGGGCAGGCACGAGGAAAGCGGCACTACCGTCTTCCTCGATGTCGGCTTCTCCCAGGACATGCTTGACGTCCCAACTCCCGTTATTAAGCGATATGGGTGTTTGGACGTAACCTGCGTCCGCTTCTCCCGCATTGACACCCGTTCCCACCCAGGCGGCCCGATATTCCAACGCGACGACACGAATCTTTTTGGCCGTGCCCTGTGGTATTCCTGCCAGGCCCGGACCGTAATAGACGTCCTGGATCAAAAATGTGCCATACTTTTCGTCCAGCTTGACCTGCGACGGCTTGGACGCCGGAAGATCTCGCTCCGCGACCAGAATCGGTTGCGTACATGTAATCCACCAGTCGAACGCAAGTAATTCCCGACGACCATCGGCATCCATCCAATAGACACCAAAGGGAGGATTATAGGGACCGGACTGTGTGCCCCATCCTTCAGGGCAATAGGCGACCAAATACTGATCTTCATCAAGGGCACACGGATTTTGAAATTGCGGACCCGTCTGACCGAAATAGTCCACGCTTGAGTCATTATATGCCGTTGTTTGAAACCACGACCGCTTGCGACCAGGGGTACCGTCGGGCGCCGAACCGGCTACAAATTCAATGCCTTTACCATCCTGCGTACCCAAGGTGCGGTCGACCAGGGCCAACTTCCCCTTCAGGGGCACATGATGACCCGAAATAATGGCAATCACCTTATTGGAACCCGGAATGGCTCGTGCCTGAATGTACGAAGCAGGAAAGAGTGAATTATTCCCGCAATATTCCGTCTGCATAGTGCCGTCTGTATTCATTGTAAAAAGTGGATGCATGAAATAGGCGTTACGGTCACTGTATTCCCAACGCGTGTACAGTACACGACCATCATGCATCATCTGCGGATAGCCAACGTCAAGTTCATCGTAGGTTAACCTGCGTATGGTACTTCCGTCCGGACCACAAGTAAAAATATTAGAATTCTGCTCGGGCCAGCAGTCGTTAATCTGACTGTTTCGCGTCGAGGTGAAAATAATATTCCCTTCCGGAGTGTAGCAGGGTTCTATATCGGCACAAGGGACTTCCTTTCCATCCTTTTCAGGTGAAAACGTAATCTGCTCGACGGTCTTCTTTTCCAGGTCCATGGTATAGAGATGAAAATTCTCCTGCAATGATTCCCGCATGGAGAAGACAAGCTGCTTTGCGTCATACGACAGATTCGGGTCGCGTATAACTCCGTCAGGCTTCTCCAGAAGGACCTCATGACGAACCTGACCATTCGGTCCAAACGACAAACGGCAGAGCTGACTCCCCGCTCTCTCTTCGGGCGTAAAACCGTGGTACTGACGGTCCGTTACGTTCACATTTGTGGAATGTCCCTCCGTCCCGCCAAGAACATGATGCTTTACGTAAATAACTTGAGACTCCTCATCGAAGAGCGTGGCAAGTCGCGCGTTTCGCCGGGCCAAACAGGCACGGCAATAAAGCTCTTTCCACGCGGGATTCACGCCGGGCGTCTGGCTTTCAATGAGTTCCTTCCTCTTCTCTTGAAGGTTTTGTGTCTCTTCATTTTCCGGCAATTCGGCCAAAACGCGAGTCAGAAGAGCCGATTCCAAATCGCATCCGGACGCCGAGGCAAAACAGAGGCCCGTATCAAAACCATGGTCCTGATACAGCCAGTCACGGAACAAACGGTCTTCCGGACAGGCAAGTTCATCAGGATTCTTTTGAATCGGATCGGCAGGCGGTTCCGACAAGCAGGTCAGTTCCGCCAGAACGACATTGAACATTCTTTCCGGCGCAAGTCCCTGTCGCTGGTCCCGAATTTGCCAGGAGTCATTAACATCAATTCCAAGATAACGCGTTTGAACAGTGGGCCAACTTGAAACCACAGGCAAATTATAGTTCATCGGAAAAAACTCTTCATTCTTCCGAATCCACTGCACGTTCTGCTTTCCCTGTGGGTCGTCGCAGGTAAAAATCGACGCATTTCGAATGCCAAGCACCTTCCATTCAGGCCCCGCGTAAAACCGCACACCGGCAATGGCACGCGATTCACCCAAGTCGAGAACGATTCGGGCTGTAATTGGGTGGTCCGCATTTGTAGGCGTCGTCTCCGCACGCGTGCCCGTCCGCGACGTATCCAGCAGAACAGTACACGTCGCTAAATCGTGGTCGGTCAAATGTTCCAAATTAAACGGTTTGTCCCCGTTCGATAAAACTTCCGCGTCGGTCCAGACCGACTTTGGTGAATATTCTTCCGCACAGGCTGCGTCCGGAACCAACAGTCCCAAGAAAAACAGAAGCACAACCGTTCCCACCCATAGGGTGTATTTCATTTTTGTATCTCTCTTCATTGCAAACATTTTGTTTCTTCTTTCTTATTGGGGTTACGCGTTGCCGAACAAAGGCCAAACCTCTTCCGCACAGCCTGCACGGAGCGTACGTTGCTTACTCCTTAAAGACTTTTGCCCGGAATAAACTTGTCGATCAGGACTTTGACCTCCGGCCCAATTTCAAAACTCTCGGCGACGGATCTATTTTCAACTTTCAGCTCCAGCGGGGTCGTGGCCTCTTGGATGTATTTTACATCAACAAGGGAAAACGTACTTATCGCCTCGCGCTTGGCAAGTGGCGTTGTTTCCGTATCATTTTCCCCTCCTTCGGTAACCGTCTTGCCAAGGACAACTTTGAATTCCCCGGACGGGACTCCCTTATACTGCCCGTAGGTAACCAAGGCCGCTGTTCCGGAGGCATCGGTCAGGCCGGCACTGGACCATCGTTCCAGCCCGCTCTGCTTCGGAATCAACGTGATACTAACGCCAGCAACGGGCTGCCCCTGACTGGTCAGAGTCACCTGGCACGGAACAAGCTGCGGCATGCCGTCCGGACGCTTCGCCCCGCCACAAGCGATAAAAAAACTCGGGACGACCATCAACATGATGTAAAGTGAAAACTGTATTCGTTTCATGGAAAGAACCTCTCTTGCATCTTTTGGAATTTTAACAAATGATTTAATCTGATACAGGGCAAAATGGACTCCGTTACGGCGAGACAGTTTCGCCGCCATTAATGGACCCCAAAGCGCCCCAAACACCAAAAGGACTCTTATCACTGTAGTAAACGGAGCAAACCTGATAGGAATTAATGCCGCCACAATCTATGGTATCGGAAATAAATCGACAGGAACCATCCACCAAAACGGCATTGACCCCGCCCGAATGATAGCTTGTTGCGGAAAAAATACCCCACCATTCAAAATAACTGTCATTGGACACTCGGGCACAGGAGGGTGAGTTTGGTGGAAGAATCGTGTGGAACCCCTGCGTTCCCACACATCCATGAGCCCAATTCCTGGCGCGGCAGGAGCGGTTCGGATTTTTAATCTCTCGTGGGTTCGTGGGATTTCGCATGTTCATACAGTCAGCCGCAAGAAGATTATAGGAGCTGTTAGCCATGCCGCCTGCCGGTTTTTCTGTCGTTCCGCCACGAAGTACGGTTGGTCCCGTTTTGCCCGTAACGACCCAGGGCGAACCTGCCGCTTCACTGGCCGCTATACTATTCGAAGTCCCGTCCAAAACAGACGCCATTGAATGCCATACGTTTTGAAAAAAGAGGCCTCGATTGATCACTTGCGCACTGGTTGTCTCCAATGCCGCATCGTCACCGTAAGGGCCAGTAAGACCGGGAGAGTTACTTCCCAAGGCAACATCGGCCGCGGAAAAAACGATATTACTACCCGCAATAAGGTGGCCTGTTACACCCATAATTTCTCGCGAATTCGGATCAGAAGGACAGCACAGGGAGGAAATCACCAAGGTCGCAAACATGGGGTCCAGTGCTTCATCAACACTGGGAACAGTCCCTGTGGTCTTTGCGACAATCGTGTCGTAGGCCGAATTCTGTTCCATGTAGGGAAGTAATGCAACCATACCACCCCAATAATGATAACCGTGGTGCGATACGCAACGAGCCGGAAACGTGCCGTTGACGTCATGGTAGTTATGCAGTGAAATCCCAAACTGTTTCATATTGTTCGAGCACTGCATACGCCGCGCCGATTCCCGCGCTGCCTGTACCGCCGGCAGGAGCAGCGCGATCAATATGCCTATAATCGCAATCACCACCAACAGCTCCACCAGCGTAAACGCCAGTCTGCGTAAACTTCTTCGAAAGTGGAAATTACCCCCCCCACCAAAGTTAACACAATCTTCTCTTCCCATTGTCTTTTCATGTCGATCTCCTTTTTCTGAATAGTGTACTTGCTTTCGCGATTATTTTTACTCTTTTTCTTAAAAAAACAGCAAAAAAATCGACTTCTCCTTGTAAAATGTTTGACAAACATTCCAAAATTTGATACAATCTTTTGTTGTATCTTCTGTATTGTAATCGGAAAGGGAAGAATTGTCAATTATAATATATTGTCATTGCATGTTGAAATCTTGCCACTTTGCCCACGCAATGCACCCGCCCCGGATTTGCCTTACCGCCATCATAACCGCAACATGGCGACCTGTATGGCCAGCATAACATAGCCCGGGGCAAGGAACGCAGCGACCAACGCCACGGGTTCACCTAATCCACGTCGTTTGAGAAGGTTCCGTATCGGCATTGCTGACGATAGGCATTGGGGGTAACGCCCCGTTCGCGACGAAAAGCCTGAACAAAATAGATGTCGTTGGAAAATCCGCAACGATGGGCAACGGCAGCGACAGAGAAATTGGTTTCACGCAGGAGCTGACAGGCCGTTTCCATCTGAACGCGTAAAATCTCGGACTGCGGCGTTCGATTTAAGTATTTCGCAAACCCGCGATAGAGCGTTCGCTGGGAAATATTGACCTCGTGCAGAATATCGCGTAGTTGAATGCGCTGGCACGCGTTCTCCCGAATAAACGTCAAAGCATGCTCAATATCAGGGTCGCCGACGGAATAAAAATCACTTGACTGTCGCACGGCCAGGAAGCTTGCCGGTATGAAGAGGGTTTTCGGCTCGACAGGCTCCTGCTTAATCTTGCGGTCCAGGATTTGCGCCGCGTGATAGCCGATGACGTAACTGTTCCCGTCGACACTGGAAAGCGACGGACGCAGCAGACGGCACACCCACTCGTCATTGCCGACGGCCACAAGGGAAATCTCCTGCGGAACCCGAATGCCAAGTTCCTGGCAGAGTTCCAGTATGACCTGACCACATTGGTCCAGCGACGCGTAGAGCGCGACCGGTTTTTTCAGACTCTGAAGCCACTTCGCCAACTTCGGCCGATACTTTTCCCGCCACCGGGGAAAAACGTAATCGCTTTGCGCCCATTGCGTTGGGTAGACCTCACACGGATAGCCCAACTGCTCAAGATATTCCAGAAAATACTCACGACGCGGATAGAACAGCGGTGCGTCCTCCATGCAATAATAAGCGAATCGGCGTAGGCCCCGTTCGAGAAAATGATCGGTTATCAGGTGCGCCAAATACTTCTCATCCATCGTAACAGCCGGCAGAACATCGCGGTCAACCTGCCCCAACAGTTCGACCATCGGCAGACCGCTCTCACGAAGAATGTCATACATGGAACGATGGTAAGTTCGCGTGATAATGCCATCGGCACGCAACGGCGTGTAGCGCCCGAACGGTCGCTCGGACCGCCCTCGCTGCTCAAAACTGAGGATCCAGTTGTGCTCATGGGCGTATTTGGTCAGCCCTTCCAGAATGCCACGGCCGTACGTCGTATTGGTCTCGCAAAAGACGAGAATTCGCAATGCTTTTTCCATATAACTCTCTCCTCGCTTTCACCTTCGCGCAACCTGTAACGTGGGCCGGCCGTCGGACCGGTACTGCCGCTATCGTCGTCTCTATTCCGGAGCGTCCTGGAGCAGTTTACGCAAAACGGTCGGCAGGATACCACCGTTGAGGTAGTAGTCCAGTTCGACAGGGGTATCGATTCGAGCGCGAACTTTAAAGTGAACTTCAGCGCCTTTATCGGCCCGGGCGGTCTTTTTCGCGACGACGTCGAGCAGGCCCTGCGGCTGGAATTGATTTGTAACCGGTTCTATGGTAAACAGTTCCGTTCCATCCAGATTGAGCGTCTGTCGATCCTCGCCGGGCAGGAATTCCAAAGGAAGCACGCCCATCCCGACCAGATTACCGCGATGTATGCGTTCAAAACTCTTGGCAATGACAGCCCGAACGCCGAGTAGAGCCGTGCCTTTAGCCGCCCAGTCGCGACTGCTACCGGTTCCATACTCCGCCCCGCCGAGTACGACTAACGAGATTCGTTCTTTCGCATAACGCATGGCCGCGTCGAAAACCGGTAGGACCGGCCCGGTATTCTTATCGCGACCGAGGAAGGGCGTAACCCCGCCTTCGGTACCGGGCGCGAGCAGATTCCGTATCCGGATATTGGCAAATGTACCGCGTGTCATAACCCGGTCGTTACCGCGCCGCGAGCCGTAACTATTGAAATCGTTCAGTGCGACACCGTTATCGAGCAGATATTCGCCGGCGGGCGAGTTCGCCTTGATGGCACCGGCAGGCGAAATGTGGTCGGTCGTTACAGAGTCGCCGAGCATGAGTAAGGCACGCGCCGCGGTTATGGGAGCGACGTCCGCAACCTCACGGGTCAGCGAGCTAAGGAACGGCGGCTCCTGAATATAGGTACTCTTCTTATCCCAGCGGAACAGTTCCGAAGGCGTGACCGGAATGGCGTTCCACTTCGTATTCATTGTATCAATATTGCAGTAGCGTTTGACGTACATATCAGGCGTCAAGGCAGCCTTGGCGGCTTTTTCCACGTCTTCCGCTTTCGGCATAAGGTCGGCCAGCATGACCGGGTGGCCGTTGAAATCGCAACCGATCGGTTCACGCGTCAGGTCAATATCGACCGTACCGGCCAAGGCATAGGCCACGACCAAAGGCGGCGAGGCGAGATAGTTCGCCTTGACCAGCGGATTGACACGGCCTTCAAAATTCCTGTTGCCCGAAAGGACGGCCGCGACTACAATGTCCTGGTCGATAACATCTTTAGCCACCTCTTCCGGCAGTGGGCCACTATTGCCAATACAGGTCAGGCAGCCGTAGCCGACGACGTGAAAACCGAGCTGCTGTAAGGGGCCAAGTAAATTCGCTTTGGACAAATAATCGGTCACAACGCGTGAGCCGGGTCCGAGACTCGTCTTGACATACGGCTTGACCGCCATACCCAGCTCGCACGCCTTTTTCGCCAGAAGGCCTGCCGCTATCATGAGATGCGGATTACTCGTATTCGTACAGCTTGTAATCGAGGCAATCACGACCGAACCGTGCCGCAGGGGAAACTCGCCTTCGGTGCTCTTTTTGACCTGGTCCGGCGTTAAGGCAAAGCCACGCTCCTTCACAGGGGCAACGAGCGAGTTCTCAAAGGCCGTCTTCATTTCCGACAGGGGCACCCGGTCCTGCGGCCGCTTCGGACCCGCCATGGACGGCTCAACCGTCGACAGGTCCAGCGTCAGTGTTTTCGTATAGGCAGGGCACGCCGAATGCTCATCCCGGAACAGACCTTGCGCCTTCATGTACGCTTCGATAATCGCGACCGCATCCGCATCGCGCCCGGTCTGTCGCAAAAAGGCCAACGTCTGCTCGTCGACCGGGAAATAGCCCATCGTCGCCCCATATTCCGGGGCCATATTCGCCAAAACGGCACGGTCCGCAACCGCCATACCGGCCGCACCTGCCCCAAAAAATTCGACAAACTTACCCACAACCCCTTCCCGACGCAGCATTTGTGTCAAAACAAGCACAACATCGGTCGTCGTAACGCCTTCGGGGACCTTACCCGTCAGTTCCACACCAATCACTTCGGGCGCCAGCATGTAATAGGCCTGGCCCAGCATGACCGCTTCCGCCTCAATGCCGCCCACGCCCCAGCCGAGCACGCCCAGACCATTAATCATAACCGTGTGACTGTCGGTTCCGACGACGGAATCCGGATAAAGCAGACCGGCCAAATTCTCGTCCGACGCCTTATCGTTAACGACAACGCGACCGAGATATTCCAGATTTACCTGGTGAATTATGCCTGTGGCCGGGGGAATCACGCGGAAATTATCGAGCGATTTCTGTGCCCAGCGGAGCAGACTGTAGCGCTGACCGTTCCGCGTAAATTCGAGGTCGACGTTTTTCGTTAAGGCGTCGCTGGTTCCGTAATAATCCGTCTGCACCGAATGGTCAATGACCAGATCAACGGGAATGAGCGGGTTAATCTTTTCCGGATTGCCGCCGAGTCGCTGCATGGCGTTTCGCATCGCGGCCAGGTCGACCACCGCTGGCACACCGGTAAAATCCTGAAGAATAACACGGGCAGGCTTAAACGGGACTTCCGCAACGGATTCATTCGGCCGGGACCATCGGGCAAGATTGGCAACGTCGCCCTCAGTTACGGCAAAATTGTCGACGTTCCGCAAGACGGATTCCAGTAAAATTCGTATGGAAAAAGGGAGTCGGGCCAATTCACCTGACTCAAGAACACCAGCCTCTTCCAAGGCACAAAGAGAATAATAACCGTAGTTGCGACCGTTAACGGCCAGTTTGCGAAACGCCTGAAAGGAATCGTTCATGGTAATCCAGGTTTGGTTTAAGGGGTCTCTATTCGTATTGTCAACCAAGATGCGCCGCTGGACTCGGCGAAAGTTACCCCGGTTCCAGCAGGGCCTACGTTAAAAAAAGCCGTTTATTCCAGAGAACAAACGGCTTTTTAGGGGGAAAGGTTGCGGGGACAGGACTTGAACCTGCGACCTCAAGGTTATGAGCCTCGCGAGCTACCAACTGCTCCACCCCGCGACACAACACTCAACTGGGGACAATATTTTCCCCAGTCGATTTAAGTATTCTACCATAACCCCAAAACCTGTCCAGTGGGGGGCGAAATTTTTCAGCGAACGGGGGCGACTCACAAAGGAACGCTGTCCGCGAACCGGTCAATTGTGGGCTACAGACTGGCTTTGAGTGTTTGCAAACTTTCGCGGGCAACGCGTTCGATGCCTGCCTGGAAGTCGAAAGGCTCAACGCCAACCCAGCCGTCGAATTCAATGGTCTTCAAGGCGGCCATAACAAGGGTGAAGTCAAGGTCGCCGAAACCAGGTCCTTGCAGGTTCGGGTCGTTTGCGTGGAACGTCTTGAGAAACGGACGTAATTCCGGCGTTTGTATGACGTCCGGGATACTCTCCTTCTCACTGCCGAACATGGCTTTACAGTCGAGATGAATCCCGAGCGACTGCGGCCGCCCCAGTTTATTAATGAGATAAAGAGCGTCGGCTCCGGTCTGTATGAAAGAAGTCTCCGCGGCGGTAAGCGGCTCCAGAGCGAGTAAGACGCGACTCTCTTCAAGGGCATTCAGAACGGGTTCAATCGTGCTTATCGCGTTCTTATACGCCTGGTGCATGGAAACGCCTGGCAGACAACTGCGCTGCATGGGAGAACCCAGTACCATGTACTCACCACCCAGATCGCGGCAGAAATACGCCAGCTCACGCAAATATTCCGTCGTGCGCCGGCGCACACTTGCGTCGTTCGTGGTCAGATGAAAGCCTTCCGTCTTACTGAGAATCCAATGGAGACCTGCGACTCGAATGCCCGCTCTGGCGCTCGCACGAACGATCCCCTCACGCGCCGTTCGCGTCAGCTCACGAATATCGCCGCAAGGCGTCGACGCGTAGCCACCGTTATCCGATAAGGTAAACGGAGCCAGTTCAACGCCATCGTAGCCGCACTCCGCGATAAAGTTGAACTGCCGATCGACGTCCCAGCCTTGAAACATTTCGTTACACATTGCAAATTTCACGAGCGACTCTCTTTCTCTCTGGTGGTGAATATGATTCGTAAAAGGAACAAAATCTCCTTACATTTCGTCGAACTCCATGTCGTCGGAGTCACTAGTGTCGTCGGTCCCTTCCTCGCTGGCCGGAGCATTGGCCGCAGCCACTTTCTTAAAGATGTCTCTTAAGAGGGCCTCATTTTGGGTCCAAAAGGTCTTGTCAATCGTCCAAGTCACCGTATCGGTTCCGTATACGGGGGTCAAGGCAGTCATGAGGTCCTCGGTCAGAGGAGCAGATTCGGCGTTCTGCTGCTTCTTCGTTTGGGTTATGACCTCCTCGGCGGCGCCAACGAGATTCTTTTTAACGCTCTCCAGCGCCGCGGCCGACTTCAAACGCAACTTAAGCGACCAGGAGAGTTCGTTCACGGTTATACCCTGCACAACCGCGGTTACATTATTGGCAAATTCTTTGGCGAACCGGGCGATAGTGTCCTTATGCTCATCCATATCCTCGCCGGCCAGAGCGGCTCCGCCCGGCACAGAGGAGAGGTCCAGATTGGCAAGAGACTCGGAAATTTCCTCCTCGCTCACCTCTGAAGTTTTAACCGCCGAGACAATACACAGAGCAACGTCCGGATAATCGCTCAGCCCTTGCGAAAAAATCGGATTGGCAACCGGATTCAATTCTTTGAAATTCGCTTTAATATAATTTTTAACGTCGTCATCTGAGATTCCCTGCTTGACTATCGGGGCAAACAGAAAGCCATGACGCACAAACGGAAAGCGAATATTTAATGCCGAAAGCGAGTCCCCTTTCGCCAAATCGCGAAGCGCCTTCTTCTGCTCATCCGTCTGATTGGAAAGCGGAATGGCAAAATAGGAGTCACTAACTTCCGCGTCCTTTGTATTACCAATGATATAAACCGAATCGACTCCATTTGCTCGAAGGGTTTCAAAGACCGACGCATACGGGCTGACCATCATACCGACGATAACCGGCAGGGTCTGTTTCGCCTGCTGTCGATCCTGCTCATTTTCCACACTCATATCAACAATGGCCGAGGCAAGCGTGGAAACACTTTGTATGAATTTCCCCATGTCCACCTGCTCCACATTGATGCGCGATACCGCGATCGTATCGCTATCGACCAGTTCTTCAAAGGGTTCCTGCCCTTGCACCGACGATGCGAACAGAAAAACCACAACCAGACAGGCCATCAGGCCCATATTCTTCGAATACAATTTCATAAATACTACTCCTTGGTTTTAAGAGAAACAAAAAACGAATACACCAAACTACCCGGGGCACAACTTGTTCGGAAACATCCGGGAAAATTGTGTGTCGGCATAAACCAGCAAATCGCGACTCTCTGTTTTCGAAACCGGTCAAAAACACAAAGCCGGCACGATAAAAACGCGGTCGAACGAACGACATGCCTTCGTTCGACCGTTGTGTGTTTCACGGTCCGGAAGAATTCACGGATTCTTCGCAAGACAGGGAACGCTGTGTCCCTGGTCGTCGAAACATTCGAATTCAAAATGCTCCGGCCAGACTTCGGAATCGCCTTTAACCACGACGGACACTCCGGTATCCGTTTCAATTTTTGCAAGCTGAAGACGCTTCTTGTTATTTAAATATTCCGCAACTTCGTCGGCAACCTTAACCGCAATGCGTACGACCGTCTTGGTGCGGGCAGCCTGGACGAGTGTTCGCATTGCCTCGATCGCCATACTCTCAACGGACTTTACAACACCGCCTCCATGACAGCAGGGGCATTCGCGATAGATACTTCTCTTAAGCCCGGGCCGGACTCGCTGTCGCGTCATTTCAATGAGGCCAAACGGGCTGGTGCGCAGGATTTTAGTGCGGGACCGGTCTCGCTTAATGGAGTCGCGTAGCATACGTTCGACGCCGCGACGATGCGCCTCTTTCGTCATATCGATAAAATCGTTAACGATCACGCCGCCCAGGTCACGCAGACGCAATTGTCGGGCAATCTCTTTCGCCGCACGCAAATTCATCTGGTAGGCTGTGTCTTCCGGAGATTCCCCGGTTCGGAAATTACCGCTGTTCACGTCGATCGCCACGAGCGCTTCCGTTTGGTCTATGACGATGGAACCACCGTCTTTAAGAGGGACTTTCCGACTGTATATCTTGGCGATTTCCTTATCCAGATTATGGCGTGAGAAGAGCGGGTCAGTCCCGTCGTACAGCTTAAGCCGGTCGACATAACGTGGCATAACCATTTCGAGAAATTCTTTGGCTCGCGCAAAGGCATCCGGCTCGTCAACTGTAATCGTTTCGATATCGGACGTAAAGATATCACGTATGGTGCGAATCATCATATCGCTTTCGGCGTAGATATCGACCGGGGCAGGCAGGCCCTTAATTCGCTTGACAATAACTTTCCACAAACGCATAAGATAGGCCAGGTCGCGAGCGAGCTCCTTACGCGATTTGTCACTGCCGGCGGTGCGTACAATAAAGCCCAGTCCTTTGGGTGGGTTAAGTTCTTCCATCATGGTGCGCAGTTTGCGGCGCAGGCTTTCGTCTTCTATCTTGCGGGAAACGCCAACACGACCGAGCGACGGCATGAGCACAAGATAACGCCCGGGGATGCTTATATACGTTGACAGGGTCGGCCCCTTCGTCCCGATTCCTTCCTTAATAACCTGAACGACAACCTCGTCGCCCCGCTGAAATATGTCCTGTATGGGCGGCTTGATTCGCGGACGGCCAAAGGCAAAGTCGTCGTCGTGCCCACGCTCACGCTGCCGACGCATGTCACGCTCACTGGCCTTCATGTCGAAGTTCGGCGCCTGACGAAAATAGTGCGGCTCTACGTCACTTATGTGAAGAAATCCGTTCCGCCCCACGCCAAAATTCACAAATGCCGCCTGGATGCTCGGCTCTATATTGACAATAACGCCTTTGTAGATGTTGCCCACATAATTATCACTGGTACTTCTTTCAATGTAGAGTTCTTCCAGTGTGCCGTCTTCCACGACGGCAATGCGGCATTCTTCCGGTTGTCGGAAGTTGATTAACATTTCCTGAGTCATAAAATCACTTTCTTTCGGCAAGTTTTCGGAGGGTCAACGAGAGACAGGGGTGGCAGGTTATGGGAATCGCCGAGACCAGCGGAAGCGAACACATCCGCTAGGCCAAATTTGTTTTCGTTCGGACGGGAAACAGCGAGCGAAAGAGTTCCGCACCAAGTCCAAGAGCGGCCAGTACTTCTCGCATGGTCGCCTCGGGCCCGTCTTGTACCGCCAGTCGCGTATAAAGGAGACCTCCTTGAAACGACAGTGCCAAAAGACCCCGCTTCAAATCGATTTCACGTCCCTTAGACTTCGATACCGGAACTGTTTCCGCGGCCAGAATACCCGCAACTTTCGACGCCAAGCCATCCGCAAGCCGGTCCGGAATCACCGTCTCGTAATCAAACGAAACTGCCTTGATTCTGGATGTGCTGCCAGCGAGTGGCTCCGGATCGTAAAATTCCAGACCCGGAACAGAAGCCGCGTTCAAACTCGCGGTGACCGCATGCACGTCGTGCTCGCCTTCCAGAACAATCTCCATGACTTCGTCCCGACTGGAGAAGCCAAGCGAAAGTGCCCCGTAATAGCTCACACGCGGCTTCGGATGAAACCCCTGACTCATTGCCAAAGGCAGCTGCGCACGTCTCATGAGTCGCTCCATCGTTCTCAACAGATCACGATGGCCGATAAAACAAAGATTCCCCTGTTTACTGAAATGCAATCTTATTCTTTGTTGCACTACGTTGACACATCCCTCCAGCGGCAGCCGTTGCCGTCGGAGTTCCTGTTTCTACCGGCGAACCTGTCGTTTACGCCACCTTGCGGTTGCGTGCCCGCGTCGGCTCTCCGGTGCTGTGAATGCTTCTGGAATTGCGGTCCTCACGTCGAGGTCGCTAAGACAATTCCGTTATTTCCTCTTACCCCCGCTCGCGATACTCGTCTCACACGCGGGAGCGTTGTTTGCTTGTATGTGGTGTCTTCGCCCGCTGCCCCGACTCACACCTTGACGGCGGCCTTAAAGCAAGCAGACGGTGAGCCTTATCTTTTCTTAAAACTCCAGGGAGTCGAATTCCTCGCCCACGCGCCGGGCAGTCTCGTGCTTGAGGTAGTTGCGTATCTCACGCGCCGTCTCCATAAACATAACATTCCTGGCAAGCTCGCGACATTCTGCGATCGTCACACTGCGGCACATCTCCTTTATCTCCAGGATGGCGCCCGGCGAGACACTAAACTGCCGCAAACCCAGGCCCAACAGGAGCATCGTATAGATCGGATTACTGCTCATCTGACCGCACAGCGAGATCGGTTTATCGTACATCGAGGCGACCCGAATCGACTGCCGTATCAATCGCAGCAGAGCGGGGTCCTCCGAGTTGTACAGGGAGCAGACCTCTTTATTACTCCGGTCAACTGCCAAGGTGTACTGCACCAGGTCGTTCGTACCGACACTAAAGAAATCCACTTCCGGGACAAAGGTTCCGAGCATAATGACCGCACTGGGTACCTCGACCATCATGCCAAGCGGAATCGTTTTGTCAAAGGGAACATCTTCCTCTTCCAACTCTTCACAGACGTCGCCGAAAAGCATTTTCGCGTGTCGGAATTCCAGTAGAGTTGAAACGAGTGGGAACATAATACGGAACTTGCCATAAGCACTGGCACGCAATATGGCACGCAACTGCTTGCGAAACATGCTCGTGTTCTTTAAGGAAAGCCGTATACTCCGCAGACCCATAAAAGGATTACGCTCCGCTTCTCGCGTTAGAGAAACGCCGGCCGGCATCTTGTCAGACCCCAAGTCGAAAGTACGAATGGTAACCGGGCGATCGCCCATATCTTCTGCGACCTTGCGGTAGGCTTCGAAATGCATTTCCTCATCGGGCAAATCTTCAGGCGAAGCAGCCAAATAAAGGAACTCCGTGCGGTACAGACCAATTCCATCGGCGCCATTTTCCAGGCAGAAGCGGGCCTCATAAGGGAACTCGATATTGCCGTAAATGGCAATTTCCGTTCCGTCCCTGGTTACCGCAGGAGCATGAGAAAGAGAATGCAAATGCTCTTTGAAACTCTTTTCCTTCTTCTGCTGCAATTCGAATTTTCGAACCGTTTCGGAATCCGGATTGAGTATGACCAGTCCCGTTTTGCCGTCGACAACGGCCAGGTCGTCATCTTCCACCTCGTTCAGAAAGCGGCCAACGCCAAGCACGGCAGGAATCTGCAAAGCCGAGGCAACAATAGCGGTATGACTCCCCATACCGCCCCGCTCGGTCACAATACCAAGGATATTCTTGCGATCCAGATTGACCGTTTCGCTTGGAGTCAGCTCCGTAGCAAAGATAATCACAGGCCGGGTTAGCGTGGCAATACTGTCTTTGCGAATGCCCATGAGTTGGCGCAGGAGCCGATTCTCTATGTCAATAATATCGCTGGCACGCTCGGACAGATCGCCTCCCTGAATCTTGCTCAGCATTTCCGCGTGCTTATCGAAGACGACACTAACGGCGTATTCCACAGAGAACAGATCGCTGCGAATGTGCTGTAGAATCTCTTTTTTTAAGCGGCTGTCAGAAAGGATTTGCAGATGAGCTTCAAAGATTTGGCCATATTCCAGACCCAGCTCTTGTGTGACTGAATCGCGATTCCTGGCAATAGCGGACGTGGTCGCCTCAATGGCCGCGTCCAGACGCAACTCCTCCGCGGCAATATCACGGCGCTCAATCGAACGCCGATTGACACGGCAACGTCCATTGTCAATAACCATGACCTCGCCAAGCGTTATACCCGGCGAGACAGCGATTCCCTGATATGTTTTCATTCGCAAAAGGTTCCCGGAACGCTACTCCGTCTTGCTGTATTCGTCTTCCCAGAATTTCTTCTCAAACATCTCCGTAAAGACACTGGCAATCGTCTCGCTATGCTCGCCCTCCACCTCAAGCGACAAAGTCGTGCCGCACGGAGCCATTATGGCCAACAGGTCAAGACAACTCTTGCAGTCGGCCTTGTAGGACCCGTTCGCCAGCGTTATCTCATCCTCATACTTCATCGCCTCTTTGCATATCATTGAGGCGACTCGCAAATGAAAGCCGGCTTTGTTGCTTACCGTAAGATTTTGGGTGAGTTTCATCGGTTCGGCCAATACCTCTTATTTGCCGTATACGTTGTTATCCGCTTCATCGAGTAAATGAAGGATATCTTCCCGTGTACGTGACTGCTTAAGAAAACGACAAAACGCGTCGTCCTTCAGCTGTCGGGTTATGTGCTCCAGGGCACGCAGGTGCTCGCCAGGACGGTCCGGCGGTGAAACCAACAGGAAGAACAAATTAACCTTCTCACAGTCAAGACTGTCAAAGTCGATCCCTTCCGGACTGATCGCAACCGTGCCAACCAACCGATCCACGCTCACATGCTTCGTGTGCGGTACGGCAATGCCTCGACCAATTCCGGTCGAACCAAGGTCCTCTCGCCTCATGATCGCCTTGACGATCCCTTCGTATTCCGATTCCTGAATCCCTCCAGCATCCAGAAGTGACTGCACCATCTCGCGTATGACGCCTTCTTTGTCCGTTGCCTTTATTTCCGTTCGAATCGCATCTACCAATATAAAGTCCGCGAATTTCATTCAAAACTCCCTTCGTTTTTCCTGCGGTTTTGCCCGGAGATCCGTGACTCCCTTTCGGCACAAGTTGCCAAGTCCCTCACTCCAGCCGTTACTTGTCTCTGTTCGTCGGCCGGAGAGAACGACTCCCCGGCCGCACTCTTCTTCTTATTTCTTCCCGTGGTCCGTCAGCTTCTCTTTGAACTTCCGCATCTGGTTTTCCAACTTGTCTATGACCTGATCAAGGCAACCGTACAGATTGTCCGAGCTGTAGTCCGCCTTGAACTCCTTCTTCAGTTCCGTCGTTACAACCAGGGATATCGCTGGTTGGTCCGCCTTCTCCAAATCTACCGTGATGTCTATCTTGCTTACCCGTTCTATAAATCGACCAAGCTTCTCAACCTTCTCGGTTATCTTGGTCTGGGCCGCTTCCGACAAATTTCCATGTCGTGTCGATATGTTGATCTGCATCTTTGCTTCTCCTTACGACTGTTCTCTGGGCTCGACATCCGCGATTCACGGGATGCCCGTCTGGTCCCGCTATCGCCTTACTCTCTTAGTATAACCGATTCACGCAAAAAATCAGCCCCAGTACACCTTTTTCCCTCCCCTTTTCTGCAATTTTGTTGAAAATTTTACCTTTTTTTAAAAAGGAAAAGTGTACAAAATCACAAAAAAATGAAATTACTTTGAATAATACACCCTTATTAACAGCCCCGTCTGTCTCTTGATCTGTGCGGCAAGGGCATCCATCTCCTCGTCCGTTAGAGCGTTAACAGCCGGATCGGCCGGGGTTCGGGCCACGGTGTACAACTGAATACCACGTATTTTTGCGCCGGCCGCCAGAAGAGTCTGAACTCTCTGGCAATAGGAATCAAATTCGTGGACTTCCGGGGTACGACCGGACTGACGCAGTGCCATGGTCTGTATCCAAATCGGCCATCGTCGCGCCGTTTCTTCAATGTTTGACAAAATACGGTCAAAGGGAACCGAGGACCGGTTGATGCGAAGATAGTCGTCTTGTGTACCCGCGTCCAGCTTGGCCCAGATTTCGCCGCCGTTATTCATAAGCAGTTCGAGTGATTTTTGAACTTCCGGCTCGTTCAAGCGAGTCGCATTGGTTATCAGGACGAGTTTAAGCGAGTCCAGCGCCAATTCGCGGCGTACCTTGACCAGTGTGGCCACAGCATCCGGAAACGACGGTGACAGAGTAGGCTCACCATCACCACTAAGAGCGAAATCGCGTAAAACGCGTGACTCCTGCGGCACGTGCCGAAACCGTTCGGCGTCAAACAGACTGCCCGTCAGGACCGTGTGAGCAATGAACCGCAATTCCTCGGTTAAAAGCTCCGTATCCACTTCGCGCGGTTTCGCTTTATCCGCGGCGCAAAAAGAGGGCACCTGACAGTAGAGACAACGAAAAGTGCATTCGTGGTTTGGACTTAAGTTGATACCAATGGATACACCACCTGCCCGGCGACTTATCACCGGGTAGGCATATTTGAGTATTCCGAAGCGACTCGGATGATTACGCGTTGGTATCGGTTCTTCGACCATAGCCTCAGACTGTTATAGCTGCCGCACTCCCAAAGTTCAGGGTAAGAGCGGCAGCGAAATGGGCGTTGAAGTTCCGTTCAGGAACTAGAATTCCTTGGAATCGATCCAGGACATGAGCTTGCGGAGACGTTTGCCAACGACTTCGATCAGGTGGTCATGATGCTGGGCACGAGCGCGATGGAACGCCGGAGCGCCAACCTGGTTCTCCAGGAGCCAGTCGCGAGCGAACTGCCCGTTCTGGATTTCCGTAAGAATCTTCTTCATTTCCTTCTTCGTCTCTTCGTTAATAACGCGCGGGCCACGCGTGTAATCGCCATATTCCGCGGTATTGGAAACGCTGTATCGCATGTAGCTCAAGCCGCCCTGATAGAACAGGTCAACGATGAGTTTCATTTCGTGCATGCATTCGAAATAAGCCATTTCCGGCTGATATCCGGCTTCCACAAGGGTCTCAAATCCGGCCTGAATCAGGGCACTTACGCCACCGCAAAGAACGGCCTGTTCGCCAAAGAGGTCGGTTTCCGTCTCTTCCGCAAACGTCGTTTCAATGACACCTGCCCGCGTCCCGCCAATACCCTTGGCATAGGCCAGACCGATCTTCTTCTCCGCCTCGCCCGCATTCGGACCCAAAGCGATAAGGCACGGGACACCACCGCCACGCACGTATTCCGCACGAACCAGATGACCAGGTCCCTTCGGAGCTATCATAATCGCACTGACGCCCGCCGGAATATCGAACTGACCGTAGTGAACGTTAAAGCCATGCGTGGCAACGAGTATGTTACCCTTAACAAGGTTCGGACGAATCATACTGGCAAAAATCTTACCTTGCAGTTCGTCCGGAAGCGTAATGACAATAACGTCGCCCTGCTTGACCGCTTCTTCAATGGAAACCGGCTGAAAACCTGCCTTAACGGCCGCTTCATAGTTGTCCGTGTCTTTGAGTTCGGCGACTACGACGTTGCAACCACTGTCACGGAGGTTCTGGGCATGTGCATGTCCCTGCGAACCGTATCCAAGAATTGCTATGGTCTTGCCCTTTAAGGCGGAAAGATCGGCGTCACTGTCGTAATAAATTGTTGCTGCCATGGTAACTACTCCCAAAATTCAACTAAATTGGTTTGTTTATATCGTTCGGACGAAGACTTGCGGCCCTCGAAGTATCCGAACGGTTTTTCCTCTTATTTCTCACTTCGCGACAGGGCCAAAAGACCCGTTCGCACCAGTTGTACGATTCCATAGGGCCGAACCGCGTCGATAAACGCCTCCACCTTCGACTCTTTTCCCGAGACTTCGATCATCAGTTCCGTCTCGGAGACGTCGACCACGTTCGCCCGAAATATCTGCACCAACTCCAGAATGGAGCCGCGCGTCTGTCGTTCCGCCGCTACTCGTATGAGCATGAGGTCACGCTCCACAAGTTCTTTCGCACTCAGGTCTTCCACCTGAACAACCGTAACGATCTTTTCAAGCTGAGCTCGTACCTGAACCAGAACCGCGTTATCACCCCGCACGACAAAGGTCATGCGCGAAAATTCCGGCTGCTCCGTCTCCCCGACGACCAGACTATCTATATTATAGCCACGCGACGCCAGCATCCCGGATATGTGCGACAGGACGCCGGGTACGTTCTGCACCAAAGCTGAAATTACGTGTCTCATTCTTCTCTCTCGTCCCTCGTAAGGGAATTCGGTCTACACAAAAAACCAGCGCGAACAGCGCTTAATTCCTTTATAATACACCAAATCATGATTAACACAAGCCCCCACCGCCCCAATGACGGGTACGTACCCAATCGGGTCGCGATCAGGGGTGAATGACACGTAATAAGCACCTGAGTCGATTGAGACGTGTCAGGCCACACCCCGGCGCCCTGAAAAGGGAGGGCCTGCTCGCAGGGCCCGACCCAGCAATAACGAAAACGAACAAAACACAAACGCTAACACGCAATCGATTTGCCGTGTGTCCGCCATTACCATTCACCGGCACACTGCAAGGCTTGTGCAGACCGGGGAGGTAGTGACGGGTTACACGTCGTCTGGCTCGAAGAAAATTGCTGCGATCTTTCTTCGAGGCATTTGTCCCCAATGGACTGTCTGGCTTCGGGTTACGACAATGGCGGATTCACGGGACGCGATGTTGGGAACCGGAATGGAAGTGCGGTGGGGACGAATGACTGGAGGCGGCGGGCGAGAGGTGTGATGAGGAGAGATGATGTGTTTTTTTCGTGGGGGGACTTTTGAAAAGTCCCCCCACACCCCTTCAAACTTTTTTTAATAGGCTTCGCCCCCTATGTGAGGATGGACTCTGGTTTTGATACTTATGGCTTTTTCACAAATGAGCATGGCCGCAAGAAAGTTTGGCTCGCGCCCCCCAATGACCGTTTCCGCCCCAAACGCGCTCTTGCCTCCCAATTCCTGTAATCTTTACCCAAGTTAACAATCTTCACCAAAAAATCCAACTTTTTTCGGAAAAACACTCCCCTTGCGATTAATAAACTCATCCCAGCGCGCTTTTTCTCCGATAATAATTAACGATCATGCCAAAAAAGTCAACTTTGCGGCTTAAAGGAGAGTGAAATCGCAGTTTTAAGGGAGGAGTAAAATATGGCGAGGGGATTAGACGACGGTTTTTGGGCTAATTGGGCAAAATACACACCACACAGCAAATCTACGGCCGTTCCGACTCTGCTTTCACTGGTACTCCTCCTTTTTTATACGCTGCTTACCGGGGGCCGGCTCTCGGCTCAAACGATTACTGTGGAGACGCCTTCGATCAGGGAGAATCGCGCGCCGGAAACGACGCTCGCGCCAACGCGCGACTTCATGGTGACCGGGACCATAACCGGTGCCAATGCCCAAAACGTGACCAATTTAAGCTTCTCGCTGTATAAGTCGGGGCCCGATGGGCAGAAAACCGGCGACCCGGTGCGAACCGTCGATACATTTACCTATACCCAAGACAAGACCAATAATCTTTATGTGGAATATGATCAGATCATCAATACGCGTATGGCGACGAAGCAGGCGGAAATGGACGCCTTAACCGCGCACCCCATGCCGGACCTCGTCTACGACAGTACACTCACTGACCCGGAGGCACGAGAAAAATCGATTAAAAATCCAACAAACAAAGCCGTTCTCGTCGATGACGATGGTCTTCATTTCGCCGCGATTTTTCTCGGCGGTGCTACGAAAAACTTCTTTTCCGACTATGGCGTCTACGACGACCAGGGAACGCTGCATCCCTACGACGACCTCAGCCAGGGCAAGTATCTTCTGGAAGTCACCGCCTATAATGCCAGTGGCGAGAAGATTACCGACGCAACGGTCCTCGATTTTATGGGGAACAATATTTCCGATAGTGGTCTTGAACTGAATTACGAGCCGAGTAATATGATTTTTTCGCGATATTCCAGTGCGGAGCATATAGCGAAGTTTCAAAAGTTGGCCTCGGCCCCGACTTTGGAGAAAGACAAGTACAAGACCATGTTCGATTTCTTTCCCGGGTACTGGAATAATTACGACCGGGGCGGCGCGTTCGGTGAACTCCTCGGTCGCTGGGAGGAGAACGACTGGATGGAATATGAATATGCTCCGAAAACGCTCGGCATGATTTATGATATCGATAGCGGCTGCGCAACTCTTAAAGAAATCTATCGCATTATTAAATGTGGGCACCTTGAAAGTGGTGCCGTTGAGACCCAGGCTGGTAAATACAAGCTCAAGAACCAGGTCTACCTCTATCACTACGACTGGGGCGACGAATCGCTTACCTATACGCGTCGCGACGGGACAACCGCGACCATTTCCGGAGACTTAATCCTGTTCAAAGATTCCATTGATCCGAATTCCATCGATATGAATAAGGAATACGCGACCGAAGAGGAGGCCTCGAAGTACGCCAATAACAAGTACATGCACCTGGACCTGACCCGGGTCGACCTGTACGGTAGTGACGTTGACCCGGCAAGCATGGCCGACAACGCCGACCGGCTGACCGACGCCAGTAAGCAGGTAAGTCTCGTCCATGCCTATCAGTCGCCAAACGCCACGGCCGAGTCGCCCCGTTCACTCATTCTGGCACGCTCTGAACAGTCGATAGGCCTCTTCGGGGCCGTGACTCCCCTTAACGCAACTATTTCCGACGTCTCACAACGCGATATTACGCTCTATAGCGGTTCCACGACCGTTACGGCCGACGTCGTCGAATATGAACTCAAACCGGAAAACGATACCTGGATTAAATCCGTTCAGTACACACTCTACGACCCCGACGGCGACCAGAAGACCACCGGCAACGTTGCCACCGGACTGGTACGCACCATGCCCAAATGGGTTAATAATCCCTCACTCTTCGAGTTCAAAGCCCTCATCGGCGAGGAAAACTTCGACCAGGAAGGACTCTATACCCTGTCACTTTTCGGACAGGATCGCAATGGCAATTCGGTCGAGCGAACCGCGCAGTCGGTGGATATCTTCATTACGCGAACGGGAATTTTCTCCGCCGCCGGAATGAATCTTACCACGAATCAACTTGCCGTGGGCGACGCCATGCTCGATATGCTCATTGAAAATAATGCGCCCAGTGCGAATTTCGCCTCGGCCTATACCAACGCACCGGCAACCGACGCGGCGGCCATGCTCTCGCAGCTCTCCGGCGACCGAACGGTTGCCTCAATCTCCAAGCTCGCGTTCAATCCGCTTATCACGAGTATTAACCGGCTCGATACCTGGCATGGCGACACAAATGTCTGCTCCCGCCCCACCGGCAATCGCGACCTCTGGGCAACCTACCTGCATCACGGACAGGACATCGACGCTACAGACGATATTAACGCGTTCGACGTCTCCGGTAACGGACTTGCCGTGGGCTACGATCGCGGCATGACGTTCGGGCGCATGGGAGCTGCTTTTGTCTACGAAGAATCCGTCGACCAGGGCGACTTGCAAAAAAATGAATTGGACGATATAACAGCCGTTGCCTATGGCAAAGTTAATATAACCGGACAACTCTGGTTTAACGGCCTCTTTGGCTATTCCTGGCGTGACTATCGCACCGACCGAGTTAACCAGTGGAATAATTTTTCCGAACGACTGGCCGGTGACTTTTCCGGGCACGGCGTCTGGGCAAACTTCCGACTCGAACGCGACCTGCGACTCGCTCGCGGTATCCTGACGCCCTTCGTTGGCTACGAAGCGAACTGGAACAGGTTCGACCAGTATCGGGAAGAAGGAGGCGTGTCCGCGCTGGCCTTCGACGCGCGAAGTGAAGATTACGGTTTTCTTCAAGCCGGGGCACGCACAACCTGGTGCGGTCACTATTTCGATCTCGGTATTCGCGCCATGTACGTCCATCGTGTCTCCGGACCCGACCGCGCCGAGTATACGGCCGCGCTCACCGGCAGCGACGGCTTTAACTATCTCTTTAATGGCCGCGGAATACTCAATAGTACCGACTACTACGACCTGAACCTTGACCTCCGCTACCGCGTTTCCGACCAAACCAATCTCTTTACCGGATACAACGGCCTCTACGGCAACCGGTCGAGCGGACACCTGCTTACCGCGGGACTGAATACACAATGGTGAAATAATTGCCGGGAGGGCATCAGCCACAAACACAACAGAATCACCTCATTACATTCCTAACGCCGCACAGGCCGCCATTGATTTTGGAGAAAAGTAAATGTTTTTCAAAAAATGCAATAAGGTATCTGTTTTAATACACAATGTCAAAACAACCGGGATATCAAACATCCAGGCCGCTCATCTTGTCCACGTTCAGGGCCAGGGAACGTTGGCGGCCCGCTCCTTTTGTCCTACTGCGTGCGACGGAGACTCCCGCGTCTTATCACAAATTACACTCAATAATATCCCGCTGGCCCAGTTAAATTCGCCACTTACTCCCACCGGTTCCGGCCTTTTGGCTACCGGATACGGGCTTGCCAATGCAAACTGTCAGGAAATAATGGAAATTCAAAAGAGGATGAACGAGCCGTTCGTCTCTTTGGAGGAGTCGATCGAGGTTCTCACGCCTCTTCTGACCTTACTCCACAGCGGTCTTTATATCATCGCAGACGTCTTGTGTTATCCGACCGATGGAAATGGGAATTTTTTCTGGAATGTCCCCAATGAATTACAGGTCAGTCCCGCGGCGATGGAGACTTACTATTCGGAAAATATGCGTGAATGCGTCTGCATGTCGCCTGTTTTTCTCTATCCAACACAGGATACTGATTGTTATAATGAAGATCGTGTCAATCACTATAAAGACGTGCTCAAAAGCAATGTGGCTCGGCCTCGCGCCGTTGTTCTCGGCTTCAATCAAGCTATCGGTTTTCTCCTCGATGGTCATCATAAGGCAACAGCCTCCTTCCTCCTCAAAAAACCTCTTGAATGTATTGCAATTATCCCGCCTTCTGGCTATCGATTGAAAACGAAACTCAGGACTGCCAGGCCCAGTAGCGTCTATTTCTCACAGGTGAAAATACCGGTCACGGATATTCCCCGGAAATTCAGAAACTCAGTTTTTAAACAATTTCAGAATTCCACTCGCTTTGAAATTTCGTCAGGCACAATTAATCATCGAAACTGGGAAGACTGCTATCGGGTAAGGGGCAAATTTCCATGTATTGTGGAGTATGCGGAAGGAGTCGCAGCCGGAATTTCGCCGCACGTCCCTGTATCCGACGAACAAATCGAAGCCTGTTTTGCCGACCCAACAGAAGAAGGGGAAGCCCGTATGGCAGCTCTTCTATCCGTTCTTCATGGTCAGGACGACCCAAGAGTCATTCCCGTCGCGATAAAATGTGCGAAAATAACCTCTTCTTTTCCTCTTCAACACAAGGCCTATGAAATTCTGTCAGAGAAAAAGGGCGACCCGGACGTTGAACGCCTTTTTATCGAATATCTGGTCAAATGCAGCGATGCCACCGACCCCGTATTCCAGCTTATGCAAACCTACTGGGATTAGGACAAGTCATAATCACGTCAGGAATCAAACGTGCTTACACTTCGATACAAGTCTCGTAACCATTAAGTTTTAAATGTATCCATAGGAACCTTTTTATCCCGTAAACAACTGAAAAAACAGCGAGAATATTTATCTGGAAGAAATTACAATTTCTCTTTTTCTGTATTTCAACCAGGCCCCAAGGAGAATCAAGACACTTCCTGCCACGACTAACGCGGCGCGAATCAAGAGGTGCCGATTTCGCTTGATTCCCTGACCGGTCGGACCCGCAAACGGATCGGCGTACTCTTCCGTAATCGTGTATTCGATTTTCCGCACACCATCGACAACACGCGTGCCAGGCGGTGGAAAAACCTCTGGCATGCCTTCATGGTCACTATCAAAAACAGAAATATTGTACATGACTGTTTTTGCAATTTTTCCCCAGTTCTTTTGTGGCTCAATTGATGAATCCGCGTAATAGTCCACCGATATTTGACCCGGCAAAAAAATGCGATTTTTTAATTCACTATGATTTTCATAATGTGCTACATACAGGATTTGGCCTGTCTTTTCGTCGTAAACCACCCTTTTTAGCAGAGCAAATCCCCGCTCGGGATCCAGCCAGACCTTGTCTCTTTCAGGCCACTCCATAACAACACAAGGTGTATCGCCCACAACATCCATTTCATCCTTGACAACGTAACGACCGTCCGCTACCGCTTCCGCCATGTATGTTTTGTTCACAAATTCATAGCCGAGCCTACCCGCGTGTCGGCGGCGGTAGTCGTTATAATTATCGCCCGTTGAGGTTAGGATTTTTTTGGCGATATCGAATCCGAGCAATTCGAAAATGGACCATTCCTGAATAAAGTTTATATCGCGATCAAGAAACCGATCAATATAGCACACTTTTCTTCCAGCATCCCATTCTAAAATATCCGTGCCTCGTACTATCATGACGCACGGCTCTTCCGGGATGAACATTTTAGCATTCTGTTTTTGAGCATCCGTGGGGAAAAAAGTTTTCTTTGCATAGAAGGATTTCTCCGTCCATCCGAGTTCCCACTGTAGTGGAATATCGCCGCCGCTGTATTGAGATTGCAGTATATCTTTAGTATGAAGACGTTCACATTTAATATGCAAGCAGTCGCTCTTTTCCATTATTTCTGAATTCGCATTTTTCACCGCCGTAAAAACGACTTCTGCTGGGTAACTATCCGCACCCAAGACAGAAACGGGAATGATCATAAGAAGAAAGAAAACACACCCTCGAAACAGGTATTGACTCATATTACGAACTTCCATAATTTGTTAATTTTTTCTGGGACTGTTTTGGGTGTGTCTAGTAATGCAGTACTCTCTGCCACGACTCCAAGCGACAGAGAGTTCATCGTTATTTTGCCCCAAGCAGTTGTTGACACCAGTCGAACAGGACCTGGTACGCCTTGTCCTCATCATGTGCCGAATCGGATTTCATGAGCATCGCCATTGCCAGCACTTCATAGTCAAGTCCCTGCAATTTCGACAGGAGTTCCGCCTTGGTCATGACCCACTGCCTGGTGCGCAGATAATAGGAGTTCTGCAAAATATAAAAAACGGCCTTGTACAGACCGCGCAAACTCTCCGTCTGCAGGTCCGGCTCCGCATGAATGCGGCCGTGGCAAAGCAGATGATATAAATTGCCGCAGGAGGTCCGGATATAATTTCTCACATCATCAAGCTCAAATTTCGGCAGTAGGGGCCGCAACTCCCCAAAATAATCTTTCGTTTCATGGAGTAGCTGACAGATTTCATAAGGCGGCCAGTTTTTGAGTTCATCCCGTCCCGAAATAAAACCGCAAGAACGTTCGGCGAACGGCATGCCATAAATGACTTCCCGATAGCGGTCCAAATCGGATACGGTAAGTTTGTCGAGCGTTACCATGACGTCGATATCGCTGGTATCGGTCGCTTCGTCGCGGCGAAAGCTCCCTTGCAATCCTACGTAGACCAGACGGACCGAAAACTGGCGTTGTAAGTTTTTAATCAAGTCGGACATATACTCTTCAATATCAACAACAGGCATAATACTTCTCCTCAAAATAGAACAACAGGTTACAGATACCGCACCGGCCTCGAACACCCAGATTTGTGACGGGGTATTTTTTATCTCGCCGATCCTGATTGTTTTGCTCTTGCAGGCGCACTAAAAAACATAGATACCGCGTTTTACGACACCTATGTTTATTGTACTAATACCCCCGGTCGGGTTCGAACCGACGACCCACGGATTAAGAGTCCGTTGCTCTACCAACTGAGCTACAGAGGCAAACGAAATCCAACAGGGAGCTTACCCGGTCCGGCGATGGACTGCTGGGAAAACTCCTTAATTGATTTTCAAAAGATTTTATCACAAATCTGTCTTCTGTCAAGAGCGGTAAGAAATTTTTATTGACCATTCCTGACCTGGCTGAGAACACCGACAAAAGGGCCATCACAACCCTTTCATGGCATGTTTGGCGTTCATTGCCACCGCATGACTCCAGGAATGAGCGGTCTGTAGGAGGATGTTCTAAATTACCTAAAATACCCATAACCCGTGATTCGTCAATATTTTATCCTTTTTGGGATTTCTTTGCTGTATCTCTTTACGTTTAGGCTTTTTTGTGTTATAATGGATCAGTAAAAATGTCCACAGCGTCGAACTAACCGCTAGAGCGAGAGCCGTTCGGCGGGTACGCAATATACGGGTAGAAGTCCAAAATGAGTAATGGGAATAATCGAACAGGAGAGCGTCGTCGAGTCGTGATAACCGGTTTGGGCGTTATCAGTGCGCTCGGAATGGAGCCGTCCGAATTGTGGAGTGCGTGTCAGTCGGGTCGTAGCGGCGTTCGAGCGGTGGATTCTTCGGAGTCGATACGAGCGTTACCCTTTGCGGCGCCAGTAGATGCATTTACCGGTAAGATAGAAGATTTTGGTACTCTGTCGGACACGATCAAGAAGGTCATACGCAAGGGCATAAAGCTCATGTCGCGTGAGATCCAGATGGCCGTTGCCGCCGCGCAGCGTACGCTGGCGCACTCGGGCGCCGGGAGCGATGCTTTCTGTAGCGAGCGGGTGGGTGTTTCTTTTGCCTCCGACTACATAATAACGACTCCGGACGAGATTTTAGAGGCGGTTCGACACTGTATAAGAGACGGTTCGTTCGATTTTTCGCAGTGGCGTAATGAAGGTCTGGCCCGCATGACTCCGCTGTGGCAGTTAAAGTTCTTGCCGAACATGCCGGCCAGTCACATCTGCATTTACAATCAGTTCCGCGGCCATTGCAACGCCATGACGAATCGGGAGGCGTCTATTGGCGCTGTTCTGGCCGAGTCGCTGGAGGTTATTGCCTCGGGCCGGGCGGACGTTATGCTAACGGGTGCGACGGGGAGCCGCCTCTTACCGTTCAAGCTGATTCACGCGATCCAGATGAACGACCTGGCATCGCCGGACCGCGTTCCGGAAGAAGCATCGCGACCGTTTGACCAGGACCGGTCCGGTATGGTTCTTGGGGAAGGGGCCGGAGCTGTCCTGCTGGAAGAACTTGACCATGCAAAGTTACGCGGGGCAAAGATTTACGGTGAGGTGACCGGCGCCGCTCATTGCATGGTCGCCCAGCCGAAATCGGGCAGTATTCTGCCGCAGGGCCGCGTGCGGGAAGCTCTTGCCAAGGCGATTACCCGTCTGCTCGAGCGAACGGGAGTGCGACCGGAAGAGATTGGTTTTATCGATTCCTGCGGTCTTTCGTCGCCCGCTCTCGATATTGAGGAAGCGCTGGCCATACGCGACGCCTTGGGCGACCAAGCGGACCGACTGCCGGTAACCGGTCTTAAAGGGCATCTGGGTAACCCCGGGGCCGGGTCAGGCGCGATTGAACTTGTCGCTGCGCTCTGTGCTCTGGAGAATAACGCTCTCTATCCCATACTCAACAATGAGAAAGACGATCCCAACTGCCCGATACGCCCGGTCCGTGAGTTTGGTATTCCGTCGGGCAATCAGTTTTTAAAGCTGGCCTTCAATCATTTTGGTCAGGCCAGTGCAATTCTTATGCGTCGATACGAGGGTTAACCACGCTTTATCCATGCAACAGGTCAAACCGTTACAAGCGGTAAATTCGTAGCTTTCCAAATAACCTCCCGATTATTATTTTCGTTCGTCTTGGCACCTTTTTTTCCCGATTCTCTTACTGAGGCGAAAGTCTGAAGTAGACTCTCGCATAGGCGGTGCGACGGGCACGTGCCTGCACTGTCGTTGTTCGAATCCGTTTACCAGGCTGTCAGGCCCCGGCCGCTGGTCCTGAAAGAACGATTCCGGCCCTGTTTTCACAAGAGATAGAGATTTTTCCATGCTTGACTCCGATTTTTACGACAAGCAATTAAAGACCTTTCCTGCCCTGGACTCCACGCCAGACCGCGAAGACGTACCCTTTTTCGGTTCGTTTCCGGACCTGTTCCGTGCCTTTCGGCAAACGACCGGCTACCATCTCCAGTTCGTTCGCACAGGCGGGTCCCTGCCCCGTACTCTGAACGGGGAGCAAGGGAAAGACGGTAATCCGCTCGCCCAAGGGGGGCTGCTTTCCCTGCCGGTGGAAGGACCTACGCGCCGTACCCTTGGTAATATTTTAGTCTGGAAGGATCAAGAGGCAACGGCGCACCAGGAGGCGGAAGTCGTTGCCGCGCTGGCGAAGTCGCTGGCAACGGTTCTGTCGGAACTCTATTTATGGTCGGGAATTGCGCGTCAGCGAGAGACGGAATTAGCCGTCTGCTCCGTGCGAAACGGTGCCCCGTACTCGGTTGACCGCACTCTGGCTGACCGAATTTACAGTGCCCTGAAGCAAGGGGCGCAGGTCGTCGGATGTCAGGCGGCGGCGATCTATCTGCTGGACGAAGCGACTTCCTGTCTTAAGGTACGTTGCGTCTGGGGACTCCCGGAAGAGCGGCTGGCCGACGCCCCCCGGCCCCTTAAAGGTGCCTTGGCCGACCTGGAAGCCATGCTCGGAAACGCCGTTATTCTCAACGAAAACTACCTGACCGACTTATGGAAGGCACCGGAAACGTTTAATGCGGCGCTCTGTCTCCCGCTTACCGCATCCACGTCCGTACTGGGTACCCTCTGGCTGTACAGCGACGAAAAGACAAAGTTTACGGACCACGACCTCGCCATCCTGGAAATCCTGGCTGACCGCCTGGCCCTGGAGCTCGAACTGGCCGCCCAGACGCCCCGCTCCTGACAACACGTTCCACTCTGACCACACTTACCGTTCCCGACTGCTTACCGTTCCCGACTGCTCGCAGGTCGGGAACAAGACAATAACATTCGGGAAACTGCCAAACGGCCTCCTCACGCTCTTCCTGCCAAGCCTAAACCACCACATGTGGCCCCCGCGTCAGCGACCGATTTCGAAGCAGACCCCCGCGTTCCCCTGCGTGCTCTGCGTGATATATAACTCATTAAAGCATAACATGTTACAGGTAACGCACCCGACTGCTCGCAGGTCGGGAACAAGACAATACTGTTTAATTAATTATTCTTGTTATTGTCTGGGTCGGGCCCTGGCGAGCTGGCCCTCTCTATCTTCGCAAGAAATCTGGCATGCACCCTGCGGGTGGTCAAAGAGATCGCCCATAAAAACAGACAGAGCGGATGAAAGTTCGCACTGTCTGTTTGGATTTTGCGGTCACGCGGAAAATATCAGAATTGCGTGACCGGAGTCGTTCGTTTTGCCGTTAGTTTTTGCGGACCGGTTCTTTGACTTTGGCCGGGGCGGCTTCCGCTTCGTCGGCTGGGGCACTTTCGGAAGTAGCTTCGGCGGCGGTATCGGCAGATTCTTCGGCGGCATTATCGGCGGCAGATTCTTCGGCAGGGGCTTGTTTTTCCACTTTACCGAGGACCGAGGCGATTCCGTCTTCAACGGCGGTCAGGTCGCTGGCGATGAGCATGACTTTTCCGTCCTGGCCCACGAGAATCTTTGTGCCAGGCTTGGCGTTCGCCAGGACAGCCGGAAGTTCCACGCCGGCATCGTCCGAAAGCTTTTTGGAGAAACATTCCATGCGATTCCCAATCTTGTTCAAACGATCCATCCGAATGTCGGCGTTAAACAACCATTCCATATTCAATCTCCTTGTAAAAAACCAGGCCATAAGGCCCTTTATTTCTTACTATTATACAATAAAAATGCAATAAATCAACATAAATACGTATATTATTTTATAAATTTGCTATTTTGGTGATTTTTTGAACTTCATCTTGCGTGAAATGCGTTGTTCAGAACTTTGGTATAAATACAGGGGTCATATCTATATGTTGTAGCTCCTATTCTAATGGCAGCTTCATACAAAATTTTATCACATCACAAAATTAAAAATTAGACAATTTCAATTGCAGCTATTGACTACAACTTTGTTTTATGTATAATAAGAAATGTCAGTGGATTGGAACGGACGTCCCGATTTCGGTGGTGGGGTTTTCGTGCCAAAACAATCAGTTAGAAAACGCTTCTTTTATAGATGTGTTGACTATTTACAAAATATGTTGTCTTAAGGGGGGAAAATGTACATTACTCGGCCCCATCATGTATTGCGATCTATTCTAATCGTTTTAGTGGGATTCTTGTTGGCAAGTATAATTTCAGGCCGTAACACTGTTTATGCTGGGTGTGGCTGGTTTTGTGGTGGTCAATGGAAAGTTCTCATTGCTGTACCAGCAACAATAAAGACTCCTTTGAAAACGTCAACTGGTGCAAATAAGGGTTGTGATTATCTTGGCGAAACTTCTCCAAATACTACTTGCCAAACAAGTGCTGGCACAACATCTGTTGTGTATTGGGAAGTGTCTGGCTGTATTGGCGACCTTGAAGAAGCTGGGATATCAATTGGAGCCAATGCAGGTGAAAGTACAACTTATAATTATTCTGCGAATTCCGGTACAACCATTTCGGGTTTCTGCCAAACCTGTCAAGCAGTTGCAGGACTTAGGTACACTTTGACCGAATTCCTTTTAGATTGTACTTGTGGTAGTACCGCGACTCAAGGTGGCTCTGTAAAAAAATTTGAGGGAGAATACACTGAAGCAACGAACAGTCTCTCGCCAAATCCCCCGTGCGATCCCATATGTCCAGTCGGTGGGTGAGGTTTAAAGTGAAGTGTTTTGTTTTATGATTTTACTTTTAGATTAAGAACAGATGTTTTAAATGAGTAACAAGGATGAAGTTTTTTACGAACAAAGTATTTTGTTACTCGTTTTCACCCCATGCAATGTTATTCAGTCAAACGAAGAATGGAATTTTGAGGAGGAGTCAGGAGCTATATGACAGACTTTCGAAGACCGCGTCTATTTTATCTTTTCATTTTATTTACACTTTGGCCTATACTGGATTCCGGAACAGGCATTGGGCAAGAGAAGAACAACGAGATTCTCAAGATAGAGTCCCATCCGGAAGTTGATGCGTATATGGAGGCGCACGACTTTGCCAGCGCGGAAAAAAAGGCCAGAGAATTAAATCTCGACCCGCGCGTTCTTGGTACAATATGTGCTTATGCCGGAAAGAAGGATGAAGCTTATCGTATTTTTTTAGACTTTATTGGCAGTGTACCGGACGAAACCCAAAAGGAAGTTGCTTTTCAAACGGTGAATTTATTGCGAGGCGCGTCGCCTGATTTAGCTGACGAATTTTATTCATACTTAATTGACCATAAGGTAATCACACTTTCGGAAAACCAACTCTGCTGCGAAGAAATCACAAGCTTGACGCGGAGCAATAATTTAGAGGAAGCGGAGGCCAAACTGAATCACTTGTTTGACACCTCCTATAGGGAGGACGACCTTATCAGTGCCGCGATCCTGTTGGTAGCGCGTTTAAGTACGAACGCGCAAAACAGGGAAAAAGTTAAAGGGCTGTGTGAAAAACTTCTTGCCCGGTTCCCGGACAATCCGCAGGTAAAATTGCAATGGATTAGTTCTTTAATGCCACTTGATCCCCAAAAAGCCCTTGTCGAATTGGACGTGCTGAAGAAAAACTCACCCGATTTCTGCGAAAAGCATGAGCAGATGATTCGTTTTATAAGAGGCAATATTTTTGAAAACCTCGACGAAGATGAACGTGCGAAAGCCGAATATGAATCGCTTCTCAATACGGATTTTAACATGGCCGCCAAAGATAAAATGAATTATTACAACGTCAAGGACCAGGTTGAGCAGGAATTGGAGGAGAAAGTAAGACAGGTCAACGAAAAAGGAAATGACGTCGCAACGCTGAACTCAAATTGGTTTTGGGTGAGTCTCGTTCTCAATGTCGTGTTATTGGGTCTGTTCTTTTTTGTGTACTATAAACGACGCCGGCCAGTCGCATAACCAAGACTCACAGCTTAACCTAATTTGCCTTTGTTGTCATGCTGGTGGTCGGGTTCTGTTCTATTGAAAAACCTTTCTTGGATGATAGAGCAGGACCAGCAGACGCTCCTTGAAGTAATAGCGAGTCGAGTTTGCATACCGGGTAACGCGGAGCGAACGCACCAGTACGCATCATGCCCTCGCCTCCGCGGGGGTCGCACTTCCCTCTGATTCGCAAAAAGGGCCGGCGTGTCAGGAACGCGTGCTGCCGTCGGAAGGTCGGGGCCTACTGGCAAAAAGAGGTTGGCAAGAAAAAACAGACAGTGCGGATGAAAGTTCGCACTGTCTGTTTGGGTTTAGCGGTCACGCGGGAGATATCAGAATGGCGTGACCGGAGTCGTTCGTCGTTTGGCCGTTAGTTTTTGCGGACCGGTTCTTTAACTTTGGCCGGGGCGGGTGCAGCTTCGTCGGCTGCAGCTTCAGCGGCGGCACTTTCGGCAGACTCTGCGGCGGCATTATCGGCGGCGGGTTCTTCGGCTGGGGCTTGCTTTTCCACTTTACCGAGGACCGAGGCGATTCCGTCTTCAACGGCGGTCAGGTCGCTGGCGATGAGCATGACTTTTCCGTCCTGGCCCACGAGAATCTTTGTGCCAGGCTTGGCGTTCGCCAGGACAGCCGGAAGTTCCACGCCGGCGTCGTCCGAAAGCTTTTTGGAGATAATGGGCCAGGTCGTTGCGAAGACTTCGGCGGCTCGGGTGAGCATTTGCGTATTCTCGTCGAGATTGACACCGACAATTTCAAAACCTTTCGGCTGATAACGACTGTAGAGGTCTTTCAAATCTTCAATGGATTCGAAATAGGACGGGTCGTTCGTCGACCAGACGTCAACGAGATAGACCTTACCGGCCACAGAAGCGTTATCGAACTTCTGGTCCGGGGTCTCGCCGGCGACCACACCGGCCAGTGCGAGGTCTTTACCGGGCAGACTTTCCAGGTCGAGTACGCCTTGGAACTGACTGGCGAAGGCTTTAATTTCTTCATTTTCACTGGCGTTGCAGAAGGCAATGAAGTCGGCGAGCACTTTTGAGTAGAGGTCAGGCGTGCCCGCATTTTCGCCTATAGTTGCAATATCGTCCTGAAGTTGGAGGACAATATTCAAGACGACCGGACTGGCGCTTGCGGCCTGTTTTAAGGAGTCGAGAACGGCATTCAGCTCTTCGACGGTTCCGTTGGTCTTGGCGAGATTTTCGATTTTGAGCATGGCGAGCAAGGCCTTGGTCGAATCGAGATTTTCCTTAACGGTGGCAATTTCGCTGAGCTGCTCAAGAGCTTTTTCGACGTCGGGGATTTTTTCCGCGTTTTCGGCAGCGGCGTTAAGGAGGAGTTGCACCTTCATTTCGGCCAAACGCCCGAGGAATTCTTCCGTCTGCTCCGCGGCGAGCTGTTCATCGAGAAAAGCGAGCAGCTCCTCGCGAGCGGCCGGTTCCGCCTGGGACTTTAAGAGGTAAGCCTGAATTTTCGAACCAACAGCCTGTTCCTTGGCTTCCGCGGAAAGGTCCGCTTGGGCAAGGAGTTCGTCGGCAAAGGCAAAAACGGCGTCCAACTTGCTCGCGTCGGCCTGGGCTTCTTTAATGAGCATCTGACCCTTAACGGCCTGTCCGAGGTTCTTGAGTTCGGCGTCGTCTTCCTGAATCATGCGTTCGGCAACAGCCATCGTCTTGGCAACGTCGGGATTTTCGCCTTGCATAAGTGTTTGTAGACGCAGTCGATAGATATTCGACTTGGATTCTGCGGAGAGTTCTTTTGCAAAGAGTTCCTCAAAATAGGCGTCGAGCGCGGCGACGTTCGCTTCGTCTTTATCGGCGGCGGCGAGCATGGCAAGGAGCTTGACTTCCTGCGCCTTTTCCACTAATTTAGCCGATTTATTAGCGGCAATGGTCTCTTCGGCGAATTTCTGAAGTGCATCGTAAGCAGCGGGGTCGGACTGCCCTTTAGAGAGGAGGGTTTGGGCCTTGACTTCCATACCGAGAATCTGCAGTTCTTCGTCCTCATTTTTGAGTATTTCCGCGGCCAGAGCGTCGACCTTGTCCAAGACGGTGGGGTCGCCTTGCGCCCCGGAGACGAGGACCTGAAGTTTAAGCTGATAGGCTTTGATTTTCGCTTCGGTATCTTTGGCCTCGGCGAGGAGAGAGTCGACGAACGCCGACAGCTCCTCAACGGCTTTCGGTTCGATACGGCTCTTCGCGGTCAGAGCGACGACTTTCAGTTGTGTTGCCTGTTCCCGAACTTCCGGGGCAACATTTTCCATGGCCAGGATGCGATCGGCAACGTCGGAGAAAGTCTTGGTCAGAGCTTCCATGAGTTGGAGCATTTCCATCTGGCTCTTCGGTTCCGGCAGTTTGCCCTGAAGTTCTTCGATGAACTTGAGCAATTCTTCCGCCGAGGCATTTTCCGGAATAGCGAACAGGGACATATCCAAAGGCTCCGCAACGGGTGCCAAACTATCGATCGAGAGGTCATCGGGCCGAGCTTCGGCGGCAGGGGCAGCGGCAGGGGCATTCGTCGCATCTTGGGCAACAAGCGTCGTGCTGCCGGCAGTCATGGCAACTGCCAGAGTCAACGTCCAAAACGAATTTGTTCGAAACATACTGTTTTCCTTTAAGTTTTTGGGTCTTTCTGATACTCACGCCTATTGGACCGGTTCGGGAGCTTCCCGTTTCGGCCGAGGTCCTGGGGCCTCTCACCGTCTCCCATCTGAGACTGCGGCGCTTCTTATCTATACATACCTTATTGTAGCGGATAAATGAGAAAAAAACAGGGAATACCCGCCATTTCGTTAAGATTTTTCAATTTCCCTGTTATTTTTTCTTGCAGTGGTGTAAAAATAGAAAAAATAGGTAGTTGTGACAGTTTTACAAAACACGGCCACAACTCCTTTTTTTCGCGCGGAAAGTTCGTTTTAGAGGCCAAGAATGGGTCGCAGGGCACTTTCGAGCTTATTTGCCTGACGGAACATACCCAGATCGTTCGGGTGCGAGCTGTCGACCGTACCGTCGAGGTCTTCGTCTTCCCCGAGCAGATTTTCGCGTGACAGGAAGTAAATATTTTTATCGCCTGCATTTACGAAATGGTCAAAAGCCTCTTTATAGTACTGATTGCACTCCTTATAGAAGGCGACATTGCCCGGTTTAAGCCATGTATTGGAGAATTCGCGGCCTTCGACCATGAGGATCGGGGTTTCGGGGTGCGCGGCGCGAAGTTTTTCGATGAACGGAATGGCACGTTCCTTAATTTCAGCGGCGCTCATATTCGGCATGCAGTCGAGGACAAAGACGGCCGGGTCAAGCTCGGCAATCAGGTCGCCCATGGCCGGCTCCATGCGTCCGGACCCGGAAAAGCCCAGGTTTATCACCGGCACGCCCAGGCGGCGCGTCAGCATGGCCGTATAGGCATTTCCGGGGCGAGAGGTGCATCCGCCGTGGGCAATGGAGGTCCCGTAATAGACAATCGGCTTACCGGCCAGCGGCTGTTCCGGTTCAAATTCCGCGTCTTTCGGCACACCAATTTCGACCTTCTCCACCCCATTATACATAGGGAAGAACATGACATAATGGCGTGAAATCCGCTCCATACCACTGATAAGCGTCCCGGTCGCCGTCTGTGCTGCTGGATGAGTGACTCCTGCCCAATACCACTTGCCATCGGAGTCACGCTGGGCATAGAGGTCAAAGCCGCTTACTCCGGTCGCCGGCATATGCGGCATGGCCAAGTTAGCATTAAGCAGAGTCCAACGTACCTGAATGGCGTTTGCATTGGTTTTAAATCGTGTGGCCAACCCGGCACTGTGTTGCGAAAGATTCCAGACGCCGTCGGGAATAACGCCTTGGGCTCGCGAGGGAAATCGGGCATAGCGGCGTGCCAAACCGTCGTAGCCTTGCCCTTCTGTCGGCCACTGACCCGCGTCGTACCAGGCAATATCGCCTTCAATAACCGGCTCTACAGCCGCGGCATAACGCTCCGCGACCACGAACACCATAACGGCAAAAAGCAGACTTAACGCTAGTCTGCCAACTTGTAGCATTTGTTTCCTCATTTTGTGTCTCCTGACAATGGGCTGGGTTAAACGCAATGACTCTGCAATCGGTATTTGAGAACCGAGAGCATAAAATTCTTACAGGATGGATACTGACGTCCACGTAACAAAATTATAGCAGTAGTCGTTTCCCATGTCAAGACTTCCCGATCTGCGAACAGGTCGGGAGGTCGGGAACGTGAGCAGGCCCGCCCGTTAACGCCAAGGTTCCGTCCGTCACGGAGTTTTCAGGTCGTCCAGATTCATTCGGTAAATGAAAATTCCCGTTGGCCAGGAAAAATAGGCGACCAGAAAATTCTTATCGTCGAGGAAGTGAATCGAGGGATATTGAAGTCCCTGCGGATTGCGTTCAATTTCTTTGCGAACGAGCGTCTTTGTACCGTCAGGCGAGAGAATGGCAATGTCCATTCCGATGCGTCCCTCATCAGCTATTTTCGGATTCCAGACGGCAATCAAATGATCACTGCCTGGCACACGTTTAATCCGGGCGGGCGAAACCGGCGAATCAAGTTCGGACGGGACAGGGGTCGTCCACGTTTCGCCCTTATCGTCGGACCAGGCCATGTACTGCGAACCGCCGTTGGTCCGCATGTTCATGAGTATACGGCCGTCGGCCAGTTCGACCAGTCCCGGCTCCTGATATATGATGCCGGGCACGTGAGCGGCGTCACCGGCGCGGCGCCATGTTTTTCCGTCGTCGTCAGAAATCATGCAGAAAATATCGGCATTCCAGTTGTAGCCGTAGTCGGTTTTCCCGTCCCACGCGTGCCGGGCAACCGGGGCCAGCAGTCGGCCTTCGGTCAGCTGAATCACACGGTCGTTATTAACGACGTTGTAACTAACATCCGGAATGCAGAGAACGCGTTCGCCCCAGGTTTTTGCCTCGTCGCTACTGACGCGCATGTAAAGCCGGCAATCGCCAGGTGATTCCTTTACCGCATAAAACATGGCGATTGCACCGCTTTGCAAACGCAGCAGTGAAACGGACATGACGTTCAGTTTGCCTTCATTTTCCAATTCTTTGCAATCTGTTTCGGACCACGTTCGCCCTCCGTCGCTACTGCGTCTGCTGGCAAGAAACGCGGTTGCGTGGTCCCCAAACGAGTTGCCGTAAAAATGGGAATAGACATGAATAATATCCCCATTGGCGAGCGTGACGAATGCGCCTTCACTATTACGCGGGTTATCCGCTCCGGTCTTAATGTGCCCGACCAGTTCTTTTTTCATTTCGGGATACGATGTTGTACCACTTTCCTGGGCAAGAGCCAGCAAGGACTGAAAGAACAACAGAGTGCACAAAATGCGAATCATTCTCATTACATACCTTTCGTTTGTTATATGTTACTGTTTTTACTAAAGTGTATGCCCATGTTATATCGAGCATGCAAGAGTCGACGGTATAGGTTATTTCGCTGTTACCTGAACGGTGGCATTGCCGCCTTTGGTTACGGTTACGGACAGCGGCGTAGTAGCTACGGAATGATACTTTTCTGCAACTTCAGGAGGAACAGACTTTTCCGCCTCTTCCATTTTTTTTGAATAGGCAGCGGATTCATCCGGGCTCATTTTAAGACATTCTTCACGTGATAATTCGCCAGGAATCGTTACGCGTTTACTCACAGTCACTTTAAACGTCCCGACCGGCGAGCCGGAATTTGAATAGTTACCGCGAGTGGTTGCCAGCGAAACGACGCCCTGGGCATCGGTAATCCCTCCGGTCGCGGCGTCAGAGGCCGTTTCCGGATAGAGCTGAACCGAGGCCTCAGGCAGCGGACTTCCGTCACGCATCACGGTTAAGGTAAATGGGACGGTCTCGGGAAACCCGTCCGGTTTCTGTGGACCGCCGCAACCAGCAAGGCAAATGACACACAGGCAAATGGTCAGCATTGTAAAGTAGTATTTCATTATTTTTTCCTTATTTGTGATTTATAAACTTTATATCTTAATTAATTTTTACAGTGAGGCCGTTTCGCCGCCGTCAACGCTCCCCATGGCACCCCAGATTCCGTAAGGACTCGCACCTGATTTGCCTGACATACCAATATTATAATTCGGATTGGTCGTCGCGTCATATTTTCCCGCGTCAATCGTGTCGGACACGAAACGCACACTGCCATCGCAAAGCAGCGTGTTCACACCGCCGGAATGATAGCTGGAGGCCGTATTCAAGTGTTGACCGGCTGCATGTGTCGCTCCTTTGGTCGCACAGGACGGTGCATTAGGCGGGAGTACGGCAAAAAAACCACTATTGAAAACAAGGGGGAAATAGGGAAATGCCGAATGAATTAACCATTGGGTACTGATGTAAGTTGATTTAATAGCTTTGTGATCGTTTGGATCCGCTGCCAATAGACAGTCACCAGGCGTTATGGTAGCAGTACCAAGATCGGCCAGGTTTCCTTTAATAAGATTACCTCCCTTTGCAGCTCCTATGCCCATTTCCGAATAGGCGAGTGTATTGGAAGAACCATCGACGAGCGTTGAAAAACTGGTCCACAGATAAGCGTTTTTGAACAGTCCGCGATGTGGATTTTCCCAAGAAAAACCCGTTGTAGAACCGGTCCACGCCAAAGATGCTGCATCGTTGTATGAGTCACCAAAGCAGCCGGCGTAGGAGCAGTTCGTCAATTTACCTTTATCGTAGGCCTCGGCATTTTTATTGGGATCAGAAGGGCAAAGCATGTAGTTTACCTGGCCCATGAGACCGTCTGTCTCACTAAAGGTGACTGACAAGGCATAATTAGTCGACTGCTGAATCATTGAATACCGCGACTGCTGTTCACAGAACGGAAGCAGGGCAGCCATCGGATTGAACCCCATTTTGACGATGTGTTTAGACACCTGCAGTGACGCTGCGGGAAAGGCAAAATTCGTATCATGGTAGTTGTGAAGACCAACTCCGATTTGTTTCAGATTATTGGTGCACTGCATGCGTCGGGCAGCTTCCCGCGCCGCTTGCACCGCCGGCAAGAGCAAGGCAATCAAGATGCCTATGATGGCAATCACCACCAGAAGTTCAACAAGGGTAAAAGCCAAAAGTCTTCGTATAAGACTTAAATCCCCCCCCCCCCGTAATTTACCAGGTTCGTTTTATAAGCGTTCGTCATGTTTTGGTCTCCTTGGTTCAAAGTTTTTTGTCAGATTTTTTGTGAGCAAACAACAGCTCCACCGCGTCACAACAATATCATATTAACATGCCCTTTCAGATTTGTCAACATAAAAAACAGAAAAATTATCATAAATGTCTGAGAGGCGGGTATTACAAGAATTATATTTTTTAGCAATGAGAATATTACATTTTAAAGCGACGGTTCCGGGGTCAGAGCCGTTGAGAGCTAACCCCGGATTCCGCTGAAATTCAGACATACAAGAGGTCTGATTACGGGGCGGGGGCAGGCTCCGCGGTGGGTTCGGCTGGCATGACAGGTTCAGTTGGCATGACAGGCTCCGCGGCAGGAGTTTCCGCAGCCGCTGGTGTTTGGTCAGATTCGGCCGGCGCGGCACTTGGGGTCGCTTCGGACTCCGCGGGAAGATTGCCGGTAATCCAGCCGATAAGGGTCTGCAAACCTTCCGGCTTCCCGGAAAGCGGCGCAAGGAATACATTGCCCATAAATGGCACAGCGGCTACGTAGTCACCAAAAATGGTCACCAGGGAGTCCGGATTGCTTTCGTCGAGTATAAGCGATTCCGGCTGCGTCCATTCGACGGCGTTCGACGGCGCGGTCGAAACGATCATGAACGTCTTTCCAGGATTCGCCAGCTGCTGCGTCTTCAGACCGTCCGCATGCTGACCAAAAGGCGTATTGGCCGAATTAAAGCGTTGGAACGTTGTTTTCGTCTTCATGGCCGGGTCGAGAATACAGGTGTAAATACCGGGAATCTTGTCGAGCAGTTTGATATTATTCGGACCGTTCCACGGTTCGTCCAGTTTGAACTCTTTATAGAGAGCTTCCCCTTCCGGACCGAATTGCGGCAGCAGAGCCACGCGCCAGCTCAGCAGGGGCGTTCCGTCCGCGCCGAGAATATCGCTCGGATAGACATTATTCTTACCGTAGGCGGCCGTCATCGCACCGGCGAGCATACCCAACTGCTGGGCGATTCCGTTATAACGCGCCATGCGTTCGGCCTGAACTCGCGATTCGTTCAGCTTCTCCACGGAGCCAACGAGGAAATCGGCGGTCGCTTGTGACCAGGGAACACGGGCGATGAGGCGCGTCCCTTGAACTTCCGTTTGCACTTTCTTTAAGACTTCGTCCAGGCCCGTGAGCATGGCCGCCCCGGCCCCGGCGTTCGGCATGGCAGCGACTTTCTTCGCTTCTTCCGCGAGGAACATGAGCGTAGCGCCAAGGGCCGTTTGCGCCTTATTCCCTTTTTCGGTATCGCTGGCCAGCAGAGTTAAGGTAACAATATCGCTCCCGTCCGTAGCGCGACTGTTGACCCCGAGGGCAACCAGATCGCCAGCGGTCACCACCTCCTGGCCAAACTGGTCCGGAAAGATATTCGGAACCATGGCGGCCAGCGGATGATTGTAGTCGTACAGGAAGAGGAAATCGACATTATCCAGAGAAGTATGTGCCATATATTGAGCCAACGGCCCCCGGGCAGAAGCGTCAGGCCCGGCCGTAAAGAATTCCTGTACGTCGTCGGGACTCCCGGTCACCATGAGTGCGGAGTTGGCGTCCGGGAAAGCGAGCGCGACTGTAACGTCGTTGGCCTTACCCATCTTCTGCTGCTCCTGGTCGAGCGGCACCATAATCGACTGCCGGGTCGTGCGAACGTTTAAGGAGCCGAGGGTCTCTTCCTTAATCTGGTCAGCAGGTATGCCGGCAAAGGCGAATTCCGTAAACTGTTGCGGGTCGATCGCCTGCTGCGACCGAAGATAAACGGCGCGCGCCGGGAGTGGAAATTCCGTCGTCAGGACATTTCCGGACGCCGGGTCCGTTAAGGAAATGAACGAATTTTTCTCACTCACGTAGATCGTTTCCAGGTCGTCGCAGAAATTGACAAACGGGAGCGCCGCGGAGTTGGCCTTAAGGAGCTGATCCAATTGCGAGGCCGCAGGCGAGGCCGCCGCTTTGCCCGGAAACATGATTTTCGCATAGAAGGCATTCGGATAGAGCCATTGTGTAGGGAACTCCGTTTGCGGGCCAAGCGAGGCAAGTACGTCCGGCGCGAGTGTGCGTATCTTGCGAAGACTCTCGACCGTTACGGCATTCGGGTCAGGTGCGTTGGCCGCGGCGCCGTCGACCGGAGTTGACGCGTCGGGCGATCCGGGTTCCGTATTTTTATTACACCCCAAGCCCGCGACCGTGGCAGCCAGCAGTAGGGCAAGCATAAGCGAACGTAAACGAAAATGGACATTCATGGTTGATTTTTTCCTTTCCTGGGCGACTTGCCCTTAATGTTCAATCCAATATTTCCGCGGAGCTTCACTCGCGACAGAACGGCGTCGAAACTCACGCGTAACAGACGGTATGAAATTCTCTATTTGTGGAATCGCTTTCTGTCGGGGAACTTCCGATTCCCCTGACTTTTAAACGGTTTCGACGTTGGACTCTTGTCGGCCGACTTCGCGCGATCGGACCCGGTACGCGGCTTGTACGGTTTCCGCGGCGGCTTGCGTGGCACGGAGTTATCAACGCCCACCGACTCGCCCAGCGGCGGACATGGCAGTCCGGCCAGGCGGTCACTATTACGCTGTTCCAGCTCCTCGAACCGCGACTTACGGCACAGCGCGAGTATATAACTCTTGTGCTCCGCGCCCGGCGTTTCGTATTCATCCACGTTACGCAACGCGATATTATTGAGCAGATTATAATGACGCGCTTCCCCACGCTCTTCCACCCAGTGCGGACCTTTGACCAGGAGCATGCGGTCGAACGCGAACCAGACCGGAGCGAACATCTCCAGCAGGCGTGCCATCTTCGAGACCGCGCGAATGACCAGCGTGTGGAACCGATGATATTGCAGCAGATTTTCTGCCTTGGCGTACCAGACGTTCGTGTCAAGGCCCAACGCATCCACAATGGCCCCGACCGCTTTGGCCTTCTTGCCTGTCGAATCACATAATTCCACCGTTATGTCGGGCCGGAGTATCGCCAGAAGTATGCCAGGCACGCCGCCACCGGTCCCCACATCAAGCACATGCTCGCCCTTCTGCAAGAGATCGGCCAGGTGCATCGAGTCGATCAGGTCGTGGGTTACGAATTTCTCGTAGTCCGTATGCCGCGTCAGGTTAATCTTTTCGTTCCAGGTCCAAAGCTCCTGACAGTACGTTTCCATAAGCCGGATTTTTTTCGCCGGTAATTTTATTTCGTGCTGCTTGAGGACCTCGGCCAGAGAGACTTCCGCCGGCTCCGGTTCGGCAATCGGTACCTCGGCATTTTCGGGGGGGACGTTATTGCTCATAAATAAATATTTAACTCTTTAATCTTGTATTACCACAATTATTATCTTCTTTTGTTTTCAGTTTCTCGCGAGAACCGAAGCTCCTGTCGGCGCGATGTGGCGAAACGCCCGGACCGAGACCTGATTATTATAATCGAAATTATCGTTTGTGTCTGTAGCAAGATAATTTTATTTGCTGTTTTTTTGCAAAATTTACGCGAATTCCAGGAAAAAAAGGGAGCCCAGCCGCCGGGCACGTCGCGCGGGTCTTAAAATTGTTAAAATAGGAACAATCCCTCTATTTTTACTTAAGCAAAACGGCCCTCTTGGTCGAAAAAGAGAGCAGGAAAGGGGGAGGTGCGGAGAAAGTCTGTCCCTCTCCCGTTTACGTCGTTTTCCCAACCCGTAGTGGTGTCCGCCCGAAAATGTCCCGCCACTTGCCAACAAGACGAAAAAACGCAGCGACCATGAGAAGCATTCTATTATATATACTGTGTGGCCTGACTTTTGCTGCCTGTCTGACCTTCTTGAACGCCGCGGGTTACGCCCAGTCGGTCGACATTGACGATATCCAGCAGTTCTCTTCAGCGGGAACAGCCCTTTCCGGCGAGCAGAACGGTGCGGAACAGAAGGAACAGTCAGGAGATGCGGCGGAAAATCTGAAGCAGGGACTGGGCCACCGTCCGTTCGATGAAGGGGAACCACTATGCGACAACGAGAACGAGCTTGTCGCGGAATGTCTGGAAGCCATGTCGCCGTGGATGGACGTCCTGTCGGAGTATGAGCCGTCGCAGGCTTGGGTTACAGCGACGGAGGAGGAAATCACCCGGATTCTGCTCGCCTTGGACGACACGCCGCAAGATGCCATGGCCGGGATTCTGCGTCTGGAGCAGAGTCTCGATACACTCGACTCCCTCAAGGCACAACTCCTGCGCGACAAGGAGCCGCAACCGACGGATCCGAGCAGCCGACCACGTCTCATCTCGCGATATAACCTTAATCAGCGGCTTGAGTTAATAGATTCACTCCGGCTTGCTTTGGAGCGGCGTATCTATCTCTGGTCGGAAGCGGTCCTCTGGTTTCAGGCCCAGCGCCAGGGACTACTCATCCCGCCACAAGAGATTGCCGCAGACTATTTTAATGAACTTAAGCGTAAGACGGAGGAAGTTCGTGACTATTTCGGGACGAGTCAGACCGGGCGCAACTGGCGACGCAGCTTCGAAGTCGACCTACTGCTTAAAGATATGAACGAACTGGCCTCGATTTACGAGAATCGGCAGCAGTTTAATCCGGTTGCCTTGTCTGGCGCCGTAGAGGTGGAAGACGAACTAACGCATGAAGAGCGTATCAAGCTGGGCCAGGAATTTGTACGAGACCGAATCAATTCCATCTGTTTTAAAATCGGAACAACGCCCATGACCGAATCGCAGAAGGAAATTTTCACCAAGCAGCCGCTGGCGATCTGGACACGGCTACTGGCCGGACTCGCTTGTGACCAGGTTCCTGCCCATGACCTGCTCTGGGCTTTTGAGCAATATGAGACGATTATGGGGGCCGACGCCGGTCGCGAATTGGCCGATTGTGCCTGGCGCATGAAGACGAGCGTGTCAGACTCCGCACGACGGCTCGGCGCAGCTATTGATATTATCTACAATAACCCTAATACAAAAGTTTTTATCTCCGAAGTGCTCATTAATCGTCTGCTCCCGATTCGCGACCCGGAATTCGACGTTGTTCAGGAAATGATTCTCAATAACCCGGTTGCGGGCCGACGTCGCACGGATACCCAGGTTGCCATTCGACTTGTGCCCGACCCGCAACGTCTCCTCATGAATTTGACCATTGACGGAAAGATGGTCGCGGCCACGAGCAGTTCCGTCTTTCCGGCCACGGTCTATAATGAAAGTTTCGCCGTCTATCGGGGGCAGAAGACCATCGAATGGAAAGATAACGGCATTCTCTATTCCCCGACGGCCGTTGCGGTCGATAATGCGAGTCAGTTAAGCAGTGTGCAGAGCGATATTGATTTTGTACCGGTCCTGGGCGACCTGGTGCGCGGGGTGGCCAAGGGGCAGTATGAGCTTAAGCAGTCGGACATCCAGCGTGAGACCAAGGCACGCATTGAGCGCGAGGTTCGTGCTCGAATCGACCAGGAGGCGAATCAGCGGTTCGATGCAACGAACATACGGCTTCACGATCGGTTTTTTGGTCGCCTCGACCAATTGGGCTTGTCGCTAAAGATGCAGAATTCGCGAACGACGAACGACTGGCTGTTGGCCTCTATTCGTCTGGCGGCGGGGAATTCGCTTGGCAGTCAGAGCATAGAACCACCGACTCTGCCCGGTGCTTTTGCCGATCTTAAGGTGCACGAATCGGCCATTAATACGTTTCTCGGAACCCTCGAACTGGCTGGTGGGAATTTTTCGTCGGAAGAGCTGATTTTACACCTTGCCCAGCGGTTGAACATGCCCGCTCTGGCAAACGTCACCCTGCCGGAAAACGACCTCTTTTTCCAGATGCGAAGTACCGACCCGGTTACCGTGCGTTTCTTCGAGGACCGCATTCAGATCTACATGGATTTTGAATCGATTGAAATCAATGGCAATATGTGGCATGACGTTACGGTTATTGTCTCGTATCGCCCACAAACAGACCTGACAGGCACGACGTCGCTGGTCCGCGACGGTTTAATCCAACTGGAAGGGCCATTAAATATTCGGGCCCAAGTTCCATTGCGAGCCATTTTTTCCAAGGTTTTTCCTGCGGACAAGGCAATCCCACTAGTCCCGGGGATTATGCTCACGGACGAGCGTTTTACCGGGCTGTCGACCGGGCTGGCGCGAGTCTCACGGGGCTGGTTCGCCATGTCGATTATTCATCAGGCAGCGCCCTAAACGAGGGCCAATCGGGTTATTTTTCGAACCGGTCGAAAAAAGAAAGGGGGAAAAAGGCAAAAAAACAGGAAAAAAGGCAAATTTCCTGCGCGGATTGGGCAACTTGCGTCAGTTATCTTTTGTAGGGTGAAAATCGTTTTCACCGGAGCAAGAGGAGATAGACATGACATCCGAGTCACAAAACGGGGACAAAAGCGAGCAAGCCCGAAAGATTTTTTTGGAGCAGATCGACGCGATTCGCGTGGCCGCGTTTAAGGCCGCGCCGAATCACAGTCTCATCGGCGATATTGTCAACGATGTCTTTGTTCGTTTTGTCGAGAATGCGGAGAAATGGGATTATTCGGGGAATTGCGGACCCCTCTTGCGTCAGATTACGGCCAATATAGCTTTGGAATACTGGCGTGAACATTTACGCCATCAACCGGAATCGCTGCAGAACGTCGCGGAATACACGCGGAACCTCCAGGAGGAAAACATAAACGACCGGCCGACCCGGGCCATGAAGCTCAAAGCTCTTGAACTCTGTATGGAGAATCTCTCCGCGGAACATCGTGAACTCCTGGAAGCCCATTATATAAAAGGCGTGCCGATTAAGGAGCTGGCGGAACTCTTCCATAAAAACGTAAACGCGCTGTACAGTTTCTTTACCCGTATTCGCAACGTACTGGAAAAGTGCGTTGAGAGCAAGCTGGAAGGAGAGTTGGCCGATGTCGAACTCTGAACCTTCGCCAGATTTGCTCATCGCGAAATATCTGGACCAGACGCTTTCGGCAGACGAAGCGGGCACGCTGCTGACATTGCTCAAAGAGAAAGACGAGGTGCGTGCTCTCTTGCAGCGGAATCTCTGGTGCGATTTCTATCTGCGCGAACGCGCCTTGAGTTCTCCTGAACCGGTAACAGAAAGCAAGCCGGTTGAAGTGGAACGCACACCGACCTGGGATGAACTGGTCGCCTTGCAGAACGCAGAACGCCCCATTTCCGTCATGGTCGAAGAGTACCGGGCCAAGCGAGCCGCCGAACGTGCCCATCGTCATCCGATTCGACTCGCCGCACGGTTCGCAAAAAAATGTGTATGGCCCTCAAAGCGGGATTTCGAGGAGTCCATTGCCCCGGTCGTAACCATTTTCCTCGTCTTTTGCGCTCTTCTTGCCACAACAATTTTCTTCGTCGAACGGGCACTGCGACCCATTCCGGAAGAACCAATAACAACCATGGCCCGGGTCAACGAAACCATCGACGCCGTCTGGGAGCAGGACGCGGATGAATACCGGCGCGGACAGCTCGTCGACTCCAGCTCGTTCCGACTCAAGAGCGGCCTGGTTCAACTTCAGATGAATAACGGAACGACCCTTATTCTGGAAGGGCCGGCCGAACTGACCATAAGCGACGCCATGAAATCCTTTTGCCATAAGGGGAAAGTCAGTGTCTCCGTTCCGAAAGCGGGACACGGCTATGAACTGGCCACGCCGTTCGGCTCCGTCGTTGACCGCGGTACGGAATTTTACGTCGACGTTGCCAAAAAGGAATCGCTCGTTCAAACGCTTAAGGGTAAGATAGAATTTCTTTCGACCACAAAAAAATTATTTCCTCTTTTTGAGAATCAGAGTCTGCATTTCGACCTGTCGAATCGTGTCAAGAGTGTTGCGACAACGGTTAATTCTGACTATATAGCGTCGCCGGTCTTTTACGAGAAGGTGGACCAAAGAGTGCAAATGGCCATAACGGAGAAAGAAATAGCCCAAGAGGCACAGGCGGAAGACCCGTCTCTCCTCCTGCAACTGGACCTGAACGAGAAGAAGGCCGGCAAGATAAGGAATCGGTCGCAAGTGAACAATTTGTGCTTTGCACGCTGGCTCGGCGGCAAGCGCGTTTCCGGCTCACTCTACAAGACCAGTGCCTGGAAATTCGACGACCGAAACGACGGCATCACAGTGAATCTGGGCGGCCCGTATTCCTCCATGACCTTCGAGGCACTCGTTCGCTACGAACCGGCAGAAAAATCGGCACAGGTCCTTATGTCGAGTACAAATTTATTGGAAGAACAGGGTGCTTTACTCTGGCAGATAACTCAAGAAGGGTGCTTACAGGTGCAATTTGCATCGAGAAGCGGCGAGACTCCCGACTGCTATACGAGCATACCGTGTCTCGGCCTTCGGGAACGGGGCGTCTGGGTCCATCTGCGACTTGTCCTCGATTCTGAAAAACACCAGATTATGCAATATGTGGATGGGCGACGCATTCCGCAACAGATTGCGGGGCAGACATCCGTCGAATGGCGCAATCAGGCTCAGGTCAAGCCGAACGAAATAACCATTGGGAACTATCGTGGACGGTTGGGCAGCGATAACAATCGCAGTCTGGCCATGCCACTGGCCGAATTTAACGTCTGGTCAAAAGCGGTTTACGAAGCCACGGACCAGGAATAAAAAATGGAACCTTGACAAAAAAAGGAAGAAGGAGAGTATCATGAAAGTGAAAAGATTTGGTTTTACCCTGGTGGAACTACTGGTGGTCATTGCGATTATTGGTATCTTAATCGCCTTGCTGCTCCCGGCGGTTCAGGCGGCCCGGGAAGCCGCGCGACGTATGCAGTGTACAAACAATCTGAAACAGATCGGCCTGGCCGTTCATAATTTCCACGACGTCCGCGCAGGCTTACCGCCTTCCTGTATTGGGACAACAAAAGCAGAACAAACGAACAAGTCGTACCGCGCCTCGTTGTTCGTCCTGATTTTACCCTACATGGAGAATAATACCCTCTATGACTGGTATTCCAATAAGACGAATAAATTCGTCACCAGCATGAACAATAGCGATTTCTGGAATAAATTGACGACCGAAGAGAAGGAAAGTTGTTCAATAACAACCTACCTTTGCCCATCGCGTCGTTCGACGATTGTTCCCCTGCCCAATGGTGACGCCAGCAGTACAGGCATGCAAAGTATGTGTGGTGCACAAGGGGATTACGCTTTTCCAATCGGTCACGATGTGGCCGGTCGATGGTCTCATTACACGTATAACGTCAACCCGCTCAATGAATATACCGGCTTGGATGACTTACGATTGCAGTGCGGGTCTTTTCGTGCCGCGGCCTGGTCCGGTAGTGACGCCTCGACCTGGCAGCCACGCGACACGTTTGCCCGTCTTCTCGATGGTACGAGCAATACGCTCATTATGGGCGAAAAACATATTCAAAACAGTATGATCGGTGTCTGTGAAACGGTGAGCGCCGATGGAAGCGCCGGAGACAGCGATGCCAATAAGAGAATGCAAATGAGTGACTGTGCAATTAATGTCTTCGGTTTATTTCAATATGCATTTCCAGCTGGCCGTTCCCTGAACGATAAATTTGCTCACTCCGTGCATCAAAGGTCCTGCTTTGTAGAAAATACTTTCACCGCTGCGAACTGGGGCAGTTGCCACGCAGGCGTCATAAACTTCCTGTCTGCCGATGGTGCCGTTCACGCACTTTCCCTAACCACGCCAACCGGGGAAAAATCGCTCTTCGCCAACCTTTGCAATGTCGCTGATGGAAACTCCGTCTCCATTCCGTAATCGCATTACCAGATCATCGTAATCAAAAAACAATTAAATAGAAAGTTGTATAAACAATGAAACGCGCTATAAAACTGATACCACTGTTGGTTTTTTGTCTGTTCATCCTTTCCGGGTGCTCCAATGGTAAAATTCCATTCGGTGGCAAAGTGACCTTTGACGATGGCGAAGTCGTGACCTCCGGGCAAGTCAGTTTTACCACCGATACCTACATGGCCAGTGGGATCATTTCCCCTGATGGCACGTATAAGCTGTCTTCAACGGGAACGAACGACGGGCTTCCTCCGGGCAAGTACAAAGTCGTCGTCAGCGGGGTGCAGAAAACTGTGGGTAATGACCTGGCCTCGGAAAAGGTCATCTCTCTTATTGACAAGAGTTACGAAAACGCGGAGTCGACACCGCTGGAATGCGAAGTCTCGAAAAGTGGCGAACGTAATTTTGATATTTCGCTAAAACGTAATCCGGGCGTTAAATAAGAAAGAAATAAAATATGTTCGTGACCCGCAGACACAAAGAACGAGGTTTATTCGCCTTGATACTCCTGCTCCTGTCGTCCCATGCGTTCGTAAGCGCGGCGGACGACCCGGCACGGTTGGCTGGCGACGGCGTAACCGACGACGCGCCGGCCATTCAGGCCATGCTCGATTCCGGCGCGGCACTCGTTTATCTCCCGCCTCCGGAAAAATGTTATCTCCTGTGCAAGACGCTGAAAATTCATTCGAACCAGACGCTCCGGCTCGACCCAACGACCACGATTCGTCTGGCCGATGAGGGTCTGCAGCATCTCATCAGCAATTCAGATTATCAGAATGGTAACGCCAATATTACCATTGAAGGCGGTATCTGGGACGGAAATAATCTGACGCAGACATGCCGCTATCATACGCCTGGCTATGTGAGTAAGCACGAAACGTATAATCCGGAAGAATATAACGGCGTGCTCATGCAATTCAAAAATGTGCAAAATTTAACCGTTCAGAACCTGACCTTAAAGGACCCGGAAACGTTTGCCGTGCAGCTGGGCGAGATACGCTCGTTTTGTGTGGAAAACATTCGCTTCGATTACAATCTGGCGAAACGGAATATGGACGGCATACACCTCAACGGCGGATGTCGCCAGGGTCGAATTGTGAATTTGCGTGGCAATACGAACGATGATATGGTGGCTCTGAACGCGAACGATGGCGCGATGTACGAATTAGCCGCCGGTGAAATTGCCGATATTCTCGTGGACGGTCTCTGGGCCGACAACGGTTACACCGCGGTTCGCATTCTCTCCGCAGGCGACCCCGTGCGACGCGTTCACATTACAAATATTTTCGGCTCCTGGCGCTACCACGTGGTCTCTTTTACGCACCACAACGTTCACCAGGGCGAACGTCTCATTGAAGATGTTACGATTGACCACATCTTTTCCGCGAAGCAGCAGGAGGAGGTTTCTCGCCTGCCCGAATCACAGTTCGACGACCGGGCCCGACACGGTAATCCCCTCTTCTATTTCGAAGCCGGATGTAATATTCGCAACGTTACGATTGAGAATCTCGTGCGTCGAGAATTTCTGCCCAACCCGCCTGCAACCGTCAGGATAGGTGCCGGAACGATAATTGACCATTTCACCCTTCGTAATGTGACTCAAATCAACTGCACGAAAACGCCTTCGACACTCATTAATAATGAGGGAACCATTGAACAACTTACTTTGGAGAATGTTGTACTTAAAGGAGAAGAGGGCTTTGTCCCGCAGCAGATAACCGGTTCCGGAACAGTCGGTGTAACGGAATGAATTATCACACAATAGCCCTGCGGGAATACGGTAATTAACCGCAACCGAACTGCGCAGGGCTCTTTGTGCAAAAACTTTTTAGTGCCTATGTTCCCCATTGGCAACAGGGCAGTCTTGACTTTCCACGCCTTCGGGCAAGGTAAAGGATTCCGGTCGGTCGGAAAGTTCCGGGAGCTGGTCGACAACCGTACCGAACGACGCGTCGTCGACTTTCGGCTCCTGCTGGCATCCGAAGCAAAGTGCGAACAGGGCCGCGGCGGCCGCACACATACACAATAAATGTTTTTTCATAATCGATTACCTCTTCAGATAAAAAGTAGCTGTCTTACCATCTTTACGCCAGGAGGCCTTAAGTTCCCCGGCGATTGTATTGAGGATTTCCTCTTCTCCAGCATTGTTAAATTCGCACGTTATGCGTGTCTCCGGTGTTACGCCGGCGCTCTGCAACGAATCGTCGAGCAGGAGTCGAAGTCCATGGTCCTTTTCAATGAATTCAAAAACGGTCTTAAGGGCCGTATTCTGAATTTTACCGGAAATGGTCTTTTGGGAAGGGGGAGTCCCACGCTGCGTCGCACGCCGGGCATGCGTTGTCTCGCCAGGAGCGTCTGACTCCGAACTGGCAAGTCGGTCAGCCAGAGCAACTTCATATTCGATTCGGGCCAAGGCAGTAAACGTCCCGCTCGCGGTCAGGGTAGGCACGCCACTGCGTCGCGCGGTCTGAAATTCGCACTCGGGAAATTCGTTTCGAAGCCTTTCCACGTTGGGTAAATCAGGCCCGGTCCAGACTCGCTCAAGTATCTGCTCACGGTCTATTGCGGCCGGAGTCAAGATTGAGTTTTCGGCATCGACCGCCAAACGCACATTAAAGCCGAGGAGCAAAAGCGAGATCAGGTCACACGCCGGCAGTGGCGGCAACTCGTTGGCACGCCAGCAGTCGTGCGGCATGAGTTCAAGTTTCGACCAGCGAAATCGGATTTTTCCCGCGAGCTGCTCCAGAATTTTTTGCGGTTCGCTAAATTCCGAATACGTCAAAGGACAGTCAGCCATTAGCCGTTTAATCGCCGGGCCGGGACTCTGCTTAAGTTCGTCGCGTAATATACTCTGCAAAAGGAGCAGCTCCCCGGCCGACTGTCGCGTACCGATATAGACGAGTCGATCGAAGAAGCAGAGTCCTAACTCATTTTCTGCCGCCAGTTGGTCAAGCCCTTCCCGCAGGGAAAGATTCGTAAGCGAGCCGGAAATCGGCATGCCAGGATCCAGACGCCGGTCGATAAACCAGACGAAATCAACGCTCTGACTCCGCTGCTCCAGAAACTCCGACAGCGGCATGTCGTCGAACCGGGCGGAAATGCGGGTCGTCCAAACGCGGTGCAACGACTCCTCCGCAAGTGTGACCCCGACAAACTCCGAACCAGTACCCAGGCCCAACAGGGCAGCCAGAACAGCGACCAAGAGTCGAGCAACACGCAAGCTCATGATCAAGCCTGTAACCGTGCCGCCGCGATCGTATTGCGTAGGAGCATGGTCACGGTAAGCGGGCCAACTCCGCCAGGGACAGGAGTCAAGGCCCCGGCCACTGCCCGAACACCGTCGTAATCGACGTCACCAACCAGCTTACGCACTTTGCACGGCTGACCGTTTTCGTCAACGCTCTCGTTCTCAATGCGATTCATACCAACATCAATTACCACGGCGCCCGGCTTAACCATATCGGCTGTAACGAACTGGGCACGGCCTATTGCTACGATGAGTATGTCGGCCTGACGCGTTATACTCGGGAGGTCCTTCGTACGCGAATGGCAGATCGTGACCGTAGCGTCTCCCCCCTGCCCTTTCTGCAGGAGCATAAGACCCATCGGCTTTCCGACAATATCGCTTCGGCCGAGAACGACGACATGCTTGCCAGAGGTCTCAATCTGATGACGCTCCATGAGCCGAATAATTCCATAGGGCGTACAGGGAAGAAAACGCGGCCGACCTTGCGAAAGGAGACCAACGTTTTCCGGATGAAATGCGTCGACATCTTTTCGCGGGTCGATGGCGTCGAGTATCTTTTGTTCGTCGATTCCTTTTGGGAGCGGAAGTTGAACGAGAATACCGTGGACCGTCGTGTCGTTATTAAGACGCTCGATAAGCGTGAGCAGTTCTTCCGTTGGCGTTTCGACGGGCAGGCGGAACATGAGACTCTTTATACCCGCTTTCTGACATGCCTGTTCCTTATTGCGAACGTAGACCGCACTAGCCGGATTATCGCCAACGAGAACAACAGCCAGGGCCGGGGTTATGCCCGTCGACTCAATAAAACGAGCCACATCAGTCGCCATCTCCGCGCGTAATTCTTCGGCCAGACTCTTACCGTCAAGTAAAGCAGCAGTCACAAAAAAATCCTTTCTGATAAAATTCGGACAAGAGTAATGACAGGGGAGAGGTCAATCCTGCGTCGCGACCGACCCGCTCCTCGCCACTGCCATTGCGTTCAAACTTACTCCTCGCAAACGACACGAAAGCCGACGTTAAAGACTTTCTGCCACGATTCGTATTCACCGCGAACACCGGCACGTCCCCATTTCGGACGATCACGCCAAGAGCCGCCTTTAGCGACCTTTTTCGCGTCCAGATTACCTGCATTGCGTCCGTCGTCTCCCTTATAGGGAAGCGGGGCGTAGTCCGAAAGCGTCCATTCGGCAACGTTACCAAGCATATCGTACAGGCCCCACGGATTCGCCTGATATTGTGCGACATCGCAAACCATCATGTGTCCATCGTCGACGCCTGCGGCGTGCGGAATAAAGGCTTCCCAGTCCTGATGATCCACCGGCTGCGGATTGATACCGGCGACAACGAACTTGTGGACCGATTCATCGGCGAGGTTCTCGAAGGGTCCGAAATTGGCATCCAGGTCACCGAACCACATCGGCTTGGCACTTCCGGCCCGCGCGGCCCATTCCCATTCCGCTTCTGTGGGGAGACGGAAGGTGCGACCGGTCTTTTCGCTCAGCCACTTGCAGAAGTTCATCGCCTCTTGCCAGCTAATGCGAATGACCGGCATATTAGGCAAATTGGCGGGATAGCCGGGCGTGGTGTGGTCTTTATTCCACTGGTCAATATATCGGCTGTCGTGCTCCGCGTCGTAGGCATGGAACAGGGCATTGGTCACTTCAGTCGTCATAATCCAGAAGGGTTTCTCGATCGTGACCTCGGCCCGCGGCGCTTCGTCGGCGAACCCGCAGTCGTCACCCATAACAAAGGAACCCGCCGGAATATGGGCAAGCTGAATCGTCAGACCAGCGGCAACCGGAACCTGCAGCAGTTCGGAAGTCATACTCTTGGCCTTTTCGGCGTCGAAGCCCCAGTTCGGATTCGGGGATGTGAGGTCCGGATCCGGTTTCTCCTCAGGCGGAATGAACTCCGGTCGCGGTGACCCGGTCGAGACGCCACTTTCAAAGTTCAGGTCGTTATTGGCGTATAGCTTCTTAAGCTCCACATGTCGATTGGCGACCGCATCGGTCTGCTCAACGGAAAGCATTCCCCACGGGGTCGCTTCCGGCAGACGATGACTCAACTCAATCCAAGTCCCGAAATAGGGGACGTTCAAGTCGATCCAGCAGATGAGTTTCTGCCACGCTTCCTGGTCGAGCTGAACGTTATGATGCCCTTTTCGCAGCATTTTTATCAGTTCGGACGTCGAGGAATGATATTCCATCGGCTTGAGTACGTGAACTTCGCTTTCCGGACCGGGTCGGCGCACGTACGGATGTAAAGCGTGATATGACTTGGAGAAGCGGCGCGGACCTTCCGAATTATCCGCGAAATTGGGGCGTTCCGGCTTCTCACCGTTGTGACAGCCCACGCAGAATTTATCGAGGACCGGCTGGACTTCCGTTTCAAAAGCGAACGGACGTTCAGGCCCGTAAAACTCTTCAATAGCCATCGGCTGCGTCTTTTGTGCCTCGGTTACGTGGACCGGAGAGACAGAATTTTGCGTCTCGTGACAGCCAATACAGGAACCGGTTTCGCCCGGCATACCGACAAACCACGAACGCATGAGCTGCATGGCAGACCCCGTTTCGTCCAGCGGCTGAACCACAACTGGCGTATTGGCCGGTATCTTGAACGTCGCACTGCCATCGTCAAAGACCGGCACTTCGCCGAGAATACGTCGCGCGTCCCAACAGCTTTCCATACCGAAGACATCGTGACCCCCAGTGCCACGATAGCCGTAGCTCAACGCGTACAGACGAAGTTTCTTGACCGTACCGGCCGGCACGCCAGGCAGGCCTTGGCCAAAATTCACATTCGTAATAAAGTAACTGGCCTCTTTCTCGCCGGGCACCGTTCGGTCGGGTATGATGCGCGGCTCGTCCCGTTCAATAAGAGGCGTCGCTTCCAACAGGGCAAAACCTGGCTCCTTTTTAAGACGCAGGATATTATCGAACGTATCGACCAGGTAGACATCCCAGGAGTCGGACGGACGAATCTTGGCCGTGGCCAGGAAATAGTCATCGGACAAAGGAGCAGGAAAGAGGAACTGCGGCCACGACTCGGCCACGAGCTGGTCGGCAATAATCGGCTCAACCTTCTTGCCACGATCCATAATGCGCTGGACGACCCCTTGGTCCTCCTGACGTCCTTTCGACGGGTCAAAGACCACCATTTCTCCACTGCGGGCGATCCCATGATGCCCCGAGACAATCGTCACAAACCGCGACGACTGACCCGGAATCGGCTTCGCATAGAACATACTGTTCGGCCAGAAGGAGCCACTTCCGTAATGCTCCACCTGATTCGTTCCGTCCGGATTCATGGTCATGAGAATTCGCGTAAAGTAGTGGGATATATCGATATATTCCCAGCGGAGATAGAGAATACGGCCATTTTCCAGTAGTACGGGGCACCAGTCCTGGTCCTGCTCAAACGTTAATTGACGCACCGTTTGACCGTCCGGCTCCAGACGATAGACGTTACCAACAACGTCGGTCCCGGCAATACAAGGCACGCCCATCATTGACGCGGAGGAAATAAAAATCGTCGACCCGTCGGGCACGTAACAGCCTTCGGCATTATTAACATCATCGCCCATTTCCGGAGTGACCTGTCGCAGAGAGCCGTCGTTCAAATTGCATTCGAAGACCTGCCAGGTGTTCTTGTCGGACAGCGAGGTTACCAAACAGCGGTCGGCATCCCAGTGTAGCGCAATATCGCCAATGAAAGATTTCTTGTTGCCCCGGGCAACTTCCGTCAGCGGGGCGTCCGGATCGTGAATATCGAGGGTCACGAGCGAGTCGTTGTATTCCCCTTTACCGCGGGAGACGTTGGAAATCCAGTTCGGCATAAGGGCGTCGTTTTGCGTCTTGCGAATGAGGACTTTATCGAAGTCCAGCACGGGATTGGCCAAGAGGACTTCCCGCCGAAACGCATCGTATTCCTTAACCAATGCCAAAACGTCATCTATATTGGAGTCGGTCAAAGAAGGGGCGAACGCGGCAGTAAGCCGGCTGTCCAAATCTTTCCATCGGGCAAGCCAGTCATTATCTTCCAGCTCATCAGGATATTTTTCATGCATATCCTCAATGGCAAGTTTCAGCGATTCCCGACGTTTAATCGCAATTTCCAAATCGCTGTCCAGCCCCTGCAACATACCCTGGAGCCGATTTTGACGGATACCGGCGAGCCAGGCTTGTCGCGACTGCTCGTCCGGAAACGCATTGTCGTTGTTCGGGTCAACCAGAACCTGTAGCTCAACCAGGGAGCACCAGCCGGTCGCCGCTGTATTCCCTTTACCCGGGTCGCCTGCCTTCGACGGATAGGTCCGCCAGAACCGGAACTCCACCCAGTCGGCCGTGGCGATGGGCGACTTGTCCGCGTTCTCAAAAGAGACGGAAAAAACGCCCTTATCGGCGCCAACAATGGTATCGCCTGTGGTCAGATTAGCCACTTCGGGAAATGCGGGCATTTCGCCAGGCTTCTCCGCGTTGTTGGCAAAGCGGACCTCGAAGTCGAGATTCGCCCGGGAATCTATATTGGCCGCAAAGGCGCAAACGGCGGAAATCGGCCACGGACGTCCAAGATAGTAGACCAGTCGGGACGGCGTACCCCAGAGAGCAACACGTCCGTCACCCCCATAGACGCCGGCACTTTGGTCGCACAAATTCCACTTGGCACCCGGCGCAACATCTTGCTCCACTTTAAGCTCCGCATTGCACAGCAGATTCAGCACAGACGCGGCGGCCAGGTCGTTCGTCACAGCCGAAACGGCGGGGTCGCCTTCGCCCCAGTTTTTCGTTTGCATGGTCACTTCGGCGCGGACAGGCCCCGCCGCAAGACTCAGAAAAATCAAGAAGTTCAACAGGAGCATAACTCTATTTCGCATAAAGGTTCCTTTCGATTCGATAGAACGCAGGGTTCTGAAAAAACGAATAAAGTCGTCTGGACTTCCGCCGTTGTTACGGCTTTCGACTTCTCTTCGGAAGTGAGAGTGTTTATTCGACATACAGGGTAGGTGGTCCGCCGCAACATCAAACGCATATCACGACAACTGACAGTCATTATCGCAAAAAAAAACGAGAAATCAACCCGTGTCGAAGTTTTTTTTGGGAAAAAAACGATTTTCTTACCGGGGTCCCAAAAAAGATTCGGACAGCCGCCCCAATCACAAAGCGGGGTAAATTTCGTTACTGAACTAGAATATAAAGCTCAAAAATACAAAATAGTTTTGATACATTGTTGGGCAGAAGGCCGTTTTTCCGCTTGATTTTTTTAGACAATCCTGTAAAATGGGGTCGTTGGCTCGCAAGGTCGAGTTCCTACAAACTGTGTTAAGGAATCAGATGCCGGAAAGAAATATAAATTATGTCATCGTCAACTCTTGAGCGACTCTCCTTTGAGCGTCCGATTCACGAATTGGAATCGCGTCTGGAGTATCTCAAAAAACAGAACAGTTCCCCGGCCGTCCGGGAAGAAATTCAGCGTTTGCGCCTTGGTCTGGCGGATTTACGTAAGAAGATCTACGCGAATTTAACGCCGTGGGAAACGGTGGAAGTCTCGCGGCATCCGGAGCGTCCGCAAACGGTGGACTATATCAATATGATATTTGACGAGTTCGTGGAATTGCATGGCGACAAGTTTTACGGCGACGACCAGGCGATTCGTACCGGCTGGGCAAAGCTGGACGAATTCCGCGTCATGGTCGTGGGCCACCAGAAGGGCCGCAACGTCAAGGAGCGACAGGCATGTAACTTCGGCTGTGCACTTCCGGAGGGGTATCGCAAGGCGACGGCGAAGATGAAACTGGCCGCGAAGTTTGGCTTGCCGGTCCTCTGTTTTGTGGACACGCCAGGCGCATATCCGGGCGTGGAGTCGGAGGAGCGCGGTATTTCCCAGGTGATTGCCGAGTCCATGTATGAGATGTCCCTTTTGCGGACGCCGGTCGTCTGCGTTATTATAGGAGAAGGCGGAAGTGGTGGCGCCATTGGAATTTGCGTTGGCGACCGGGTTGCCATGCTGGAGCACGCCTATTACAGCGTCATAAGTCCGGAAGGATGTGCCGGAATACTCTGGAAGAGTGGCGAGTTTAAGGACAAGGCGGCCGCCGCCTTGAAGTTTACCGCGAAAGATTTGCTCCAGTTCGGCATCATTGACGACATCATTCCGGAGCCGCCCGGCGGGGCTCACAGCGACCATCACCTTATGGCCGCTCGACTTAAGCAATATTTCCGGGCCAGTTTACGCGAGTTAAAAAAATGCTCCGTCGACTCACTGGTCCAGGATCGGTATCAGCGTTTTCGCAAACTGGGCTCCTTTATTGAGGAGTCGTGACCCGTTACACAAAACCATGTTTGTTTGATCGTACAAGACAAAAAAGGAGGCTGTTATGGTTATTCATTCTGTATACTTTACCTTAAAGGACAAGAATCCATCCGTCGTTGCCGCGTTTCTGGAAGATACAAAGACCTTCGGCGCGAATATTCCGAACATTCTTTACCTGCAAGCAGGTGCGGCATTGCCGGCCACGCGTCCCATTCACGACAAGGAATTTGACATTGCCCTTGTTTCCGCCTTTCCGTCGCAAGAGGCGTTGCAAACCTATCTTGTGCACCCGGACCACCTTGCCTACTGTGCACGGCACGAAGGGAATTGGGCCGGAATAAGAGTCTTTGACTTTGAGAGTTAAGCCCATACCAGCCGCGGGCCGTCGTGCGGCGTTAGCCTAAGTCGGTCGGCGGGAAAAGGGCAGGAAAAGTGGCCACAAGCGACGTAAGGGAGGAAAAATTCGGTCTTTTTTTGAAAAAAGGGGGAATTTTTTACAAATTGTCGTTCGGACGGCTGGTATTTTCCGAAAAGATACGATATGATATAGAGAACAGCTTGGGGGGTGAACAGGACTCGACCGGGCAGGAGAAGTGAGAGTTGCGTGTCGTGGTTGGTCAGCAGGCCACGTAAAAAGCCGACTATAAATTCAATTGCCGAACCTAAGTTCGCAATGGCCGCCTAAGAACAGGTGACCCCGGATTTGACTCTTCGCCGAAGAGAGGAAGAATTCGGACGCCAATTTCGGATCGTTAGCCGTCACGTCGAAAACGCGGCTGATTAAATTAAGTCTTCGAATCGCTCCAAAGAAACCGAATCCGGAAAGGGGTCGGCGGAGTTAAAAAAGAAAAAACCGGATACACACGTAGACGCTTCCATGGAACCGTCGCGGGACGCGGGTTCAATTCCCGCCACCTCCACTGGACTTTGGGTATGCTGTAATGACAGCGCCCTTCAGAAGACAGGCTCGTCGCCCTGAGTGTCTTTTGATGTTTTTTGTTATAGGGGCGAAGAAAGAATTGTGATACGATGAAGATTTATGTCGGCAACCTTGCCTATCGGACAACGGAGGATGACCTTCGCGGAGCATTTGAACCTTTTGGAACGGTTGCGTCCGCAGACGTGATTTCCGATCGGGCTACCGGCCGCTCGAAGGGCTTTGGCTTTGTGGAGATGCCGCAAGCGGAAGAGGCCAAGAAAGCGATTGAGAGTTTGGACAATACGGAACTGTGCGAACGCACGATCCGTGTTAACGAGGCACGTGCCCGTCAGCCGCAGCAGGGAGGCGGCGGTGGCAATCGGCGCTATGGTGGTGGTGATCGCGGTGGCGATCGCGGTCCGCGCCGTTACTAATCGCTTGCGGAATGAAAGTGTCCGGAATACTTACCATACGAAATTTTACGTTATATCAGTTTCACCTGGTTTTCCTGTTATCCCGCTTCCGCTTAGCCTGGTTATACACCAGTCGGGCGCCGGGCGATTCGGGAAAATGAAAATGTCGGTAGTATAATTGGGTTCCGGACATGACTTCGATTCTGGAGTGAATCCTGTGCAAGAGAACCTGTCTTGCACGTTGCCGCTGGTCCGTTCTTCGGGAGTTCCTGGTGTTGAGTGCTCCGAAGAAGGCTCGGCTTGTTGGTTGTACTTGCCCCGATTGTCCGTATTCGGGGCGATTGCATTTTTCTTTCATTCACTGTTTGTCCTTGGTTTGGGTTCCTCGCACTATGGCTTATCTCATTTTTCGAAATGCAGAAGATTCGCAAATGACACGTATTCCACTTACGCAGGATGCGACGGTTCTCGGGCGTCATCCGTACTGCGAAGTTACGCTTAATAATGCGCTGGTCAGTCGGGAGCATTCGCGGGTTATTCGGGAAGGCAATTCCTGTTTTGTCGAAGACCTGCAGAGTCGGAACGGAACCTTTCTCAATGGCAAGATGATCAAGCAGCGTGTTCTCCTCCGGGACGGTGACCATCTCAATATAGGCGAATATGAATTTATTTTTCACACCGAGTCCCCGGCGCCCCGGGAGACGCTCCATTTTAATACGGGCACCAAGGAGCACAGTTTCGTCCTTAACGAATCGGGCAGCAGCGAAGGACTTAATATAACATCCCGCATAAAAGTGGCCTCGACCGACCAGCAAAGTGAGGAAAGTGGCGAGCGGGAAGACATACGTGCCGCCTATAACAAGCTCAAGGCCCGACTGCAAACGGTTATTGATTTAACCCGAAGTCTCGGCCGGCTTTCCGACTTCAACGAGCTTCTGCCCCAGTTCCTTAATAAACTGCTCTTTTTATTCCCCAACGCGGAATCTGCCTGTTTCGTCGTCCCCACGGAAGACGACCGCGGGTTCGATCTGGCCGCAAGCGTCCGTCGCAACGAGAACAATAACGAGCCGTTCCGGGTCAGCCGCTCCGTTCTGCACACCGTTATCCAGTCGAAAGTAGGCATTCTGTCCGACGACGTTGGCAACGATACGCGATTTTCGGCCTCGAACACGCTCATGCATTATCAGGTAAGTTCCATTATGGCGGTTCCCATCTTTGACCAGATGGGGGGCGATCTTCTGGGCGTCCTTCAGGTGGATTCCCTTCGGAGCAAACCGTTCATCCATTCCGATTTGGACCTGCTCGTTTCAACGGCGCGTCAGTTGTCGTTGCACTATGAAAACATGTGCCATCAGAACGCGCGGCTCAAGGAGACCATGGTCACACAGGAAATGTCCGTCGCGTTTCAGGTGCAGAAGGGCTTCCTGCCGCAAGAGCCGCCGAAGATGGAAAACTATACCTTCTTCGATTATTATCGCCCTGCCCGATATCTCGGAGGCGACTATTTCGACTATATTCCCCTGCCCGGCGGACGCATGGCCGTCGCCATTGGCGACGTGGCTGGTAAGGGGATTTCCGCCGCTCTGCTCATGGCAAAACTCTCTTCGGAAGTGCGATACAGTCTGCTCCTGGAGGAGAATCTGGCCAAGGCGGTCGAGCGACTGAACCATGTTTTTTCCGACAATCGCTGGGAAAATCGTTTCATTACCTTCCAGATAGCCGTTCTCAATCCGGCGACTCACGAAGTGCGCCTGGTCAACGCGGGGCACGTTCGCCCGGTCCTCTCGCCGGCGTTCGGAGTCTGCCGTGAGTTGTGTGTCGAAAAGGGTGGATTCCCCATCGGCATTATTCCCGAGGCCACCTACTGCGAAGAGGTATGCGAGTTCCTGCCCGGCGATATCCTCACCATGATGTCCGACGGCTTGTCCGACGCCATGAACGCCAAGGGGGAATACTTTGAACTGTCCCGAATCTATCAGATTCTGAACAACCCGCAAAAGTTGGACGCGGAAGAATTGAGCAATAAGGTGATTGGTTCCGTTCGCAACTTCATCGGGGGCGTTCAGCAGTCCGACGACCAATGTCTGGTCGCATTCGGGCGTAACCGATAACCCACCTGCCCTTGGAGTCCGATATGAGAAGCCGCCCTGACGCTACCCTGTCTCGTTTGATACCGATTACCTGTCTCCTTTTTATATTACTAGTCGCACTTTGGCCGGCGGCTCCGGTCCGCGGTCAGGACGGGGCTGACGTCGCAAGTCCGATCTCACAGCGTCTGGCCGAGCTGTACGCAAATGACCTGCCGGCGCCCGTGGCGGTTAAGCCGGGCCGTCCTGAGGGGCTTTTGGACCTGACTGCCGTCTGGGTCCCGGAATCAGAAGTCAAGTCCGACACAGGCGTTGCGCAACCAGACAGACCTGTAGCCTGGCTCATTGTCCGCATGCGTCTGGCCGATGACTGGCACACCTATCCCGGCTTCGCCCAGACAGGCGCGGCCCCAACGTTCCTCGACGCACAGGCGGATTCTGTACCGCCCGGCTTTCGGGTCGGAGCGTTTCTGCCCGCCAGTCCGCAGTCACAAGAGGAGTTGCCTGGCGCGTCGCTAATCGTTTTGCGGGGCGATGTGCTCTGGCTCGCGCCGATTTCTGCTGACGAGAGCGCAACGCAACTTCCGCCGGAAACGGAACTCCGCGGGACAATCGAGGCTCTTCTCTGTTCTGAAGGCGGAGGCGGAATCTGCTTTCCGTACCAGGATTCCTGGTCCGCCGTCGCCGGGCGGGAGGAGGATTTATCCGCGCTCATTCAGGCTCGTGACATCAATGAACAATCGCAAATGAGGGCCCCCGGTGTGTCGGGTGACGGCTCTGGCTCCCTGACGACACCCGGGTCGGACCCACGTAAGGCAATGGTCCCATTCTCCCCCATCATCTTGCTGTACGCTCTTTTAGGCGGTCTTATCTTAAACGTTATGCCGTGCGTGCTTCCGGTGATCGGGCTGAAGATTATCTCGTTCTTTCAACAGGCGGGGCAGTCGCGGGCCAAGGCGTTTACCCTGAACGTCTGGTACACAGTCGGCATTTTACTGGTCTTTCTTACGCTGGCCTTAATGAGTGTCGGCTTGAGTTACCTGTTTACTTATGGCCTGTTCCAGATTATTATGGGCGCAATTGTCTTTACGATGGCGTTAAATCTTATGGGACTGTGGGAAATCACGTTACCGGCTTTTCTGGGCGGGCGCCGCTCCAGTGAACTGACGGAGCGTGAAGGTCCGGTCGCCGCGGTCTTTAAAGGAGTGATAACGACGCTTCTGGCCATACCGTGTGGTGCCCCGCTTTTGAGTCCGGCTCTGGTCTGGTCTGACAGCATGATCCAACAGGGACGAACACCACTGGTCGTGCTGGTTTATCTGGTAATTGGTTTCGGTATGGCCTTACCCTACCTTATTTTAGGCGCATTTCCCGAACTGTTGCGTTTCCTGCCGAAGCCTGGCAAATGGATGGAGACATTCCGGTCGGTCATGGGCTTTGTGCTCCTGCTGGCTGTCGTTTGGATTCTTTATTCCATGCCGATCGAACTTGTTTTGCCGATGGTGACGTTTTTATTTGCACTCTGGTTTGCCTGCTGGTTGTTGGGGTATGTTGGCCTGGCGGCGGAATCCGGCGAGCGGCGTCGGGCTAAGATTATAGGTCTGGCTGTCGTTTTAATTACGCTTTATTTCTCCTTTAATATCCCGGGCCTGGATAATAAGTGGACCTTGGAGAACGCGTTCCGGGGCAAGCTGACCCGCTGGGCGATTCGAGCGGAGCAGGAAGGGAAACTCGCGCAAGACGGGTGGGTCCTCTTCAGTCAGGATCAGTTTGAAAAGGACTTGCGTGCCGGCAAAACCGTTATGATTGATTTTACCGCCGACTGGTGCATGAATTGTAAGGTACTCGAAGCCACTGTTCTGAAATCAAGCGAGATCCTGGCACTTGTCAAACAGCGTGGAATTGTTACAATGACAGCAGACTGGACGAATCAAAATGGTGATTCGGAGCAGATACAGGCGATTAATAACCTGTTGGACCGCTACGGCGGTCGTCAGGTCCCGGTCGTTATGATCTTTCAGCCGTCGGCTCCGGACTCCCCGGTTGTGCTTCGGGGCGTTTTTAGCAAGTCCAGACTGGTAGAAGAGTTGGAAAAGATACATTAGATTTACAGACACCGTAGCTTCATGGGTGTCCCTGTCGGACAGCGGACACGTTGAATTTTTATGGTGAAACCGAGGGGACGCGAAATCCCCGCAGATCAGACGCATCCATTATATATTCGAATTGTTATATACTAATGGCACGTATAAAATCAAGTAGAAACAGGAGCTAAGCCGTGGCCGGGGAAGACGCGCGAGAGGAACTAATTGAAAAACTTCGCTGGAAGAGATTCCCTCTGCTGAACGACGGGTTCGTCTGCCTGGTTGATGTCATGGGTAGTGACGCGGCCGTGGTTCAGGCGGCGCGGGTCAGCTACGGTGATGGCACAAAAAAAGTATCAGATGACCGAACACTGCTTCGCTACCTTATGCGTCACAGCCACACGACCCCCTTCGAAATGGCGGAATTGAAATTTCTGGTTCGCGTCCCGATGGACACTTGGCGGCAGTGGATTCGTCATCGAACGGCGTCGGTCAACGAATACAGTACCCGCTATTCCATTGCGATAGACTCGGCGTGCGAAACGACGCCCGATGCCTGGCGTCTTCAGGCGACCAGCAATCGTCAAGGGAGTGAGGGAACGGCCACGCCGGATGTCGGCTATGAGCTGACACGGGAAGAGCAAGATTTTCATCGCGCCGCGCGACGGTTATACGAAGCTCGCGTTGCCCGGGGAATTGCCCGGGAACAGGCACGCAAAGACCTGCCGCTGTCCACGTACACCGAGGCCTACTGGAAAATCGACCTCCACAACCTGTTTCATTTTCTTGCCTTGCGTATGGATCCGAGTGCGCAGTGGGAGATTGTTCAGTACGCGACGACCCTGGCGGAGCAGATTGTTCGCCCGCTCTTTCCCATCTCGTACGAAGCCTTTCTCGACTACCGGCACAAGGCCCTGCGTCTGACCCGATTGGACCAGGAAGTCATAACGCGACTGACCGCGGTGGGAAAAATTCCCGCGTCTCGCAGTGATTTCATGGCTGCCTGTGACGAAAGCTGGCAGGACTTGGACCGTTGCCGCGAGCGTGACGAATGCTTTGACAAACTGGCCCGCCTCGGGATCGTTGCCGACTTCTAATCTTACCCAAAGTACCTTGCATACCTGTAAATAGTTAATAAAAAGCAAAATTTGATAAATAATTATCAAAAAAGCTTAAATCCCGCTTGCACGCATTGAAACTTTGATTATAATAATAACGTTGCCGGGGAAATTATAGGTCCGCATCTAACAAGTAAAAGCGGCCGTTTCTTCCGAACAAGACCCTAAACCATTTTCAAGAGGAGAAGGACGATGAGACAATTTGTTTTTCTGGTTGAATTGAGTAAGCTGGGGGGGGGCAGATAATTCGCGAAAGTCTTCGTCGAAGGCTTTTACTTTGGTCGAATTACTGGTCGTGATAGCGATTATCGGGATATTAATCGCTCTTCTTTTACCGGCCGTCCAAGCAGCACGAGAAGCGGCCCGCAGAATGCAATGCTCGAATAACCTGAAGCAGGTTGGTGTTGCTCTGCACAATTATCATGACGCGCACGGCACGCTGCCGGCCGGTGCCGCCAGTTGGGGAAGCGATAGTACCGAAGGCGAAATGGGCCCCGGATTTACGCTATGCCCCTTTATGGAACAGTCTTCATTTTATGATGCAGTCGTAGCGACTTGGACGCCGGGAGGCGCCACGGCGGAAGACCGAGCCCTGAAACCGGACACACGTTCCTACAGTGGCTTTGCCGAAGTTGTTATGTCGAATTTGTGCTGTCCTTCCGACGCTGGTTCGAAGGATATCCTGGCGTTTACCGAATGGACTTCAGCTGGGACGAACATTGTGTGGAGTTACGCGGACATGTTTTATTCGTACAACAAGTCCTCGGATATCAAGAACGACAGCAAGTGGGGAACGGCCGCGGGGAAGAGAAATCGTTCGCCGTTCATATATGACACTTGGCATTCGTTCAGTGAAGTTTTGGACGGGACATCGAATACGCTTGCCGCTTCGGAAGCTGCCGCGTCGAGTAATCCGAACAATGGCCAGAACGAATTGCGAGTACGGGGCGGAACTGCGGTCCCCAGCAGTTGGATGGACAGTGGAAATCTGTATCCGGAAAAGTGCCTGAATACGCGAGACTTGAGTTCGCCGAATTTATTGGATCTCGCTTATGCGCAGAGGTCGGTTCGTTGCCGTCGTTGGGCAGCGGGGCAAGGCTACAATACGGGTTTCAATACGATTCTGCCGCCCAACTCACCTTCATGTCGTTGGAAATCCGCCAACACGACGAAGCATCCCGGGATCTATTCGGCGAGCAGTTTCCACAGTGGAGGCTGCAATGGCTTGCTGCTTGATGGTTCCTGCCGCTTCATCTCCGACACGATCGACGTGGGCAGTATGAGCGCGTCGCCGTACAAACCGGCGGAATATCTCTACACGGTCAGTCCGTTTGGAGTTTGGGGAGCTTTAGGTTCCATGGCAGGTGGCGAAACAGCAAGTATGTAACTTTCGGTTCCAGAGAAAAGGAGCATTCCTATGGTAACGCGGCATACAGTATCACTCGTTGCCGCATCCTTGTTAGCTTTACTAACAGGGTGCTCGGCGCAAAAAACACCGGACGGTTTGCCTGATCTTGTTCCCTGTAAGGTGACAATAACCCAGTCGGGCGCTCCGGTGGAAAACGTTGAAGTTTACTTAAAGAACAAGAACAAAGAGGAAGGGTGGGCTACGGCCGGCCGCACCGACGAGTCGGGTACGGCCGAAATGTACTCCTTAGGGAAATATAAAGGGATTCCGAAGGGCGAATACATTGTCGTTCTCCAGAAGACGGTCCCCGACGACCCGGACGCCTACAAGGCGGCCATAGAAGCCATCCGCGCCGGTCAAAAGCCGTTACGCGACCACTTTAAGTTATATTCCGTCTTTGATACGAAATATAACACCGAAGAGACGTCGGACCTTGAGGTTACCGTCGAGAAAAGAACGAAAGAGTCTTTTGATCTCGGTGCCCCGGTCCAAATTGAAGTGGGTAAAATCACCCGCGAAGATTTATAGTCTCGCTGTCTTTAAGTCCATAAAACACAACAGGCCGTCCGATACACAATATTGGACGGCCTGTTTTTTAAGCCTTTTGGAAAAAATAAGTGAATTTTGGCAGCGGATGGATCGATAAACAGACGCATGAAAGCTGTATTACTAACCATTCTGCTCCTGGTGATCTCGAACTGTTTCATGACTTACGCATGGTACGGACACCTGAAAAATTTAAGCCATCAGGTATGGTTCCTTGCGGCCGTCGTGAGCTGGGGTGTGGCGTTCTTCGAGTACATGTTTCAGGTCCCGGCCAATCGGATCGGCGCGACTGCCTTGACGCTGCCCCAGCTAAAGATTATGCAGGAGGCCATTGCCCTGGTCGTCTTCGTGCCCTTTGTCGTCTTGTACATGAAACAGCCACTGTCGTGGAATTATCTTTGGGCCAGTCTCTGTATTGTAGGCGCGATTTTCTTCGTCTTTCGCGGATGAAACCTCTCTTGCCGGTCAGGCCTGACTCAGACTTTTACGAGTAACCAGACGTAAAAGCCGTAGCCCAACAGTAGAGCAAGCCCTTCCGTGCGGGTAAGACGCCGCCCTGTTACGCATAAATAACTGCCAAAAGCGGCAACGAGAATCATAATGGGAATATCAATCCGGAATGCATGCTCCGAAACCGCAATTCCGCCTGGCACCGACAGCCCGGAAATACCCAGCACGATCAAGATATTAAAAATGTTACTGCCAACGACGTTCCCAATGGCAACGTCCGCTCGTCCGCGAGCCGAGGCAACGACACTGACCACCAGTTCCGGTAAGGAAGTCCCCACGGCCAAAACAGTCAGACCAATCACAAGTTGGCTTACGCCCAGACGTTGCGCGAATAAGACGGCACCTTCAATGAACCAGTTCGAGCCAGCCAGAAGCATAATCAAGCCGAGTGTAAACAGGGCCAAAGCGCCAAAGAGAGCGAGAAATCGGTTTTTCGGGGGATAGGCAGTGGCGCGTTCCTGAAGCCCGGCGGCCATGATCCGGTTTTCGTTTTTACGGACCTCCCATATTGCCCAGATTGTGTAGAGAATAAAGAGCACGACAAAAGCGAGTCCTGCCGCTCGAGGGAAATAATAGCCACGTTCGGAACCGGAAACGAACGTCATGGCAACGATCGTCCAGAGGAGTGCGGAGACGAGGATCATCAGAGGAATCTCGCGACGTATCAGCTTGGAGGATACGGACATGGGTCGCACGAGCGCGGCGGCGCCCAGAATGAGCATAATATTGCATATGTTACTGCCAACGACGTTACCAACGGCAAGTTCGGGCGACCCGCCTGACTTGAGGCAGCCCATAAGAGAAACGGCCAGTTCCGGGGCCCCGGTACACGCGGCAACAAGAGTCAGGCCAACGACTAACGGCGGAATACGGAGGACAGCCGCGATTTGCGTTGCTGCGCGAACGAGAACTTCTCCTCCTGTCAGCAGGAGCATACCGCCCCCAACGAGCAATAAAAACATGGCACTTTCCTATAATAAATAAAACAATATCGATATAATTCCGCGTGTCGCCCGCAGGCCGTTTTGCCGTCGTCCACGGATTCCAATTGCGCTGGCGACGAGGCCGTCGGAGAAATCCGCAGTCAAACGGAGGTTCGCCGTACAAAGGCAAAAATCAAAGACAACGGTCACAATTCTTTATTGGTATCTCCTCTTGGTCCTTTTTTTTTTCGTGGACCGGTATATAATAAAGAAACGTTGTCGACGATTGGGTATTTTACCCGATTTTCAGAAAAACAAAAGTGAGAAAAGACCGTCAAGGATGGAAAAGATGAAGAAAAATACAATTCTTTGCCTGGCTAGTGCGTTTACCGCCTCCATTTTAACCTGTTTATTCCTCTCGAACGATAATGGAGTGCGGCCTGCCCATGCGCAGGTAACGTTACCGAATCAGGAAAAGGGGTCGCCGCAGGGGCAGGACGCGACTCCGAATTCCGACGCGGATTTCGCGGCCCGACTCGCCGAATTATCGCCTCAAGAGCAAACGGTGGTAAAGATTTACGAAGAGCGTAACAAGAGTGTGGTCAACGTCGAGACCGTATTTTACCGCACCCATAATTTCATGTTTCAGGAGAGTGCTGAAGGACGCGGAAGTGGTATCGTTTTGAACAAACAGGGGACAATACTCACGAACTTTCACGTTGTAGAAAATGCAGACTCTGTATCCATAACGCTTTACGACGGACAGTCCTATCCGGCAAAGAAGATTGGGCTGGACCCGAATACGGATATTGCCCTGCTCCAGATTGAGGCACCAGCCGAATCGTTACACCCGATTGTCTTTGGCGATTCCTCGCGTCTGCTCGTGGGTCAAACGGTGTACGCGATCGGGAATCCATTTGGCTACGATCGGACCATGACCCAAGGCATTATTGCGAATTTGAACCGGACAATCGAAAGCCCGCAGCAATTTCGGCAGATAAAAGGCGTCATTCAAATGGACGCGGCGATCAATCCGGGCAACTCGGGCGGCCCCCTGCTCGATAGTCGCGGACGCATGATTGGTATGAATACGGCAATTGCCTCGGCGGTGGGCGAAAATTCGGGTGTCGGCTTTGCTGTGCCGGTCAATACGATTCACCGGATAGCGACGCAACTCCTGGAGAACGGTAAGGTTGTACGCGGCGATATTGGTATAGCGCAGGTTACGGAGACCGAAGGGGGCCTGTTACCGGTTATGATTGATGACGGCGGGGCGGCAGATAAGGCTGGGCTGCGTGGGCGCAAGCTCGTGGTTCGGGTCATAAATCAGGGGGGCGCACGTATCCGCCAGGTGCACGCGGTCACGCCCCGGGAAGGCATGGATTTTATTGTCGGCGTCAATGGCAATCCCACGCGAACGGCGGAGGAGTTCATCACGGCAGTCGAGGAACATCCGTCGGGCGAAACGATCACGCTGAACATTATCCGTCAGAAGCAGCCAATGGAGTTACAGGCCGTCTTACAATAGGTGGGTCTGACCCGGAGTTGGACCCGGAAATATCTCAAGAGTTGCGGAACGGTCCCTGTGGTGTGGCCTATCCTTTCCGCAAGAGGTGCGTCGGCACCAGGACAAAGGCCGTTAATGGAGATCGGAACGAGTAGCAAACATGGCAGAAGATTATTACAAGACACTGGGCGTTTCCAAGACAGCATCTGCGGACGAGATACAAAAGGCGTACCTTAAACTGGCCAGGAAGTATCATCCGGATATGAATCCCGAGGACCCGGAGGGAGCAAAGAAGAAATTTCAGACCATCCAGTCGGCGTTCGACGTCCTGAAAGACCCGGAGAAGCGTAAGCAATACGATCAGTTCGGGCCTGCCTATGAGCAGATGGGGAATCCTGGCGCGGGGGGTAACCCATTCGGACAGGGCGGCTTTCGCTGGTCGAGCAACGGCGGTCAGGGCGGCAATCCCTTTGGTGGCGGCAGTCCGTTCGGCGCCGGAGGCGGCGGGGGCGGCATTAACCTGGACGACATACTCGGTATGTTCGGCGCCGGGGGCGGTCAGGGTGGTAATCCCTTTGGCGAAGGCTCTCCTTTTGGTGCCAGTAGCAGTGGGCGTCGCCGTCGCGCCTCGTCGGCAGGCCCGGTTAAGGGTGAGAACTATCATGTCGCGGTCGACATACCGTTCCAAACAGCGGTTCGCGGTGGCAAAGTTCCCATAAGTCTCGACAAGGGCGGCAAGATAGAATCGGTTGATGTGAACATCCCCGCAGGCATTGAAAGCGGTAAGAAGATTCGTCTTCGCGGGCTCGGCGGACCAGGCACCGCAGGCGGACCGGCAGGCGACCTGCTCCTTGAGGTGAATGTTCTCCCCCATGATTACTACACGCGTCGCGGCGATAATCTCTATGTTCGCGTCCCGATTACGCTCAAGGAAGCGGCCCTCGGCGGGAAAGTCGACGTCCCCACCCCCAGCGGGACGGTCACCGTAACCGTGCCGCCCGGAACGACTTCCGGCACAAAGCTGCGACTTAAAGGTCGCGGTACCCCGGAACAGACGAAAAATGGACTCGTAACGCGACCCGCTGGCGATCTGTATATTGAATTCGAAGTTCAGCTCCCAAAATCCTGGTCCAAGACGGATCAGGAGCTCATTGCCCGGCTGGATACCGATGTCTCGCCTTCGGTTCGTTCCGGACTTCATTTCTGAAAACGTGCCCGGCACGACCTGCGTGTCGCGCCGGGCAACCCCTCGCTTTTTACTTCTCTTGTGATGAAATCGTATTCAAAATTCATCGCGTGTGGAATTTCTTTTCCGAATTAGCAAGAAAAAAAGTTTTCCCTTCCGGGCTACCTGTTGCAAGAAAATTCACCCTACGTTATAATGGCGCTTATGGATATTTTGCCGCGGTCGGGAAAATATAACCTTTGGGCCGCGGCAACCGGAAAACGGGACACGGAATAAGCCCTTCCTGGCGAGGGGAGCGTCCCGAACAAAGAAACGAACGAACCAGAAAGCGATAAGGAAGGCCAGAATGAAACTGCCGGAAGAGTATTACATTGTCGGAATCGACCTTGGTGGCACGAATATGAAGATAGGAGTTTTGGACCAGAACGAGAAGCGGGTCTCTTTTGTCTCGGCACCAACGCTCGTTGAGCAGGGACCGGAAGACGCAACGCGTCGTATGGCGGAAAATGTGCACAAGGCGCTCGAAGAGGTCAATATCCCCATGTCGAAAGTCATGCGGATAGGACTCTGTTCCGCGGGCACAATGGATATTCCGGGCGGTATGCTGGTGCGTCCGTCGAATTTGCCGGGCTGGAATTTCTTTCCGATTCGCGACAAACTTGCGGAATACGCGCAGCTTCCGGTGACCTTTGCGAACGACGCGACGGCGGCGGCCTTTGCGGAATACTGGATCGGAGCGGGTCAGCAGGAGCAGGGTCTTATTCTGCTGACGCTGGGAACAGGGGTCGGCTGCGGTATTATTTTGAACGGGCACGGCTGGGACGGAACGCACTCGCACGGCGGCGAAAGCGGTCACAATCTGATCGATATTTCGGAGAATGCCCGCTGGTGCAAATGCGGACAGCGTGGTCATTTGGAGGCCTATGCCAGCGCGACCGGCGTGGCGAATCGAACGGTGGAAATGATCGAAGCGGAGTTAAAAAGTTCTCTTGCCGACCGGGTCCGGAGTGCCTCACGGCGGGACGCGGTTCCTCGCATGGTCTACGAAGAGGCGGAAAAAGGGGACGCCCTGGCAATTAAAATTATTGAAGAAACGGCCCGTTATCTCGCTTATGGCATTGTCTCTCTCATGCACACGGTCGACCCGTCATGTATTTTACTCGGGGGCGCCATGACGTTCGGCGGAAGTGCCTCGCCCATTGGCCGCATGTTCCTGGAACGGGTTAAGGAAGAATCGTGCAAGCGGGTCTTTCTGCATCTGGCGGAACGCATTCGGTTTGACTACGCGCAACTGGGTTCCGACGCCGGCTATATAGGAGCGGCGGGCCTGGCACGTCAGGAATGGATGGAAACGAACTGAGAAGTAACCAGGGCGGAAAATTGCAGAAAAGTGACAGGTAGCCCATGAGAGTGGTAGACATATTCCAGTCGAAGCAGGGAGAAGGTCTCTGGACAGGCGTCGAGTCGACGTTCATACGCGTGGGCGGATGCAATCTTCGTTGCACGTTCTGCGACACGCCGTATGCCTCCTGGCAGCATGAAGAAGGGGAAGAACTTTCGGTCGAGGAAGTTCTCGGCCGCATTATTCTGCTGGGTAAACGGCACGTGGTTCTCACCGGGGGCGAACCCATGCTCTATGCGGAAATGATTCCTCTTACGCGTCAGCTCAAGAAAATGAATTTGACGGTTACTATAGAGACGGCCGGAACCTTGGAGCTGCCTGTGGAATGCAATCTCATGTCGATTAGTCCGAAGCTGTCGAACTCGGTCCCGACGGACGCCCCCGGGCCGTTACTCCGCTTGCATCAGACGAATCGGTTCCGGCCCGACGTGGTGCGATGGCTCCTGTCGCACTATGAATATCAACTGAAGTTCGTCGTGGATGAGCCGGAAGACCTCCTTGAAGTGGAGGAATATTTGCGGCAGTTTGATGCCGTTAATCCGCAACGCGTGCTGCTCATGCCCATGGCGACCGATACGGCAACGATGCGTGAGAAGGCCGAATGGATTCTCGCTTATTGCAGTCCGCGCGGCTATCGCTACTGCCCCCGCATGCAACTGGAATGGTTTGGCAATGTGCGTCGAACATAGTCGTTGCGAAAGTCGGTCATGGTCTGCCCGGTCATTTTTTTGAACAGAAAGCGCAGATGATTCCCCGACTCGAAGCCGCACATCGCCGCTATTTCGTTAAAGGTCCGATCGCTTTCGGCCACAAGGGATTTGACCTTTTCCATACGTCGCAATTGTATCTCGTCAATGACAGAATGTCCTACCTGTTCCTTAAATTTTTTCTGGAGCCACTGTCGGGAAACGTTGAGTTGCCGGGCAAGCGTTCCGACGTGAATATCAAGGCCATCGCGTACGCGTATCATCTCCAGCACACTTACGACGAATTTATCCGTCAACTGAACGCGTTCGGTCGAGCGGCGTTCAACGATTCTTTTCGGCCCGTAAGCAAGAATTGATTGAGGAGTTTTTCTGTTTTTCATCTTGGCATCGAGTAGAGACGCGGCCAAAAACCCGCCGTCTTCCCAGCAGATATCAATACTGGACAAAGCGGGAAAGCAGGAGTTGCACAGAAATTCGTCGTTGCCAATACCGAGCACAGCCACCTCATAGGGTACGCCAATACGCAAAAAGAGACAGGCGTCAATAATTTCGCGGCCTTCAACGTCGCTAGCGGCGAGAATGGCTATCGGTTTGGGAAGCGAGAGGAGCCAGTCGCACAGATGACGCCGCTCTTTTTCCCAGCTCGTCGCCCGGGCACGGTTCGGCGTAAAGACTTCGCAGGAAAAATGCTTATTTTGCAAAATTCGCATAAAGGAATTGCGACGAGTCACTGCCCAGTTCCGCGCGAGGAGCGGTTCGACAAAGGCGAATCGCTTATGGTCCATTTTGAGAAAGTAGTCTGCGGCCATCTGCGAGACAAGCTCGTTGTCCAGGGAAACACGGGAACATTGGGGCAGCAGGAGGGTTACCTCGGCGTCCGGGTCGAGCAGGACAACCGGCTTCTTTTGCGAGGCCAGCTTCAGAGCCAGACCGGTATCAGGCACACGTGCGATAAAGCCGTCGCCACGCCAGTAGGAAGGTTGAGGCAGTCGCTGTCCTTCCGGACCCCCTAAAACGAAATGCAGACACCAAGTGTGATAAAGTCGCAAATAATCGAGAATACCCTGGAATCGTGCGCGACTTGCCCAGTGCGACGATTCCAAAATAATACAAACCTGCGGGACTCTTGGTAATGAACTTCGTTGCGACACGGCAATACCTTTTTATGCAAGAGCATCAGGGAGCGGGCGCAAAGGCGGCGTGCGCGGCGCTTCGCAGAAATTGCGCGTCCTCTGCCGTTATGCCCTCGGGGACAAAAGTCACTTCTTCCGCACTTCTTTTAAACAGGAATTCAAACCAGACGCACGCCTGAAGATAGGCCCCCCGCCGGTTTAAATGAAATGTATCCCCTTGAATATGCGTCTTGTCGTTGGACCACTGGAGCGAACCAACAACGTAGCAGCTTTCATCAGGCAGGTCCGGATAGCCCAGATCCGCGTAGGCGATGGGCTTGTAGCCTGGGCAGGTGTGGCGCGCGATTTGAACCGCGTTGCCCGTAGGAATCAGACGAATACCAAGTTCCGCAGCCGCTTTCGTATAGGCTTCGTTGAGATGTTCATACATGGATTCCGGGTCAAGTTTCCATTGGGCCAGTCGGGCATCGTCATTGCGATAAGACCACGTCTGCTGCATAACAACTTCGGCACTTTTGGCATGCTCTCTAACAAAGTCGACGAGATTCTTCGACCAGGGAAAATAGGTTCCATATTGCCAGCTGAAATGACTTGCCTGTTGAATGGAGACGAAGTCCCACGGTTTACTTGCGAGAATCTCCGCGTAACTGCCATCGTTGGGAAACTGACGCCATTGCGGCTCCTTCGCTTCCCGCTCTATATTGCTCCAATGCAGCTTAAGCGAACAGCCGCCAATATAAAGATTTTTGAAATCTATCTTGCAGCCGGGAACCGATTCGGTAACAGGGACCAGGAATTGACGCAAACTTTCGGAAAAACTGTTGCCTATGGCGAGCACATGAAGTTCCTGACCGGTTGACTTCTCCGGCACAGGCTCCTGTCCAAACGCAACCTGACAGCAAAGCAGAACACTCATTACAAACGCTGACACGAAGACCGTAATTTTCATGAATCTATCTCCTCACATTTTTTTTGACGATGCCGTTTTTATCGACCAGAAAGTCCCATATTACTTCCGTCTCTGTTTTCCATTTTACCGCAATTCGAATCACAACGAAGGGGGGGAGTTTACAAAATCGATTATGAAGTTTCCATAATAACCTCTTGATACTATTGGTAATTACGTTTAGAATAGGCACAGTGATGGAAATTCATGAAGCGAAATAGTACCGTGGAATGTTTTTTCGGTTAACTACTTAAAAAATAAATACGTTTATCGATTATGGAACACTAATATGATACGCCGTTCGCCCGTGGAAAAAGCCCGTGAGTTCATCCAGCATGAGACGCAGTTCCATTTGGGCTGTTTGCCAACGGAGCAGTCACACCCGAAGACACGCACCCTGTCGCAAAAACTACAGAGCGATCCAGCGACGGCCATACTCATGATTCAATCGGTGGACGACGATTTGCCACCGGTTCTTGCCCGGGTCATTCGTTCGACGGCTTTTGAGAAGCTGGTTAGCGATATGACGCGAGTACTTCGGCATGGAGGACGGATTCATTTCAGTGGGTGCGGAGCGACCGGCAGGCTTGCCATTCTTCTCGACGCAGCGGCTCGGCGTTACTGGCGTAAGACGCTGTTGGTCCACCCGGAAATTGCGGACTGGGCCACGTCTCTGGCAGATCAAACCAACGCGGTTATGACCGGAGGCGACTTTGCCTTGATCCGATCGGTGGAATCGTTTGAGGATTATCTTGAATTCGGACGGCGGCAGATGCAGGAGGCAGGTGTCCGTAAGGACGACCTCGTTGTGGCCATTAGTGAAGGCGGGGAGACGTCGTCGGTTATTGGTACAATCCACGCGGCACTCGATTGCGGTGCGGCTGTCAGTTTTTTATTCAATAATCCGGCGGACATTCTCTCGCGCCATGTTGAGCGAAGTGAGAAGGTCATTTCAGATTCCCGCGTAAATGTGCTGGACCTTTCGACCGGGCCTATGGCGGTAGCCGGGTCAACGCGTATGCAGGCAACGACGATGGAACTGCTCGTCGCGGGCATGGCCTGGGAAGCGGCGATTACGAACGTTGTGCGTGAGATCGGGTCCGATGCCTTGACCAGAAAATTGAACCTGGACTCCTGCAGCCCGAATGAGACGGCCCGAAATTTTGACCGCCTTTTGAATGAACTTCGCGCAGACGAGAACGTGCGGACACTGGCTGATTACGTTCAATTCGAGTCGGAGATTTATGCCAGCGGTGGGCTGATAACCTATTTTGCGGACAGCTATTTGCTCGACATTTTCACCGACACGACGGAACGAGCGCCCACTTTTAAGACACCGCCCTTTCGACCGGCAGACGACGGGAACGCGCCACTTCCCTGGTCCTTTGTCAAGACGCCGCTACGGACAACGCAAGCCGCATGGCAAGAGCTTTTAGCGCAGGAGCCTCGATGTTTGACCTGGACGAGCAGCGATTATCAAGCCATGAACGGGCCCGATGCCATGATTGTGAACCCGCCGCGACTGGACCGGGCTGCGCTCTATCGCTATGAAATTGGTAATGAGCCGGACGAGACACGCTGGTCCCGAACGCCGAACGCCGCTGTCGCCTTTCTGGTCGGGCAGGAACCAGGTCAATACAAGAGTGCGAACTCTTCCTGGTCCGACGCGTTTTATAAAAGTGCACAATACTTCGAATCAAGAAAAAATCTTTGGATAACCGATAAGGCAATGGCGGCGGAGGCCGGTACCTGGTCGATTCGCGTTCACTTGCCGGAAACGCCACTCGACCTGTTCGGGCACCTGGCGGCCAAGCTCGTGCTCAATACAATTTCGACCGCGGCTCTGGGACGCATCGGACGACTCAGCGGCAACTGGATGGCACACGTGGAGGCCTCGAACAAAAAACTGATTGACCGCTCAACGCGACTGATCGTGGAACTGGCCCACGTGGATTATGAAACAGCATGCATAACCCTGTTCGAAACTTTACAGGACATGGAATCCTGGCCGGAAGCCAGGAAGAAAATAACATCGCCTGCCGCCTGGTCCGTGGCGAAGTTACAGAGCGAGGCTTGTACAAAATCGGGGAAAGAGGTTTGATTCAAAAAATTTTTAGGGAAAGGAAAGAACCATGAAGAACAGTATGTGGACAAGTCTGTATATTAAATTACAGAAAAAGGGATCGCCCGGAACATGTAAAACGATACTCGGCTTTACGCTCGTCGAGCTTTTGGTCGTAATAGCGATTATCGGGATATTAATCGCCTTGCTCTTGCCGGCGGTTCAGGCGGCCCGTGAAGCCGCCCGACGCATGCAGTGTACAAACAACCTTAAACAAATTGGTGTCGCGCTGCATAACTATCACGATGTGAATAATTCCTTTCCGACAGGCGCCTATTATATGGGGACTGGACAGACTTGGGATGCGACTCCGGGAACCAACTGGGCTATTGCGATTTTACCTTTCATGGAACAACAATCTGTATATTCGCTTTATGACCAGCGAGACAAGATTACAAGTGCACCTGACGAATTTTTTGCTTCACGTATTTCCTCTCTGGAATGTCCTTCCGCTCCTTTTGCCGGTGAATTACTTGATAAAACCACATTAAAAGATAGTACTGAAGGAGGTACTTCCGTAATTTTTGATTCAGGAAATTTTAAGATAGCTAATACAACAAAATTGCGAATTATCTCCTACAAGGCAATAGCCGGAGTGCTTGGCGCCGGTACGGGTACCGTTAATTACGGGGGGGAGGCATTCGGATCATCTTGGCCTTCTTACAAGAATCCTTCTCAGTATACCAATAACGCCTGGTTCAGTAATCCGGGCGTTGGTTTATTTCCGTCTTCCGGTTACAGCTCTGCATTAAAAAAATACTTTTATTTGTGGATGAAAATGTCTGACGTTACGGATGGACTTTCGAACACGTTTGCTGTTTCTGAATACTCCGGTCGTACTCAAAAGGTACGTTCGCCCTTGTTCGGGTATACCGCGTATGGTTGGTGTGTGGCCGTGATACCTGGTAACAGCTGGAGCTATGTTCCAGATCGGGCTAAATGTATGTCAAAGGGTGCTGTCGAATGTGATTGTCTTGCGAGTTTTCATGGCGAAATTATAAATTTTGTTTTGGCCGACGGCGCTGTGCGAGCCGTTTCAACGACAACAAAAAAGAGTATCTTACAGGCGTATACTTCGCTAACCGGTTCCGAGACTGAATCATTATAGAAGAGAGTAAAATATGACAATTGCAAAGTGTGGAATGTTATCGACGACCGTAATCCTCACAGGTATTATGGTGCTTACTGGCTGTGGAAACCCTTTTCCGACCGCCAGTATTTCGGGTACGGTTACCATTAATGGCCAGCCAGCTCCCAAAATTGTTGTTCAATTTGAACCCGAAAGCGAACAGAAAAATGGTACAGTGGGCTACGGTGCTTCTGGACTGACGGATGAAAACGGGCATTACGAACTCATGCTTGCCCATCCAAACAAAGATATTAAAGGGGCCGTCGTCGGCAAAAATAAAGTTACCCTGCGTATGCTGCCCGGTGAGGAAACTGTACCCGGTATTCGCGACGAAGTTCCGTCAATACTGCCCGGCGGTGTTGCCGCCATTATAACAGAATTTGATGTTCCTGCAAAAGGAACCCAATCGGCCGATTTCAATCTGCCTTTGGAATAGGTAACACGAAATACGATACCCGTCTATGATCAGGTATCGTATTTCATCTTTACTGCTATCACAACCCCCATTACCACGTTGCCAGAAAGATACGTTGCATGACGAAAAATCTTTGCTTATACCCGCTATTCATTTTTTCATTTTATTTTGGCATTACAGCCATCGCGCCGTGCAACGACAACACGACGCCAATGCATGGAATACCTGATCTCGCCGAAATTATCCGCGTAGCAAATGAAGGAGCCTCGGCGGATAGTCCGGGGATAGCTC
>JAUNSJ010000002.1 GCA_030539295.1 Planctomycetia bacterium | reverse complement strand
AAAAGACATATTTCGCCGTCAATCGGGCAAATTTGAATTTTTTAGAACCTCCCAACTCGCGATAGCTGGGAGAAAGCTACCTGTTCTCTACGGTTATTATCGACCTAACGCTTATTCCTGTTTAGTAAAATCTAACGATTATTCCAATAAAGCCTGTTTTAGCTGGTTCACTTGTAAGTTTTTTAGGAAAAAGACGAGAATTTGTGAAAAATTGGTAAAAAAGCTATGGAAATGTAGCGGGAGACCTGTTATAATGACTAGTTAAGTGGTCGAATGTTGGCGATACATCTTAACGTTGCGGTCTTTCTTGAGAGTTCAGCAATTTCGGATGTCTTGCGCGAAGTCACCACGTTTTGTAGTGGGGTTCAGGGCAAATCGTTCTAAACGGAGGCCTGTTCACGGCAAAGGTCGACTTTCAAAGGCAGGAGCGGCAAGCCCAAGGCGGTCAGCAACCTGTTTTTCGGAGAGGGAACACTCCCTATTGACCCCTGAACGACTGTTTATATTATAATTGACTTACAAAAGAAGGAGTCACCCATGGTACGTACAACGAGACGTAGTTTTTTGAAGACAACCGCAATCGCGGGGGCAGGATTTATGGTCGCGGCGGGGAATTCGCCGAAAGTAGCGCGAGCTTCGGCTCTTGAAGGTATTGCCGTTGCGAGCTTTGGCGTTGGCGGTAAAGGAGCCAGCGACTTGGGAAACGCTTCGGTTTATGGAAAAATCGTTGCTCTGTGTGATGTGGACAAGAACACGCTCGACGGCGCCGCTGCGAATTTCCCGGACGCCAAAAAATTCGTTGATTTCCGCGATGCTTTTGCTGAAATGAGCGACAAGTTCGATGCCTGTACCATTAGTACTCCGGACCACATGCACACGGTCATTACGGCCATGGCCATAAAAGCCAAGAAGCACTGCTACACGCAAAAGCCGCTGACCCGAACGATTTATGAAGCCCGATATTTGGGTAATCTGGCCAAAGAGGCTGGTGTCTGCACGCAGATGGGTAACCAGGGCAGTTCTTTCGATTCCATGCGTAAGATCGTCGCGGAAGTGAAAGCGGGACTCCTCGGAGATATTAAGGAAGTCCATGTCTGGACGAACCGCCCGGTCTGGCCGCAGGGTCCGAATCGTGACCTCACCATTGAGAAATTTGCCAAGCAGATTCAGGAAGAAGATCCGGACATTGCCGAAGACGAGATTGCCGAAAAGAAGCAGCAGATTGCCAAGGCTCTGGAGACTCTTGACTGGGACCTTTGGCTCGGTACGGCCCCGTATCGTGAATTCTGGCCCGGTATTTATCATTCGTTCTCTTGGCGTGGCTGGTGGGATTTCGGAACCGGTTCGCTCGGTGACATGGCCTGTCATACCGCGAATATGCCGTTTGCCGCGTGCGATTTGCGTAATCCGACGAGCGTTGTGGCCGAGAGTTCCGGGCACGACTTCAACAGTCTTCCGGCTTCGTGCAAGATTCTGTTCCAGTTCCCGGCCAACGATTGGCGTAGCGCCATTCCGTTCACTTGGTACGACAGCAAGGTACAGCCGCCGGCAGCTCTGTTTGACAAGTACGGAATTGGCAAGGGCGATGTCCCCTCGACTTCCAGTGGTTCTCTCATCGTTGGCGAACGCGGCGTTGTCTATTCGCCTGACGATTATGCGGCGAACTATTTCGTGCTCCAGGAAGGTGGCGAGCGTCTGCCCGAAATGGATACGGAATTCCGGGCTGCTCCGACCGACGATAAGTCCGGGAACTTCGATACACGGAACCAGCTCGAATGGTTTACGGCCATGAAAGAGAACAAGCCGGAACTTTGCTGGTCGAACTTCCCGAATCATGCCGGTCCGCTGACCGAAACGATTCTGCTCGGTAATCTCGCTGTTTGGGCTGCTCCGGAAGCCGGCAAGCAGGGCGAAAATGTCGAATGGGACGCTGTCAATCTGAAGGTCACCAATCTTGACCAGCTCAAGACGCCGGGCGTTGCCGAACTCGTTCATCCGAAGTATCGCGAAGGCTACGAACAGATTTGAGTTAAATAAAGATGTGTGGAATTTGCGGCGTGGTTTGGACGAAGTCGGCGTGTGGGATATCTGCGGATATTCTTGACCGCATGACGGATGCCATGACGCGTCGCGGTCCCGACGACCGTGGGGTCCTCTATTCAGCGGGCCCCTATTCTTATCTGGCCCCCGGTGCAGACGCGGCGAGTTCCACTTCTACTTTGCCGCAGACTTCTTCTGATACGGTGGGCGGCTTATCGTCCGGGCTTGCCTTGGGGCATCGTCGTCTTTCCATAATTGATCTGACCGACAAAGGGCGCCAGCCGCTGGCTAATGAAGACGGGTCTGTTTTTGTCACATTTAATGGCGAAATTTATAATTTCCCCGCGTTGCGACAAGAGCTTCTGCGTAAGGGACATATCTTCCGTACGGAAACGGACACGGAGGTTCTGGTACATCTCTACGAAGAGGAAGGACCGGATTGCGTCAAGCGACTTTCGGGAATGTTTGCCTTTGCCATTTGGGACAACAGGAAGAAACAGCTCATTCTTGCCAGGGACCGTATGGGCAAGAAACCTCTTTTCTATCGTTGTGAAAAAGACCGACTCCTCTTTGCGAGTGAACTGAATTCACTTTTTGTTGTGCCGGGTATGCCGCGTGCGATTGACCCGCTGGCGCTGGATCAATATTTAACATATCAATATGTTCCTTTCCCGCGCACGATCTATGAGGGCATAAACAAACTTCCGCCCGGGACAGTTGCAGTCTGGAAGACCGACGGCTCTTTCCAGGTCGATTTGTATTGGGAACAGGAGACGTCTCTATCGACCGAACGGACTCCGGAGCAGTGGCAAAACGCGGTGCGGGAAACGGTATCGGCCGCGGTAAAAGACCGTCTGCGAAGCGATGTTCCACTGGGCGCGTTTCTCTCGGGTGGACTCGACTCGACGATTATCGTCTCACTTATGCAAAAATTTTCACAGCAGCCGGTTCGTACCTACTCCATTGGTTTTGACCACAAGGAATATGACGAGACCGACGTGGCACGTAACACAGCGGCGCGTCTGGGAACCTTGCATCGCGAATTTCGTGTAACGCCGGACGCAGAAGCCATTATGCCGGATTTAGTGCGGCAGTATGGCGAACCGTTCGCCGACAGCAGCGCGATTCCCACTTGGTACTTGTCGGAAATGACGCGGCGTGAAGTGACCGTTGCCTTGTCCGGCGATGGCGGCGACGAACTCTTTGCCGGCTACGACCGTTATAAGGCTATGCGATACAGTGTCTGGCTCGACCGTATTCCACGGTTCGGGCGGCAACTGCTGGCCGGTCCGGTGCGGGCGTTAATTCCGAACTCCGTGCGGCAGCGTTCGATTCTGCGGCGTGGGCGGCGTTTCCTCGAAGCTCTTGACTTCTCGCCTCTGGAACGCTACTTGCAATGGATCGCCATATTTAACCGGCAGCGAAAAAATGCCCTCTATCGCGGTGATTTTTCGAAGTATCTTGCGGACGTCCATGAAGAAACAGGTTACGACACGCTTGACTTCTTGTCAAACACATTCAAAAATTGGTCACATCGCGATCTTGTAACCGCTGTCAGCATGACCGACCTCCGTACCTATTTACCGTGCGATTTAATGACGAAAGTGGACATGGCATCCATGCGTCATTCGCTGGAAGTTCGCGCGCCCTTTTTGGATAACCGGGTCGTTGATCTGGCGTCGACAATGCCAATTGCGTATAAACTCACGAGGCACAAAGGGAAGCAGATTTTGCGTGACGTTTTTCGCGAATATCTTCCGCCGGAGCTGGAAAGACGTCCGAAGACAGGGTTTGGCGTTCCGCTGGATTACTGGTTTCGCGGGTCATTGAATCAATTAATTCACGATGTTTTGCTCCGGGCCAATAGTGAACTGACGGAATATTTTCAGCCAGAAGCGATAGAAACGCTCCTACGCGAACACGAAACGAAGCAATTTGACCATTCGGCTCGACTCTGGTCTCTACTCGTTCTTCAGCTCTGGTTCGACTATCGGGCATGAATATTAACTTGAAAGCCCTACCCCTTTTCATGATACGCTCCCAGTGGTAAAATAAGAGATAGATTAGGAGCGTTCGGGGTGACGAACGGGTCACGCCTCGCTCACACAAAAAATCACAACTCCATACCCAAGAGGAATTTATAGCCATGTCCATTAGCGTTACCGAGGTTGCTGCCAAAGAAATCAAAGATATTATCGCCGCTCAAAATCTGGGGAGCGATACCGTTTTGCGGGTTGCCATAGCCGGCGGAGGATGCCACGGCATGCAGTATTCGCTCGGTTTTGACAATCAGTACAACCCGGCGGTCGATGCGCATTACGAATGTAACGGCGTTACGGTTGTAACAGGCAAGGAATACGACCTCTTTCTTGACGATGCCGCGATTGATTTTATCGATACGCCTGCGTCGAAGGGGTTCTCTGTCGATAATCCGTTTTTCCCACCGACGATGGGCTGTCCCGGATGTTCCGGCCATTGATTTTGGCCATTATTAATAACCCACTATCCCCCACCTTTAGGAGAATGTACAATGAAAAAGATGATGACGCTCTCTCTGCTGTTTGTCTGCGTAACGTTTTTAACAGCCGCACTGGCCCCGGCTCAGGAAGAGGGGTTCGTTTCCCTCTTTAATGGTAAAGATTTGACCGGCTGGGATGGCGACGCAAAACTCTGGAGCGTTGTTGACGGTGCTATTGTCGGCGAAACAGACGATGCCGATCGTAAGATAACCTACAACAACTCGCTGGCCTATAACAAGCCGTTCGAAGATTTCGTTCTGCGTTTCGATTTTCGGATCTCGGACAAAGGCAATTCCGGCTTCTATTATCGCGGCTGGTATCTGAATGACGCCAACCCGTATCAGATGGGTGGCTATCAGGCGGACTTCGATGGGGCTGCAAACTATTCCGGAATCGTTTACGGCGAGGCTCTTCGAGGTATTTTGGCCAATCTCGGTACCGTTTCCACGATCGAAGAGGACCACAACCCGGTCGCGGTTGGCACCTTTGCCACGGCGGAGAGTCTGCGGTCATGCGTGAAAACTGGCGATTGGAATTCCTACGAAGTCTACGCCCGGGAGAACTGTTTCGTTCACATGATTAACGGACAGGTTATGAGTGTCCTTCACGACGAAGATGATGACGTTGCCCGGGAAGAAGGACTCATCGGCATTCAGCTGCATGTTGGTCCACCCATGAAAGTTGAAGTGAAGAACATTCGCATTAAGGAACTCCACGACTAACGGCTCGGGCTTGCTCCTTCTGGCGGGTGACGCAAACGACGTCACCCGTTCTCTGTAACGCTCCATGTTTTTCGTTATAAACTGGGTCCGGAATGCAAAACGACAGCCGTTCCCTACGCTCTCTATGCTACATGAAAGGGGTCTCTACCATGACGTTTTCCTCCACAACATCACGAAATACTATCCAACATGCAATTTTGCTCCTGATTGTACTCGCTTGTGTTACCGCGTTGCCATTTCAGGCTGTTGCGGAGTCGCCCCGCGTAGCGAGCGCTTCTGATTGGGACGTGCGAGAGCAGATACCACTTGACCAGTTCACGATTCAGGCACATCGCGGCTTTGGCAACTTTGGCCCGGAAGGGTCAGACGACAGTTTTCGTCGTGCCTGGAACCTCGGACTTGTTCCGGAAGCCGATTTACGAACAACGAAGGACGGGCAGATCGTCTCCTTTCACGACGCTACATTTGAACGCATTTTGCCGAACGAACCGGAGCTGAAGAAAAAGACCGTGCGGGATCTCACCTTGCGTGAGTTCAAAGAGTTGGATGTTGGTATTTTTCGCGGCGAGGAATACGCAGGTCAACATGGACTTTCGCTGGCGGAAATGGTTGAGTTACTCAAGCAAAATCCATCTTATCGACTTTATCTCGACATAAAAGATGCCGACATGAATCAATTGGCACGCGAGACGACCGAGGTTCGTTCCCGACTCATTGTGGCCAGTACGGACTACAATCTGCTTTTGGCCTGGAAGGCCGTCGCGCCCGACGGTCAGGCAATACTCTGGATGGGTGGTTCTGAAGCCGAGCTGTCAAAACGTCTCGACGAACTGGAAATAAAACATTTTGCAAAGCTGGACCAACTTCAGATTCATGTAAGTTTCGACGCCGCTGGCAAAATGAGTCCCTCAGACGAGTTTCTCCGGGCTGCGGGTGCCCGCTTGCGTGCCCATAACATTCTGTTTCAGACCTTGATTTGGGGGCAAGCGGGCGCGGACGCAACAAGCTACGCCCGGCTCATGTCACTCGGATGTGCCAGTTTCGCAACGGACTATCCGGAAGAAACCAAAAACGCTATTGAAGCCTACTACGCGGCGAGTCGGCAGGATTAACGATCCTGTTGGCCTTGAATCGATTCATGAGCGTATTGGTCGCGGCCCAGCTGCGTGGGTCAATGGGTGCGTCAACGACATCATAAATGCCGTAAACATTTTTCCAATATTTATCTTTCATGCCGGGCGCGTCCAAGGCCTTAATGTGCTCTATAAGAGCGATCATCTGCTCACGCTGCGGAAACTCGCCCGCTTCGGACATCTTCTTTTCGAGCGTGGCGAACGGCGTCTGGTCGGTCACGTCGGCAAAGACGCCTCCGGCTTCCTTCGCCAAGGCGGTCAATTTATTCAAAGAAATGGAAAGGTCGGCCAGGTCACGAAAGAGCGTTGTGAAGAAGATGAGCGTCTCTTTATATTGCTGTCCGGAAACGGCAAACGGAATTTGCGTATCGCTATCGAGGTCATCCTGCTGCAGAACGGCGAGCAGTTTCGTCATGGCATCGAACAATCGCTCGGGAGTAAACGGGAACGGAGCCGGCTCATAGCCCCAGCCGGGCAAACATTCAAACTCCTCCAGGAGCAGACCGGCCTTCTCCCCGGCGGGACCAAAGGCGAGGCGGCCAAAGAGTGCGAGAATTTCTTCCGGTGTCCGGTGTGGATTCCAAAAGCTCTCTGCGGCGCAGAACTGACTGCACAACTGAAGTTGTGGCGCCATCGTGTACGCGATACCCCCGGAATAACAACCGGCTTCCAGTTCGCTGTGCCGCGCGGCGAGCTGGCGTCGCAGTCGGCAGTGCGGATAGACCGTCTCTTCACCCTCGGTTACGGAATAATCCCAAGTGAGTACAGGGCAGAGTTCCGCCGCCTGTTTCGCCCAGACGCGACCATCACAGTTGGCCTGTTCACGACCGAGTATATTCGGAATGCAATCGGGGCTAAAACCACGATTGATATTGACAAAAGTCCCTTTGGGAAATTCCGGTATTTTGGAAATGAAATAATCCATGGCTTCTTTGGCAACAGCCTCATTAGTGCTCCAGAGCGGAATACCCCAACCCGCCATCGGTTCACCCCAGGTCGCTACCTCAATCGTTGCCTTGGGATTCAACTTTTTTATAAGTTGGGCAACTTCGAGAGCGAGATCAACATACGTTTTTTTCGTGCAACCATTTTTTGTACAGCCGCCGGGATCGCCGGTACCGATTTGCCATGATTCAAGTTCATGAAGGGTCTTAATCCAATATTCCCAAATGGCAAGGAGTTCAGCTTTTTCGGCCGGGACGTTCGGGCAGTGATAATGCCAATCGATTCCTACAGTATTAATAGCGACCACAGGATGAACAGTAACGCCACGGGATTTTGCGTAACGAATGACCTTATTCATCGTTGCGGCGAACTCCGTCTGCAATTTTCCACCGTTAAAAACTTCAGGCGACATGAGAGCCGGCACGAGCCAGAATTCGAAATAATTGTATCTTAGAGACGAAATATTATCGACCAGGGCAAACCACTGTTCCTCGCTCCATTTGTACAGGTCCGTATTAAAAACGGCATTAACGTTATACGCGTTTTGCAGATGTGAGGCGAAATTCACGTAGTAGATTCGCTTGTCGAATTCCGGCCAGTCGATAACCTTTTCGATTGCAGTACCGCTTGTGTTATTTGTTGTTTGCAGGGATCGCAATAACTCAATGAGTCCATAGCGGAGGCCAAGTTCGGAGGGCGACCAGACGACGAGTCCACCAGCGTCTGGAAGTCGCTGAATAATAAACCCTTGTGATGGTAGTTCAGTAGTGTTCAGCTTATTACCGAGCAGATCCCGTCCTTGTTTGCCATAAGCGGCAAATACAGGAGCCGTTTCGGAGGAAGCCGCAGTGCCAGTGGCAATCGTCGGCACATGTGAATTTTCGAGATAGCGATTGATCCAGTCGAAAGCGTTAGTTACCAGTTCACATTCGGCCGCGGCACCCAAGGGAACAAAAGTCACCGCTGGCTTTCCATCGGCAATAAGTGCGAATTGTGACGATTCTGTTCGGGTCCGATCCATACTGTATCCCGAAGCAATGGGAACAAGCATCATTGTGAGAAACAATAAACCAACAAAAATTTTGCGCATAATATCTCCTTTGTTGTGATAAAATGTGAAATGGAAGCCGCACACGAGAGATGCGACTTCCAACAATAAATCAGAATTTATTCGGCAGGAACATCGAAATCGAAGACGTTTTTACCCGGCTTGATCGTAATGCTGTTTTTCGCATCATTCCATGACGCAGGAATACGATCCTTGGAATTTGTTTGTTCGGGTAATGACGCATCGGCACTCAAGAGCGATTTACCATTGTAATCAGGCACATCGAAAGCGTGGATATTAACGATATAGGTTCCAGCTTCCAAACCTGGCTCATTCGGCACTTCATATCGCCCGTTCACAACGGCCGCCCCACCGGGAGAGCCGACCCCGTTTTCCGAAACAAATTGAATACTCGCATTATTCAGAGGCTGCCCTCCAAGTGTAACCGCCCCGGAAAGCCCGCCACGATTATTGTTGGAGCAACCAGCGGCAACAATAACAGCGGACACACCCAGGATCAAAGCCCATAGTTTATTTTGCATTTTAATCTCCGTTTTACAACGTTTCCGTTTCACTTCCCTGCGCGGTGCCCAAGGCTTGCCAGGAAGTCCACTTAATCGTGTCGGAGATAAAACGTACGCTACCATCCAATAAGCCTGCGTTGACACCCCCGGAATGCCGACTGCGTGAACTCAAGACTCGGAGATCGGCCCCAATCCCTTGTCGTCCACACGGAATCTTTGGCTCTGCGAAACAGTAGATTGACGAACCAAAACAACTGTCCGGACTCGATGTATTGGGCGTAAACAAGGTCGTGAAATAGCAACCTGCGTTGTGATAGAGATAGCCGCGAAGGTCAAGTGTAGAAGCTTCATTACTTTCACCAACAAAACTGGGGGCATGTTTCCCCTGAAGACACTCCGCAACTCCGAGGGTGTTACTCAACCCATCAATGATAGCGGAGAAATTCTTTGGTGCCGGTATACCATCTGACGGACTATGAACAAAGAACGGCGCTCCCCCATATTTTGTATTGGTTCCCGAGATAAATGAGACTGTATTAGCAACGTACCAAGGTGATTTATCTACCTTTACACTTGTGTTTCCCGCATTGCAGACGTAGTTAAATTTCCGCATGAGGCCCTCGCCAGCTTTATTGAGTGGAATTCCCGACCATTCTTCATCGTTCCAAATATCAGAAGGACAAAGATAAGTAGGTATTTTTGCCCTGGTTAATTCCAGGTTACCGGAGGCAGAGTGATTTATGCCATGTGTCCAATCAACTTCACTGTAGAGAGTGGATTGTTCAATGAACGGCCAAATGGCAACAGCCCAAGAATAAGCAATATTACGGCAGCCGTAAGGAAGACTACCGTGCACATCGTGATAGTTGTGCAAACCGATACCAATCTGTTTGAGATTATTTGTGCACTGCATGCGGCGTGCGGCTTCACGGGCAGCCTGTACAGCGGGCAAGAGCAGCGCGATTAAGATACCGATAATCGCGATAACCACCAGCAGCTCGACCAACGTGAAGGCCGCATTTCGCAGTCTTTTTTGAGCAGTAAAAAACCACCCACCCACGTAATTTAACAATCTCGTTCTTTCCAGGATTTTTTTCATTGTGTTCTCCTTTTACATGTGTTTGTATTCCGCAACGGTCGTGCCGTCGTCTATGACACAAGCGACACGAGTCTCTCGCGGAACCTCAATATTGTTAATGATTTTTTCCGCGTGGGAAAACAGGGTTTTACCAATATCTTCGAGCGGAAAAACAATCGTCGTCGGTTTCAGACCGCCGAACCAGTCGACCACTTCTGACGACTGGTCGTAGACAATAATCGAGAGGTCTTCGGGTACGCGAATGCCGTCGTCCCGACACAAATTGCGAAGGCAGGCCGCCAAATAACTGCACCCGAGAATAATGGCCGTCGGCTTCTTCGCTTCGTAATAATCAAGGAACTCGGCTCGTATTCCCTCTTCAGCGGGGGTAAAGGTTTGCGTTTGGAACTGCCAGCAGACGAGGTCTGTGCGAAATTCGTCAAAAAGGCCACATTTTTTCATACCGTTGATATAGCCCTGATAGCGGTCAACGAACCACCAGCCGGTCATGGAACTCAAGGACTGAACGAAGCCGATTCTGCGATGGCCCAAATCGTAAAGTTTTTTAACAGCCTCTTCGCCGGCGGTCACACTGTCTTCACAGACGTTATAGACGTCCAGTTCCGGTGCCCGGGTCCCCGCAAGAATGAGTGGGATATTCGCCTGTCGCGCAAAGTGCATGAGATTAAGATGGTCCAACGGCGGCCCCATGCAAAAAATGGCATCCGGGGGCGCACTTTCCAGTCGCCTCAACAGTTTCGGATTATCGGCATAAGACGAATTGAGATATTCGATCATCACGGAACTGTTTTGCGACAGCGCGGAAAAGACGTCCATAATTTCCGTGCACCAGCTCCGCAGTCCCCAGGAATAGCTGCTGTCTGCCTTGGCATTAACTACGAGGCAGTGATTGAGCTTTTTCCGCATGACAGACGGAGCGTCCGATTTATCGGTATCAGCACTTTTGCGGTTCATTTGTCCGCGTGGCTGCTCGGCGCGAGGTCCGACGAACGTACCTATTCCCCCGCGTCGCTCGATCCACCCTTCCTCCTGAAGTCCATCGAGTGCCCGTCGCACAACGCCACGACTCTTACCGACAATTTCTCCCAGTTCGCGATCAGAATAGAATTCATCGCCTACGGAACGTCCTGACTGAATAATATAGTCAATCAAAACGTCTCTCAAGGCAACGTCTGCCCGATAGGAAGGGAGCGGTTCGTTCAAGGTAAGTTTGGGACAGTTCATAAATGTTCCATAATAGGTTGAAACAGCGTGCACAAAAATCGGACCACAAAAAACATGTCCTTATGTACCACTCGCTGCGTGATACATGTTTATCTTAGCATGGCCCGGTTTTTTTGTCAAGCTTTTTTTCGCCTTTTTTACTCTTTTTTTGAAAAATATTTTGAACTTTTTTAATTTTATAATTCGCTATTTTAACTATATTTGCTATATTAACAAAACAAGAAGAGGACTGCTCGTTGGTCAGGGAAAGTTCACCAAATTTAAAGCTTATCGCGCGGCGGAAAAGACACCGGCCAGCTGTTGGCCACAATGCGGACAGATGCCGTTGGGGGCCTCGTTCTGCTTAACGGTGAATCCATTGCGGACAATAAGCGTCTGGCCACACGATTCGCAACAGGTCGTTGAAGACGCGATGTGTGAAACGTTCCCCGCATAGACATGTTTTAGTCCTGCCCGTATGGCAATATCCCTGGCGTGCAGAAGAGTAGCCAGCGACGTGCGGGCATGATTTTGAAGTTTCCACGCCGGATGAAAGGCACTGAAATGGACCGGAACGTAAGGACCCGCATTTTCGACGATCCAGTCGCACTCCCGAGCCAGCTCGTCATCGGAATCATTTTCCCCTTCAATGAGCAGAGTGGTCAATTCAAGCCAGACGGAAGTATCTTGCGCAACATACTTTATGGTATCGAGAACGTGGTCAAGGCGAGCCTGGCAGAATTTCTGATAAAAGGCATCGCTAAATCCTTTCAAATCCAGATTGACCGCGTCCATATGGCGATAAAATTCCCGTCGCGGGCCTGGGTTGATATAACCGGCGGAGACGGCAACGGTCTTAAGGCCCAGCGCATGGCATGCCTTGGCCGTATCAAGGGCGTATTCAAAGAAGACGGTCGGCTCATTGTAGGTAAAGGCGACACTCGCGCAGCCGTACTGCGCGGCCACCTGGGCTATGGCGTCAGGCGCGATCTGTGTAAGGACATCGGTTCCGGCTGTGGATTTCGAGATGGACCAGTTCTGGCAGAACTGACAACCCATATTACAGCCGAGCGTCCCGAATGAGAGAACCTGACTGCCCGGCAGAAAATGATACAGTGGTTTCTTTTCAATCGGGTCGACAGCCAAACCTGTTGTGTAGCCGTAAGTTGCGGAGCAAATTGTGCCGTTCTGATTCTGACGCACATGGCAAAATCCACGCTGCCCGCGCGAGAGCACACACTGGCGAGGACAGAGCAGGCATTGCGATTGTTCGGCATTGAGCACGGTTTGATAGCGTAAGGTCATATAAACTCCAGTAATATATTACAAATTTTCGTACCAAGGCCTTGACAAAGGTATTTCCAGTTTTATACAATGGTGGTCGAGTGACCGCGGTCGCAGCCACATACCGGCAGCGGTCGCCACACGGGTCAATTATACATCAGGAAGACCGGTGCGGAAGGACGGGACCGGTTTTATAGGGCCGCCCTGTTCTGCCATGTGCTGCGCCTATTGACGCGCAAGCGGGACCGCATGACGAAACAGACCAATTGGAACCGGTATAAAAGTGGACCGTTACATAGTGGGACCTGTACAAATGAAACTCATATTTTAGGAGCCGACCTATGACTGGAATCAAGAAGCCGTCCGTAGCGGGCCAGTTTTACTCGTCCGAAAAGGATGAATTATTACATCAACTATCGGAATTCAAGCGGAAATCGGTGCGGGGCAATGACGAGGCCCGGTCGCGACTCGTTATTGCCCCGCACGCAGGCTACGTCTATTCCGGTCAGCTGATGAGTGAAAGCATTCACAGTTTGCGTGACGATCTGGAGAATATCTTTATAATCGCGCCGGCGCATCGTGTTCCCTTTATTGGTCTTGCGCTAACCGGTTACGACGCTTGGCAGACGCCACTTGGTACAATCGACGTGAACCAGGATCTGAATAAAATTCTGATTCGTGAGCTTTCGGCCGCATGTTTCGACGAAGCTTTTCAGCCGGAGCACGCAGCGGAAGTCCAGGTGCCCTTTATTCAATTCCGGTTCGGGTCGGGCGTAAAAATTGTGCCTGTCCTGGTCGGGCGGGCGGTACCGGGAAAAGTCATAGAGATCCTTAATCGATTTTATGACGACCCGAAGAATGGATTTATCATATCCTCGGACTTGAGTCATTTTTTACCGGCGCGACAGGCGAACGAACTGGACGCCGCGACGGCCCGCATGATCGAGTCAGGTGACGTTTCCCGGTTTCGTGCGGACCAGGCCTGTGACGCCACTGGCGTTTGCGCGAGCGTTCAGTTTGCGGCCAAGCGGGGCTGGTCTTTTATTCGCAACGCCCTGTGCAATTCAGGCGATGTAACCGGCGATCGGTCGCAAGTCGTGGGCTACGGGAGCTGGTTCCTCTTTGAGGGCAGCGCGGAAACCTTCCTGAAACAGCATTATTCGCGGTACATTTTGGAAACCGTGCGACATAATATCGAGTCGGAGCTGAATCGGGGCCGGCCTCTGACCCGGGGTGAACTGGGCGTGATTCCGGCGGTCATGGAACGGGATGGTGCCTGTTTTGTAACCTTGCACCTCAACGGCAACCTGCGTGGCTGTATCGGATCGATTCAATCGCGAGGCCCGCTCATCGACGACCTGCTGGCGAATTCCTGGAACGCCGCTTTTGGCGACCCGCGTTTTCCTCCGATAACGCAACAGGAATGGAAGGACATAAGCTTAGACGTCTCGCTCCTGACACCATCGTGGCCCATTCAATTTCGGACACAGGAGGAAATGCTGGCCCAGATTGAACCATTTCGGCACGGGCTTATCATAGCCGACCGCGGTCATCGCGCGGTTTTTCTGCCCTCGGTCTGGGAGCAGCTGCCGGAAAAAGAGGCGTTTCTTGCGCACCTTAAAGTCAAAGCGGGCATGCCAAGAGATCATTTTTCGCCGACCTTCGAAGCTCGACTCTTTACAAGCGAAATGATCCAGGAGCATGAGTGTCAGGACTGACTTCGGGAGCCATACGCCTGACGCACGGCCCGGGCAAGCTGATCGGAGCAGGAAGTCGGCTTGCCACCGCAGGTTATGCCTTTGAGTTGCGACTCAATTTCGTCGACGGATTTGCCATTGACCAACCGGGCAATGGCGGTCAGATTACCGGGACATCCGCCGAAAAATCGCACATTGGTCACCTTGTCGCCATTCAAATCGAACTGAATGGCCGAAGAGCAGGTCCCGTTGGTTTTGTAGGTGTGTTGCATTTTTTATGTCCTGTCTGCTGTCGTCATCATATCTTCCAGCGTGTCATGGAGTTGCGTTATAGACCGACAAAGCCGGTCAGGCTTTGTGGCGGCGAGTTGTTCCGGATTGGCGGTCGAGGCCCAAGCGGCGGCGATTACGGGTATGCCCACTTCCTGACACGCGGCAACGTCGCTGGTCGTATCGCCGACATAAACCGCTTCCTGGGGCAGGAGCTTAAACCGGGTTAAGACACTCCGCAGGCCGACCGGCTTGCACGGCCCCAAAGCGGACCCCGTTTCAACGGCATCGAAGAAATCGGTAAGTCCATAGGCAGCAAGAGATATGTCGCAGCTATACCGACCCTTACCGGTCACTAGAGCAACGAGAAGTCCCCGCTTTTTCAAGGTCCGCAACAGTTCAAGGATGCCGGGAAACGGCTTGTCGTATTTCACATGGAGTCGTTCATATTCCCGAAGATAGCCTGCCACGCCCGAGGCCGCCTGGTCGAGAACAAGCTTGGCTATGGTCCCTTCTTCACTCGGACCAAACGTAGCGATAATCTCCTCCTCCGTAAACGTACGTCCGGCAAGCGGTTCTATTGCCGACTTAAAGGCTTCCAAACACAGAGCCAGCGTATCGCCTATTGTACCATCAAAATCCAGAATCACCGCCTTCAACATATTGATTAGAAGTCCTTTCAATTCGTCCTTCTGTCTTCTCTCTGCAAGGGTCTTATCGCCACCGAACACCCACATCAACGGCTCCATTATATCGCAAATCACCATTTCGTCAATTGCAGACGGTTATGCGAAATATTATTTCCACCACTGCGTTTGAATAAGTAATATTCATTTTATTTTTTAAACAGTTATTGTTTTACGCAGCTTTTCCCTACAGAATTCTTCCTAAATTTTTTGATCGTCAAAAATTTTTCTTCTTTTTTCGATTTTCTTTGTCCGATTTTGTTTTTCGGTTGGGTATATATAGCGTTCGGGGAAAAGAGACTTGGACCTTGGTCTTACAGACTGCGGACTATTATCGTAACACCTTGATTATAGCCATGTTACGTTAATTTTACCGGCAGTTCCCTGAGAACGACGTTGTGTTTATTGTGTGCCTGGTCTTGATATTTACCGCTGGGGCCAGTCATGCAGAGATGGATTAACCCAATTAGAATCACCTTTAAAGGAGAAAGAACCATGAGAAAATTTGTTTTTGTTATCGAAATGTTAAAGTGCGGGGGGGGGGTAATTTAAGCAAGCCTTCCAAGAAGGCCTTTACCCTCGTCGAACTCCTCGTCGTCATCGCGATCATCGGAATCCTGATCGCCCTTCTTTTGCCTGCGGTCCAGGCAGCCCGGGAAGCTGCCCGACGTATGGAATGCACGAACAAACTGAAACAATATGGCCTGGCGGTTCACAATTTTGTGGACGCGAGGAAAATGCTGCCACCGATTACAATAGGCCAAGCGTTGTCGGATAACCCGTATGAAACAGTAGGCGGTTACAACGGCGGACGTTGGGGCGGGGCGTCCATGTGGGTTCTTCTCATGCCCTACATGGAAAATGCAACAGCATACGACCTTCTGATAAAAAAAGATGGTGATGGCAATCTGCGACCGGTCACGAAGAAATACACCTATGGGTCGCCTGCCGGTACGAAAGAGGGCACGTGGAATGACCTGACCGCTGACCAAATCAAAGGGATATCGACCAATTCGGCCTGGTTCTGCCCTTCGCGTCGCGCTCCAACGGTTATGCCAAGTACAATACCGGAGAATCATCAAGGGGCTTATGGCGATTATGCCGTCGTACTTCATATGACGCAGAGTGGTACGGATAATACGACGTGTACGGATTCCTATCCACAAAACAATATTACCTGTCCCATGCGGTATCGAGGACCATTCCGTCCGGCGATTATTGAATATGGCGGGACCACATACAATGTCAAAACGTGGGAATGCCGGGATTCCATATCCTGGTGGATGGATGGCACGAGCAATCAAATCATCATAGGAGAAAAACACATTCCCCTGGAACGAATTGGGCGATGCAATAAACCTGCCAGCGGCATCAGTCCCGATATGGTAGACTGCTCCATACTAGCCGTAGGCGACGATTACGGGGAAGGCCACGTGGGCCGTCAGATGTCCGGCGCGACGGCCATTGCCCAAAATGCGCGTCAGGACTGGGGAACGGACAACTGGTCAAACGTTCGGTTCGGTAGTTGTCATCCTGGGGTCTGTAATTTTCTCCTCGGGGACGGTTCCGTGCGTGCTGTTGGTGTAACGGTTCCGTTCACAGCCGGCATAACAGCAACAAATAATAACCCGGACCTCATGGTTCGACTGGCTGTCGTTAACGACGGGTTTACCGTGTCCATTCCGTAATTATAACCCCCGAGCCAAGGACAAAATTATGATGATAAAAAAAGTAACGGGCGTACTGATTACACTCTTTGCCGCAACGGCCCTTGGATGTGGTGTAAATGTCAAGGCAGGTGGGAAAGTAAGTTTCGACAGTGGCGAGCCCCTCACCCGGGGCAGCGTCGTGTTTACCCGGTCCGACGGCAGCTATCAGGTAAACGCGGCGATCAAAGAAGATGGAACCTACGATTTAAACGAAGACGGAAAAGGAGCGGGAATTCAACCCGGAGAATATCAGGTCTCTATTATTGGCGCCAAGCCGGTAAAAGACCCGTATGACCGCAAGGCGGCGGAACCTGAATCTCTGATTGATAAAAAATATGCAAACCGCGCCACGTCTGGTCTGTCTGTTACCGTTGAAGCAGGCAGTCCCGTGTCATACGACATAATTGTTACGGCACCGAAGAAAAACAGACAGCCAAAATCATTACAAGAATTTCACCAAAGATAGAAAGAAGAATCAATCAATGAGAAGAACACTATTAGGTCTATGCAGCATCGTTTTGTTTTCGATGGCGCTTGATTCGACGTTGGGTCAGGAACCGCCGCTTTATGAGATTCAGAACGCGCGATTCAAATCGATTCAAAATTATTATCAGGATGACGTAAAACTCACCGTTCCGAAAGGGGAAGAAGTCGTCATTGCGGAGGTAGACGGGCCCGGTCTGGTAACGTATTTCTATTTTACTGACGACTCGAACGGGAAGTGGTATTCCGGACTGGTCTTGCGTGTCTACTGGGATGGGGCAAGCGAGCCTAGTATTAACGTACCGATAACGGATTTTTTCGGCTGCTTTAATTCGCGAACGGTCGATTTCCAGTCACTTCCCATGCGGGTACACGAGCGATGCTACATGTGTCATTTGCCCATGCCGTTTGCAAAACATGCAAGATTCGTCTTGTACAACGACGGCGATCTCGATTACGTCCAGAACGTTGCCTATAATATAGACTTTGAACTGGGTGAAAAGTATGCGAGTGAGCCGAGCCGCCTTCATGCCCGATATAATCGGGAAAACACGGTTCAGAATGGTCTGTATACGTTTTTGGAGATTCCTGACGGTCAAGGGCATTTCGTCGGCCAGATTCTTCAGATTAATGCAAAAACACCTTCCTTTTGGTATGGTGAAGGCGATATGATCTTTACCGTCGACGGCGAGGAAATGCATCATTCGGGAGGTACCGAAGATGAATATGGTTCGGTCTGGACCGCCTCGTACTGGTCGGTTTACGATGGACTCTACTGCGGACATTATCTGGACGAAAAGGAAGATGGCAAAGTTTTGAATCGAATGTATCGGTGGTATCTTACGAATCCCGTTCGATTTCAAAAAAGTTTCAAGGCACAGATTCAAAATCATGGTCTTAAACCGTTACCTTGGGAAGGAAGCCCGCACATGATCAGCTCCGACGACTATACCAGTGTTGTCTTTTGGTATCAGAACGGCGCAAATCCGGTCGAACTCATGCCGTACGCTCAGCGCACGGCGGAATAGCGGCAGGCTATGGAGTAACAACGCAGTTTATTGTCACTTTTTGTGCCGGATTGGCATGGACAACGGCGATCCGTGTTGGTTTTTCCCGCACGGATTCGTCGTTCTCTCCCACAATTTGCGTGGAGACGCTGAGTTCAAGCGGAGTGCCGTCTGCCTCACCGGTCAGGGTCAGTCGAACCCCTTCTTCGCCACCAAGTTGTAGTTCAAGCTCGCTGCCCTGCCCTTTTATAATGTTGACTTCAAGCCGGGTTATAAAGGCCGACTCCAGCGTGCCTGGACTGCCCGCGGCAAAGGTCGCCGTATCGGTGACGTGAAGGCAACCACAACATTTCCCGGAATCGGCGTTCGAGTGCGATTCCGTGTCATGCAGCGTTTCCGCGCCCCGCTGATAGCGAAACACACGCCGTAACGATTCCAGTTCCGGCAGTCCGTAGGCGGCGGAAATCTCCATTTCAATGCGGTCTTCCTGATCCGTAAACGCTCGCGAAACGATTTCTCCTTGATACTGGGCCCCTGTCTGCTGAAGTTGACCATTAACGCGAGGCACCGGATGCCCAAAGGAATTCAAAAGTTCGCCTTGATAACGTTCCTTGCTGAACGTGCGACGCGTGTAGACTTCGCCGCCGGGGTCCTGAATCGTCAGGGTCGCTCGCGTTTTCCCCTGGGCGTCGCGGAACGTTTTTACGACCGAGAAGGACCCGACGTCGTTGTGATTGTGCAATTCGTTGTTGTGCCCTGCCTTCATGGCAACGGCAAGAGAGCCGCGGACTTCGTTCGGGTCAGGGCGACACAAAACGACTCCGGCGTCAGGGAATTCAGAACGCAACGGCAAGCCCGCGTCCACGTTTGCGGTCGCTGAATCCGGTTCCAGCGCAAGATAGTCCGCGTCAAAAAGAGCGACGGCAACATGTTGCAAAGCACGAACTCCCTGCCGCTGTCGGCAGGCGGCGGCAGACCAGGAATCATGACCCAAATTCAATTTTTTGTTCAGCAGGCCAACCGTAAAGGAATAAGGTTTCGCTGTTATATTGCAGTCGGCAAAAGCAGGATAAATTCCCGCCACCAGTTCCATTTCGCAAGCGAAGAGGGTGATTTTTTTCGGCTTCTCACCCGCTAATAAATGGATCTGTCCGTTCGTTGCGCGTTCTGCCATCATGGCCGAATACAGATAATGACCAAAGCCATAGTTCCAGTACCCCAGGCCTTCACTGCAATAGCCATCGGCCGTAAAGCTGTCGAGGAAGTCCTTACTGTAATATTCCGCCGCGGCCAGGAACCAGGCACGCTCCTCACGACTCTCGCACACGCACAAGGCGGCCCCCAAAGTCCCCATGTGACACACAGCATTCCAGTTGTGCTTACTGTTAATCCACCAGATTGCTTTTTGTTCACCGGTAATACTCCTGCGAAAGGGGTCAAGAATGCGTCGCCTGATATTATCGACCAGGAGTGTATTGGTTTCCGGCGAGAGTTTCTCTCTTAAAACAGCGTAAGTCAGACCAAGATTCCAGGCGAGTTCACAGGCGAACAGGTCAGAATAAATGGCTCTCCCGTCGTAAACTTCCGCGTTGCGATCGTGCGCAGGCAGGAGCCAGGAAGGAGAGTCGCAGAACATGTGTATCATTTCTTCGACCGCCGGCAGAAAACGTCCTTTATTCTCGACCAACTCGCCAAGGACAAGCGTGTTTAGTCGTTGGCGTTGTGCCCCATATTGTTTCTCGTAATTCGACCGAATCCCGGTATTATAGAATTCGCGATACAGCTCTTCCGGAACTGTTTGTAACGGCTCTTTTACGACTTCCTCCGCCCGTTTGACCGCGTTGACCGCGTCCGACAATTCCGTGGCAACCGACCATGCCTGACGGTCGTCGACCGGCGCTGCGAATAGAGGTTGCCGGTCCGAAACATGCGGCGTAAGCTCGCGTGCCCTGGCGTCGATTGCCTCGGCTTCCGGACGCCGCGGACTCTCCTGCGAAAAACAGCTCACGCCGCTTATGAGGCTCGTCAGCGTTACGACAACACCCACCAGCAAAGACAGCAGTACCCGACCACAAAAATGGCAACAAATATTTATCTTACAGACTCTTTTCATACAGACTCTCATTTCTATCGTACACGGTTCTAAACGGCAGGCGAAACGGGCGGGAATATTACAGCAGGGGCGGGACAGGCGTCTATATAAGAGCAACCGCTCTTCTTCGCACCTATGTTCAAGGATAACATACTTTGCGTAGCTTGTCAAGTCCCCAAATCAAGGAGAAAATCACAAGACAATAAACAAAGTCGCATATAATAGAATGAGGAATATTCGTTTTCTGAAACCGGGCACGAAGAGAAAATACGCAAGATAAGTAAAATAAATAAAAGTCAATACAAAACCACAGTCTCCGTGCATTGATTATCGTTGTATTAATTGTCGTTATTTCACTTCATTTTGACGAAATTTTAGTCTTTTCAGCTCTGGATTATTTGGTAAACTTGAAGTCATGGAACAAAGGGTATCTTTTGCCTGTTCCGTTGAGTGCGGACGCGTAATCGACGTTTGCATAAAGACTGATGTAAAACCAGCAAAACCAAGTTTGAGGAGAACGAATATGAATGTACTTTTTGTGGGAGCCCATCCGGACGATATTGAGACCTACGCCGGGGGCACGGCGGCTCTCTACAGAAAGATGGGCGCCAATGTCTTTTTCTGTATATCGACCAGTGGGAATATCGGTTCGTCGAATCACAGCATGTCGGAGATCCGTGCCATACGTAAGAAGGAAGCGGAAGCGGCGGCAGCCATTATTGGCGCCGAGGTTATTTGGCTTGACTTCGACGATGAATTCCTGTACGACAATCGCGAGACGCGGCTGGCTTTTATCGACGCTTTCCGGATCGCGAATCCGGACGTAGTCATTTGCCATTTTACCAATGATTATAATCCGGACCATTCGACCTCGTCCCGCATTGTGGATGACTGCGTGCACATGGCATCTATTCCGCTGATTGAGACGAAGCATGCCCCTACGTCGAAAATTCCCTTTGTTTATCATATGGATACGCCGATGGGTGTTGGTTTTGAGCCACAAATCTATGTTGATATAACAGAGACATTTGAGACGAAAGTCAAGATGGTCGGATGCCATGAGAGTCAGAATCAGTGGATGCTCGATATCTACAAGGCCGGTATGTCGACGTTTTTAGAGACCCCGGCAAAGTACCGTGGCTTTCAGGCAGGAGTGCAATACGCGGAAGCATTTCGACCGTCGATTCGCTATGGTCGAACTTTTATCAATCACTATTTACCACAGTGTCTGGAGCCGAATCCGTTCCAGATTGAGCGATAACAGCTACCGATTTCGTTTGAATCGGTTTGACAGGGGCTGATTGCAAGTCAGCTCCTGTTTTTACGCGGACAGAGAAGAAAATGTTGGAAAATCGCCTTTTTGCGGCTGTTAGAAAAGACCTTGCAAACAAGGCAGGAAACTTAAAATACGAATAAGAAAGGGAATGATTATGCCAGGTCCAGGTGCTTATTGGATTGGTGAAGAGGAAAAAAAAGAGATTAACGAAGTTGTGGATTCAAAATACTGGTTCCGCTACGGGAACATGAAGGATCCCAATTTCAAGCACAAGGTCTTTGACTTGGAGCAGGAGTTGTGTCAGAAGTTTCAGTGCCAGCATGCCCTGGCCACGACGTCAGGCACAGCCTCACTGCTCGTTTCGCTTTTGGCCTTGGGCGTCAAACCGGGCGACGAAGTGATCGTTCCGGCCTATACTTTTGTCGCCAGCTACACCTCGATCATTTTTGCCGGTGGCGTCCCGGTCCTCACGGAAATTAACGATAGTCTTACTATTGACCCGGAAGAAATCAAGAAGCGAATCACGCCCAAAACCAAGGCGATTATGCCGGTCCACATGCTGGGTAATCCGTGCGATATGTCAGCGATCATGGACATAGCCAGTGAGAAGGGTCTTCCGGTAATAGAAGACGCATGCCAGGCATTCGGGGCGCAATACGGAGGAAAGAGTTGCGGTACGATAGGCAATATAGGAGCGTTTTCGCTGAACTTTTTCAAGACGATAACCTCGGGCGACGGCGGCCTCGTTGCCACGAGTGATAAAGATTTGTATGAGCGAGCGTTTGGATTTCACGATCAGGGACACTTACCGAACCGAACGGGGGTCGAAGTGGGTAACCGGCTCATACTTGGTTTGAATTTCCGCATGAACGAATTGACCGGAGCGGGGGCACTGGCACAGTTCCGCAAACTGCCGAAGCTGCTGACGCGTCTTCGTACACTCAAGACGTCGCTTAAGGAGAAACTCCGCGGCACGCCTGGTATTCGATTTCGCACGATCAATGACGAAGCGGGAGAGTGCGGGACACTTCTTACGGTCATTTTTGAGACGGCGGAAAAGGCAAAAGCGGTCGGCGAGCTCCTGGGCACCGGTCCAATCGCGCGAAGTGGCTGGCATGTCTATTCCAATATGGAGCATGTAGGCGCTCATCTGGCCTCGGTGGGTCAGCCGCACGGCTTCGGGTCCTATCCGAAGACGGACGACCTCCTGCTACGCGCCATGAATATTAGTGTAGGCGTCGTTGATGGCGGACTCGGTGCCGGTTTTGGCGTCAATATAAATTCGACGGACGAGGAAGTGGCCCAGGTCGCCGACCGATTCAGGAACGCCGTTGCCCAAACGTCCTGACGTGCTATAATATATTGACCCACACGCTGCTCGCTTGCGGCAACGAAAAGAACTTACCAGCGACAATCGGAAAAGTCACAAAACGCGGGAAAACGTGTGGCGCCAAGCAAAAATCAGAAGACAACACCAGAGGAGAACAATCATGGCAAAGAAAAAAATCCGCGTCGGGTTAATTGGTCATCAGTTTATGGGAGTCGCCCATTCCAACGCCTATCGCAACGCAGGGATGTGGTATGACCTGCCGGTTGAAATTGAAATGAAATGTGTGTGCGCAAAGGATACACCGGAGCGACTCGAAGCGTTCGCGCACCGGTACGGCTGGCAGGAAACGGAAGCCGATTGGAAAAAGCTCGTCTCGCGCGACGATATTGATCTGATTAGCGTGGCCACGCCCGGCTTTCTGCACAAGGAAATGGTCATTGAGGCCGCGAAGAACAATAAACATATTCTTTGTGAAAAGCCGTTGGCCAATAACTACGCCGATGCCTGTGATATGCTTAAGGCGGTCGAAGGGAAGTCGCTCGTACATGCCTGTGGCTTCTCCTATCGATTTACCCCGGCAACCGCGCTGGCAAAAAAACTCATTGCCGACGGGAAACTCGGGACCATCTACCACGTGCATGCGCGTTATGCCCAGGACTGGATGGTCGATCCGAAAGCGGCCATGGTCTGGCGTCTTCAGAAGGAGCTTGCCGGTTCCGGGTCGCTCGGCGATATCTGTTCGCACTCCATTGATATGTCGCGATTTATGACCGGGGCCGAAATTACTTCGCTTGTCGCCAATTGCAAAACTTTGGTGAAACAGCGTCCGCTCTCGGCTGATGACCCGGATGGTCCTCAAGGCGAAGTTACAGTCGACGACGTTGCACAGGTCCTTTGCGAATACGATAATGGCGCCACCGGCTGCTTTGAGGCGACGCGATTCGCCGGCGGCCGAAAGAATCACAATTGCATTGAGATTAACGGCTCGCTCGGCTCCATATACTGGGATTTTGAAGAGCAGAATTACCTTGAATTTTGCGATCGAACCCTGCCTGTTGAACTTCAGGGCTTTACCAAGATCAACGCGACCTGGGATGGGCATCCTTACGGTGGTGGCCCCTGGCCGCAGGGGCATGGAATCGGTTACGCTGATTGCTTCGTTCTGGAAGTGGCTCATCTCGTTACGGCCATAGCCAAGGGCGAGTCCTTTTCACCGTCTTTTGCCGATGGTGTCACATGCCAGCGGGTACTTGAGGCGGTGCAAGAGAGTTCGGAACAAAAGAAGTGGATTTCGCTCCTGTAGTGCAGGTTCGTTTGTGAACGGGCAGAGCGTTTTTTCGTTCTGTCCCGTTTACCGTGACCAGGTGCCGTCCCGTGGAAAAGGAAATGTCGCTATAGTACCAGCCACACTCAAAAGTCAGCAAGGAATGAATTTTCACTATGACAAGCAAAAGTTTCTGTTATTTATCCTGTTTTGCAATTTTTTTAACTCTCTATTTTTCTTTTAATACACCATGCGTTTGGGGCCAGCACGAGGACCATTGGGGTCCGCAGGAGGCCACGCCGGCGGTGGTGAATCCGGTGGTTCGCTATGACGCGAGTAAAATTCTGTCATTGCGTGGTCCTTGGGAAATCGTGCCTGATTCTACGCTTTTGGGTCGCCATCGAATGGGGAAAGGCCCCGATTGGAACGAGCCCGACTGGTCTGGCGTGCGCACGATAAACGTACCCTCCTGCTGGGAAGCAGAAGGTCTGGGCGAACCGGGAACAGGTCTTCACTGGGACCCGGTTTTCGACTGCAATCCCCGTCCTCTTAAGCACATTTATATGGGCGTTGTCCGCTATCGCAAAACAATAACACTGCCGGCAGACTGGTCAGGACAACAGATCTGGCTGGCCATTGGCGGCGTTAAGTCGGAAGGTTATTTCTGGGTCAATAAGAAGCGGGTCTGTTACGTCAATAATTATTGCGGGACGTACAAATATAATATAACAGACTACGTCGTGGCAGGAGAACCTGTGGAAATTGTTGCGACGGTCCGGAACGATACGCCAAGTCGCAAAGGACTTTTTAGCGGCTGTCACCGCTGGGGCGGACTCTATCGTGACGTCGAACTTCAGGCAACGAATGAAACCTGGCTCGACGATGTTCATGTTCGAGGTGATTACCTTTCCCGAACAGCCGAAATTCACGCTGCGGTCGCCAGCGTACTGAAGGAAACAAGTTCTTTAACGGCACAAGTCACTCTAAAGACTCTCGACGGTCGCAGTCTCGTCACGACGGCGGCCACACCGGTCGAAACGGGTCAGGATAACAGGATTCAGGTCCCCTGTCCTGACTTGAAATTGTGGACCCCGGAAGAGCCCAACTTGTACCTGGCGGACGTTGTTCTCCGCGACGAGAGTGGCAAGATAATAGACGGCTGGACCGAACGATTCGGGCTTCGTAAACTGGAAGTTGTTGGCAAGGAATTTCATCTTAACGGCAAGCCGTATCTGCTTCGCGGCTATGGTGACGATTTCGTGTATCCGCTTACGCTGGCCTCGCCTGCCGATTATAAAGTCCATTTGGAGAACATGAAGGTCATTAAACGTGCAGGCTTTAACTACGTGCGACTTCACACGCACAACGAAATTCCGGAATTCTACGAAGCGGCCGACGAAGCGGGCATTCTCGTTCAGCCGGAGCTCCCTTATTATCACGACATAACAACCGAAGGTTTTATTTTCGACCCCATGCGAGACCTTCAGGAATTATGGCGACATTTCCGCCGCTACGTCTCGTTCGCGACTTATTCGACCGGAAATGAAGGATACCTCGGAAAAGAGATTGGCGACGCCATGTATCAATGGGTTAAGGCCAATGACCCGGACCGTATTATGCAGCATCAGGACGGAGGCTGTAACACGCCCACGAATTCCGATTTCGATTCGCCGAACAGTTACCACGGTCCCTCGTCGATTATGCCTTGGATGGCCGGCACGTTTGATTATCTGGACCGGCCTTTTATTGCCCATGAGTACTTAAATTTGGGCATCAAGATGGACCCGCGTCTGGAGGATCGTTTTACGGGCATTATGAATAGTCCGCGTACGATGAAGGCTTATGAGGAATTACTATCGCGGTGCGGCCTTGCGCGAGTGTGGGGCGACCGCTGTCTGGCCGCCGCTCATGGACTTCAGGGGTACTATCAGAAAGACGGGATAGAACGAGCGCGACTCGACCCGGCCTGTGACGGCTATTCCTACTGGACGCTGGTCGACGTTATGGTCAATCAAGGTCCAACGTACACCGGCCAGGGATTCCTGAACGCGTTCTACGAACAGAAAGAAGGAGGCCTTTCGCCGGAAGAGTTTGCCGCATTCAACAGTCCAACGGCGATTCTTGCAACGGGCGACCCGGGCCTGGGCGTCCTGGCCAGCGGCATGACCGAATCGTACCGTTTTTATCTGTCACATTTCGGGGCGGACCCGATTCCTGCCGGTAAACTGGTGTGGTCGATCGTTAATCGCGATGGTAAAACAATGCTGTCCGGGGAAATCGCACATGGCGAAATAGCGACCGGATTCGTCGGCGAGCTCGGGGACTGTGCGGTTACCGTTCCGAAACTTGACCGTCCGGAAAAGGTGGACCTCGTCGTAAAGCTTGAGGGAACCTCGATCGAGAATCGCTGGCCGAAATACTGGTTCCCCGAGCGAAAGAAGCAGGATGGGACAGGACTGATCGTCTCGGAGTCCTTGTGGAATGTTTTGAGCGACCGCTATGAGGGACTGGTAAAATATGACGAAACGCGTCTTACGCCAAACGATATTCTCATCGCAAGTGCAGGCGAGGCGTGTGTGAAAGCGGCCCTTGCGAAAGGGTGTCGCGTTCTGGCCCTTGGAGAAGCGACCGGCGGGCCTAACGTCCGGCTCGGCTGGTGGTCGCTTGGCTCACAATTAGGAACCGCGTTTGAGCAGCATGCCGCTTTCGGTGACTTTCCGCACACGGGTCGGATTGACACGCTATGGTTCCGCCTGGTTTGCAGTGGCATGTTCGATTTAAGTGTCTCGAATCCGCTGGGGCAGTTGGAGCCGCTGGCCGTAGGCGAAGGGCTGAATACCTATTATTTGTACATGGGAGAAGGCAAAAGCGACAACGGTTATGTGCTGGCCACCTATGGTCTGGCTCTGCTGGAAGACTATCCGGAAGCGGTTTGGCTGCTGGACAATCTTGTGCAATACGTCAAGACTCGTCCTGCAAAATAAATGCAAGTTCCGGCACCATGTTTGAATGGGCATGGTGCCTGTATCGCCCATAAAGACAGAAAGGAAAAGAAAAATGGGAAGTGTTGGGACAATAGATTTACTGACCTTACTGGTCTACTTTGTTATCGTCGTAACCATTGGATTTATTAAGGGTCGCGGCAAGCGAGAGAGTAGTAAGTCGTTTTTTATAGCGAAATCGACACTTCCCTGGTGGGTCATCGGCGCAACGTTCGTCGCCACCGGGATGAACACGGAGCAACTGGTCGGAATGAACGGCATGGCCTATCGCATCGGTCTGCCGCTGTTGAACTGGTTTTACATCGTCATTTTCGTATATTCCCTGCTCATCTTTATCTTCCTGCCGGTCTACCTTCGCAATAATATCATGACCATGCCGGAGTATCTCGGGCGTCGTTTCGATTCGAAATGTCAGGACATATTCACGGTCATTTTATTATTGAGTTACGTTTTTATGAACCTGGCGGTGGTGTTTTACGGAGGTGGTAAACTTCTGGAAGTCATCTTTGGCATAAACATCTGGATAGGCGTTCTGGTCATAGGACTGGTGGCCGGCCTGTATACGATGTACGGTGGTATGTCGAGTGCGGCGTACGCGGCGGTATTCCAGTTCGGGCTTATCTTCCTGTCCGGATTTTATCTCATGTTCCTGGCGTACATGAAGTTGCCGAACGGGTGGTCCGATGTGGTCGCGGCGGCTCCCTGTGGCTTTCACATGATACAGCCGAGCGATTATCCGGAAATTCCCTGGCAGGCCGTGCCGCTTACCATACTGGGTATACACCTCTATTATTCCTGCGCGAATCAGGCCCTCGTGCAGGGTTGCTTCGGAGCGAAGACGGAATGGGACGCCCGAATTGGGCTTATTGCCGCAGGTATGTGCGTTTCGCTTCGTCCGTTCGTCGAAGTATTTCCCGGGCTCTTCTGCCGCGCTATCGGAGTCGTTGACCCGTCGTTCAATCTGGAAAATCAACCTGTTGACAACGTCCTGCCGGTCATGATTCGCCAGCTTGTTCCGATCGGATTCCAAGGTCTCATTCTCGTGGGTATTCTCGCCTCGGTTATGTCGACTATTTCCGCGTTTTTGAATTCCATTTCGACCCTTTTCACCATGAACGTATACAAGCGGTGGATCAATCACAATGCAGACGAGCATCGACTGGTTAAGGTGGGAACGATCGTAACATGCATTCTCATGATTTTCAGTATTTTGTATTCGCCCATGATTGGCTATTTAAGCGGTGGAATCTTCAGCTACTTTCAAACGCTGGCCTCCTATATCACGGTTCCGCTTGCCACGGTCTTCCTGCTCGGTGTCTTGTGGAAGAGGGCAACGGCGACCTCGGCCTTCGCTATTTTAGTGCTCGGTATTCCGCTTGGCCTTATTGTCTCACAAATCGCCGTGCCCAATCTGTTCGACGCGGAAACAATACGCAAATGGAGTTTGAGCAATCCGTTTATTACCGGTGCCATGACACAAGTAATTTGTGTTGTTCTCATGATCGGAATCAGTCTTATTACGAAACCGAAACCGGTGGAAGAAGTGCGTCCTCTTACGTTTTCACTCGATAAATTATATCTTCCGCCCGGAGAGCCGCACCGCCCATTCTATCAAAAAGTCTGTCTGTGGTGGGGAATCATGGTGGTCTTCTATGCGTTCCTCTATTGGCTTATGTGGTAGTGTCCCTGTTCCGAGCAGCGATGGTCGTGCCGTATGAGCCGAACATCGCTGCCGTAGATTTCGCGAATCATCGTGCCGTCCAGAGCCGAAGTGGGATGAACAACGACGCGACGATTAACGCAAATAACGCTCTTCACATAATGAGAGACTACCCCGAGATCATGCGAGACAATAACGATGGTTATCTCCTTATTCAGTTTCAGGAGTAGTTCGTACAAAAGTTCGGAGCCGCCTGGGTCGACGTTATTGGTAGGCTCGTCGAAGATGAGCAGGTCCGGCTCGGCGGCCAAAGCACGGGCAAGAAAGACCCGCTGACGCTGGCCTCCGGAAAGGTCACCCAGCGGTTTACCCGCTATGTCGTTTATCTGCATTTGCGTCATGGCCTTGTCTATCGCCAGACGATCCGCTTTCGTGCACCGGGGTACCAGCAGTTTACTTAGCAGCGAGGTCGCGCTGGTTGTCCCGCGATGATTCATACGCCCCATGCGAACAACGTCGTAGACGCAAACGGGAAACGCCAGGTCTATTGCCGGATGCTGCGGCGAATAGCCAACCCGTCCGCGAGTACGCTCACACGCGTCGCCGAAAAGACGCACCGAACCGCGTACGGGACGCAGCAGGCCAAGGGCCAGTCGCACAAGGGTTGTCTTCCCTCCGCCGTTCGGGCCAACGATCGATGCGAAGTCCCCCTGCTGGATGGTAAGAGAAACATCATCAAGAATCGTTTCGTTACCATAGGCAAAACAAACATTTTGCATTTCAACAACAGGAGTCATGCGACAAACCTTTACTTACAGGATTTACAGAATGAACCGGCTCATATCGTCATCGGCCACGACGGTCTCAAGACGTTCGGACACATAGGCGGCATTAATAACGACGTTACCCATTTTCATTTCCGGCGCTTCAAAGCTGAGTTCCTCAAGGAGCCGTTCCATAATGGTGTACAAGCGACGGGCACCAATATTTTGAGTCGTCTGATTGACTTCAAAAGCATAATGGGCAATCGCATTGACTGCATCTTCCGTAAAGGAGACATTCACTCCCTCGGTTTTCATAAGGGCGATATACTGCTTCGTGAGCGCACCGCGTGGCTCGGTCAGAATGCGAACAAAATCGTCACAGTTAAGCTCGGTAAGCTCGACGCGAATAGGGAATCGGCCTTGCAGTTCCGGCATGAGGTCGGTTGGCTTGACGCGGTGAAAGGCGCCGGCACCAACAAAGAGGACGTGCTCCGTGGAGACCAGTCCGTATTTCGTCCGGACCGTTGTGCCTTCAACAATGGGCAGCAGGTCGCGCTGCACTCCCTGACGCGAGACATCGGCGCCCGTCTGTCGCTCACTGGCAACAATCTTATCAATTTCATCGATAAAAATAATACCCATATTTTCCGCAAGTTCAATAGCCTGCGAATTGACCTGGCCCGGATTGAGGGTGCGTTCGAAGTATTCCTCGTATTTTATCTTTCTCGCTTCGGCTACGGTTACCTTACGCTGGACCTTCTGCTTGGGAATCAAGTTCTCCAGCATACTCTGCATATCGGAATCGTCGCCATCCCCCCCTACTGCATTGCTCACAACAAAAGGAAGCTGTTTCGATTCCTTAACGAAAATGCGTATGACCTCGTTATCCAGCTTGCCTTCGGACAGATCGCGGTAGATTTGCTTAATTTGCAATTCCGGCCGCTGCCGAATCTCCTTCAAGAGTTCGGAGTCCGTCGAGGAGTCAGGGACGCCCTGCTCAATACGACCGGAAAGGCAACCAGCATCGTCGTCCTGATCTTTAAAGAGACCGGCATCGGGATCTGAATCAGGCGCGGGTTCACTAGAACTTTTGTTCTCGGAATTGCCCGCACTAAACACGTTGAAAACGATCTCGGTCACATCCTTGGGAATCTTGTCCTGCGGGATGCCAATTGCGGAGAACAGTGCTCCCAAGTCTGGCACGTTCTGCATGCGGTCGTCGGAGGAATCTTTCGTCGCATTCACATCGGACGTCTTGGGTTCTCTGTTCGTTCCGGCCTCTTTTGCCAGAAGATCTTTTTCCCGACATTCCTTTATGATGGAACTGACGGCGGTGAGGCTGTACTCCTTTGCCTGAGCCTCGTGCTTTTCCCGCTCCTGCTGACGAACGATACTGATTGCGTTTTCCACAAGTTCACGCACCATGCTCTCAACGTCACGGCCATAATAGCCCACTTCGGTGTATTTAGTAGCCTCGACCTTGATGAATGGGGCACCGGTAAGCTTGGCCAACCGTCGCGCAATTTCCGTTTTACCCACTCCAGTTGGACCTATCATCATTAAGTTCTTCGGACCAATCTCCTTTTTTATCTCGTCTCCCACTTGCTGACGTCGCCACCGATTACGGACCGCAACGGCAACGGCTCGCTTGGCGTTGTCCTGTCCGACAATATGCTTGTCAAGTTCAGCGACGATCTGTTTTGGGGTTAGTTCAAACACGTCATTTCCTCCACGACTATATTGGAATTAGTATAAATATCGATTTCCGAGGCCACCAGCAGCGACTGGCGTACAATCTCCGTAGCTGACAGGTTGCTATGTTTCGAGAGTGCTTTAGCCGCGGCCATGGCGTAATTTCCGCCGGAGCCAATGGCGAGTATACCGTCGGTCGGTTGGATAACGTCGCCGTTCCCGGACAGCAGGAGCGTCTGACTGGCGTCGACGATAATAATCATGGCCTCAAGCTTGCGCAGGGCGCGGTCGGTACGCCATTCTTTAGCCAGCTCGGTAGCCGCCTTGGGTACGTTTCGGGGAAAATCTTTCAGTTTGGCCTCAAACCGTTCCAGTAAGGCAAACGCGTCCGCGGCACTGCCGGCAAAGCCTGTTATGACTCGCCCTCCCTCCAGCCGACGTATCTTTTGCGCGTCCCCCTTCATAATAGAACTCCCCAAGGTTACCTGTCCGTCTCCGCCTATGGCAACGAGACCATCTTTGCGCACGGTTAATATGGTGGTACTTCGAGATTTCATGCGTTTCATTACTTCTCTTTCGCTTCCTCTGATTCGCTTTGTGGTGAAACTGCGGCCGATGCATTTTGTTCTAACCAGCCGGCAATGGCGTTACGGGTCAATTCATGCGGGAGCAGACTGTACAGGTGCGCTGCATTCCCTTTCGTCGTCGACATGGACAGGATTTGAGGGGTCTCCTTGGGTAATACGTCCAGGAAAGGGGTTTTTAGCTTGGGCATGTAGGTCCCCTTAAGATAGTTGGCGAACCAGTCCGCGGCCACCAGGTCGACACAGGTCACCGTGCGTATGGTGTGCTGTTCCAGATGGGGGACCTCGCTGACCAGAGTCTTGACCAGAGACGCCAACCGCGGGTCGGCTGCTGTGTCGTGGAAAGGAGTGACCGGGTGCGGCTCCCAGACGGGAATCGGTTCACCCGTCTCCGGATGGTACGCTTCAAAGGGCTGGTAGTACGAACGAATCTCCTGCCAGTTCTCCTTGGCCAATCGCAGAAGCTGCTCATTTCCGGGACAAATCAAAATGTGCTGACGGTCAAGGACAAGAATAAGATTCTCTTTGGCCACCAAAGGCATGTCGCCCGGCCGGGACCCGGAATCCCCCCCGGCCAGCGAGGACCCGATTATGCTATGGATGCCGCCTCCGGTTCCCGTTGCCAGACCGCTGAGCATTTGCCCCAGCAGAATACGCAAACTCGGCTCGCCTGTCAAGAAGATCGGCTTGGGGGCTTCCCGCCCTTCCTGGAGCGCGCGGATGCGGTTCATCTGCTCCGTGTACAGAGCCATATCGGTTCGATAGAGCGGATATCCGTCAAAGTCATAGATGGTCATTGCCTGTTGCTCGGCCATATTACGACCCACTTCCGAACCGATTTGCGAACCAATCCGGGCACCAAATTCAGCGGCACGATTCGGATCCAATCGACTTCGCCCGCCCGTTCGCATCTGTCGACGCGCCGCAAAATTACCAAGAATTTGCGCGCCCAATTCTCCCAACTTCTCCGAACCTATATGACTGCCAATAAGCTGGGCCTTGGGAACAATAAGTTCTTCAACAAAGAGGCCCGCATCGTCCACTTCCAAAAAGAAGGCAAACGACTCGGCCACAAGCTGATCTTGACCCGGAATTCCAATAGAATACTCCAGATGCCGCACGCGGTCGAAAGGGGGCTGAAGCTTGCCGGCCACGGCACGGGAAATATCCGCCTGGCCGAAAATCGGCGCGGGATATTCCGCAAGCACCTTAAGTGGCCGATTCAATTCCAAGGTCGCTGGCACGATCGACGTGGAAGGGTCACGCATTTGAAGCTCAAGCTCCGAGCCACGTTTCGGCATGAGACTGGCCGCGGCAAGTGTCGTTTGGTCTTCCACAACCAGATCAATACGAAGCCGGTCAAGATTCTGGTCAAGCCAGGGGAGTAGTCGCGTCATGCGTTGAGTCAAAAGCTGCGCGAAATCACCGGGAATCAGGTCAACCTTCATGGCCGATTGTGCCCCGGCGACTAGCGGCTGGGAGTCGCGAAGGGCCGTTTCCGCCAAAGTGGAAAACTGATTGATCCCTCGACGCGTCAGTTCAATGACAACATGGGAGGACGCCACGCCGGAGTCTGCGAATCGACTACGACTAAAAAACGACGCCTGACGAAGAAGCTCACCCGCCTCTTGAACACTGTCCGCCTGGGCCAGTACGGCATAGCCGCCCCGCTGCCAGGTATAGCTCTTCTCCGGATATTTTACAGGAATAATCGTGTTGTCCGGTACGTCACCATTGTATCGCGATAGATCCCCCCCGAGCGCACTGACAAAGCCCGCATAATCTTTGACGGGAAGGATGAACATCCATTTCGGCTGCGTCCCCTTGCCGGTATAGACGATCGCCAATTGCTCGTCCTGTTCGAGACAATTCAGGGTCTTGCCGTACCGCGACAGGTTAATCCAGCCGAGCGGGGAAAACGTACCCAGTCCGAGTCGGTCCAGAAAGAGTTTTCCCTTTTCGTCCAAAGTGCGTAGCGAGGCGACTCGGATAATCGCCAGCGCATTGTGCGGAATGATTTCACCGACCGGAACTCGGGGGCCTGCCACAGGCGCCGGACGCTTCTGTCTGCCCTGCCCCGCGGTTCGCGCGACGGACGAAGACCTGGTATCGCTCTTCGTTGCGGCGTCTGGAGGAGAACTTGACTCCTCAAAGAAGGCGTCGTCCAACGTCTCTTCCGACTTCCGGCCCTGGCCAGACGCCGGCTCCTCCGAACGCAACAGTGGCGATGTTGTCAGCAAGGCCATCAAAAGGAACAGGATAAGCCTGGCCAACGGCATCGGGAAACGGGTTGTATTGTCATTCATCTGTAGTTACTCTCTTTCTGGGCGGTCGTACTGCGGGGAATCTTTAACGAATTCGGGCGTCGCGAAGGGATACGGTGCGATTGAAAACAGGATGCCCCTGGCTGGAGTCCGGGTCGGGACAAAAATAGCCAATTCGTTCAAACTGATAGCGCGTCGCTCCGCTCGGATTGGCCAAATCGGGCTCTACCTTCGCGTTGGCAATAATCTCAAGCGAGTTCGGATTCAAGTATTCCTTATAATCCAAAGGATTTTGCGGGTCGTCCGGATTTTCCACGTTGAAAAGTCGATCGTACAGACGAACCTCGGCCGTTACCCCGTGCGTGGCGCTGACCCAATGAATCGTCCCTTGAACTTTTCGGCCGTCTGGCGAACTTCCGCCGCGGGTTTCCGGGTCGTAAGTACAATGAACCTCGACAACATTGCCGTCTGCGTCTTTTACGCACCCGGTGCAAGTGACGTAATAGGCATAGCGAAGTCGCACTTCACGGCCAGGCGAGAGTCGGAAATATTTCTTGGGTGCATCTTCCAGAAAGTCGCTCGCTTCAATATAAAACTCACGCGTGAAGGGGACTTTACGCGTGCCGTCCTCTTCTTTTTCCGGATTATTGATCGCGTCGAGCCAGTCCGTTTGGTCTTCCGGATAATTGTCAATAACCACTTTAAGTGGACGTAAAACAGCCATGCGGCGTTGCGCGTTGTGGTTGAGGTCCTCACGAATACTGTTTTCCAGCACAGTAACGTCAATTGTACTGTTAAACTTGGCCACGCCGATTTTTCGGCAGAATTCTCGTATTGAGCCGGGCGTATAGCCGCGCCGACGCAGTCCGGAAATCGTTGGCATGCGTGGGTCATCCCACCCGGTCACATAATTTCCCTTGACAAGTTCCAGAAGTTTACGTTTGCTCATAACCGTGTAGGTCAGATTGAGTCGCGCAAACTCAATCTGCTGCGGATGATACACACCCAGCTGGTCCAGGAACCAGTCGTATAGCGGACGATGATGCTCGAACTCCAGTGTACAAATGGAGTGTGTTATGCCCTCTATGGAATCTTCCAGGCCATGCGCCCAATCGTACATGGGGTAGATGCACCATTGCTCGCCTGTCCGATGATGCGACGCGTGAACGATGCGGTACATGACCGGATCTCGCATATTGAAATTGGGCGAGGCCATATCTATCTTGGCACGAAGTGTCTTGGAGCCGTCCGGGAACTCGCCATTTTTCATACGCTCGAACAGGTCCAGATTCTCCTCAACCGTCCGATTACGGCCGGGACTCGGAGTACCTGGCACGCTGGGCGTTCCGCGTGTGGCACGAATCTCATCCCCCGAAAGGTCACAAACATAGGCCTTGCCTTTTTTAATCAGGTCGACCGCCCAGTCATACATCTGCTGAAAATAGTTTGAGGCGAAGAAGAGTCGGTCTTCCCAGTCGGCGCCCAACCAGCGGACATCCTCCTTTATCGACTCAACATATTCCGTTTCCTCTTTCGTCGGATTCGTATCGTCGAAACGCAGATTGAACTGCCCGCCATATTCCTTGGCCATCGCCGAATTCAGACAGATCGATTTTGCATGACCTATGTGCAAATAACCGTTCGGTTCAGGAGGAAAGCGGGTGTGCACCTTGCGTCCAAAGCGTCCGGTTCGATTATCCTCTTCTATAATTTGTTCAATAAAGTGCAAACTGCGTGCGTCGCCGCTGTTGCCGTTGGAGTCCGGGAGTTGCTGTGTTACTGTCATTTGTCGTTCTCTGTTTCAGTTCGTGCGAGGAGCGAATCCATTCGCGCTAAGGTTGTAAAAAAAGTCCTGCCGCCGGGAGAAAGCTCAACGGACGACGTCGTTCTTTGATTCACTACACAATTTAATGATACAATTTAATTATGGTTAAATAATTCATCCGGTCCAAAAACCTGAATGTTATTATCGGCCAATAAATTCAGGGCCAGGTCCGGCTTGTCCAGACGGAGCACGATAACCGCATCCTCCTGCGCAACATGGTTAAAACCGTACATGTATTCCACGTTGATCTGACCGTCGCCGAGGATCTGAAGGAGTCGGGCAAGGCCGCCCGGCTGGTGCGGAACGCGGACGGCCAAGACATCGGTCATTTTCATTATGGGACCGGAATCTTGCGAAAGGATAGCGGCGGCCTCTTCCGGATTCTTGACTAAAATACGCAGAATCCCAAATTCCTCCGTGTCCGCCAGAGCCATTGTCTCCACATTAATGCCGGCGGCGGCCAACTTTTGGCACACGCGGAGAAGATGACCCGGCTTGTTCTCCAAGAACAGCGATAATTGTTGTAACTTCATATCTCTTTCCTTTCCTCGCCTGGGCCATGGCAGCCACGGGCAATATTTCGTCCTTCCAGTAGCGGTCGCTCATGCAGAGCGAACCTCACTCATTTCCTCCAGCAGTCCCTCGTGCCAGAATGTCGACATTATACATAAATCGTTTTATATCAATCAGTTGAAGCGTTCTTTCGTTCGACATAAAACCACGCCAACTTGTGCGCCAGCCAGGCAACCGGCATGACCGTAAAGCTCAACGCGGTTATCTCCAGCCATTGCGATAGCGACAGCGGCTCCGTGCGGAAAAACTGACCCACAACAGGTGACTGTACCATAATAACCTGAACCAGGGTTATGGTCAATATGATTATTATAAACAATTTGTTCTTAAAAATCAAGGACAAAGGCGACTCATTTGCGCGCAGTGCCCGACAATTTATTTTATGCCAGAACTGGAACATGACCAAAAGTGTGAAAAACACGGTCAGCGGCTGAAGGTTGTGCTCTAAATAGTCCGAATCCGTCGCTTCGATCGCAAAATCATACACATGCTCCGGCTCCACGAACCAGCCCCCGAACAAAGCCGCAAACAGCATGCCCACCTGGTACAGACTGACCAGTAAAATGGTTATGCCCATAGTCGGCGTTATAATATGCGCATTTCGCGGAATCGGTTTCTCTTTCATCATGTACTCACGTGGCGGCTCCGTCGACAGGGCAATCGCAGCGAACGTATCCATAATGATATTGATCCACAACAGTTGCGTCACAGTCAAGGGGAGAGGAATGCCAACAAGCGGACCCAGGAGCGCCGCCAAAAGCGCCACAACGTTCACCGAAAGTTGAAATTGCAGAAATCGCTGGATGTTCGCGAACAGAGTTCGCCCCCACCAGACGCCGGTGACGATACTGCTGAAATTGTCGTCGAGCAGAACAATATCACCCGCTTCCTTCGCGACTTCCGTTCCGGTAATGCCCATGGCCAGCCCAACGTCCGCGTGCTTGAGAGCCGGGGCATCGTTCGTCCCGTCTCCGGTCATGGCTACGACTTCCGACTTCTCGTGTAACGCCTTAACCAGCCGCAACTTATCCATGGGCGTGCTTCTCGCAAGGACTTTGATTGCCTTGGCTTTTCCCGGCAAGTCCCGGTCGTCGATTCGATTGAATTCGTCTGAAGTCAAAGCCAGCTCGCCTGCCGCTCCGGAATAGATTCCCGCCTCGCGGGCTATGGCAACCGCGGTCGGCAAGGCATCGCCGGTAATCATTTTAACCTCGACCCCCGCTGTCTGACAGGTCCGCACCGCGTCCGGGACTTCCTTGCGGAGTGGGTCGGCAATACCAATTAAACCAACGAACACCATATCGTAAGCCGTTTCGCATTCGGCGGGGCAATTGGGGCAAAATTGGCAATTGTCTTTGCCCGGGTCTACCTCGCGCCAGGAGAAGGCCAAGACCCGAAGTGCGCTCTCCGAGGCACGCACCAGCGCCGCTTCCAAGGCCGGAAGTGAAGACTCTATCGGCTTAACTTCACCATTAATAAGGATTTGTGCGCAACGCGGAAGAATCCGGTCAGGCGCCCCTTTTACATAGCATTTCAGATGATCAGGATCGCTACCTCGCACCAGAACCGCCGACCGCTTACGCTCTGAATTATGCGCAAGCTCCTGAAGCTTCGGGTGCTTCTCCCTCAAAACACGATAATCGTAGCCTCTCTGGTATAAAAAAGTGAGCAAGGCACACTCGGTCGGATTGCCGATTCCTCGTAGGCTGCCCACCGTTTCGGAAGAAGACTCCAAGTGCAATTCCGCCTGGCTGTTAATCGCAATGCCCTCGGCAAGTTCCTGCCATGTCGCTGTCGCCGCCCATTGCTCGAACTGCTCACTGGTCCACGACTTACCGTCAAGGTAGAGCCAGACAGGAGTCATACGGTTCTCGGTCAGCGTTCCCGTCTTGTCCGTGCAGATAACCGTTGCCGAACCGATTGTTTCAGAAGCAACCAGTCGCCGGACAAGACAATTCTGCCTCGCCATCTTCATCATGTTCATAGCCAAACTGACCGTGACCATCATGGGCAGCCCTTCCGGTACGGCGACAACAATGATCGTTACCGCAACGACAAACGCCAACAGAATATTGCGGAACAGGTCAATAGCCAACGGGAGGCTTTCGGTAGAATGAAAAAGCCCCCAAGCTGCCAGAAGAAAGGCGAAGGAAGCCAAAATCATCGGGATGACCGCCAGAACTCTCAACCATCGCCAGGCAATCGTCACGCCGAGCGACGCGTAAAAAGGAAACAACCCGCGACGCGTTGCCAGGATTCCCAGCAGAACAGCCGCCAGCAGCCAGGCACAAAGAGACGTCGGATGTTGCTTAACCTCTTGAAATAACGGCGAATGCAGCGACTCCACCAAGGCCATTATGGAGAAAATCGTCGTCGCACCGGCTATGCCCACCACACTAATCTGCTGCGCCAATTGCGTGAGTTTCTCGACCAAAGGCGTGGTCTGCTCGCTCTCTTGCCCCTCTGTAAGCGAGCGCGCAATCTGTCCCATTTGCGTCTGATCGCCTACCGCCGTGACCAAAAACGTCCCGTGACCGTCCGCCACCATGGTTCCCCGGGCACAGAAAGAATCGCTGCCGGGCACCGCTTGTTGCTTCAAGTACAAAAACTCCATGTCGACATTACCGAGACCGTCAGTACAGCTCTTTTTCCGCGCTGGGACGGATTCCCCGGTCAGCATCGACTGATCCAGAAAGAGCCCCAGCGTTTCCAGAATCACCCCGTCGGCCGGAATCTTGTCACCGCGATCTATTCGAACAAGGTCTCCAACAACAAGACTTTCAATAGGAACAGTCGTAATCTGCCCATTGCGAAGAACTTTAACGTCAATGGAATCTTTGACTTTATTGAGCAGTTCAAATTCACGCGCACTTTTGCGCTCACTAAAGAAGCCGACACAGGTGGCCAGGGCAACGGCGAGAAAAATGCCAATAGAATCGACGAAATTCGCTTCTTCGTTCCCCAGACACCAGCGTTCGAGAGCTGTTATCAATAGGGAAAGAGCGGCTGCAATGAGCAGAATGCGGATCGTGGGGTCGTTAAACTTGTCTAAAAACAGACGCCACCAGGGAACTCGGACAGGCGGCGTCAGGGAATTGGCCCCAAATCTCACTCGTTGTTCTTCGACCTGTTGCTCGGTCAAACCTTCATTCAAGGGGAGAGAAAATTCGGGGAATTGTATTTTTTGTGTCATGCGGGACGAGACTCCTTAAGTGTTGTTGATCGCCTCACCCTGGAGAGTCAGGATGATTGTGCGTTCTTTATTGGCGTGCCGGTATTCGCAGAGATAGACATCCTGCCAGACCCCTAAAAGCAGGTCACCATTGGAGACAGGAATGTTCAGAGAAACGCCCAAAAGAGAGGACTTGATATGACCCGGCATGTCGTCGCTCCCTTCGATTGTGTGGCGGTAGGCGTCGCTCTCGGGGGCAAGTTTATCAAGACTGTCGTATAAATCCTCAAGGACATCGCCATCGGCATTTTCGTTAATGGTCAGAGCGGCACTGGTATGCTGGAGGAACAAATTCAGCATACCTGTCTTGATATTCTTAAGCTCGGGCAAGGCGTCTACAACCAAGGCCGTAATGAGGTGGAAGCCTGCGGCATGTTCCGGAAGGACCAACGGTCGCTGAATCCAAAGCATTTTTAATAATCCTTTTTTGTATCAATAATGAATTAAACGGTTGTCTCGTCCCTTGACGCCGTTTAGGTGGGTGTCAGACGTCTTGAACGGGTACATATTCCACGATAAAAGCAATAATGCAGTCATCTATTCTTATTATTGTAGGGAGATAATGTTTTTTGTCAAGGAACGACGGGGAAAACTTAAAAAGCCCAAGGCCGGGTTCTACCCAATGGTAAAATAGGTAATTTTATTCATGGAAAATCTGTCTCTTGTGAACTCACCGAGCCGTTCGTGCCCCTTTAGGGCCTGTATTTGCACCCAAGCCTGCTTTTTTGTTATGGGAATTGACTTGTTTTATTCTTTTCATTGCGTTACATTTTCAGCACTGTTTTTAGAGAACGCGAAGTGAAAAACAGGATTTGGGAAACAGCGACTTAGGCTTCACGATGGAATGCGTGAATAAGCTGTCAACCACAAACCGAAGATTGGAACCGAAGACTAAAGGAGACTAAACCATGCTCGAATACGTAAAAATCGTCTGGAACTTTTTCTGGAGTAACCGCTCGATCATCCGCAAACACTTGTTGTGGCTGAAAGAAGAACGGCTAAGAGACAGTGCTGATACGGCTCCGGAAGCGTACCTGGCCGCCCTGGCCGACGCGGAAGAGATTGACTTGCTCGACCGTGCCCTGATCGCCGCCGCTCGCGATATTGCCGAAAAGGCGATCGTCGACGAGAAATAACTTGAAAGGACAACGTATCATGAAAATAAAATGTAGCAGAAAATACAGGGTCGGACTCATCGTCTGGCTTTTGGTCTTTGGCGTAGCGATCGCGGAATGCCTGTTGGCACGCGGTGCCGACCGCGCCAGAAGCTACGAAGATGTCCATCGGGCAAGCTGTCGCGTCTATGCCTGTTCCTCCGGAGGGCGCGGGTCCTTCGGGTCCGGAACGATTTTTGCCGTGACGGACAGTGAGTATTATGTGCTCACCAATAATCATGTAACGGGCGGCTGGTCGCGTTTCGAATGTCACTTCTTTGGCACAGGGCATCAAAAGAGCGTTCCGGCCCGACTGGTATTTCACGTCGGAAACTCTTCGGGACCTTATGATTTTGCGATCTTGTCCATTGAGGAGCAGGAGTTGCGAGATTACGACCCGCCCTATGTTCCCATTGCGAGAGAAGATGGACTCAAGCCGGAAAAGGACAAGGAAGTAATCTTTAGCGGTTGCTCCGAAGGGCGCTGGGCCGCTGTCTGGAAGGGGCATTTCACGACGGAGCCTGGCCGCACGGTTCAGTTCCTGCCGGCGCCGAAAGGAGGTCAGTCGGGAAGTGGCATGATCCAATACGACCCGAGCGGACTCCCCTGGCTCGTTGCCATTCTGACATGGCGCATCGGGACAGAAAATGATTTCAGTGAAGCACAAATGACAGGCGGCGCGATCCCTATGGCGAATCTCTATGAAGCGTTGCGGCGGCAGAAACCCGCAGGCGACTGGCAACTGCCTCGCGATTGGACTCCGGTCGCCGAGCCTGTGGCAGACAGTTTGCCTCTCGACCGGGAGGGCACGTCCCCTGTCCCTAATGACCTGCCCGGCCCCGATTGGCATTATGCGATCGTGGAAGCAGACGCCCCCGAAGCGCCTGCCCCAACTTTGTATAAAGACTGCAAATTCACCGTGCTCTTCTTCTGTTCGTCCGGGTGCCCACCCTGCGAACTGGCCAAACCGATTATGGCCTCCCTGCGCCGGCAGGGATACCCGATCTTTCCGGACCTTTGCGTCAGTAATGAACGCCAGGCAAAAGAGGCGGCCGAAAAATTTAAAATTCAAGTCTTTCCCACAACGGTCCTGGTTGCCACGTGGCCCAATGGAACAACGCGCGAATTGCATCGTATAATGGGCGTTAGCAACCTGGAAGAGCAGGTCAAGACGCTGCTGGCTCGATACGGGTGGTCACCGGAGAAGACAACACAGGATCAGGGAATGTCCGCAGAAACGCGACAGCGAAGAGACAAACAGTCGCCGCCGGAAGAGCCAAATGAGTCCGAAGAGTATGAGACTCCGGACTCCGGCGGGGATCCGGACCTGCTGCTCAAACTGCTCGACGGATCGCTCGAAGAGGATTCCATTTTGGGTGAACCGAACGCGGCCCCTCCGGGTCAGGAGAAGGAGGACCCGCAGGAGAGTCCTCACGACGATGCGGCTAATGACTCACGGGCCACCGGTTCGTCCCGATTGCTCGACCGGGCAGCGGACAGAATCGCCGATAAGGCACAACTTGCTATTGAGCAACTGGCGAAGAACGCGGAAGCTGCGGTTGCTAAACGAATCGATAGCGCCGCCGATGGCCTCGTCGTCCACGCAAAAACGTTGCTCACTGACCAGATTGGCAAGGTCGGTACACAACTTGAAGCTCATGTCAAGGCGTATCTGGCCAAAGTCTATCTGGCCGCCGTGCTCTTTGTCGTTGTTGCCAGCTGGAGCCTGTATCAGGGACTACCGTGGATAAAGCGGGCGTGCCTGTGGCTCATCGCGTGCTCCGGATTCCAGATTACACGCAGAGCAATCGACAACAGCGCACAACACAAGAGCATCCCGGGAACTCCAGCCCAGAATGGAACAGAGTCGTGACCAGTATAACTCCGGACCTGATTGCCACCTTGATTATCGGATTCGTTGCCCTCGTCCTGCTCATTTACAGTGGGTTGAACGATGGCGACGAACACATGCCGTTTAAGAGTTAACGGCCTTTACTCCGTGTCACGATTTTGAGCGAGGAGTATTGCTCCTCGCTTAAAACATTGTCTTTTCGCGTATTAAACTTCTGCAGACTTGTTACTTTTCAAGCACAAAGACACCGGCATCTTTCATCGCGGAAAAGCCGTGCGTTCTACCCTGCATAAACTCAAGTCGAACGGGACAGGTCATGTTATTATAAAGCACCATTTGACCAGACGGCGGGCAGACATAGTCGCCAAGTCCCGCCAGAATGGTTGTCTTGCACTGAATGCGTTTGGCTTGGTTCGTTGAATCATAGTAGCCCAGTCCCGGGGTCCATTCCGGGAAGAAGTAACTGCCAACCCTGCCCTGTTCTTTCGCGCCGGCAAGATTACAGAACCAGGGAACGACGGCAATGCATTCAGTAACGTCGTGGTCCAAAGCCGCCGCGGAGAGACACTGCAAACCACCTTGACTGCCCCCCGTTACGATCAAATCCTTACCGTTCCATTCGGGAAGTGTTTTCACATATTGAAGTGAACGCATAAGGCGAAGCATCATGCCATTCCAAAAACAGGTCTCCGGATTGGCATTCTCTTGCGGTGACAAACCGTAACCGCCATAGCCGGTCTTCCGGAGATTTTCATAATAGGCAGCCTCGCGCCCGTTTTCTATACTGTGTGCATTCACGTCGAGAGCAATGAAGTTGGGATCAGCATATTTACCAGCCGAACCGACTCCATAACCGTGATAGAAAACTTTAATGGGCAGCGAGCCGGGGGCCGCGTCTTTCGGAACACACAAATATCCGGAAACCGGTGTGCCAACACAATCAATACGAACGTCCCAGACGTTGACTTTATCGTTGGGCGAGTCCACCTGTTTCAGTTCGGCCTTAACGGGAACTTCCGCGAGTCGTTCTTTTTGCCGGGCCCAAAATGCGTCGAAATCGTCCGGTTCCGGGAAACCCTGAATCTGGTCAAGCAGCACACCGGCACCCCCGTTAAATTCGTTTGGGTCGCTGTGAATCGGATTCCCATTGTCATCTTTAACTCGCACAAGAATATGAACAAACCCGGGGGTCGACAGGGACGTTTTAATCACCAGCGGCTCGTCCGCGGAGGATACCGCTTCCCCCGATTCGGACTTGCCATCGTCGCCGCGCCGCGTCCATACAAGATTCTTACCGGACACCGGCTGACCATCCTCTGTCAGCGTAATAGAAAAGACCATTTCTTCTCCCGGCTCATAGGATAACGGATCTTTATCGCACTTGCCAACAAAGGCAAGATCACCAGCAAGAGCCAACGCTGTCGATACAAAGACCGCAACAGCAAGCAGACAAACGCGAAGTACATTCTTCTTAAATACTGAAAGATTGGACACAACAGTCTCCTTATAACGGGGGTGTAAAACGGCAGAAGGCCCTTTGGGAATTTTTTCAACAGAGAAAATCAGGGAGCCTCCGGCAAAACCACGATCTACCGCCAAAAAGGTGGCAGGACCCGCTCCCGGATTCCGAACGAAATGTCTCTTTTGGTCGTTGAATCCCGTCGACCGGGAGTAATTTTGAAAATTATTTCGATACGGGAAGACAGATCTGCCTCCTCCAGCCGGACAAAGTCCGCGGTTTCTTCGTCTCTTATTGCTCTTGAGCGGACAAAGAAACAGCCAAAGTCATCATCGACCAAGCAAGAGAGACCTTAATCGAATAATTTTCGCAACATCCTTATTATATCATTTAAAGATTAACCCCAAAGGCCCCCCTCTGTCCCATCCTTCATGGAGGGTGCGTGCCAAGTGGGGTTGCGCGATTGGGGGGGAAAGTAACAGACTTCCCGAAAGATGCCACGACACCTCCCGGGGAGTTTTCATTTTTTGTCTTTGTATTGACTGACATCGATTTCCATCATATTGGAGCCCGAGGTCACCGTCAGGGAGCACGGGCTGGTCTCTGTACTCGTCAGAGGCTGGGGAATAATACGCGGCAAGGCATTACGTTTTTCCGTTTTTTCGCGGTTGTATTTTTCGGCCTCGGGCGGCGTCATTTGTGCGATTTCCGCGGGAGTTTTCCATTCGGGAATCTCAACTTCCTTCGTAACGGTAACGATATATTCGCCTTCCGGGGCTCCTTTGCCAATCCAGGAGCCGCGTGAGGTTGTGATTGTTGCCACGCCATTGGAGTTACTTTTGCCGGAAATGATGAGAATGCCTTCATTATTACGCGGACAAAACAGGACCAGAGCGTCTTCTATTGGCTGACCTGCGTCGGTCACGGTAACGGTTGTCGCAAACCGTCGCGGTACTCCCTCTGGTGCCTGGGAGCACCCGAAAAAGATTGCAAACAGTGTCAGACCAATAAGCGAAGTGCTCCTTATTTGATTTAGCTTAAAGATAGAAAAATACATTTTTATTTATCCTTATCCACGTCATTGGTTCTTAAAAGTGGCTTTACGGGAATTTTTGTCACGCCTATCCATTGTTTATACACGCTATAGACAATCCATATATTATCGCCTATCGTAACAGCCACCGGATATTGAGGGCCGTTGCCACCTTTGCATACGCCTGGTTGGCCTTTTTTATTCATGGTAATCAGGGACCAGGTTCGATCAAAGGTAATGCCGTCGGGCGAGGTGGCCAGGTAAAGTTTGGTGCGTTCCAGATTACTGCCAACGAGCCAGTTGGAACCGTCGGGCAGTTCGCCCGACACAGCCTGCGCGGCCCCGAAGAGATTCGTTTTCCAGGGAGCCTTAAAGTAGGACTCTGAGGGTTGTCGAATTGAGGCGTAGTACGTTGCCGTTGAACCATAGGGAACCGCTTTTGAACCGTCATCCATAAGGTTGTCGGCGATCATGACAGCAACACCGTCGCGACGGATATACTGTGTTTTGTGCGCCAGTCCGTTACTGCCGTTGGCGGCGTAGCGTTCTTTTCCAGGCTCCATGAGTATACTGCGTGCAGGCGGCCAGTCCCGCTGGCCTTTAAGGGCCGCTTGAAAGTCTTCTGGCGATTGCTCGAACGGAATAGCATCATTATAGTACGAATTAAGGGGCAGTATCTTTTTGGTCAACTTTTCCGTGATTCTGATTTCATTGGGAACATTCGCTCCCTTTCTGTATAAAGGAGTAATCGGCCTTAAGACGCCATCGGTCACACTCCATTCCTGAACGTAGGTTGTATCAAGTTTCCAAAAAATATCCCAATTCCATCCTGTTTTTGTGTCACATTTCGTACCGTAGTGTTCAGAGGGAACGTAGTTATTAAGATTCCCCACGCGGACAGGGACGGAATCGGTCCATCCGTCGCAGAATCCGAGTGAGGCTTCCATAAACAGGCGACCATTGATTACGCTAAATCCCCCGTTAACGTAAATTGAGTCGATGATGTCGTTATCGTCGACTTCGCGTCGTCGTTTTGCCGGGTGCGGCGGTGGACAGACTTCAAAAACGGTTTCATCACCCCCCCAGATTACATCGCTTTTATCATCTGAAACGACGCCCAATTTTGCCAGTATTCGCTGACCGGGACCGTTCTCGTCCTGCAGATGATTCGTCCAGGTAACTATAAAATAATTCTTGTAAAGTGTGATCCACGAATGGTGCGAATAGGTGCCATGATGGGTACTTTTGTACTGGCCATTGACGCCCTCATCTTCCTGCGGGTCGAACAGGAAGGAATGAGACGCACATTTCAGAACGGGCAGCCCCATATCCGGCTTGCGGCAGTCGAAGGTATCCGGTTTGACCCACTTGACCGGCGACTCCGGGTCGACCGGATAATCCGCGAAAGCGGGACACAACCCAACAAAAAACAGAAAAACGTAACAGTACGCACATTTTAATCGCATCATCATTTATTCCAGTTTCAATCTTTGCAAAATTCGTTAAAAAATATCCCGCAGGCCTTGTCTGCGCAACAGCGAAGCAAGGCAATCTTATTTAGCCCCGGCACATGTTTACAGTGTTTTGGTTTCGCCTCCGCATATACTGCCCAGCGCACCCCAGATCCCCCATGGACTCGCGCCGGTGTACTTGTCAAAAACATTATTCCAGGTTGCATTGGAACCACAGGCCTTAACGAAGCCGACGTTAACGTTTGTTCCAACGTCAATGGTGTCCGAAACAAAGCGAACCGAGCCGTCGAGCATGGCAACATTGGCGCCGCCACTGTGGTAGCTGGACGTGCTTGGAATATAAATACCGGAACACGTTCCAGTGGAATCGCTGGCGATGGCCGGGGAATTCGGCGGCAGAAAGGTAAAGAAAACCGTTGACGGACCGTGGCAATAGAAGTAGCCTGGCATGCCGCCCAAATTATTAATGGTCGTCGTTATGGTGAATTTCGGGTTGCTTGACGACCGCGAGCCGGAAAGGAATTTTGATATGGACGCGTCGGCGTAGCCGGGCCAGTAAACGCAAGGACCCCCCTTGTAGCGATACTGTTTGGCGGTTGCCTCTTCACTTTTACTCATATCTCCTATGACGCCCTCGGCAATACTGATCGTATTACTTGTACCGTCAATAACAGAGGCGAAGGTAACTTGACGCTGATATCCATGTTGAAAGACGCCACGTTTGCAATTGGCCAGACCGCGGCAGACGCCGCCATAGTTCCCGTCCACACCGAAAGGAATATCGCCCAGACAGCCGAGATAGCTGGAGTGACAGGCTCCTTTTTCCGGGCCTGGTGTAAAAACCGCTTCGGGATCCGAGGGACAGTAGAGAGTCGGAATGGAAACGCTAACCATCGGGTAATTCGTTGTCAGAAACGCTTGAGTCATCGGGCCGGGCACCCCGTTTCCGGTCGGATTAGCGATGGTCTTTTTCGCAAGTTCATACGTTGAAACCTGCTCAATAAAAGGAAGTGTCGGGAGCAGCCAGCCCAACTTACCCATCTGATATTTGATATTACCAGTCCAGGAAAGTTCACACATCGACGCTGTTACACCCATATTCGCCTGAAAAATATGAGGCGGCAGATAACCGTAAGTATCCGCATGATTATGCTGCGCCAGCACAATCTGTTTCAGCTTATTAGTGCACTCCATTCGCCGCGCGGCTTCTCGTGCCGCCTGGACCGCGGGCAAAAGCAGCGCAATCAAAATACCAATAATGGCAATTACCACGAGTAATTCCACCAGGGTAAAGCCAACACAGCGGCGAATTCTTTCACAGCAGACTAAGGTCTTTTTCATTATCAGGTTCCTCCTCGAACTTTTAAAGTTTTTGAATGACGTGCTTCTACATCATTCCTGAAATTGATTCCGTTTGGATACGCTCCAGAATCATGTGTACTTTTTGTTTTTCCTGTGCTTTGAGCGAATGAAATGGTTCGGCAAAGTGGTCACTGCATATACCGAGCAGGGACAGCGCCGTTTTCGTTGTACTCAAGAAGGACGCACCTTCAAAACAGGTATACAGTTGCTTAAGAGAGTCAAGTTGCTTCTTTAAAAGGGCCAATCGGGACGCATCATTACGACGAAACGCGTTGTATAAACCCACAAAGAGGGTTGGGAAAAGATTTGCCCCGCCGCAAATACCGCCGTCACAGCCGACTTCCAGTCCCTGCGGTAACAGGAAGTCCGAACCGATAAACAACGATTTGTCCGGAAAGTTTCGCATGAGAGTGGCAACCTGGGTAAAATAGTTCATATCCCCGGAACTGTCCTTGACGCCAATATATTTCGGGTGCGTTAACACACGTTTGAGCAGAGATGGCTGGAACCAAAGTTTCGTGTGTGAAGGCATATTGTATAAAAAAGCGGGAATGGGTAACTGTTCCGCCACCGCTTCCAGATAGCGAAGGAAGTCGTCGCTCGCAAGCGGATAGTAATAGGGGCCAGCTAAAACGACGGCCGTAACCCCTTCCTGAGCGGCATAGTCAGCCATACGCATAAGCTCGACAAAGGACGTGTCCGAAACTCCGGCCAAAATCGGCATACGACCTTGCAGATGACTTGCCACCTCATGAATCAGCTCACGACGAATGCGATAGCTCAAGCTGGGTCCTTCCCCGCACGAACCGAGCAGAAAAATCCCGTGGATCCCTGCGCGGATAAATCGGTCAAGCTGAAGATGCAAACCATCAATATCAAGGCAGTCGTCGTCAATAAGCGGAGTCAGCAGGGGAGGCACAATCCCCGCTATGCGATTAACCTGCGATTCCGGGTGACAATCCGTGCAGGGCGTCACTTCCGGCCGCTCCTGTCTCTTTGTACCTTCTGTTATTGCCATTTGCGTCATTAAGTCTCTTGTCCTGCGATTATGCCGGTTTCCTTCGATTTTCCGCACCAGACGATTCTCGGATAACCTCAATTATCGAAATCGCGGCGCCCCGCTCATTTCTCAACCTCTCTACTCATTGTAATTCGCTTTACAGAAAAAACAAGTTGAAAATGACGTCAAAAAAGTGTAATAAAACGACACAAAACGACACATCAAGTCGAAGAAAAAAACCTATTGACCCGGAGCGGGAAACATGTTACAATGATATCTGAAAATTATTCATGGACAGGAATTTCCTCGCCGGTCGAAGGGAAAAGTCCAAACGAAATGGTCACAAGAACGGATTCAATAATAATGGGGATTGGGATGAAGGAACAGCGCATTTCGAAATATCAAGTCCGAAGCATGCTCTCTGACACCAAAGTGGGAGAACATAAAGGGATCGCTGGAAAAACCATCACTTTAGTCGTACCAGCCTACAATGAGGAAGCGAATATTGCGGCGTTTTACGAATATGTCAGGCCGGTACTGGAGTCGCTGGCCTATTCGTGGGAGCTTATCTTTATAGACGACGGGAGTCAGGATGGGACATTGTCGCAACTGGAATCACTTGCGGAGCGCGACCATCGTGTAAAATACGTCTCCTTTTCGCGGAACTTCGGCAATCAAATGGCCATAACAGCGGGTCTTGAATCGGCGAAGGGCGACGCCGTTATTGTTATGGATGCCGACTTACAGCAGCCGGCGGAAATGATCGGCGTGCTTGTAGAACAGTGGGAGCGTGGCTTTCATGTGGTCAATACGATTCGAAACTACGGCCGCGAAATAGGTTACATCAAGAGGAGCACTTCGGCCCTGTTCTATCAGGTGATGAATATGCTCTCCGATGTACGAATCCAGCAGGGAGTGTCCGACTTTCGGCTCATGGACCGCAGGGTCGTTAATATACTCAATAACATGCCAGAACATTCGCGTTTTATTCGTGCGCAAATCGCCTGGCTCGGCTTTCGACAAACGACCATTCCGTACCAATGCAACGAGCGTCACGCAGGGGTACCCTCATTTTCCACACGCAAGCTGATTGCTTTGGCGCTGGACGGGATCTTCAGTTTCTCCGTTAAACCACTCCGGTGGATTGCCTTGCTGGGCCTGGTCCTCATTGCCAGTCTGCTGCCCTATGGTCTCTGGGCAATTTTTCAGTACTTCGTCTGGGGCCCGGTCACTCCCGGATGGACCAGTCTGTTCATGGTAAATCTGTTCCTCGGCGGGGCTGTTCTTATTTCGCTGGGTATCATAGGTGAATATATCGGCAGGATTTACGACGAAGTCAAGCACCGACCACGCTATATTGTTGGCCGATCAGGCAATCTGGACACCACGGACGCGTTGTGCGAAAGTTCACTGCTGGCCGCCGCGTCAGAATCAGAAGCATCCATCGCGGCAGAACCAGACGATTCGGAAATGACCCTATCCTCGGTTCGTTGTGAAAGTCACCTATCCATGCAGCGCCGGGCGTAGTTTATGACGGCCCTATCCTCAACGCGAGAACCGTGCACGATCATTTTTAATGGCGACGACTTTGGGTTATCGGAATCGGTCAATGCTTCGATGATGAGCGTCTTGCCGTGCGGCTTACTTCGTTCGATCTCGGTCATGGTGGGCATGCCTGGAGCGCGAGCGGGTCTGGAATCGTTGGGTCAGCTCAAGGTCAGTCGGTCGGACCTGGTACCGGGCCTGGGCCTGCACTTCTGTCTGACGAGCGGTCAGTCGGTGTCGTCGCCGGGTGAGATTCCGCTTTTAACCGACGTCCAGGGACGGTTTCGCCACGGATTCCTTTCTTTGCTCAAACTTCTCTGTTCGCCTCGAACGAAGGCGGAAGCGTATCGTCAGATACAAATTGAGTTTACGGCACAGGCATCGCGTTTCAGGACACTACTGACGCAGCAGGGGCTAACGGCCGACCACATCGATTCCCATCAGCATATCCACGTTTTGCCCGGCATTACGAACCTGTTGGCCGCGGAGGCGGAGCGAGCCGGACTCCTCTTGCGAGAGCCACATGAAAATTATGGGTCGGTGGCGAGATTCCTGACCACAGCGGTAAAGCGGTTTCCCGGCGGTCCGGCGAAGAAAATGATTCTCGACTCACTACTGGCCCGGTCACGAACGTCCTTACCGTCGGCAACCTGCGGCTATTTCGGTATTCTTGATACCGGGCATGTGGATACGCAAACGGTTACGAGAATTCTGCGAGTCATCCCAAACCTGTCGCAACGTACCGGATTAAAACGATTTGAAATCAATCTTCATCCGTGGAACTGCCGTCCTGAAGATTTCAAGTCCGAAGTCTATTCGAGTGCCGACCGCAAGTTTGCCACATCCGCGCAGCGTCTTCGGGAATGGAATGCCTTACAGGCACGGCAGGTCTACGAACCGTTCCTTGCGAAATACAATCTGAAGTTCGGGTCCTTTTCCGACGTGTAAAAGCCGCGTAAGGCGCGCGGCCCTGGAAATGAACTACCAAGGCTTGACGGGGCGCACGGTAATCTGATTACCGCTAATCCGCACAATCTCCACCGGGGTGTCGGCCGGTACAGGAACGGCGTCCTCGGCCAGGACACTGACCCAGTTGTCACCAAACCGGGCCTTGCCGGCAGGGAGACAAGGGGAAGTCGTTCGGCCGCGTTGTCCAGGCGTAAGTCGCTCCTCTTGCGAACTTTGCGGCGAAGTCGGCTCACCGGGCGGCAGAGAAAATCGCGTGAGCAAGGTACGAAATCCCGTCACAGCAACCGCGAGCGTCCCCACGCCAACAATGCACAACATCAGCAGCGAGTTGCGAAATTGTTCCCACTGGTAGAAATTGCGAGGAATGACAAAGGTTTGAGTCGCCAGGACGAGTGCAATAAGCATACACGCGCCGCCAAGAACGCCGGTCAGACCAAAACCGGGAATAACGAAAATCTCCAAGAGTACGAGTATGGCCCCGAAGAGCAGGAGGAGGACCTCTAACCACCCGGCCGTCCCACCGAGGAGATTGGCCCAAAAGAAGAGAATAAGAAACAGAGCGGCAAACATTCCGGCAAAGCCAAGGCCCGGTGAATTCGCTTCTATATATAACAGAGCAAAAGCCAGGGACAGCAAGATACCCGACCAGAGCGGACTGGCCAGTCCTTGCAGAAAGACATCCACCCAGTGCGGTTGCACGACCAGCGGTTCCTTGCCAATCCCACAGACGGAACATAGTTCACTAAAGCTCCTTACGGTTCCCTCGGCCATGCGGAAAGTAACTGCTTCCTTACCTTTGGTCTGAAACAGATACCCCTGGCCCACGACAACCTCGCCCGGCTGCCACTGGTCGCGGTCCCCCGCCTGCTGATAGAGGCTCTCGGTAAACCAGTCGACCTTGCCACTGACGCGGTTGCGGTACTGGCGTAGCGGGGAACGTGATGACAGCATGGCCGTGGCAAGAGAGGGATTGCGTCCGGAGCGGGGCGCCCACGATTCGGCAATCGTGCGGGATGCGGCCTCCAGTTCCGTTGGGTCAGGCACGGCGGCCCCTGCCCCGCCCAGAATAGCATGCTCACCCACGTAGAGTTCGTCACAGGAGAGCGCCAGAATAGCGGCGTCGCCTCGGGCTTCGTTCGGAACGTAACCGATGACGCGCACGGTGCCGTGGTCAATTTCATTAACAAGATAATTTCCCAAGTTCAACGCGTCGGTAAGCGACCCGCCAGGAGATTCAATCTCCAGAATCAGACAATTCACCTGACTGGTCTCGAACGCGTCAAGGATTTTTCTCTGGATCTGTGCCATCATGGCCGGGCCGAGAGTCCCGAAAATCCGTATTACGCCCGGTCGTACTGTCGCCAGCAGTGGCACGCGTGTGACCTGCCCGTCAACGCCGGGAACGGCCGCTACAAAGTCGGCCAGGGATTCCTCGTCGCCAGATGTATCCAACGTTCGGTCAACCAGCCCAACGCGTCGTAATTCTGCGCCCGCAAAGACGCCCCGGCCCAAGGGATAGGCGTATTCCACCGGTTCTGTCAGAAAAGCCATGCCTTGCGGAGTTGCGGCCGCCAGAGAGTCGCCCACCAGAAAGCCGTGGCCGGTATCCGATTCATATTCATACAGTTTTAACGCCGGATTAAGCCAGGCATCAAGCAGAGACTCACACCCCTTTTTCGTGGTCATTTCACGATAGGCACTTCGTTCCGCCTCGGTGGGAAGTGAGTCATTAAGCGAAGCGGGTCCCAAGGCACACTCGGCCCCCACAATCAGTTCGTCACAGGCCAGAGCCGGTAATAATGCATGTCCCGCCAGCGGGCCACTTATCCAGGCAATGGTCCGAAAGGAATTCTTACCGCCAGGGGCAAACTGCTTCCCGCGAAGAAAGCGAGCCAGCTCAAATGCGTCGCCAAAGAGAGTCGTCTTGGCGTGTTCCTCTTCCCCCGGCGCGGTTCGGAACCGAAAGACAATAACGGGGTCAACATTGGACGCATGCTCCTTCTCCTTGAAGTCACGATCGAACGCGGAGGCGAGAGAACGTCGTAAATTCGCGTTACATTCAGCGGTCACCGGAAGTGGAATCTCTATTAGAAAGACAGGCGACTTCGTTTCCGCGGCAGCGATCGTGTCCGACGTCTCGGCCGCGGGAGTCTCGGACGTGGCGATGACACAGTCAACAAGGCAGGCCATCAGACAGAACAGGAGCGAAAGAAAGAACAGGGTCACGCCGCCGCCCCCCGGCAAATTGTACTGCTCACCGGGCCACATCGTTTTTACCAGTAAGGAACTTTGCCCCCAATTACGAACACGTTCGCGAAGAATACCCTGCCCGTAACCATGAATCACGAGCAGGGTATGTCCCTTCATACCAGGCTCCTGACATTTGTTTCGCACGCGCAAAAGGGCGACGTCGGGCGCCAGGCCATGTAAATTAATCGACTCATCCGCTACAGGTCGCTTCATTTTCCCGTCCTCCCCTCGGCTGCAACAGTGTATCACAAAAATCTACGGACCAGGTTCGCTGGTCAAGGAATCGAACCTGGTCCCTTATGGAAAAAATGAGTTTTCTTCTTACCGCTAGACGTCATTTTATTGCAGAACGTCGAGCAGGGGCTTAAGCCAATCACCCTGAAAAACTTCAATGCGTCCCTGGTCACACAGCTTGGCCATGTCGGGCATCATGGGAATGCAAGCGGTGGTTTTAATATTGAATTGCTCGGCGACGCGTGCGACCTGGCTCTCGCCAAAGAGAGAATATCGCGAGCCGCACTCCGGGCACTGGAACCAGGACATATTCTCGACAATACCGAGAACAGGGACATTCATAATATTGGCCATCTTTATGGCTTTTTCGACAATCATGCCCACAAGCTCTTGAGGCGAGGTCACGACAATAATGCCATCGACCGGGAGCGATTGAAACACGGTGAGCGGGACGTCACCAGTTCCCGGTGGCATATCGACCAGGAGCCGGTCAACATTGCCCCAATCGGTTTCCGACCAAAGTTGGCAAATTGTCCCGGCGATCAGAGGTCCGCGCCAGACAAGTGGGTCCGTTTCGTTTTCCAGCAGGGAGTTGGCCGACATAATCCGAATCCCGCCGGCCGAAGTTATGGGAATAAGACCATTCTCACCGGCAAAGACTTTCTCCTTCAGTCCGAAGATTTTCGGAATGGAAGGCCCGGTAATATCGGCATCCAGAATGGCCGTTGAAAGCCCCTTGCGACATAATTCGACCGCCAGGAGCGAGGTGACCAGCGACTTGCCGACTCCCCCTTTTCCACTTACAACGCCAAAAACCTTTTTTACGGTGCTGCTGGCCCCCAGTTCCACTTTCTGCGGCATATGGGCTTTGCTTGCACACTCTTCCTGACACGATTCACAATTGTGATTACAGTTCTCGCTCATTTTTCTCTTCTTACCTGTTAGTGAATTTCCCGCTTTTCCTCCTGACAAAAACCACGCCCGGAGAATTTTGTCGTAATGCGACCCTCACGCGAAACTTTACAATAAAGATTAACACGGGAGACTTTTATGTCAATATGTCCGAGGCTTACTTTCTGGGTTAGGCAAGAAACTTCTCCGAATCGCCTCCTTTTTATTCCCACAAAGTCGACAAAATAACGGCATTTTTTCGAAAAAGACCAACAAAATCCAAACAAATAAGGCCCATAGAATAAAATAAACTAAAAATTTCACTCAAAAGGTTCCTTTCTGCCGAAAAGTGTCTATAATAATAGAACTGGCGGGTCTCCGGGAGTGCGGAGCCTGTTATTAATAAAAATAGATAGAATATAAAAAATAGACAAAGAAGCTAAAGTGGATATACAACATAAAGTATAGTAATAACAACGAGAGAAAGGACAAGGAAAGCTTTCCCAAAGAGGAAGGATGAAAACGTCGATGAAAGAGAAAGTTTCGGCATGAGGCCGAACGATTTTACCGGGTACAAACGTGAGCCGGAAGGGAACGACTTTCCCCGCGGCCCCGCGTGGGAGTCTCCGCGGTAAAATCAGCGCCCATCGAATGGACAACCAAGACAAGCAAACGCAAGACGATATAATGGAAGGTGATGGACATGCCCTCGGATCGAGAAAACGGTGCCGATAAGAATACAAGCGGAACAAAACGAATGGCGTATTGTTCCTTCTGCCGCAAGAGTAATAAAGAAGTTGGACCTCTGGTGGAAGGACCGAACCAGGTCTATATTTGCAGTGAATGCATTTCGCTATGTCAGACCATACTGGCGGAAGAGAAGAAGCGACGTCAGGGAGCGGGCAAACCCTTTTCGCGAATCCCTTCGCCGCGAGAAATCGTTGGGCAGTTGGACGATTACGTCGTGGGTCAGGAACAGGCGAAAAAAGTGCTGGCCGTGGCAGTCCATAATCATTACAAGCGTCTGATCAACGATTTTGAGCGGGATGACGTCCAGATTGAGAAGTCGAACGTTCTGCTGCTCGGGCCGACCGGGTGCGGTAAGACGCTTTTGGCGCAAACCCTGGCCCGTATTCTGGACGTTCCGTTTGCCATTGGCGACGCAACAACGTTGACAGAAGCGGGTTACGTCGGTGAGGACGTAGAAAATCTTCTGCTGAAACTCCTGCACGCGGCCGATTTCGATATTGAGGCGGCCCAGCGTGGAATCATTTATATTGATGAGATCGATAAGATCGGCAAGACGAACCAAAATGTCTCGATAACGCGCGACGTTTCGGGAGAAGGCGTGCAACAGGCACTGCTGAAGATGCTCGAAGGAACGGTCGCGAACGTACCGCCCCAAGGAGGGCGTAAGCACCCGGAACAGCAGTACATCCAAGTCAATACGACGAATATACTCTTTATCTGCGGCGGAACGTTCGTCGGGATAGAAGACATCATCAGCAATCGATTGGGTAAGAAATCGATCGGATTTGGTCAGTCGCGAGCGGTCACGGCGGAAGAGAAGGAAGTGGAATATCTGAGTCGTGTCGTCGCGGACGACATCCACGAATTCGGTCTTATCCCGGAACTGGTGGGGCGACTGCCGGTCGTTGCGGCCCTGTCACCGCTGGATGAAAACGCCTTGATCAATGTTTTGAGTGAACCGAAAAACGCGCTGGTACGGCAGTATCAAAAGCTGTTTCGCATGGAGAATGCCCAGCTCGAGTTTACGAATGACGCTCTGCTCGCCGTGGCTCGTAAAGCTCTTGAGCGTAAGACCGGGGCACGCGGGTTGCGGTCGATCATGGAGTCGGTCATGCTGGAACCCATGTTCGAACTGCCGGAGCGTCCGAACGGTAGTCGCTACGTTGTGACCGGCGAAGTCGTGCGGGGGGAACGGCCCCTCCTGCCCGTAACGGAACCTTTGAACAAGATTGCCTAGAGGCATAAGGAAAGCCATGGAAGTAGACGTTTTGTACAGCGAAGCCGGGGACGCGGACTTCGCGCAAGGGCTTTTTGAAGAGGCACTTGAGAACTACGAACAAGCGTTGCGAGCTAATCCTCAATGCGTTGCGGCGCTCGTAGGTCGGGGCAAAATCTATCTGGAATACGAAGACTATGGCAAGGCGAAGAAAGACGCGAAGCGGGCAATGGACCTCGCGCCAGAGAACAGTAGCGCATGGACGCTGTCGGGCAACGTTCGCCGCTGCGAAAGTGATTTCGACGGGGCTGTGCACGACCTGACCCAGGCGCTAAGTCTGGACGAAACGAATCTGCTTGCCCGTTACAGCCGCGGCATTGCCTATGATCTTTTAGGGCAGCCGGAGGCAGCGCTGGCCGATTTTGACGAAAGTTTGCGTCGTGCACCCGATTTCGTCTACGCCTGGTATGACCGCGGCGTTCTGCTCACGGAAGAAGGTCGCCTGTCAGACGCCTTGGAAAGTTATTCCCGCGCCCTTGATCTTGACCCCGAATTTTATGAATGTCTCGTAACGCGGGGCGATGTGCACACCGTTCTGAAGCAGTATAAAGAGGCGGAAGCCGATTTTAATAAAGCCATCCAGATCGCGCCGCAACAGGGAACGGCGTGGTATTATCGGGCCTTACTCCGCGACGAAATGGGTAAGCAGACAGAGGCGAATGCGGACTACGAACAGGCGCGGCGGCTGGGCTATTCGGAAGACGACCTCTAGCGACTGCCAACGGAGAGGAGAACCATGGTGGAAGGGGCAACGAGGAAGAAACGGTCGCGTAAACCGATGCAACTGGTCGCGGGAGACCCACATCCGGCGATTCTTCTGGGGCTGGCGGAAATCTTTAAGGGGAGCGAATTCCGACTCTGGAAAACGGCGACGCGTCTGGCGGAGGTGCGAGAACAGATGGCGCGGGGCTACCCAGAAATTCTCCTGCTGGAAAAAACTTTTCCCGAAGGGGAATCCTTCCCCTTATCGCAAGAGTTGCGTCACGAGGGGTATGAGGGACTCTTGATTCTCTATACAGATAGTTGCGACGAAACGACTTGCGCAAAAGCGACGGCGTCGGGTATGAACGGTTTTCTACACAAGAGGCAGTCGGCGGGACAGTTCCTGGACGAGCTGCGATCCCTCGTGGCGTCCGGGCGTTCGAAATGGATATCCACCATGGCGAGGCGTATGTACAATGCCAGTCCGCGTGAAGGCTTGGCCGCCTTGACACCGCGTGAGAATCAAGTGCTCCGTCATATTACCTTGGGCTTGAGCAATAAGGAAATCGCAGCCTCTCTTGGTCTCGGTTTCAATACGGTCAAGGAGCATGTGGCGCATATTCTGCATAAATTAAAGGTGGCGGACCGGACCCAGGCGGCGGTCCTGGCCATTCGTCAGGAGCAGCTTGGCACCAAGAGGCGTGAAACGACCTCGAATGACCCGGCCCAGCCTCCTGCATCCGTTGAGGAGTCCGAGGCCCAGCCAGCGGTCGGAGGGTAACCGTCAGGCCGGAAAGAAAGAGACTAAAAGAGACAAGAGACGAACAGGGAGACAGATATGAACAAAGAGGGAACCATCCTCATTACCGGAGCGTCGGGCTTTATTGGGACGACGCTGGTGCGCATTTTACTGTCGCAGGGGTACAAATTGCACACGATGAGCCGCTCGGAGCCGCAGTTGCCTGTTGGATGCGACGACCGCATGGAAGACCTGTGGGGCCACAAGAATCTGACTCATTTTCGGGGCGATGTTTGCGATAAAGAGTCGTTGGCTCGGGCAATGGCTGGCTGCCGCTATGTCATCCATCTGGCCGGCTATGCGAAGAACTACGCCAAGGATATCAATACCTATACGCGTATCAATATCGAGGGCGCCGCGAACGTTTTCGACCTTTCGGCGGAGTCCGGAATAGAAAAAATCGTCTGGACTTCGACCATTGTCTCGCTGGGGCCAACGCGTCGCGGGCAAATCGGCGACGAGACTATGCCACGAAACACGCGGCGCTATTATACGGAGTACGAACGGACAAAGACCATCGCGGAAGAGCGGTCGCATGAGTGGATCGCCAAAGGCCTGCCGCTGGTGATCGTGAATCCGACACGGGTTTATGGTCCGGGCCAGCTTTCTGAGGGGAATTCACTCGGTCTGCTCATTGACGATTATATGCACGGCCGATTGCCCTTTCTACTTAACGGGGGCATAAATACGGGGAATTACGTCCTGGTGGACGACGTCGCCAAGGGGATTTATCTGGCACTGGAACATGGCCGGGTCGGCGAGCGATATATTCTGGGGAGCGAGAACGCAACGCTGGGCGAATTCTTTCGCACGGTGGACCGGGTCACCGGTAAGCGACATTGGAAGATTCCGGTCTTTCGGCCCGGTGCCATGATCTTTTCCTACGCGCAGCTCGCCGTGGCGAAGATGACCAATGGCTATCCGCGTATAACGCCGGGCTGGATGCGGACTTTTCTTGCCGACTGGTCTTTTTCGTGCGAGAAGGCAAAGCGGGAACTCGGCTACGAACCGGAATCGCTGGAAGAGGGCCTGCGTAAAACGTGCGTTTGGATAGACCGGATCAAGAAGAAGGCTGCCTGAGATGGATACAATGACAAGTTTTGTGGCCGGTTTCTTCAAGCGAGAGACGGCCAAACCGGTACTCATTCTCTTTTACGCGATTGTCGCACTGGTCGCGTGGAAGGCCATTCCGCTGACACCGCCGTTTGCCCCCGAGGTGAACGCGACGTCGGACGGACCTTTGTCCCTTTGGGGCTTTTTGCATGGGGAACAGCGTATTCTGGCCGCGCTGGTTCTTATGGGAATTATTCCTGCCTGTCTGGTCCGGTTCGTCTTGAGAGAACGGCTGGCGGATTATGGCGTCTCCCTGGGTGTACCAATCCGAACGGTACGCACCATGCTCATGACCGTTCCGTTCTTTGCCGTGGGCGGGTGGCTGTCGGCCGGAAATGACGTTTTTCTGGGCACGGCCCCCTTTTGCTCCTGTCGTCCTCTTACCGGCTGGTATATCCCGGCGCATTTATGCTGCTACTTCGTGTTTTATTACGCGTCGTGGGAATTTTTCTTTCGGGGTTTTCTCATGAAAGGTCTGGCCCCGTCGTGTGGCTTGGCCCCGGCTCTACTGATCCAGACCATGGCCGCGACCTTGGTCCATATCGGTCATCCGCAGATAGAAATCGTTTCCTGTATTGCGGCCAGTCTGTTCTGGGGTTTTATTGCGTTGCGAACCCGCTCGCTCATCTCCGGGACCGTGCAACACGCGACATTAGGCGTGCTGTTAGATTATTTTATCATTAGAAGATTTATGTAGCACAGAAAGTAAAAATGACTGTTGCCCCCCGGCTTGACGAAAGGGCGAAAACAGGTTAAAATGAGTAATCGAGTTATTCCTTTTTGCCGTGGGCTTAACGCGTCTCCGGGCAGGAACCTTGGGTGAAAGTCCTTGATGTTCTGTCGCGTACGGGGCGTAGCAAGAGGTAACGAAGATGTTGCCAGTAAGCCGGGTTAGGGATAATTTGTAAGAAAGCCAATGTTGCTTTCGAGTAAAGAAGAACCATTAAAGATGAACTTTGGACTCCGTCAGAAAGGACCTGATTATGTCAATGAGCCAACGTAAACGAGAACTCCGTGCCCGCCGCAAACGTCGAGAGAAAGTCAATGTCATGAAGGCGCGCTTGCCGCAGGCCGATGCCGCGAAGAAGGCGGTCTATGCGGAAAAGCTTCGCAAGATGACCCCTGGCGCCGAGATTCTGATTAAGAGTATGGAACTTGAATAATCTTTCCCTGTGCCTGCATTACAGAGTTTCCGACCTATACTGCAATTCCGTATTGTTCGATTGAGCAAGCGGAATTGAATCGTGCTGTACCTGCTGGAGCTAAACCATGAAAAACGTAAATCCTGCCACATTTGTCCTCCTTGCCATGATTCTCCCTTTGGGCCTCGCTACGGGGTGTCATCACCCGGAAAGCGTCGAGCTGGGTAAAGGCAAGGAAATTCGTTATGAATACAACACCGACGACATAGACCAGATCAAAATGACAGCTCCGGCGGCCAGTGCGGATCCGGACCAGGAAGGTTGGCTTAAGCGTTATTATGAGGACAAGAAGAAGCCGGCGTCTGTTCCGAAAGTGATTTCGAAACCCATGGCGGCAACGGAAGATATCGAAACGGTAGCCGCGCGAATCACGTTTCTTAAAGGGACGGTCAAGAAGGCGGTCAACGGTGCGATAACTGGCATAACGGTCTCCTCAAGTGGCGACGACCCGAAATCGAGTATTACCACGGAAGACATGCAGGCGATAGGTCGTCTTTACGATCTTGAAACGATCTCCTTTGAAGGGGATTCTTTCGACGACGCGAAGATAGCGGCACTGTCGAATTTGAAAAAGCTTAAGAGCGTTGTCATTAATAATTCGGGAATCCAGACAGCGACGCTGGAACTGCTGGCCCAGCTACCGGAATTAAAGACGCTGGAGATACGACGAGACCTTAAGTTGGATAACAGCTCGCTGGCCGCACTGGCAGCGTACCCGAAATTGGAACGGCTTTATGCGCATTATAACGCGTTTACCAATTCCGGCATGGCCAAAATCAGTAAGGTAGCGTCTCTTAAGGTGGTGGACGTTCGTGGTTGTACCGATGTGTCGGATAACGGCGCGAAGTACCTGGCACGGCTCCCGGAACTGCAGGAAGTTCATTTCCGCGGTATGATTACCAACGCGGGGGTCGAGCACCTGACGAATGCCCCGAAATTAAAATACGTGGAATTCCAGGATTGCAACGAGATCGACGCCGGCTCGGTCGCGTCTTTTCTTAAGATGCCGTCCCTGCGCGAATTGCGTCTATTTCGCTGTAAGTCGTTTACTGACGAGGCATTGAAGGGAATCGCGTCGATTCCGTTTGTTCGACTGGAACTGCGCGACCTGAATCTGTCGAATGAAGGTTTGGCTTCGCTTGCGGGAAAAGAAACTCTTAAAGCACTGGAGATTTCCGAACTTCCCGGGGTGGACCAAACGGGTCTGGCCGACTTCTTGCAGACGCTCTCCGGACTGGAAGAGTTGACCCTGTTCGCCATGCCGATGGGGCTTGACACCTTGATTGCAATTGAGGACCGCATGCCGGATATTAAGCGACTGACACTGCGTGCCGGTGCCTTGACCGACGATGTAATTGATTCCATTTTGCAACTTAAGAAGCTCGAAGAGCTGGATCTTCGCGAGAATGATCAAATGACGCCTGAATATCTTCTGCACTTGGGTGAATTAAAGTCGCTCAAGGTCCTTCATCTTTCGGGGACAAGTCTTTCGCGTCCGGAGAATGCGGATTCGCTCAAGAAGTTGCGCAAAGCCCTTCCGAAATGCCGGATCTCCGGTTGAGGTAGCGCCATGGCGAAGAAGAAGAGTAGGAAACCGGAGGAGGATGCCGTTCCGAGCGGTTCGGTTACCCTGTCAAAGCAGGATGAACGAACGCTGTCACAAATCCAGGATATGGCAGAAGATGTCACCAAGTCCGCGGCGCGGCGTCGCGACCCGGCCTTGGATATTCCTGCCCGTACCCTCTCTAATGTCCACTTTAACCAGAATAAGAAAATTCTGGAAATGGGCAGTAAAACGACCAGTCGGGAACTCTTTAATATTGGCCAGGCGAAAAGCTTTATGCAAACGATGCTCGTCGCCTCTGGCACAAAGCAGCTGATCGAAATGGGTAAGACGACCAGTATTCGTGGTCTCTACTATATGCTCAAGCACGATATTAAGCCCACTAAAGAGCCGACCTTTAAGGACCAGGGAGAATGCGACCCGATTATTGAAGACTGTGAAGTTCTGCTCGACTCACTGCGGGAAGAGCTTCATCTGTTCGCCGATAAACGCGGCGATATGGTCGGCAATATTCAAATTGTTGATAACGGCGATGAAATCGACTGCTCTCGAATGGGTTCTGGCGGCTATGCGATTCCGTCTATTGTGGAGCCGAACGTCATTCAGTTCAAAAACTGTCAGGCGAAATTCGTTCTTCATGTCGAAAAGAATACGGTGTGGCAGCGGTTTAATGAGGATAAGTTCTGGAAGAAATACAACTGTATTTTAACGCATGGGTCGGGCCAGCCGCCGCGCGGGGTGCGACGACTCCTCAATCGCTTGCATAACGAACTCGGTTTGCCTGTCTACTGCCTCCTTGATAATGACCCGTGGGGATACTACATCTATAGCGTTCTGAAACAGGGGTCAATCAATTTGGCCTATGAATCGAAACGTATGGCCATTCCGAAAGCCCGCTTTATTGGCCTTCGGAGTCATGATTTCGAACGCTGTAATTTATCGAACAGTGTAAAAATCTCGCTCAACGATACTGACCGAAAGCGTGCGAAACAAATTGCGGAATATCCCTGGTTCGCGAAGAAGAAAGAATGGCAGCGGGAAATAGACCAGATGCTGAAAAACGGCTTCAAGCTGGAAGTTGAAGCGCTCATCAGCCGAAGCATAAGCTATATGACAGAAGAATACGTCCCGCGACTTCTGGAAGAAGGCAATTTCCTGGACTAAACGACATGTCTCTGCCGCAAAAATGCAATTAGAGAGCCATTATTCCGGATAAGAATCTCAATACCTCTATCCGGAAGAATCTTGTTTTTCTCCTAAACCCTTTTATTTTCCTGCGTAATTTCCTTGTGCCGCGTACCGGATTTCCTCTGTTTACGCTGTAGTTTGCAATGCCGAACGGTCAGAACCGAATTTACAAAAACGCGAGGAATAATCTTATCCGCAGACACGTAAAGAACAATGTCGTTTTTACACAAACGATTGACGCTATCACGCTATTGCAAAACAGCGAATTTGTCGATAGAATAGAGGCAGTCGTTGCGGGAGAATCCGTAACAGAAAAAAACGTTCACACACAAACACAAGGAGATCGAAACATGAAGAAGATTTTTGAAGTGGCCGGAAGCCTGGAGATGTTAAAGTACGGGGGGGGGGGGCTTTGTCCCGATTGCGAAGAATTCTCGCATTTACGTTAGTTGAGCTTCTTGTCGTCATTGCGATCATAGGGATCTTGATCGGGCTTCTCTTACCAGCGGTACAGGCTGCCCGCGAGGCCGCACGGCGCATGGAGTGTACCAATAAACTCAAGCAAATTGGTATCGCGCTCCACAACTACCACGATACGCACAATAATCTTCCGCCTTCCTCCTGGCAGTCCAACTATGGTGCGTGGGCAATCATAATTACCCCGTTTATGGAGATGACGAATATCTATTCGGAATACGACTTTTCAAAAAGTTGGGGCGATAGTGCAAACGATATTCTAGGCAACCTTCGAATACCTGCCTATACGTGTCCTTCCGACACACCGCGTACAAGCACCTATCCTTATGGTGAGGCCAATTACAAGCATCACAATTATGTGGCTTGCGTTGGTAACACGGGCCTGTACCCAATGCATCGAGAGACAAACGACGATGAAAACGCGGAAGGATGGATCTATCAATGTCTGTCAACGGACACATTCGTGAATACAGGAGCGGCATTTCGCGCCAGAAGTGACTCAAAATGGCAAACGGAAGTCTGTGTGCCTTTTGCATCGGTAACTGATGGCCTCTCCAATACAATTGGTATTGGAGAATACAAGCAGGGATTTTTTATTCCAACTGCAACAGTAAAATGGAGTGACCTTCGCGGTCTTATTTGGCACGGCGGGACAACAATTTTTTCGACCTATCACGCTCCGAATTCCACGGAACCGGATTATGGCTCCTCCAACGGGACAAATGGGACTTCATTAAAGAACGCGCCTCTTCAGCCACCAACAGCTTTTGAAATTCTGCCCTGTGCTCATAACGGCAAGGTGAAAAAAGGCTACATATATGCAGCGAGAAGCTTTCATCCGGGCGGTGTAAACTTGTGTTTTCTGGATGGTTCCGTGCATTTTATCAGCGATACCGTGGATATGACAACGTATCGGGCCATGTCGACAACGAATGCGGGCGAGACAGTGTCTCTATAGCAAAAAACAGAAAGGGCAAATCATGAAAACATGTGATGTAAAAATTGTAATGGCATTTCTCTGCCTGACAGGATGGATTGTCTTGATGTCAGGTTGCGGAAGTAATCCACAGGCCCGGCAGAGTGTCCAGGGAGAAGTGACCTGCGATGGGACACCTATAGCGATTGGGTCAATCAGTTTTGAACCGATTGATTCTCAAGCTTCGCAGTCCCGTTCGGGCGGCGAAATCCGGGACGGCAAATATCTCCTGGAGAAAGAGGCCGGACTGAGTGCAGGCGAGTACAACGTTTCCATAACGGCGATTGTTCCCACGGGGCGTACAAAGGTAACGAACGGGCTGGAAGAGGAAGAGGTCAAGCAAATTGTGGCGGATGAGTACAACGTCCGAACCACACTGAAAGCCACCGTAGCAGCAGGACAAAAGAATGTCTTTGATTTTGCGGTTACAGGTCGTCCGGAAAAGGGGAAATAAATGTTTTGAACTTTTTTCAAGCAATATTGGAAGATAATGCTTGATACGACTGTATTATCCAGTGAGCAATATTTTGGAATGCTCACTGCGGTCGGAGGAGTCCAAGACTACTTTGGAGGACTATCGTAATGACGCCAGGCGTCGGACACCGTAGTCCGCCGGAAGTGTAACAATATCACCGCTAAAAGGCAAAAATGAGAAAAGCCACGCGGCGACTTATTCCCTTGCTTAGACGTGTACAGGGTCGAAGTCCCTCTTCCCTGGCCCTGTACACGGAGTCAATGCAATGGGAATGTGAGTTTGTCAGTACAAGCGAATTGAATGGAGAAAGTGGTTAAAACAATGTTGTTGAGATATTTATTTGTCTGTTTGCTGTTTTTCACACTCGTAAGTCCGGTGCGGTGTCTTGCAGACGGCGAGTCGGCCGAAATGGGGCAGCTGATAGTTACCGAGGAGTACGTTTTCGAAAAAGCCCCATTTGAGGAATGCCACGCGGCCACACTGGCAGAGAACCCGGATGGAACGCTGGTCGCCGCTTGGTTCGGTGGCACACGAGAAGGAAATCCTGATGTTGCCATTTGGTCGTCGCGACGTGTTCAAGGGAGTTGGACTGCTCCCGTTGTTGCTGCGGACGCGGTTGAGGCCGATACTCCCTGTTGGAATCCCGTTCTCTTCGCCATGGAACCGGGATGTATGACCTTGTTCTACAAGACAGGCAAAACGATTGGAACTTGGCAGGGCGAGCGAGTGGACTCGACCGATGGTGGAGCAACTTGGCAGAACAGACATCTTCTGCCTGAATTTTTTCTTGGCCCCGTCAAGAACAAACCGATCCGACTCGACGATGGAACAATTCTGTGCGGATCGAGCACGGAACACAACGGTTGGCGAGTACATGTGGAGCGTCTTCCGGCGACCGGTTCAACCTGGTCGCGTACCGAATCACTTAACAGTCAAGAAGAGAGTGCCATTCAGCCGACACTTTTAACCTTGGGTGACGGCCGTATTCAAATGCTATGCCGGCCTGGTGGTGGCCACAAGAACATATGGCAATCTCAGTCATGTGATGGTGGTCAAACGTGGAGTAAAATGACACCGTTGGAACTACCTAACCCGTGCAGCGGAATTGACGCTGTTACGCTCAAAGACAAACGACAACTACTCGTCTACAATCATACCAACTCAAGTACCGACTTCGGTAAGCGTGCCATGCTGAACGTGGCCGTAAGTGACGATGGAACAAACTGGAACGCTGTCTGCATTCTGGAAAAGGAACCCCATTGTGAGTTTTCATATCCAGCAGTCATACAAACCGAGGACGGACTCGTTCATATTCTCTACACGTGGAAGCGTAAAAAAATCAAACACGTCGCTCTTGACCCAACGAAGTTTGAAGGTATTCCCATAGAGAATGGACAATGGCCTGCACAAATCGATTTTCCCGGTCTGTGAAATAAGGAGAATTTTGTGCTCTGTGCATTTTTTGCAAAGGGTGCTTTATACACTTAAACGTTTTAACAACTATAGAGAACCGCCGGTTCGGCATGCGGGTCGGCGCCGTTAATACAAACAGGAAAGAGAACACTATGCGTCATTCACTCACGAAAACAGTCACGACATGTTGTTTCCTCCTGGCAGCAATAGTAACCTGTCAGGCGGCCGAGATTCCGCAAAATGTCCTTGATATGTCGCTTGAAGTACCGCAACTTCAGACGGAGCATCTGGATCGTTATGCGGACGAGCATCGCGATATGAACATGAACCTTGGCATAGAGCGTACTTCAGGCGGTCGCCTTTGGGCGACGTGGATTTCCGGGGGAGATGATGAAAATGGCTTTCTGGTTCTTGCGACGAGCGACGATGAAGGGCATTCCTGGTCGGAGCCGCGTCTTGTTATTGACCCGCCGGACTCCGCGGTCGGCGTTGCACGGCGGGTTCTCATAGGTAATTTGTGGACGGATCCGCTGGGCCGTTTGTGGCTTTTCTTTGATCAAGCGATGGGTGCATACGATGCCCGCGGCGGCGTTTGGTACACAATATGTGAAAATCCGGACGCCGACTGGGACGGAAAAGCTGCGCCGAAATGGTCCACGCCTGTCCGCCTGTGGCACGGCTCGCTGCTGAATAAACCCATGGTTGCCAGTAATGGTGACTGGGTCATTCCGCTTACGCTTAAGCATCGTGGCTATCTTCAGTACGGTCTGTATTTTGACCCGCAAAAGAAGCTTGCGGCGCGATTTCCGAAAGAGTATTGGGAGCAATGGCTGAATTTATATCATGAACTGGACACGGATCGCGGCGCTTATATGATGACCTCCTCGGACCAGGGCAAGACGTGGGAGCGGCGAGGCAAGGTCGTCTTTCCCCACGGTGGCGGTGACGAACATATGATTGTCGAGAAGAAAGATGGCACGTTCTGGATGCTCGCCAGAAGTACGGATGGAATTCAGCAGTCATTTTCCAGCGATGGTGGTTATACCTGGAGTCCATCAACGCGAGCGTGGCCGCACCGAACGTCGCGGTTTTATATTGGACGCTTGGCGTCGGGGAATTTACTTCTCGTGCGGCATGGGCGATTGGACGAAACGACAGCGACTCGTTGTCGCATGACGGCCTATATTTCCAGCGACGATGGTGAAAGTTGGACCGATGGCTTTGTTATCGATGAACGGGAAGGGATAAGCTATCCGGATGTTTTTCAGCACCCTGATGGCCGTATCTTTATTTCCTACGATCGCAATCGCACGACAGATGCGGAGATTCTTTTGGCCGTTGTTACAGAAGATGATCTCGTTGCCGGAAAAAATGTTTCTGGCAAAATCCGTTTACGACAGGTGATTAATCGGGCAAAGGCTAACGAGAATATTCTCTACCGACGGCGTAATGAGGCCACGACCGCAGCGACGATTCAGGAGCCACTACCAGACAATGATCACAAGGCTGTTCGCACGTTCCAAGGCATTCCGTCCATGACGGTAGCGCCGAAAGGAACTGTTTGGGTTACTTGGTATACTGGCGGTAATGATGAAGGGGCCGATAATTATGTACTTCTGGCGCGGAGTCGTGATGGCGGAACAACATTTGAGGACCCGGAACTTGTCATAGATCAGGAAGGGCCTGTCCGCTGCTTCGACCCGTCCATGTGGACAGATCCGGACGGTAAGGTGTGGCTGTTTTGGACACAATCGTGGTTTCTTTGTGACACGCGTATGGGAGTCTGGGGAATCTACACGGAGAACGGGGACGATGAGCGTCCGGTCTGGTCGAAGCCGGTACGTCTAACCGACGGCGTTATGATGAACAAACCGATCGCGGATTCGAAAGGCCGGTGGATATTGCCGGTTTCAGCGTGGTATTCAGGCGGTGAGCTTAAGGCGCAGGATGACAGTCAACAGCGTCTGGATGCCCGAAGAAAAGGAGCAAGTCCGGAACGTGGCTTTGCGGCGGCCCAGTGCGTGGTTTCGTCGGATAAAGGTCAAAGCTGGGAACTGGCGGGACAGGCAAACCTGCCTTGGAATGAGTCGTGCTACTTTTCAACGGAGCATTCGATTCTGGAATTAAAGAACGGCAATTTGTGGAATCTGATACGCACGGCCCACAAGGCAGTGAGCAGCAGGTCGGACGATGGCGGAAAGACATGGTCTGAATTTACGGATGTTCCTTTTGAACACACCTCTTCGCGTATGTTCCTTGGGCGGCTGGCGAGTGGAAACATACTGCTGGTGAAAAACGGTCCAATTGACGCGAATACAGGCCGAACGAGTCTGTACGCGTTTCTGTCGCGAGATGAGGGTCAGACTTTTGAAGGACCTGGCCTCTGCCTGGACGAACGGTCGGGGGTTTCCTATCCCGATGGATATCAGACAACCGACGGCACAATCTACGTAGTCTACGATCGCGACCGCTATCAGGAAGGTGAGATTCTCCTTGCCCGATTTACCGAAGACGATGTGATAAAAGGTGAATTCACATCAGAAAATGCAAAAAAATTAATTACTGTTAATAAATTGACACAGTGAACAGATGGCGCCGAGAGCTGATCTCTCAAGTAAATATGATAAGAGAACTTAAATAAGGAATATTTGAATGTCTGTAGAAGAAATTTCCAGGACGAAAGAAGAAGTGATGAATTCAGGTTTACTTTTTTGCCCTGGAATACAAGCCGGAAGTCTCGCAATCAGAGGAATCGTAACACCAATGATAACCCCCCTGTTAAGCCGCGAAAAGCTTGATGTTGATGGTTTGGAGCGGCTGACAGACCGTTTAATCAAAGGAGGCGTTTCGGGTCTGTTCCTTTTGGGGACCACGGGTGAGTTTGCCGCGATGAGTCATAAGTTACGGCGAAAATTAATCGTTACAACAATGGGAATTGTGAGAGAACGCATTCCAGTTTTTGTCGGTATTTCTGATACGTCGATCATGGAAAGTTTGCAACTTGCAAACTGTGCCGCTGACGCAGGAGCAACGGCCTGTGTCGTAACAGCGCCTTATTATTATCATTATGCGGAACCACTTATGGGCGATTACTTAACCGAGATAGCCGCGAAGTCCCCGCTGCCCCTGATTCTTTACAACATGCCGGAAAATACAGGCGTGAATTTTGAATTGGAGACGGTCCGACGCGTTATCCAAAATCCCCGGTTTATTGCCATGAAAGACAGTGGTGGCGATTTAAACTATTTTGCAAAAGTCAGTAAGCTTGCAAGTGAACGGAGTGACTTTTCCCTGCTTATGGGTCCTGATACGCTGCTGGGCCAGGCGATGACATTACGGGCAGGCGGTGGAGTGAACAGTGGCTCCAATCTTTGCCCGGAAATTTTCGTCGGAATGTATAACGCGGCATTGGAGAACGACCGTGATCTTATGGCCTATTATCAAAGGAGTATAGAATTACTCAATCGGATCTATTGGGTCCCGCGGCAAAGTTTAGGCGTCATTTGCGGTTTAAAAACGGCGCTCGGCATGCTTGGTATTTGCAACGAGTATATAAATCCGCCATCACGTGGCGTGGGCGAAGATGAGCGAATGGAAATTCGTGAAATCGTTAAACTACTGTATCCGGGAGTAAAGTTGCGGTCCTGACAGGAAAAATTATGTTAAGATTTTTTGTTTTTTTAGATATTGACAAAGTATTTTATCCTTGAAGTGAGAGGAGAAAAACCATGTTACGAAGATGTATTTGCGCGATAAGCATTTTTCTAACGTCAATGTGCGTTTCAGCAGTTGAGGTAGAGGGATTATGGAATGTTAACGAGCTTCGTGTACCGCCCAAAGCGAGTTGGTCTTTGCTTAAAGAAAAGACGGTACAAACAAGCAACGGACCTGTTATCATAAAGAGAGGCAAAGTCTATTTTGAAGGGCCCGAGTATAATGGGAAAGGAACACGAATCATGGCATTTTTTGCCAGCCCCGTTGGCTCCGGTCCGTTTCCATCAATTTTGCTGATCCATGGAGGAGCTGGCGCTGCCTTTAGCGATTGGGCGGAACTATGGGCTTCGCGGGGCTATGTTGCTCTTGCCCCTGATTTTTGCGGGCACGAAGTTCTCGCAGAGAATTTTACGGAATATGATTATTCACAGCAGAAGTACCGTGAAAAGAAAGAACGTGTACCCCTTGAGAACGGAGGTCCGGGTGCCCGGGGCGAAGACCGTTTTGAACCTTTTACGATGATGAACAACGAGTACCGCAACCGGTGGGAATGGTACGCGACCGCTGCGGCCATTAAAAGCCACGCGTTACTTGATTCTCTCGACCAGGTAGACGCCGACAAAACCGCTGTAACGGGAATAAGCTGGGGAGGCTATCTTGCCACACTTCTTGCCGGGATTGACCAATCATTTCAGGTCGTTGTTCCCGTTTACGGATGCGGGCATCTGCAGGACGGCAGCATGTGGACACAAAAAGAATTAAAAGCCATGAGTGCAGCGGACAGAGCCCTTTGGCTCGCATGCTTCGATCCGTCATCAACAGCGGCGGGAGTCACGAGTCGAATACTGTTTGTAAACGGCACGAACGACCATGCCTATCCCCTCAACATACATCGGAAAACTTGTTACGATATTGCTCATTCCGACATCTTGTTATGCAATAATTTACAGCACAGTAATACGAACGGTTGGAGTCCGCCAGAAATTGAGGCCTATATTAACAGTGTCTTGCAAAACACGAACTCTCTTCCGCTCCTTGAGAAACCTGTCGTTAATTATGGCAAGGACAAGATAGAGATTTCGGCCAAAGTGAAACACAACGGTCAAGCAACGGAGGCCACTTTGTTTTGTGGGGTATGCGACGACCCGGGCTTCGTTGGGGGCTACGATTCCAATGGCAAATTTCATCAGGTTACATGGAAAGAATATCCTGCCCGTATTGTCAATAACTGTGTTGTTGCCGAAATCCCGGCAGGCCCTGACACAGGAAAGCTGTGGGCCTATCTGGAAGCAAGGAACGAACAAGGCTTGCGAGGGACAACGCATTATATAGAGTTGGAATCACCAACAGAAGAATAGCCAGCGCAGAGCACGGGGGTGCCGGTTCTCTGGGCAAAACTTTGCATCTGTTTTTTGCCAAGGGGTCAAAAGACAGATCGGTGGGGGTTGTCACGCAGAATTTTTGAGTTATAATTTTCTTTATGGTTGCTAAGGGACGCGTTCCTTTAGCAGCTAGACAGATTGGGGTGCTGCGATGGTTCGCGGCTGAGATTAGACCCTTTGTACCTGATCCGGATAATGCCGGCGTAGGAAATTGAAATGATTCTGTTACACGAAATTTTTTCGCTTTATATTGCGAGAGAGATTCAGCGACGATTCTGTTGCGGGTGTCTGCCCGGATACTGTTTCTTAACGTTGCGTTCTTCTGACGTACAGGTAAAGTCCCCCAATTGCAAAATAATTTTTTTGTGGAGGAACTCAAATGAATACGGAAAATGCAGTCTCGACAGCCATTGTGCGACAGTATAGTCAAAAACTGATAGACCATCTTTGTGTAGACGTAGCGATCGTGGGAGCCGGTCCTTCGGCGCTGGTTGCCGCGCGTTATTTGCGGAAAGCAGGTGTGCGTGTTGCAATCTTTGAACGGCAACTTGCGCCTGGGGGCGGCGTTTGGGGGGGCGGTATGCTCTTTAACGAAGTCCTGGTTCAAGACGACGCGGTGGAAATCCTGGAGGAATTTGGAATTGGTCACATTCCGGTTGAGGACTCGCCGGGCTATCAGACGGTGGACTCGGTCGAAATGGCAGGCGGGCTGATTTTCGGAGCGGTACGTTCAGGTGCAAAAATATTTAATTCAGTAAGCGTGGAAGATATTATTTTCAAGGAGGATCGCGTTGGCGGTCTGGTCATAAACTGGACGACGGTTATGCGATTGGGGCTGTTCGTTGACCCGCTTACGATTGTGGCCGATACAGTTTTAGACGCGACGGGCCATCCGAGTGTAATTATGAATCTCGCGGTCAATAAAGCGAAAATACAGTTAAAAACACCGACCGGAGGTATTATGGGAGAACGGCCCATGTGGGTCGACCGCGGTGAAGAGTCGGCGGTCGAGAGCGCCGGAGAGTATTATCCGGGCCTCTTTGCCTGTGGTATGAGTTCGAATAATGTGATGGGCGGCTATCGAATGGGTCCCATTTTCGGCGGTATGCTGAAGTCGGGTCGGAAGGTGGCGGAGCTTATTCTGGCGCGCCGTCGAGCGGAGTGAGTCGCTGACGTTGACCATATTCCGCGAGTTCACGATGCCGACTGCAGTTTGGGTCGTAGCGAGGAATATTGAGTCGCGTCAGCATCCCGGGCGAGCCGAACCCTTTGGTCCCTTCCTGCCCGAACAAGGCGATTGTTTCAGCGATTTCTGCGGAGTTCAGGAGAGCGGTGAGGTAGTCGCCTTCAGCAACGGATTCGACCGGGACAAGCGATAGAGTCTCTTGCGGAATAATCGGCTTGCCAGACACTTGATCGGGGAGGACAAGAGCGGCGCGCAGTTTGGAATCCATGCGGCGCCAGACGACTTTAATTGGAGCGAGCGTAGCGGAACTCACATTGTACAAGGACCAAAAGGTCTGCCGCGACTGGAGTTTGCGATAGATAGCGCGAGTTCGCAGGAATTCTTCGAACAGGAGCAAATAGTCATAGCAGTGCGGGTAGCGATGGCGTAAGAGATCTTCCGCAAGCCCGCGCCGCTTTTCCGCGTCTTGGGGCAAGAGGATCCAGCCTTCCGGTTGCACATGGAACGCACGCACGCCCGACCAGCGTAAAAGGGGATAGATCAAATCGGACTCCAACCAGGAGGTTCGCGTTTCAAGTTTGCTCTTCCCACAGGCTACACGATTGCGGACCTGCCACAAAACCTCTTGCGTTTCCAGGCCCGTTCGTTCCAGCCAGAAGACGCCGTTCGCCCCGCCTGTATTACAGCCGAGTTGGGCAACGTAATGCGATGATGAAATTTGATCGGAACCTCGCATTCGAGGCGTCTTAAAAGGGGTATCTGTTACCCGGACGAGAGGAGAACCTTGCTGCTCCGGCTGCTCCTGAATAACGGCCCCCTGTTCGGCCAGGAGGTCGTTGTCCAGGTCACAGGTCGATGCATGACGCCTCTTCACGACGTCCTCACGCCAGTGCCAGGAGAACCATGGAATCGGGTAATAAGTCTCCTCCGCTTTGGTAAGGAAAAGAGCGGCAAGCCGGGAGGCCACACCGGGAAAGAAACTTATCGCAGAGAAATCGTGAATTTCATGAACGCCTAAAGGACAGGCAGGGTCGGGAATACGAAAACGACGAAACCCCTGTCCGGACTCCCGCGTCTGGAACAACGTTAATGGAAGTAACAGCCCGAGTTGGCCACCGGGTCGCAAATAGCGGTCGACGACCGCGTACAGCAGGAGAGAGGCGAATTCCTTTTTCGCTCCTCCAAAGCGTGCGGCGCGGCCAGAAAGCGAGAAAAGCCCATAATGCCGCCAGAGAGCCAAGGTCGCTTCTTTGCGTTCGTCGTCAAGGCGGTCCCAATTAATCCAGGGCGGATTGCCTATAATGCGGTCGAACGAAGCATGCTCAAGCCGATTGCGTGGTGGGCACAAGGAGGGATAACAGGGCGCGAATATTTCGTGCGCAGGAGTCGTCGCTTGAGGCATTCTGTTGGCAACGGAGTCAAAAAGATAAACGGAAAAGGGCGACGCTCCACGTTGCTCTGCCTGACCGAGGAGTCGCTGCCATTGCCCCTCACGTTCGGCTTCCGGACAAGCGAGCATAAACGTCAACAGGAGCGAGGCACGTGCCAGCAGTACAGCCAAGGGGTTAACATCGAAGCCCACAAGTCCGTTAAGCCACTGGTCACAAGGACACCCGGCGTCAATGCGTTGCCGTAGCGTAGCGACGAGAAAAACACCACTGCCGCACGCCGGATCAAGTACGGAAGGAAATAATGTTGGCGACAGGAGTGCGTCCGAGGAATTCTGTCCCTTACGAGTCACTTGGGACGAACGCGTGCAAAGATATTCCAAGCGTCGGCAGAGCCATTGAGCGAGATTATAAGGGGTGTAGAATTCGCCGCGGGCCAGTCGCAAGGAGCGTGGCACGAATTTCTGGTAAAGATCTCCAAAAGGGTCGCCGGAAGGCTTGTTTTTGCAAAAAGCAGCGGCCTGGTCGATCTGGAGATGAGGTTGATTTTTCGGGGAAATGACAGAGGCGGGCAAAGGATGAGCCACCCCGAGCAGAGACACAATATCACCCGACTCGCGATGTAAAGCGGTAGCAAGAGCTTCAATCGCGAGAGCAAGTGTGAGCTGAGGAGCCGCAGACAGTCCCGCAGGTGGTACAGACGCAGGAGGCATAAACGGCTCCGCCAACACAAAGCGTTAGACGCGATGAATTACGTTTTTCACAACGCCCCAAATGTTCAGTTCGCTTTCGTCCTTAAAGGATATGGCGCTGAACTTTTTATTCTCCGGACGAAGTTCCACTTTTCGCTGCGAGATAAAAAGACGCTTAACGGTGAACTCGCCGTCGACAGAGGCAACAACGACATCGCCATTGGAAGCCGTAATACTCCGGTCAACGATGAGCAGGTCGTCGGGGAAGATGCCGGCACCGATCATGGATTCACCAGCAACTTTAACGAAGAACGTGGAAGCCGGGTTCTGAACAAGGTAGGCACCAAGATCAAGTTTCTCGGCCGGAGTATCATCAGACGGAGAAGGGAACCCCGCTTGAACTTTATCGGAATAGATCGGGAAGCAAAGCCCTTTCTGCTCGATAAAATTCATAATACGACCGATCATTGAGATGGGTAATCGAATTGCCTTTGTCGGTTCACCAAATTTGCCTGTTCCTTTTGGACGTCCGGCTCCTTTTCTCTTTCCTCCTCTTGCCATGTCTTTCTCCTAATAAAATGTTGAGGCTTACACGGAGTTCCCGTGGACTGGAAGACTCCGACATTGTTTTCGACTAAGTTATTTTGGGCGTGGGGGACATTCCCGATCAAATTTCACGCCCGATACGAAACACAACCCAGCTGAAGTCTTTTTCGCATTTGGTTTGGAAAAAACGACAGCTTCCCCAATTATCACACAAAAAACCAACGGGAGTTGGCCGGGGTAAATTATCCTGTCATTCCGGACAAAAACCAAAATGCTGAATCGGGACTCTTCGTGCTCCCCGGCGGTTTCGTATACCTTTTGTTATAACTGATTTTCAATGATGTACAAGTGATATTAACGTAGAAAATCAAAAAAAAACAGTTTTTTTACGTTTTTTTCTCTTCCAGAGCGAGTCATTTCTCCAAATTATAGTTGGAGTTAGAGCAATTCGTAAAAAAATGTACTCCTGCTGTCCTAAAAAGGGAGCATGAAGTGGAGGTCGCCCCGCGTGCGGTCCACCGGGGACCTGAAAGGGACATTATACGTCCCGCTCCGGAACAGACGCCGATCGGATCCCGCTTTTCTTCGCCGATTTCGACCTCCTGTCACTTTTTTCGTTTTTCTTCCTGACCGGGAAATTGATTTTTGACAATTCTGGTGTATACTTGTAAGTATTGAGTGTTCATTTTCCCTGATGCGGGAGCTCCTGTTCCCGCTTCGACACCAGACTTGAGGAGTTCCTGCGTGAGTACAACCCCCATTACCTACATTGGCCCTTATCGACTCATCAATATTGTCTATACCGGACAGTGCAGTCAAACGTGGCAGGCATACGACGACCGCAACCGTCGTCCGGTCGCGATTAAAGTCCTGTTTCAAAGCGCGGCCAAGAAGCGGGACCAAATCGCGTTCTTTAAGTGGGAATACAACGTAGGGAAGGAACTTAACAACGACCGACTCATAAAATTCTACTCAACCGGGAAATATGGTTACGCTCCTTATATTGCCATGGAGTGGTTCGCGGCGCCAAATGTAAAGCAATATATGCAAAGGGGATACGACAAATATTGTGTTGACCTTCCTCTTTTTATTCCGCAAATGGCCGAGGCCCTAATGTGCTTTCATGAAGCGGGCTGGGTTCATTGCGATATAAAACCGGACAACTTCCTGTGTCATTCGGAGCGTGGCATAAAGCTGATCGACTTCGCTTTGGCCCGAAAAATCAAGCCGGGTTTTTTCGAGAAATTCTTCAATATGAAGAAGCAGCCGCAGGGGACCGCCTCTTATATGTCGCCGGAGCAGATCCGGGGCCTCCCGCTCGACGGTCGCTCTGATATTTACAGTCTGGGCTGTACCTGGTATGAGATGCTGGCTAACCGGAATATCTATACAGGAATCTCCATGAATGAACTGCTCCAAAAGCATTTGTCTTCCCCTGCCCCGTCGATCACGGCGCGGAACCAGAATGTTACGCCGGAATTCAGCGAACTCCTCATGAAAATGCTGGCCAAGAGACCGAAGGACCGGATACAAACGGCCTCGGACCTCTGCGCGGCTGTCAATAAAGTACGTATCTTCAGACGGAATCCGCAGGCAGGCGACAAAGTGCATTAAGCCGCGCGGGCGACGACGACCAGCTCGCCGCCCGTGTCGGCCCGGGGGCCTCGTCGGTTCTTCCCCGGGACGTCGCCCACGGAATAGGTCCACGGGACGGCCGGAAAGAGGCCTCAAAATATCATGAGCGGTTCCCGATAGTCGTCGGCCGGTGAAAAGACATACTGGGACTCGTGCTCGCCTTCCGGGGCAAAGGTGGGCGTTCCGCTCGGCGGGGTCTTAATGACCTCCTCCGGTTCAATCACGGCAACTTGAGGCGACTCCTGCTTTCTATAGCCCAGCGAGAGCAAAACTTCTAGTATTTCACTACATGTTGGGAACATACGTCCAGAACTTCGCTTATACTGGTCGAGAGCGTTCATGAATTCGATTTCCGCGTCTGTGTAGTCGCGCTCGCACGTCGTCGGGTCGATCTGACGACGACGGGGAACCTTTTCCGACTCAACGCTCTTGCTCGCGATAAATTCCTGGTCAAAAGACGTACGACAGACCGCCTCGACCGTGGATTCTCCCTCGGCAACCGTAATTTCGTCGCCAAAAACGTCCTCGACGAGTAAACGCTCGTCGTAATCCCGACGCTCGTCGGTCAGTCCGTTGTCTGCCATTCCGCTGATTAAAATACTCATTTCTATTACCTCTTCTCATTTGGAACATTGTCGTCCTCTTTGCCGTCCGCAATTCGGCGACCCTTGGTCAGTAGTATAAGACCCGGTCGCCGACCGACGCGTTTTTGCAAAAATATTACCTATTTTATATTATCGGCAAACTCAAGCAAAGATATTTAATATACATAATCTATATAAGATATAAAATTAACTATTTTAACATCTAAACGTCAGAATCTGCCGTCGATAGGGATTGTAACGACGTTCTTCACTGTGTCAGCCGACCGAAAGGCATTCTGGGAGAGATTTGTGCTTTCCCCGGGTGTGTGTTGTTTTACCGGTCTGGGTACCCGAATCAAACGATTATGCTACAATATCAAAAGAGCCAAGGGAACATCGCGGCCGTTTCCCTTTTAAAGGGCAACGACAAACCGGCAATTGGTTTTCGTTCCACGAATAACTCCTGTGTAGTTAAAATTACATAATAGTACCATTTTCGAAAGTAACAAACTAAAAGTCCGAGAGATAGAATTCTGCTAAACATGAGAAGAATAATGACAAAGGTCATGGATACGTTGGGCGTGAAGCGAGTCGGGACCGCCCTGCGTGCGGGGAGTCAGGGCGAACCGAAAGTCGAAGCTCCGGCATCGTCAGCGGGCGGAGAAGGGCCTCACGAGGCAAACGAGGAGGCAGACGACGAGGCGGGTCGGAATGAGGGGGGGACCGGTGACTCCCCACCCGGACGGGCCAGGAATTCGAACCGGTCCATTTGGATTATTCTATTAATCGTTTTCGGTGGTATTTTTCTGTGGAACGCGTGGTACGCGGCGCCGCGGCATAAGATCCCCATTATGATGCTTGTTCGACTTGCGGAGCAAGGAACCACGAAAGCGGCTGCCGAACAGGAGCGTGAGGAGCCTTCTATTGTTGTGGAAGAGGAGCGTGGAAGGAAGAAACTTCAAATACTCTATACGAAGTTGCGTGATATTCAGATTGGCCCGTATGAAGTGACCGGCCATATAACGCGAAAGGTAATATCGTCGTCGGGAAATGAAGAGGACACCAAGGGAAAAGAGGTGGAATTTTCGTCTGGGCGTCAGGGTCTTACGTTTGACAATAATGAACTGTTCAACGCGTTTAAAGAGAATGGTTTCGAAGACGTTTCGGCGCAAGGTCCACCGGGATTTTGGGAGTCGTACGGAGGAACCATTCTCATGACAGGCATTCTCCTGATCTTTCTCTTCTTCCTGCTCCAGCGAATGGGAGCCGGAGCCATGGCGTTTGGTAAGAATCGGGATATTCAGGTGTGGCCGGAAGATATCAATATATCGTTTGAGGATGTTGCCGGGGTGGACGAGGCGGTGGAAGAGCTGCAAGAGATCGTCGAATTTCTGCGTCGGCCGGAGAAATTTCAGTTGCTGGGAGGGCGTATCCCGAAAGGTGTTCTGCTGGTAGGGCCGCCTGGAACAGGTAAAACGCTCCTGGCGAAAGCGGTTGCTGGGGAAGCGAAAGTACCGTTTTTCTCACTTTCCGGTTCGGACTTTGTAGAACTGTACGCGGGCGTGGGCGCGGCACGAGTGCGAGACCTGTTCCAGCAGGCGGAACGGAATTCGCCATGCATTATATTTATCGACGAACTGGACGCGTTGGGTAGGGCACGTAGCGGCATGTCCCTGGCCTCGCACGACGAGCGGGAACAAACGCTCAATGCGCTTCTGGTGGAAATGGACGGGTTCGGGACCAACTCGGGAACGATCGTTATGGCAGCGACGAATCGGCCCGAAATACTCGATTCAGCGCTACTTCGGTCCGGACGATTCGATCGCCAGGTTCTCGTCGACCGTCCTGATATCGCGGGTCGGGAAGATATCCTGAAAATTCATTCGCGACAGGTAAAATTAAGTCCGGCAATAGATCTTCACCAGATAGCGCAGATAACGTCGGGGTTCGTTGGCGCGGACCTGGCGGCACTGGTGAACGAAGCGGCTCTGCTGGCGGCGCGTGCGGGAAAGAGTTCCGTAACCATGGCGGAATTTAACGAAGGAGTCGAGCGAGTGACGACCGGTCTGCAAAAGAAACGACGCGTCATGACCGACGCGGAAAAAAGCCGGGTTGCCTTTCATGAATGTGGCCATGCCCTGGCCGCGTGGCTCCTGCCGGATGCGGACCCGGTCCACAAGGTGTCGATTATTCCCCGTGGCCTGGCCGCGCTGGGCTACACACTTCAGCGACCGGACGACGAACGCTTCCTGCTCACGAGGTCGGAACTCCAGTCGCAAATTCAAATTCTGCTGGCCGGTACGATCGCCGAAGAACTTATGCTCGGTGATATCTCAACCGGAGCACAAAGCGACCTGCAGCGAGCTACTGATGTAGCACGTAATATGGTCATGACCTTTGGTATGTCAAAACTGGGACACGTTTGTTACCGTGAAAGTCGAACGACCTGGACCAACGAAGCGGAACCGGTAGCCATTCGCGAACACAGTGAACAAACGGCCGCTGAAATTGATCAGGAGATTCATTCGCTCATGGACTCGCTCTACGAGCAGACGCATCAACTTCTGGCTTCGCAACGAAATACTCTTGCCAGATTGGCCGACCGCCTGCTTGAAAAAGAAGTCATGGATACGGAGGAACTCAAGGAAGTCATCACGGGTTCGTCCGCCGCGGGAATCGAAACGCCCGAGACGAGGCAGGAATCTGACTCCCGAGACAACCGTCAAAAAACAACGACGTCCGAAGCCGGCAGCCAGCAGTCCTGACCATCGCCGGCGCGAGCGCGGAGCCAGTCCCCTTCCCGGCCCAAAATGACAATCTCGCTCAATTGGGGGAGCGGCTGCGCAAAGGCCGGCTCGTAGGAAAGGGAGTTCCCTTTACGCGCGATCGTCTCCCCGACAGCGACAATGCCGTGGTCATACCGATCAAATCGATTCCAGTCGTAAAGTGCTGACGTCGTCATAATCAAAAAAAATGCACTAAAGAGAATGGACAACTGAAGGAGTACCCGGCGCACACGGTAGCCAGAGCTCTCCTGTCCCTGTAATGAGTTTACTTTCCTTCCTGTCAAAACGGCCAGAGCCAGCCAGGCGGCGGCAGCAAGAGCGGCAGACAGAAGTGAGAGTCGAAACTTGGTCGGACTGGCAATCCAGTTCTGCCAGAAGAGAATATTTTCCCAATGCGTACGTTCTCCCCCAGCGTGCGTATCAACGCCGAGCATGGCAAGGTTGGCCGAAAGATACGGGTCACGCGGCATAAACCGCTGCGCCTTACGCCAGCAGGCAAGAGCTTTTGCCGGCTCTCCCGCATGCCACCACGCGTTCCCCTGATTGTACAGTATGGGTCCGCTAACAATGCCTTTTGCCAGAAGGCCTTCATACACGGCAGCCGACTTGCGAAACATTACGCGCGCTGCCTCCTGTGAGGATTCTTCGTTTTGACTCTTTAAAACCTGGGCCTCGTCGAAAAGACGCAGTGCCTCCTGAAATGCGGCGCGGTCCTTATCACTGGCAACTCGAGAGCAACCGCCGGCCATCGTAAGTATACCCAAACAGAAGAGCAACAAGAGCGACCCGTTCATGCCTGAATGACCCGTCTGACGCGACTTTTCAATATTTTGTATCGTCATTTTTATTGTCCTCCGTGTTTGTTTTCGCAAAACGAGAGCATACCAGCGTTCAAAAATCGGACCCGCTTCGTGACGCAGTCGGGAGAGCAGAGGTCGGTCCAGACCATAGCGTAACTGTTCTAACTGGTGAAAGAAATCAAGATATTCCGATTTTTGCAATGTGGTATCGGGAAGATTTATGTCTTGAATCAACTTTATGGCGTCTGCTTCAGTTAACGTTTCGGGGGGACGGTTGTACCAGTCGCAAACGGGAAGTAGAAAAGCATTCTTCAAGGCGTTACCCGCCTGGGCTATCGCTGCGGCATCTGAATCCTTCAACAGAAGCAAACCTTGCTCATACTGACGACGAGCTTCCTTTAGCCGGTCATTTCTTTGGCAAAAGCGGGCGAAGCGTGCGCTTCGGGCGAGATAAATAACCAAAGCGGCAAAGACAGCAAGAGCGGTCAAGATGAGTAAATCTCGTGACCATTGCACGATTGTGAATCTTTCATCACGCGCTTGCCGACTGTCGGTGCGGTTGGCGTAAATACCGCTATCAGAACGAGTCAGAGTCCCATGACCGCCAGGTGTCTTATTCACGGCCGTGGCTGGCGACGGCAACTCCAAGACATCACTCTTTTCAATGGTTAGCGGAACAGGCTCCGTAGATACCTGAACGAATTGTTCCTTTTTTGCGTCGAAATAACTGATTGGAATTGCAGGAAAGGTAATTTCGCCTTCTCGTAGTGGTCGGAGCGACCATGTGAATTTTGCGCTATTTTCGCCGATTTCCTCTGTGGGCGGATAGATTTTAAAATTCTCTGAAATTTCCGGAAATGCGTCGAGGTTCGGTTGTGTGACGTTTAATGTACTCCCCGTACCGGTCAGAGAGAGTGTCAGGGTAAGGGCTTCACCCACGTGCGCTTTGCGCGGGACAAGATTGGCCGTCCAGTCGAAGGTACCAAAGGCACCAATATAATCGTCGGGCCGCCCCTGCAGCGGAACTTCACGGATTTGTACGGTGAGAGATGGAGAAATGGTGTAAATATCGACCGTCGTAAGTTTTTCATCATGGTCGACCGGCACAGCGAAAGTCCCTTTTATCCTTGCCGCATCGAACAGAACTTCACCGGGCGTTTTTCCGACAAAAGTTCGCGTGAAATCATACTGCCAGTAGCGGCCTGTTGTTCCGTCTTTTAAGGTACGTTCGACGACTTTGCCTTTGGGAAGAAAAGCGGTTGCCGGGCGACGTTGTTCAAAAAAAGAGAAACCAATATCGAATGGATCTTCCGTTTGTATCTCGTTGACTTCAAAGCCGCCATAATTACTGCGGTACCCGGTAATCCAGTCCTGCCAGATTTTTTCGGCGGACAAATTATCGGGTAAATGTTCGTCGAAGAGCCAGGGAATCTCCAGTGCCGGCGGCCCGAGTTCGACACTGATCGCCTTAACCGGGTCGTGTTTTGCGTTCTTGCCAGGTAATTCCTTAACAAAAACAGAAAGTGTTACGTCGAACGGAATCATGGGATAAGCACTCGTTGTCGACGCGGACATTTCCAGGAACACATTTTCCTGTTCACTTGGTTCAATAACTTCTATGTTAACAGGTTCGCTGACAATCGTTGCATTGGGAATTTCAGGCGGCACAATTTGTATGCGTCCGTGAGATTTCGGTGTCAGGAGATAGTTGTAAGTTACCCCTCGTTCCTCAATTCTTTTTTGATGATTATTGATAATTGTAATTTGAGTACTGTTTCGATTCTGCTCCCCTAAATACTGCACTTTGAATTCACTTTCCAAATAAGAAATATCGGGCTGGGCAGGATTGTCGAAATTATCGAGCAGTATTTGAAAACGAAAGGATTCACCTTCGTAGACCCGTGTTGGCGCAGCGTCAATACGAACCATGGGCTTTCCGGACTGCGCGTGTACCGGCAAGCACAATAGTAACAGCATTAGCGTTGGGAGCATGAGTTTGCAAACGCAATGCGAGGTTGTCAAGATCCTCGAAGTGCTGAAACGGCTATCATTTCGCTTCACATGCGTTTGCGTTATATCAATTTTCATAGTATGCAAATCCTTACCAGTTTTTTTCCACTTTTTCATTCTGTCGTAAAAAACGTTCAACAGCGTCGCGTGTTTCTTTCGCGTCTTGTTGTCGTTTACGAACCTGTCGCATTAAGGCTTCGGCCTTGTCAGAAGGTTTCTCTTCGTCCTTGTTTTCAGCAGATTGTTGTTCCTGTTCAGGAGATTCGTTCTGTTGATCTTCCGGTTGTTCTTTATTGTCTTGCTTTTCGGACTGCTGTTCATCATCTTTCGTATTCTGCTCCTGCTGGTCGAAGTTCTCTTTTTGAGAATTATTATTCTGTTGACTCTGATTATTCTGGTCGCTGTTAGGTTGATTTTGATCTTGATTTTGCTGATCCTGATTCTGATTATTTTGCTGTTCATCCTGCAAGGGTTTGGCAATTTCGCGTAACAGTTCGAGAACACGGTTCTCTTTGCTCAATAAGACCTTATCCTTTTCGCTGTCGCTTGGCGCGGCCAACAGAGCAGGAATTTCCGTGAGCAGGGAATCAATTTCCGGGCCAAGCTCGTTAGCCAATCGCATTGATTCCAGAATTTTATCTTCAGGAGATTTGACGCCTTGTTCCTGCTGATTCATCGATTCTGTCGATTCTTCAGGTACTTCCTGTCCCGGGCCAGCGTTCGGTTCTGCGGGGGAAGGATTCTCATTGTCGGTAAGGATTTCGGGAGTATCTTCATCTTCGAGTTCAGCAAGTCGCGATTGCGCGTGCTGCATTATAAGGCGATTCCAAAATCGAACAGATTCGGCATCCCAAATAAATTTATTTCGCTGATTATTATTTTGCAGGGGAGAATCGGTGTCATTCTCGCTGGACATTTTATCGATTCCGGCTTCTTGAAAAGCAACGGCATTGTGTACCAGGTCCGGGTAGGGCAACATGAGAGAGGAGGCGGCGTTGATCTCCGTAACCGCTTTGCGCAGGCTCTCTATTCCATCTTCCCTGTTATAATGGGTGAATGATTCGGCAGCGCGAGCGAATTTGTCCTCAGCGCCCTGAATCATATTCCGCATGGCCTCTTCGGCTTTTTTCTGTTCCGGAGTAGGCTCGGTATTTTCGGAATTCGGGTCCTGTAAAGGGGCAGCATTGTTCAGCGCAGCGGAAATTTTATCACTCAATACATGGAAATCCTGGGTGAGGTTTTTCACAGCATAGCCGTTGTCATGCATCGTTTGATAAGTATCGGCCGTAGCTTCGTCCGGCAGGTCAGTCAGCGTCTGGTCGGCGGACCGGGCTTCCTCTTCAAGCCAGGACAAATGTTCCGGTAGTGACAAAACGGCACGAGCGTGACGTTCTTCCTCTTGCCATTTGATTTTCTGACTGGCAAGCCAGTTTCGCAATACGTCCAGATTTTGATTCGCAGCTTCCCGCAGAGAAGAATCTTGCGCGGCCTTTTGAAGATGCTGCGATGCTTCGGTTACAGCATCTTCAATTTTTTTGTACTGTTCACTTCGTGCAAGACTTTCCTTGCGATATTTATCCAGGTTTGACTCCTGTTGCGGCTCTGCTTCCTGCGGAACTTGCGATTCTGCATTCACAGGCGAATCGGCCCCAGGTTCAGACATAACACGTTGCGACATCAAAGTACCCAGATTAAAGTGAGATCGCGAAACAATATCCGAATTGCGTTCCGTCAGCAGAGACGCGAACTCATGCATTGCATCCTCAAGCATACCCTGTTGCGTCAAGGCACAGCCATGATTGTAACGTTCTTTTGCACTGCGAGCGACAGGTGTCTTATCCTGTACGGGCGCGGATTCCGCTGCGGCGTCCGGATCAGCTTCCGCATTAGCAGAGGGGGGCACGATGTTTTCATTGCTCTGACCTGCGAGAGCCGGTGCGTTGTCGTCTGCTGCCCGGGCAATCCCGGAAGGAGTGAGAGGGAGAATAAAAAAGAGTACGATTAAGGCAGTTTTTGTGCTCATACCGCTTTTATAGCCAAGTCGTTCAAGATAGGCCGGCGCGTTTCGATAAGGAGAAATCACGTAGAAACCAAGCAGAGCCACAAGTCCGAAAAACAAAAACATCTGATATTGCTCATGGAGTACGCGTTTGGGGCCGGTTTCGTAATCTCCCCGCTTGAGTTCTTCAAGTTGAGAAAGATACATACCGCCGAGGTCGTAGGAAGAGGTCCCTGCCGGAATGTAGGTGCCTCCTGTTATCGTTGCAATTTCCTTAAGAAGATTCGTATCCGGTTTGGACCAGACTTCCTGCCCTTGATATTGCTCCCATCCGGAGCGTTTGCCATTTTTGTCAAATAAGGGTATGCGTGCCCCTTCATTTAAGTCGCCGAGTGCCACGGTGTAAATGCGAACGCCCCGTGCGGCGGCATCCCGAGCGGCGTCGAGCGGCATGGAGTCGTGATCTTCTCCGTCTGAAATAAGAATCATGGCCTTGTCGCGTTCGGATTCTTCCGGAAGTGAGCGTAAGCCAAGTCGAATGGCATCGCCAATAGCGGTCCCGCCCCGGGGCGCTGTACTCGTATTAACCTCTTTGAGTCGTTCGCGAAAGAACGTCATATCGTTTGTTAGAGGAATCTGAATCACCGGCTTACCGGAAAAGGCAATAAGTCCGACACGGTCGCCCACGATTTTTTCGAGCAGGTCCTCAATATCAAGTTTGGCACTGGTAATTCTGTCTGGGGGCACGTCCTGCGCGAGCATGGAGCGTGACGTATCGAGCAGGACAAGGAGATCGGTTCCTTTGCGTGACACTTTTTCAAAATAGACACCGAATCGCGGTCCCGCCAGTGAGCAGACGAGCAGAGTAAGAGCGGAAGTGAGCAGGACGGTCTTGTAAAAAATACGTGTTCGTCCTTTGCGTGGCAGTAGCGACCGTGCCATAGTGTCGTCGACGAGCAGTTTCGACAAGGCGTCAATTCTCGCATTCGACCAGCAATACAAAGAGACAATCACCGGCACCAGCCAGAGCGCCAACAGCCAAACAGGTTTATCCCAACTCATTTTTCATTCCTTGCACTTATTTGTATTTTTCATTCTCTCATCTTGTTTTTATACGCAATTACGGAACGGTCCGAAACCGTGTGAAGACAAGGGCAAGAGCGAGAAAGATCAAGAGTGCCCCGGGGACGAGGAACCATCGATACAGCTCGTTATATTTTGTAAAGGCTCGGTCTTCGTGCTCCGTTCGTTCCAGTTCATCGATTCGGGCACACACTTTGCGAAGTGCGTCGGTATCGCTCACGTGAAAATACTGCCCGTCGGCCGTTTCGGCTATTTCTCGCAAGGTCGACTCGTCCAGTTCCAGAATCTGTTTCGTATAGCCTGCGAATCCGTCAGGGCCGTAGACGGGAAACGGAACGGGACCGGAGGAACCAATTCCAATTGTGTAGATTCGAATTCCGAATTCCTTTGCGACCTGCGCCGCTTCCTGCGCGGTAACGACACCGGTATTTTGAGCGCCGTCGGACAGCAGAATAATCACACGACTCTTCGCCTTACAGTTGCGTAAGCGGTCGATGGAACTTATCAGAGCGTCGCCAATAGCGGTGGCCGCTTCTTCCTCCATGACCTGACCGCCAAGGAGATTGCCGTTACGGTCGTACAGCGGCTGCGGGCATTCGATCATAGCCAGCATGTCCGTAAGCGTCTGATGGTCGAGAGTCAAAGGGCACCAGGAATCAACATAGCCACCAAAGGCAATAAGAGCAATCAGGTCGTCTGGTCGTCCGGGGAAGTCGCGGTTGCCCATAACGAAATCGCGAAAGACCTGTTTCACGACCGCGAGCCGATCGACCTGCTTGCCGTCGAGTTTGAAATCGAGTGCCTGCATTGACCCACTCCGGTCGAGGCACATGGCAATGGCGATTCCGTCACGGCGAACGCGGTACTCTTCCCGACCTTTCTGCGGTCGCGCCAGAGCGACGATCAGCAGCGCCACGCCGAAATAGAAGAGCCATGGCACGAGAAATCGTACTTGCGAGCAGAATGTTTTCGGCAGGTCAGTGAATTCCGAGACATTCGAGAAAACAAAGACGTGACCGTACTGCCTCCTGTTGCGCAAGAGGATTACCAGTATCAAAGGAATCAGCAGGAGGAGCCAATAGGGATTTTGAAATCGCAAGAGATTCATGACCGTTCTCCTTCCTGTTTGACAACTTCCATATTTTGTTCTTCCACGACGCGCCGGGCACGTTGCACTCCGTCAAAGATTTCATCGAGAGTGGGGCGGAATTTTGCGAATTTTACCAGGTCGGAGAATTCGAGGAATTTTTTTAGTCCGTCTCGCTGCTCCTCATTAAAGAGGGAACGGTTGGGACCACGTCCCAAGGATGCCAGGAATTCCTCCGTCGTTTGTTCCGGGGCACGCAGCCCGGTCGTCTCTTCAATACACCAGCGAACGATAGCGGTCAATTGCAAATAAAACGCTTTCACGTCACTGGCGTACAATTTCGAGGCCATAAGTTCGTCAAGGAGTTCAATCGCACGTTGCCAAGGTGGCACGGTATTTTCCGTCGCTGGCAAATACCGGCGTCGTCGCTTAAGCCAAAAGAGCCAACCAGCAGCGAGCACTACGGCCAGCAGGGCCAAAATCGAGGCCAGCCAGGGGAAAACGAGCATCGCACCCCGCAGCGGTGCCAGGTCTTCTTGCGCCACGTCCCGGTCATACCGCGATTCAACTTTGATTTCGCCGGCCGGAACGGTCCAGCTCGTGGTTTCGTCATTACGCACGGCGGAAAAAGGGACCGGAGGCAGCATGAACTCGCCGATTTTCGTTGGCGTCAGAGTCAGTGTCATCACGCGAGTTTCACGTCCATTGACTATAACAGGGTCGGCCAGAGCGACGCCTGTCACGTTAAAATCACCGTAGCGCTCGTTAAATTCGGGCAGACGCACCGTCCAGTCACTATCGCCGGTGGTCGTTATGGTCATGGTAATGGAATCGGAAAGCAGAGGACGGTCCGGGGTCATCACGATTTGTGTCTGCAAATGCCCCTGTTGCGCCGTGGCCTGACGCGGGTCATGCGTTGTGTTCGCCAAAGAGCTATTGGCAAGCGAAAGCCACGCGACAATAGCGACCGCGATAATGAGAGTGGCGGCTCTACAGGCAAATAAATTTCTCGCTTCGTCTACAACAATTCTCATTTTTACGTCCTTTAAGAGGGTCCTGTACGTTCAATGCCCCAAGCGTCGTTCCCGGGAGCGAAAGAACTGTCGCAAGTCGCCGGAGAAATCGCTTCCCGCTTCGATTGGCAGTTCATCCACCTTGGCGCGTCGCAGGGCTCCGGCTATTTCCGCCCGCTTGCCGGCCAGACGACTGGCAAGATAATCGCGAACGGCCGCACTCCCGGTATCGACCAGGCGCGTCTGGCCCGTCTCCGGGTCGAACAGGTTAAGAAATCCCACGTTCGGGAACTCACGCTCACGCCGATCCGTTAGAGTCAAGGCAATCAGGTCGTGACGCCGAGCGCAAAGCGAGAGCGCCTGTCCGGGTTCCGGGGCATAAAAATCGCTCAAAAGAAACAGAACAGCGCGTCGCTTAAGAACCCGATTCACGTACTCCAGGGCACAGTCAAGATTGGTTCCTCCGGGCACAGGCTCCGTTGTGACCAGTTCACGTATCAGTCGCAAAATATTTGCCTTACCTTTGGTCGGACGATAATAGTCATGCACACGGTCACCAAAGGTCAAAAGTCCAACCTTGTCGTTATTCTTCAGGGCGGAAAACATGAGTGTGCCCACAACTTCAATGGCCGTATCCAGTTTCGAGACGGAGGAACCAAAAATTCCCGAAGCGGAAATGTCCACCATAAAGAGGACGGTAAGTTCCCGCTCTTCTACGAATCGCTTGATAAACGGGCGGCCTGCTCTGGCTGTTACGTTCCAGTCGATCGACCTTATATCGTCGCCTGGCTCGTATTCCCGAACCTCTGAAAACTCCATGCCGCGTCCGCGAAAAACGCTCTTGTACTGGCCCGCAAAGAGGTCATTGGCAAAACGATTGGAGATAATCTCCAGACGTTTGACCTTCTTGAGTATTTCACTGACCGTATTCATTTTTTCCTCTCGTTCGTGACTTTCCAGCCGTTCGTTACGGAACAGGAATCGCTTCGACAATTTTGCGTATTACATCTTCCGGGGTAATCTGCTGTGCTTCCGCCTCGTAGGTGAGAATAATGCGGTGGCGTAAGACATCATAGACAATATCCTTAACGTCTTGCGGAGTCACATAGCCGCGACCGGCGAGGAACGCCAGGGCACGAGCTCCCTTACCCAGAAAGATGGACGCACGCGGACTGGCGCCAAAATCGATGAGGTCGCGAAGTTCACCCAGTCCGAATTTCTCCGGCGTTCGTGTGGCTTGTACAATCTGCAAAATATAGTCACGAACGCTACTGTCGATGTAGATGCGATCGGTCAGCGCCTGCATCTTCTTAACGTCTGCGGCGGTGAGAATACTTTTCGGTTCGACCTGACCGGCATCGAGGGCCGAATTTAAAATCTTCCGCTCTTCCTCCAGAGACGGATAGGTAACCTTTAATTTCAGCATAAACCGGTCGACCTGGGCCTCTGGTAGGGGATAGGTTCCTTCCTGCTCTATGGGATTTTGCGTTGCCATAACCAGAAAGATATCGTCCAGGGGCCACGTCTGGTCGCCGATGGTAACCTGGCGCTCCTGCATGGCTTCCAGAAGAGCCGACTGCACCTTCGACGGAGCCCGGTTAATTTCATCGGCTAAAATGAAATTGGTGAAGATAGGGCCTTTGCGGGTCTGAAATTTCCCCTCTTGCGGCAGATAGATCATTGTGCCCATCAGGTCGGCGGGCAGCAGGTCTGGTGTGAATTGAATCCGCTGGAATTTCGTCGAGAGCGTCGAAGCCAACGTTTTGATCGCCGTCGTCTTGGCCAGGCCAGGCACGCCTTCCAGGAGAATATGCCCACCGGTTAAGAGACCGACCAGAAGTCTCGTAATCATCTCGTCCTGCCCCACGATAACGCGGGCAATCTCGCTTCGCAGATGTTGCACCTGTTCGGAACACTTCTGAACTTCATCCCGAATCTGACTTACCTCTGTATCCATTTCGGAAAGACCCTTTCGTGAATAATAGTGTTTATTTTACCGTTTTTATCTATTTTAAACCTCGCTTATTCGAACTATAAGTCGAATAAGCGTTTTCGATTCAAATACATTGTTGCCGCAACCGGATAAAACGTTCAAAAAAAACGTTGCGATTAAAAAATTATACCCGGATATGTGTCCGCGAAAAGATAGGGCGAAATAAAAAGGAATGCGGCCGGCGGGATAAAAGTACCGGTTACAGGTCGGGCCTGCCCGCAGTTCCCGAATGTTATTGCTGGGTCGGGCCCTGCGAACAGGCCCGACCTGTTAACTCCCCTTCCCACACGGTGAAAAAAAGACTATAATATAGAGAGAGTCAAGATGCGGGTCCGTGTAAGGCGTCGGCTCCCGTGTTTCGAAGTAAGAAGATAGCACAAAAGAGGTTAGAGATGAAAAAGACAATGTTTCTACTGTGGGCGATACTGCTGACGACGGCGGTTGTTTCGGGTCAGGAATCGTACGAGATATGGAACGGACCCGCTCCCGGTGAGCCGGACGAGACGACGCGACCGACTTGCGAACTGTATCAGCCGGCGGAAAAGAAGACGGATGCCTGCCTGATTGTCTTTCCGGGCGGCGGCTATCACCATTTGGCGGTGGACCATGAAGGGGCACAAATTGCCCATTTTTTCACGGCGCACGGAATGACAACGGTCGTCGTGAAGTATCGCGTTCCGCGTCGGGAAGGTCAGCCGAAACACCTTCCCGCATGGCAGGATGCGCAGCGGGCAGTGCGGTTTGTCCGCTCACATGCGGCAGAGTGGGGAATCAATCCGGATAAGATGGGCGTTATGGGTTTTTCGGCAGGCGGGCACCTGACCCTCATGACCGCGACGACCAGTTTAACGAATTCTTACGAGCCGCAGGATGACTTGGACAAAGTGTCGGCCAGTGTGCAGTTCGCCGTTCCGGTTTACCCTGCCTATGTCCTGGAAGACGGGGCCGACGGCGTGAATTCGGGTAAGGGCAACGATTCCAAAATGGTTAAGGATTTTGCCTTTGACGCGGCAACGCCTCCGATGTGCTTTATTCACGGGGATGAGGATGGCATTTCCGCCATGGGTTCTGTAGCGGTCTATCATCAATTGCGTAAGATGAATATACCCGGTGAGTTACATATTTTCAGCAAGACAGGCCATGGCTTTGGCGCAAACGTGACCGGTGACCATGTGGGCGACTGGCTCAATCGGGTCTGGGCCTGGATGGTTGCTATGGGCTACGGAGCGTAAGTATTTGTATTCGCGAGTATTATGGCAGAGCGGTATTCATTTGCCGCTCTTGATTCTCGCTGTCAGGACAATGTGTTCCAGCAGGAGTCGGAGCGCCATAACATAAAGGACCACGGCAAGCAGGACGAGACAGGTCCGGCCTACACTATTGTCCAGAAAAGTCAGGACGAATTCTGATTCCGTCTTAGTGACAAGTTCGGTCGACAGCTCGAGATTTTTTTCTGCCCGGGCAACAGCTGCCGTGCCTTCATAGATTTCTTTTTCCGTCAAGTCCGGCTGAAAGAGCTTGGCATTAAGTCGCTGGAGTGTCTGTGCGTTCTCTTCCATTTTCTGTTGAGCCAAGGCAAGTCGTTCCTCATGCGATTTACGCGATTGCAGGTCGCAAAACCAGCACGCGACAATCAGAGGGGGCAGAAAGAGTCCGCAGAACCAGAAGATTTTTACCAGAGCCGGGGTCGTAACATACTGAAACTGGCAGTCAAGGAAATTGGTCCCCCGATTTTGAGTCACGGCTGTAGCGGGCTTGCCGGTCGCCGGTTTTACCGTCTTGGTCGCTGTACTGCCGGACACTGGAACCGTTGCGGCAAAGACTCCGGACGAGGCGTAATTGCGGTCCGGTCCGTACTTTGGAATCGGGCGAATCGTGGCTACTGGTTGACTTTCCAGGTCGAAGATGCCCAGGTCGCCCGTTCTATCGCTCGCGTTTTGGCCGACCGCTTGTTTAGCGTCTCCCGCCTCCGGGTCCGTTCCGGGAAACGTAAGTCCGCGTATCTTGCCGCAAACGGTCTCTCGGTCATCGATCCAAAGTTTGGTTGCGGGGGAAATCTTTCCCTGTTGCGCCAGACGAAAAACTTCCTCTCGCTTAACGGACTTCTTTTCTCCACCCAGTTCGATACGAATTTGCATAAAGGCCCCCCTTAAGAAGTTTTTGCGTTTCTCATGCTCCCTTATTACCCGACTCTTCTGCCCAGTGGAAAAAGTCGGGTGGAATCCGAACAAAAGTTTACACATTCTTTTACTATGCCAAAATTCTCGGTTATGACAAGCCCCCAAGAGAGATTTTTTGCGAATTCCCACTCGTGAGACCGACCATTTCTTCGCGGGGCAAGGATTTTGACGCGTGCGTCTCCCCAAAACGAGAAGATTTTGCGAGAAAAAGCGTACAAAATATGTCGATATTTGAATATATTTTGACGAAATTTCTATATTGACAGTTCTGAAAATCAGGTGTATACTATCTACACAGTTAGATGGAAAGGAGAAGTTTCGTTTACAAAAATGGAATAAAACCTTTCAGTTGGATAAAATTGTGTGTTTTCAACGGATTGAGACTTTTTGTCGCAATCCAAACTGGTCACGAAAAAGGAGATTGATTATGAATAAGTTTGTGTTTATCATTGAAGCTGTTAAGACACAGAGGGGGGGGGGGCTGGACAAAGTTTCCCGAAAAGCCTTCACTCTTGTCGAACTTTTGGTTGTCATAGCGATCATTGGAATTTTGATCGCACTTCTTCTTCCCGCGGTACAGGCGGCGCGTGAGGCAGCGCGACGTATGGAGTGCACGAACAAGCTCAAACAAATGGGCTTGGCTTTGCACAATTACCACGATGTTCATGGTGCCCTCCCGATTGGTGCAAGAGTAGGTTTTTGGGGGCCGTTCAAAACACTCTCTGGAAAGAACTGGCGTGTCAGCATTATGCCCTTTGCCGAATTGGGCAATACGTATGACCAAATCACAGAAGAGGGTTCGGTCAGTGGCTCCATTGCGGCTCATTTCACGGGCAATGCTTTTCTGGAAAATCTTGTGGTGCCGCTTCTGGCGTGTCCAAGTTGCTATTGGAAACCTGTTATTTCCACAAGAGCGGATTCGGTTTACTATGGATCTTTCGATGAATATTGCACGCAAATAGCGAATTACGTTGGCATAAATGGCGCGTCGCCCGACCCGGCAGAACGGACCAATGTGACGAAGGCCTTGACACATGGCGTCGTTTCCAGCAACGGAACGTTTACGTACAATGACAGCAAAGGTTTGGCTGCGTTGACCGATGGCACGAGTAATGTTATTGTCGTTGCAGAACAATCGGGAATCGTCGGAGCGGGATTACCCCTGTATGCGAATTATGAAGGGGCGTGGGCAGGTGTATCGCAACCGGATAAGATTGCCCATTTTTTAGCCAATGGAGATACATCCGCAGCGGCGCTTTATGGCAGTGGTCTAACGACGATTCACTGGGGTGTGAACGACCCGGGGACTGGCGCGGGCCACGACTATACAGGCCCCAACGGCGAATTAGCCAACAAGTCCTATCAGCGTAATACGATTATCAGCTCTTGCCACGCCGGAGGCGCGAACTCGGCTTTGGGCGATGGTTCGGTACGCTATCTGAGCGATACGATGAGTGTTATCATTCTTCGTCAGTTGTGCAGTGTGGACGACGGTAAGACAGTCGCTCTGTAGCCGTAGCAAACAAGAATAAGAAACAGAAAGGACATATAATTATGAAAACGACATTGACAACAAAGAGACGTCGTCCGGGCTTTACGCTGGTTGAATTACTGGTGGTCATTGCGATTATAGGCATTTTAATCGCACTACTCTTACCTGCGGTTCAAGCAGCACGGGAAGCCGCGCGACGTATGCAGTGCACGAATAATCTTAAACAGATTGGCGTAGCCCTGCATAACTACTACGATTCACATAATGTCCTCCCCGCGGGGCAGATTTGTGGTACCAATCTCAAAAACGGCAGTTGCGCTGTTTCCATTTTACCCTATATGGAGCAGCAGGCACTCTACGATTGCCTGGCGCAACGTTTCGGGCTTAATGTTGACGCCTGTTTGACGAAGGATCCGGGCAAGACGGGTGACTACTATACGGACAGTTGGGGAACTTGGTGGGGTGCCACTCTGGCCAAAGATTCCTCTGGAAAGTATGTAGCCCAGAACAGGGTTCCCGGCTACTGCTGCCCGTCTGACCCCTGGTCCAACGAAATGCACTCCATGGCAACAGGCTGGCCGGAATTCTACTCCTCGAACTACGTCGCTTCCGTAGGACCAACGCGGTGGCCTCACCTTCGTCAAACGACGGACTGCGCTGCTACGGAAACCTGGTACTGCTATTACACCTCGGTTTATACCGACTTCGACATACAGCCAGCCGGCCCGTTTACGGCCTCTGTCTTCGTGACGTGGTACTCGTTTCAGGAGATTCCGGACGGGATCTCGAACACAATTTTCTACGGCGAAACCCGCTTGGAGCACAACGGATACACACTTGCCGGCTGGGTTATTGGTGACTGCGATGGTCGAACCTTTACGTCGATTCCAATCAATACGAAGTCGAGCCGCCAGACGGATTATTCCTCTACCGGAGCGCAGGATCAATCGTGCGACAGCCGGTTTGGTTACGCGGTTGCCTACGGCTATAAATCGTGTCATTCGGGAGGAGCGAACTTCCTTATGGGTGACGGTTCCGTAAGCTTTTTGTCGGAAACGATCGACATGAAAGACGTTATGCGTCGATTGGGCGATCGGCGTGACCGGGGAACAGAGAACATCGTTGCCGAATAATTCGCTTACCAGTCCCCCTATTATAAATAGCAAAAGAAAGATTGAAAGATGCAAAAAGGGTTTCAACTATTTTGTATTGTGTGTGTAATTTTTGTGGCGATTGGATGTACCACGTCGAAGTCCGCCGCAAAGATTGCGTTTTCTGGCGATGTCATTATGGATGGACAGGGAGTGGGGAACGCCGTGGTTACCTTGGTCCCTTCTGCCCCGGGCCAAGAGCCAGTCGTTATGACCACCAGTCCGCGTGGCAGTTTCATGTTTGTCGCGGGTCCTAACGGCGGCGGATGCCCAGCAGGAGACTACCGGGTTACCGTAACGTCATCTGCCGCAGGGGCTATTCCGGAGAAATACGCCGATGTCGAGACCAGCGGCCTGTCTGTGTCCGTTCGAAGTGGCATGGATTCCGTCCGTTTCGAGTTGGTGAAGTAACCCAGTTGGAGACGGCTCTTCCACGTAAGAAAACGGCGCGGAGTTTTTTCGCGCCGTTTAATCGCTCTGTATAAAGGAACATTTTATGAAAAATCATTTTTTTCGAACTCTCTTGTGCCTGTTGACGATTCTTTTGGTAACCGCAGCTATCGGTTGTAAAAAGGCACGGGTTTATGTCCCTGTTACCGGGACGCTCACGCTTGATGGCAAACCGATAGCCGGGGCAACCGTATCGTTTCTGCCTGTCGCTCCCGACGGTACAGCGGCTGCGGGACGAACCGACGCATCCGGCACATTTTCGCTCAGTTCCGGACCTGACGCCGGGTGCGTTGTCGGCGACTATCAGGTGTCCTGCACAAAAGTTGAAACGAAGAATGTGCCGGATCCCAAAGCGGCTGGAATAATCAATATGAAAACAGTCGCAACGAAAAACGAGCTACCGCCGAAGTACGCGGATGCTTCTGTCAGTGGCCTGACGGTAACGGTCAAAAAAGGCATGGAACCGGTCAAGCTGGAACTGACAAAATAGTGCTAATTCTGGCATCGACAAAAGGAAAATTTGGGGTCTGATCGAACGACGCGAACGATCAGACCTTTCTGTAAGCGACGAGAAAGTGGGCAAAAACGCCAAGGACCAACAGGGCCAGCCCCCACTGCGGCCACGCCCCATAAGCACCCGAGTTCTCACCCATTTTGTCTTTTCACAGACGCCCCCAACGAATCAAATAATTGAGACCAATTTACAGACCGGTCAAGGGAGCGGGCGGTTTACCTGAATCTGATCGGCAAAGTCCAGGAAGCAGGCCCAGTCGTAGTCTGTCACGTCGTGCTTACCAGTTCGTATGTGGTAGCGGAGCGTTTGGCCACAGGGCGTATTGACCGGGGGCTGCTCGCTAACGGTGCCGAGACCTGCACTGCCCAAGAATTTATAGACCGGGTCGGCTGCCAATAGTGAGAGGAATTCCCCTTTGGGGTCGGCCCAGCGATCTTCTTCCGCGCTGGCGATCAGGACGGGCCGCGGCGCGATAAGAGCAATAAGCTCATGCTGGTCAAAGGGGAGCGAGTCGACCTTGTCGCCATAGAGTTTAAAGTTTTTGCAGAACCAGTGCGGGAACACCTGGTTAATAGTAGCCACCGTTTCACCAAATTCGCGCCGGGATAAGGCACTGCCGCCACAGCCGGAATCGTTTGAAATGACGGCGGCAAACCGTTCGTCGTTTGCGCCTGCCCAGAGCGAAGTTTTTCCCAGTCGCGAATGCCCCATAACAATAATGCGGGCCGGGTCAAGTTCTTTTTGCGTCAGGAGAAAATCGAGAATGCGGGACAGTCCCCAGGCCCAAGCCGTTATCGTTGCGGGATAGTCGCCGGCATTACGGTCCGGATATTCCGCGTCGAAAAGCGTGTGCACGCCGTTGAGGAATCCATCGTCGCCGTCTGGGTCCAACTCTTCGTAGTACGCAGTGGCAACGGCGTAACCGCGATCGATGATTTGTTCATAAGGCCAGCGACGGGCGTTGAGGCCACGCTCGACACCATCGGCCTCGTTCCGTGCCCCGTCGGAAATTGCCACAGCGGTTATGTCCGGTTCATGGCTTGTATTCTCGTTCCCGAGGAAATTCAAACCCAGAAAAGCCCCAACCGGACCTTGCGCCTTATTGGGCAAATAGAGGAGCACGTCCACCTTCGGAGTGGGCTCCGGGGCATTGAAATAGATGCGAATTTCCTTACGTGTTGCCTTGCCGTGGAGTGCGTCAGGAACGCAGGTCAGCTCTTCAAAACGCAATCGTGCACAGTTGGCAGTTGGCATCTGGCCGAACATTTGCGACTTGAACAAGTTCAGAAGTTCGGGACGCCGATGGTTGAACCAGGCGTCGGCATTAGCGACCGGAGAACCGTCGGAGCAGACCAGTGGGTCGGGCAGCTGATATTCGGGGACCTTGGCCTCGTCGTAGTTGGGTTCGTGAGCGGAAGACCTGCTTGCCATGGTCAATAGACCCGAGCCAACGGCAACAAAAGTTAAGACCCAAAGCCGAAAAAACAGAGATGCTTGCATTTTCTCTCTCCTTAGTTTGTGAACAAACGTCATAACAGGGGTGAGCGCCAGGCAAAGAAAAAAACCAGCCGCGAAAGCGAAACAGAAGTGCCCAGCGGCTGGAAATGGAACCGGTCAGCTTAGTGATTTGCGCGATAGGCGCGGCGAATGCGAGTGGCTTCCCGATGACTGCCGTCAAAAGGAATACCATTGAAACCGAGACCAACATGAGGGCGCCCGGCGTATTTGGAAGCGGCTGTCGCCGGTTTTGTGGTTGATGCTTTAGCTGCGGTCGTTTTCGCGGCCGGGACAGTCGGGGCGACGGCCTTGGCAGGGGCGGGAGTTGGGGCGGGAGCGGCATTGGCGGACTGTTCCTGGCCAAATGTGGACGCCGCGGACAGGGTAGCAACCGCCACCGACAAAACAGATGCGATAAACAGGGTTCGTACGCTCATTGTAAACCTCTATTTTTGAATGTTTTTTTCGATGTTCGGTATCTCCGGCAGAATGTGGGGGGGACACCACCAAGTACAAACTACAGGATACCATTATGCCACGTCCTGCCGAAGTGACAAGGTCCGTGAGCAGAAAAAACGAAATTTTTTTCGTCTTTCCAGAACGATTTTACCGCGTAACCAGCCATCCGACAAAAATGAAAAAAAGCATAAAACCGTTCACAACCCAAAACAGATAAAGCGGAAGTCGAATCCAAACAGCCTTTTCAATGGCAATCGATATGGTACAGGTCACCAAGGCGAGCAGCCCCAGCAGAAAACCACAGATCAGATAAATAGCCGAGATTGTCGCGCCCGTTTCCGTGGCCCCGCTCGTAGTAAAACCTTCCACAAAGCAGATAATCTCCAGGAGCGGGATGGTAATAAAGAGAATCCGCAGAAACTGGACAAGGGAGGAAGCTTTTGCCTTGGGCTCGGTCGCCTCCGGCTCCCTGGAAGGGACAGGTTTATAGTAAGCCACGTTTTACTCCCCCCACTGTGTTCTAGACTTGCAATAGACGCTCAATTCGATTAAGGGCTTCCGGGAGCGAAAGGAGAGAGTCGTCGGACTCGACCGGAGTGGACGCGACCATAAGATCAATCTTCTTTTGGGCACTGACAACCGTCGAATGACTCCTGTTCCCGAAATACCGACCGATTTCTGACAGGGCGTTTCGTGTGTATTTTCGCGCCAGCCAGAAGGCCAACATGCGAGGCCAGGCAATCTGCTTAACGCGGGAGCGACCGCGAAGCGATTTTTCCGGAAGGCCAAAGGTCTCCTGCACCGCCTTTTCAATGTCTTCCAGACGAATCAAGCGCTGATTACTGCGAACGAGGTCGGACAAGGCGGTTTCCGCGAAAGCCAGAGTAATCGGCTGCCGCGTAATCTGCCGTGCCATGAGAAGACGATTAAGCACGCCGGAAAGCTGGGGTGCGGAATTTGAGAAACGAGAAACGACATAACGTGCGACTTCGTCCGGAACCTCCAGGCCCAACTGCCGGGCACGAACATTGAATATTTTCAATAAGGTCTCTTTTTCCGGAAGCTCTATACTGCAGCAGCCACCACTGAGAATTCGTGACCTGATTTCAGGACGAATCTCATTCAAATCATTCAGCGGCCGGTCGGCACTAATGATTAGCTGAATACCAGCGGCGCGGAGATGGTCAAAGAGCGACAGGAACTCAATTTGCGTATCGCGTTTTCCCTGAAGAAACTGCAGGTCGTCGAGAATAAAGAGGGAAATATTCTCGAAATTACGACGAAAAGACCCATCTTTCTTCATCAGACTTTGGATGAAGAGAGTCGTGAACTGCTCCGCACGGAGATACCGAGGGGGAAGTCGATCGCCACGTTTTCGATATTCGTCCCAAATACCTTGAAGTAAGTGTGTTTTTCCTACTCCCGAGGAACCGGAAATAAAGATAGGATTAATCATACCGGGCGAGGAAATGGCGATATCAGCGACTTGCGTTGCCAGTTGATTCGAAATTCCCTTGACAAAGGTATTGTAGGAGGCGAAAGAGCGGTGGTCGGCCTCGCGGGGCCGGGGAGCACGTCGGCGAACCACGGTATTGGAGCCGTCGGGGGCAAAAGAATAAACGGACGGATGACGCGGTTCCACCTGGCCGGATTTCGATCCTTCCCCGACCACCTTCCTCGTTGTCATCATATCCTTTGCTGATTCCTGTTTCGTTTGAGCAATCGATTGACCGGACTCAAAAACAGACAGGAGGTCGTAATCCGCCGTTTGTTTCTTGCTCGTTTCCGCCCCATATTGCAACGACGCGCCGGAGACTTCCACGGCATTAGCGATTGTGCCCTTACTGGCCGCGAGACTTGACTTTGGAGTGGGGAATAAACGCGACTCCGGGGCAATCCCGCTCGGGTCAATATCCCCACTACCCGACACGCTTGCTGCACCCGAGGGCTTCTCAAGGAACTTGATGGGGTAAGCTTTCCCCAGTTTCTCGACCAGAATATCAACAATGTCACGTTGATATTTTGTACACACGCGGTGCAACGTTACCGGATTGGGAGCATAGACATAAAGCGTCGCGTCCCGAAAGTCAAATTCGAGTCGGTCGCCCCACAATTCATAGCTCTTCTCACCCATTTTTGAGGCGAGAGCGTCTGGTAACTGGTCGCAAATATCGCTTATAATCATGACTGTCAATTCGACAAGTTATGGTTGTTAAATCTTATAATACAGGTAAAAAACATGATCAAAGGTGTAGAGCATTGCCGATAACAGTAAGCTTTACATGAAGAGATTCTACACGACAGATGGCAAATGTCAAACTGGCCCCTCGCTCTTTTTTTGGTTCCAGAGCCTGTACTAAAATTTAAGAGTCGGTTTCTACAAAGGTTAAAATTATTGAAAATTTTCCAAATGAGGTCCCGTTCCTGTTGCCACGAGAAGTCGGTATGGGGAAAAACTGTTAATGACTTTTTCAACCGTCTTGAAACCAAAAAAACTATACAAACTGGGTAAGATAAAACGTCACACACTTCGACGTTTTACTTGCCGTTTGCTTCGTTTTAATTGAAAGAAAAAATAGGTAAGATAGATAATATACACACTCTAAGTGCAATCCTTGACGAAATTTCTTTTGAAGATAGAATAAGAAGCAGGTTGTCGGACAGGTGCTCGCCAGCCGGAACTAATTGAGTTGTTTTCTAAATATTGTGTGAAAGGAATTTTATATAATGGGATGTGTCCGTACACGTTTTGCTCCCAGTCCGACGGGATATCTTCATATAGGCGGAGTTCGAACCGCATTGTTCTGCTGGCTTTTTGCGCGTAAGCATGGTGGTCAGTTCATATTGCGAATCGACGACACGGACCAGCAGCGTAATGTGGATGAGGCGCTTTCGCCGATTCTGGAAGGGCTGAAATGGCTGGGAATAACGTGGGATGAAGGTCCGGAAGTGGGAGGTCCGCACGCGCCGTATTATCAATCGCAGCGTAAAGAGCGTTATGAGTCGGCGGTCAAACGGCTGCTGGAATCGGGCTGTGCCTACTGGGACTATGCAACGGCGGAAGAACTGGCGGAGGAGCGAGAGGCGGCCCAGGCGCTGAAGACAACCTTTGTCTACAGTCGGCGGTTCATGGCCGAATCGGAAGCGAAGCGTCGAGAATTCGAGGCGGCCGGGCGGGTTGGCGTTGTGCGTCTGAAGATGCCCCGGGAAGGAAAGCTGACCATACATGATTTAATTCGCGGCGATGTCGAGTTCGATTGGGGAATGGAGCAGGACCACGTTATCCAGAGGGCAGACGGGTCATGCTTGTATCACCTGGCCAATGTGGTTGACGACCATGACCTTGAAATAACACATGTCATTCGAGCGGAAGAGCATTTATCGAATACTCCGCGTCAAATCTTTATTGCGCAATCCCTTGGCTATCCACTTCCCTATTATGCCCATCTTCCTTTCGTTGCGGAGCCGGGGAGCAAGACGAAATTGAGCAAGCGGAAACTGGATAAGTATCTTAAGAACGCCGATTTTGCGAAATTGGTTCAACATGGAACGGAAATTGCGAATCGGGTAGGACTTAAAACTTCGGCCGACAGTTTCAACCCGGTGATCGTTGATTTTTACCGTCAGACGGGCTATCTTCCGGAAGCGATTGACAATTATCTTGCCTTGCTCGGGTGGTCGCTGGATGACAAATCGGAGTTCTTTAAATTGCAGGAGCTGGTTGACCTCTTCTCGCTTGAGCGGGTGAACAAGGCGCCAGCGTCATTTGACGGGACCAAGCTGTCAGCGTTTGAGGAGAAGCATTTTCTTGGCCTGAGTCTGGAAGAGAAATATGGCCGAGTCCTTCGTTACCTTTTGGGTGCAGGTCTTTTGACCTCGGAATCGTGGCAGGGAGCGACGTTTATGGACTATCCGGACGTTATGGACGTGGCAACGCCGGTTCGCGTAGCGGGCCACGACGAGCTGTCGGAGGGTGAAACGCGGACCCTGGTTATGAAACTTCTGGAAGGAGCGGGCGATCGAATTCGAGTCGCGGGCGACATACTCAACTTCGCTGATTTCTTTGACTGTGACAGCAACCTGAAAACGGACGCGGAAGTGTGGCGTAAGCGGATGGAGAGCGATCCGGACGCCGCGGTTCTGCTTGGCCAGTGGCGTCAGGAGTTGGAAAGATTTTCCGACGAGGAGTTCACGGCGAAGAATCTTGAGACGGCCATGCAAGAATTTTTGGAAAAGAAACAGATTAAGGCCTCGAAGATCATTCACGCGCTCCGCGTGGCGACGACGGGGAAAGGTGTGGGATTGGGTATGTTTGAAACTCTGGAGATACTTGGTAAGAGGAGGAGTTTTGAGAGAATGGACGCCGCCTTACAAAGATAACCCGAGATGTGTAAATTTTCCAGATTCCATCACACCAAGCAAGAATGGTCAGATAGACAAAATACACAAACTTTAACATATTTTTAATACAGGCATAACAGAGAACGTTTGTAATGATTATACAGACGTTCTCTGTATAACGTTTGGCCTAAAAAATAATTTGGAGTGAGGTGTGTAAAGAGGTTATGCCGATAAATATAAGTAGGGAGTCCCGGTGTACACAAGCCGGGAAATAGTATATAATGCTTTCAGTGTCATGGATGGTGTGGAGGTTTTACCCAAGAGTAAGAATATGGAAAACAGCAAATTACCCTACAAGTCTTTGGTCGTTTTGTTTGTGGCTCTTGTGGCCGGTGTTCTGGCGTCACTTATTGTGAAGCAGGCATTCGTCAAACCGAAAGCGACTGTTGACCCCGTCGTGCAAGGGCGACTGGCCCCGGTGCTCGTGGCTAAAAACGCGATCGCGACTGGGGATGAGATCACGGCGTTAAATATACGTTTTGACCGCATTCCGGAAGACGAAGTCCCGCGAGACGCCATAACGAGTTTCTCGGACGCGGTTCATCGGAAGGCCATTAATAACGTAGCCGACGGGTCGATCCTGAGTTTGTACGATCTTGATGTTCATGAAGAGAACAGTGACCGTGAACCCGGCTTTATCCCACCGGGCTATCGCGTGGTTCCTGTCAGCATAGAAACCATCACCAGCGGTGTGGCGTATGGTGACATGTCCGGTTTCCTGCCATTGGAAGATATTCTGGCGCCGGGCGACCAGGTGAGTCTGTCGGTCGTTACGGAAGATGTAGAAGCGTCGTCGACGGCCAACGCGGGCCGAAAGTTGGTCACGCGGCCGTTGCTCAATGAGATTGGCGTTTATAAGGTGGCCAGTGAAATGCGTCCGAACCTGAAAGACGGCCGTCCGAGTCGTTCTTCCGTTATCTCGCTTTTGCTGTCCCAGGCCGATGCCAACAAGGTGGAACGTTCGGTGGGCGAAGGCCGCTTGCGACTAAGCGTTCTGAATCCCGCGTCAGGGTCGAAAGCGGAAACGCAGCTGGGCCTTCTGGATGCGGCGACCAGCCCGGTAACGGCAAATCTGCTCAATGGCCTTGGTGGTTTTCAGGAGCGTGAGAAAGAGGATTCGGTTCAGGTAGCCAGCCAGCCCTACGAACTCCCCATTGCGAACAACGACCATTTTATCACCGGATTTGGCCCCAAAGTGAGCCCGAAAACGGAACCGGGTCTGGTACCCCCGCAGCAACTGGAAGAGGAAGCTGCTGTGCCGGAGATTCAGCCAATGCCACAACGTCCGGCCGTGGAACTGGTCGTGCCCGGAGAACAGGTAAAACAGGCCAACTGGAACATGGCCAAGGACGTCCCGGCCCAGAACGACTCCTCTGAAGGCAAGAGCGAAAAGAGTGGAAACATTGCACCACCGAATAATGAAGCGTCGAACACGCCCGATGACGAGTCGGGAGGAACAAGTGTGCCTGCCAGTATCAATCCGTCCCAGGATAAGGCCGTGTACCCCGAGCTCAATAAGGGTTTCCGCCCACGACCAGTAGAGTCGTTTGCCGCGCCTGACGTAGCGCCCTCGGAGTCGAACACGTCTCACTTGGGTCTTTCGACCGTGCCCCCGGTCGCTGTTCCCCGTTCTGTTAAGAGTAAACCGGTTCTTTCCTCGACAACCGCTTATTCCGGAAAGTAGTGTACCGAATGACTAACGAACAGCGGCTTGACGTAATTTGGGCTCCCTGGCGCTACGAATATATCCAGTCGCCCGACAAAGGGCCGTCGCCCGGCGAAGTGGCACCGGAGCAATTTTTGCCGGGGAGCGATTCCAACTGTTTCCTGTGCCAGGCAGCTGTTTGTTCTCCTGACCAAGAGCTTGAGCGCTACATCATTCAGCGTGGCAAGAGCTGCGTCACTTTATTAAATCGTTTCCCCTATAACAACGGACATCTTCTCATTGCCCCGAAGCGGCATATAGCGTCGATTGACAATCTTTCCGCGTCGGAATGGGAAGAAATCACGCGTCAGATGTGTCACTGGACGGAGGTTATTCGTCGTGAGATGAAAGCGGACGGGTTTAATATCGGTCTGAATATGGGGCACGTTGCCGGGGCGGGACTGCCGGGTCATATCCACTGGCACATTGTTCCCCGCTGGAACGGCGATACGAACTTCATGACAACCTTGGCCTCGACCAAGGCCATCCCGCAGTCCTTGGCGTCGCTGACCGCACTGTTGAGAGAGCATCTATTGCAAGAGTGACCCTTTGATTCTTAAGAGGCCTTGTCATGGAACGAGCGGAAGAAGACTCAAACGAACCGCCACGCGGCTTGGAGCAAGACCTGCTTGGTCTTGCTGAAGAGCTGGAGGAGCGCACGGCGCGCAAGTTCTTTTCCGCGACGCGATACGTCTTGACATTCTTTAAATGGACCGTGCTGGCAACTGTTGTCGGCGTCATAACCGGCTTGATTAGTGTCCTGTTTCGCACAGGCATTCTCTACGCGGGACAGTGGCGGATGGAATCCCCCTTATGGCTCTGCGCTCTTCCTGCGGGTGCGGTTGTTATCTGCCTTCTCTACCGGTTTGCGGGGATAAACATATCACTCGGAACGAACGTCATGATAGCAACCATAACGACAGATAAACGTCCGCCGTGGCCGCTTGCTCCCTTAATCTTTGTCAGTACAATCATAACACACCTTGTGGGCGGTTCGGCAGGACGGGAAGGTGCGGCACTTCAGTTGGGCGGCTGTCTGGGACTGGCTATCGGCAAGGTCTTTCGTTTGAGGCCAGGCGACCTGACTGTCATTATGCTCTGCGGTATGAGTGGCGGTTTTTCCGGAGTCTTTGGAGCGCCTCTGACGTCGACTTTTTTTGCGATTGAGATTGCCTGTGTCGGAAGCATGTTCTATCCGGCACTGGTTCCCTGTCTGGGTTCGTCGCTGGTCGCGTATGGCATAGCCCACCTGTTTGGTTTCGAGGGGTTGCACTACGCCATTGCGGCGGTTCCGGAGCTGGGGATCTGGCCGGCAACGTCGACGGTCATTCTGGCGGCTCTGTGTTCCGGCGTGAGTGTCCTCTTCTGTGCCGCGGTGCATTATGTCCCGCTCTGGATGGAGAAACTGATACCGGGAGTCCTTTTGCGGGCAGTGCTGGGCAGTCTGGCGCTGTTGGTGCTGACCTTACTGGTGGGGAATATGGATTACAACGGCATGGGTCGTGAACAGATCCTCGCAGCGATGCGGGGCGATGCTCGTCCAGAGGCGTTCCTTTTGAAGATTCTCTTTACAGCGATTACGTTAGGAGCGGGTTTTAAAGGGGGTGAAATCGTTCCGTGCTTCTTTGTCGGGGCGACACTGGGCGCGGTTTTGGGGCACCTTCTCGGTCTGCCTGCCGGTTTTGGGGCGGCTTTGGGGCTGGTCACCATGTTCTGCGGTGTGGTCAATTGCCCGGTAACTTCGCTCGTACTTTCCGTCGAGTTATTCGGCAGTGGCAATCTTCTCCTGTTCGCCATTGCTTGTGGTGTTGGCTACATGCTTTCGGGTTATTATGGCCTCTATCGCAGCCAGAGAATCGTTTATTCAAAACTGAATAATGAAACAATAAACATTCAAGCGAAGTAGTATTGTTTTTTAGGTTAGGAAACGGGAGCGGGTTGGGGAAATTGGGGGGTGAGAGTCCGTGGAAATGAGTGCTGTAACCGCCTGAACACTTCAAATGCTCTATTTCGCCCTGATTCTGCTTTCCGCGTGTTTTTTCTCAAAAAAAATGGCCATTTTTTGGGTATTTTGGATAAACCATTGTGGTGCAAGCGGTTAAGAAAATGAAAGTGATGTTGACACAGAAGTAAAAATAGTTATAATTAGAACCAATGGAAAAGTTGGAAAATATAGAACATTCAAGTTCTTTAGAGAATCCAACAAGCTTTATCGTTTTAAAGCGAATCCATCGACTTTTTAAACGAGGCATAACAGGAAGCATATCCAAAGCATTCTTGTTAGGCATCGTCGCATCCCGAGCAATTGAGAGTCGTCGCGTGGTAAGCGGCGACCGGTTGTGAGTTCACTTGGATCGAACTCGTCGGGAGCATTAAAGAATAATGTCGAAAAACCGACATTAGGAATCATTTGTCACCAGGAAACACAGGACGGTCCCCAATATGGCAGTAAAGACAGTATTCACGACCGGCGAAGCGGCCAAAATTTGTAAAGTCAGTCAGCAAACAATCATACGTTGTTTTGACTCCGGACAGCTAAAGGGATTTCGCGTGCCGGGCAGTCGATTTCGACGCATTCCGCGCGAGCAGCTCTTTCATTTTATGCGAGAGAATGACATTCCGACGGACGCGTTGGAAAGTGGTAAGCGTAAGGTACTCGTTGTCGACGACGACCGCGACCTCGTTGATTTGATCGTTGATGTTTTGGAACACGACGGACGATTTGAAACGCGTTCGGTCAATAATGGATTTGATGCTGGTATGATGGTCAAGGAATATCGACCTGACCTGATTGTTCTTGATGTTATGTTGCCCGATATAAACGGGAAGGACGTCTGTGTCCGCGTTCGCAGTGATAATACACTAGAGGACGTAAAGATTGTCTGTATTTCCGGGATGGTGGAAGAAGACCGGATCGCCGAACTCAAGGAAGCTGGGGCGAATGTTTTCCTGCCGAAGCCGTTTGAAACGGAGAAGCTCATTGAAGTTATGTGCGGGCTTCTCGAAATTGAGTCGTTCATGTAAGCAGAGCCGTTGTTCCCTGTCGAGGCAAGAGAGTCGTCACGGTTTGGCGTCTCTTGCATCGTCTGCTTCTTGTTTTGACTTGTCTGTCGCACAAGGTTGTCTGACTTGGGACAGGAAAGCCAATGAGGTCGGAAAACGCAGTGACTTTTGAACAAACGAAATGCGATGAATGAACTTGATTCGGAAACGAGACGTCGGCTGGAGCAATTAAAGCTGGATGCACTGGCCGAGTTTGCGGCTGGGGCAGGACATGAGATCAATAATCCCCTGGCGATCATAAGTGGTTACGCACAGCTCCTGCTTTCGCGGACAGAAGACGCGGATTCCCGGACATGGCTCGGCATTATCTTGGCGCAAACGCGTCGCGCGTATGATATGATCGTGGATACGCGTACCTTTGCGCGTCCTCCGAAGCCCGAGCCAACTTCTTTCATTTTAGCCGATATGCTGCGAGACTTCCTTACGCGTAAACAGAAGGAAGCCGAAGCGCGCAAAATTGAGCTGATACGGGTTCCTTCGAGTGAGGAACTGCCGACGAGTGTATTTTTTTCGGACCCCGCCCATCTTGTCACCGTTCTGGACTCGGTTCTGATGAACGCTTTTGAAGCGGTGGGCGAAGGGGGGCGGATTGCTTTCGACGTGAGTGTCCCGGCGGCCGATGGTTCGCTTCTGTTTGTCGTGGAAGATAACGGACCTGGTATCCCGGACGCGATTCGTGACCAGATCTTTTCGCCTTACTTTAGCGGACGTCAGTCAGGTCGCGGACTCGGGTTTGGCTTGTGTAAGGCATGGCGGCTCCTGGAAGGCCTGGGCGGCGAAATCGACCTGGAACCAGTCCAACGATTCGCTACCGGATGCCGATGGGTCATTCACGTTAGGGAAATGGAAAAAGCCAAGCCTGACGACCAGACCAAAGTAGGGGAGACGAAAGAGTAGAAGAGTAACTCGTCAAACGAGCATTCCTCCCCTGCTACCGCGAACAGGGGAGTCACCGTAACGCGTGCTGTGGAGCATAACGCGTTCTGTCGTGCCTTAGGGCATCTATTGAGCGACCGGAATGACCTGGGCGGCGTCGAGAATAACCTGCCCGAATGTGTCGGTGTTCGAGACGGTGATTTCAATTTCCTTGTCGGCCTCAACGACGCCACAGGAAATGAAAAGTCCGTCGATAGGAGCTTCCTGACGTTGATTGATTTTCAACTCTCTGGTTTCGCGTTCGGTCTTAATACAAACAGGGACATTCGTGGCACGATTAACGTGTGTAGAATAGGCAAGGCGGCATTCATAACGTCCGGGCGAGGGAATCTGGAATCGGAACGTGACCGACTTCGCTCCCTTGTCGGTATTGTTATCGTAAAAGTACCGACGGCCGACGAAGGGACGCATAATATTGCCAGGGACCCATTCTCCGGTCAGTTCTGCCTTTTCCACTTCGATAACCTGACCTTCGAGTTGTGAAAGCGGAACATTACCCTCAAGGGCAAGGACCTGTCCGTCGTCCGCAAGGCGTTTTGCCAAAACGGCATACTCCAGGTCATGCGGGTTCGTATTGCCGTCAAGAGCGAGGCAGACGGCCGTGGCCGCGCTCTGCCCGAGAATCATAAAGACAGGCTCCATGCGAATGGACCCGAACGCAATGTGCGTACTGCTAATGCAGACGGGCACCAGAAGATTATCAGCCGCACTGCGTTTCGGGAGCATGGCCCGGTAGTCGATGGGATAGGGTTCAAGAACCCCGACTTCGACGTCGCCTTCGTTGCGGACGCTGGGCTTGCCGAACATATCATAATCGACGTAACGCTGAACGTTGTGCGAATCCATTTGATACGACCCCATACCCACCGGTTGCTCGACCTCATCGATCAAACGGATATGCCGTTCCGTTTCCACGAAATCGCCGAGCATGCGTCGTGCCTCACGCACGTAGAGCTGATGCGGCCAGTGGTTGTTATCGACGAACTCATCTTTCGCCAAGCCCCATGCCGACCATTGTTTATGCATACGTTCCGGAACGCGCGGGTGATTCGCCAGGGTCCATAAGAGGCCGTGGCACCAGAGTCGGTGACGTTCGTAAATCTTTGCCCGCTCTTCGTAAGAGGCATTGGGATAGTCATAGTTGCCGCCAATGAGGTCACTGGAGAAACCATCGTAATTATTGGAGTCGGTCTTGCTGTTCGGCATGGTCGACATGATAAAGAAATCCGTCTGACCGGCCTCGATCGCGCGAAAAAGCAATTCGTAATCCAACTCGTTATAAGGTTCCGGTTTTGTAATCGTAACACGGTTTTCTGGTATATTGGTTAAACACAATCGCAAATTGTAGGCCTGAATTTTTGTGTCGCCATCGCCATCCTGGCCTTCCAGTTTTTCATTTACGTAGGGCAACAGTCCGCTTTTCGGGTTACCTGGCTCAATATACGGGTCGACGAACCCACGAAACTGGTGGTATTTCGCATGCTGCGTTTGAACGCCGTTAAGAGTTTCGTTATATTGCGAGTTGGCTTCCCTGCCGGTCGTCCAAGGTACACCGGCGACGGCCATGAGATCGCCTTCATAGGTAGCGTCCAGAAAGTATCGACCGGAATACCGCTGACCCGACAGAGTCGTTATGGCAATAATGCGACCGTCCTTTTTTTCGACTCCTTTATCACGATCCAGCCACTGATTGCGAAAAACAGGAATTTCATATTGTTTAACAAAACTCTCAAAGACCGTTTCGGCGACGTGCGGCTCGAACTTCCATTTCGTTTCGGCACGGGTCCATTTCGACTCCTGGTCGGACATGAGAAAATCAAGGTCAGGAGTTTTTCCCGCCTCTTCCAGGGAATACCATCGCCAAATACGATGATAAAACTCGAGCGACAGACCACCAATAGCGCTTTTATTACCACTATCGGTTTCACCAAGCCCCCCGTTGGAAAGCCCACCCAAATGGATATCCGGGGAAACAATCACAACACTATGGCCCATAGCTTTCGTCTGCACCGCGGCCGTAACAGCAGCACTGGTCCCACCATAGACGACAACATCATAGGTGGTGTCTGCACTCTTCCCTTCTTCGTTGCCGGATGTCACAGGTAGAATGCTGAACATCGCGATAAAAAAGAGTATTCCAATTCGTACGGTCATATTAGATATTATCCTTTCGTTAAATTCATTTAAGTAGCATGCTTGAATGCCAATAGTTATTGTTTTTCGAGAATTCCAAACCAGGAAAGCCCCTTGGAGTCTGCTGTGTCAATACGAATGATCGCAGCACTCCCAGGCTCCAGGATAGAGGAAGGAAGCGTAAGAGAAAATTTTCCCGTGCGCTCCTTGGGGTTGCGCGTTAATGTTTCCCATTGCAACACAGCCGTATCACTTTTTACCTCCCATGAATTTTGACTTCCATCAATTTGAAAATCCATAATTTTATTATTATTGACAAACAGTGAACAACGCTCTCGCAATGATTCCACTCCATCAGGCGAGGCCTGCAGTTTTCCGAATCCACCAAGCCAGGTTAAAGTAAAGCTGGCGTCGGTAAAATTATCGTTCATGGCAATCGTTTTCCATTCGAGGCAGCTGCCTTCGGACTCGAATAATGCCAGATCAATCACGCCTGGTCCAAAGAAGTAGTTTCCCTCTTGGGACTTGGCGCAGCGCATCGTTGTCGCCCAGCCATTGAGGCCAATGAGCGATTCATTTTGTCGGTCAAAACTTTCCATAAATTTTGTCGTTGCGGTGGGATTAAATCTTTCGCTTCTTGCGTAGCGAACGAGATTATCCAGTAGCCACGTTCCTTCGAGGGTCTCCGTTATCAGGTCGATCCCCTTTATAAAAATAATTTTGCCGCTCCCGGCTTGCATCTGTCCGGCATAAACAAAATATTTATTTTGTCCTTCACCCACAGCAAGATACTCCGCGCCGAAAAAAGGAGAATCCGGAACGAGCGGGGCACCAGTTTTAATCAGACGAAACCAGAGTGGGTCAAGAGCACCATTATGTGGGAAATCGCCAAACGCCTCGTGACGAGCAAAAGCGGTTCCGACCTGGTCACCAAGCCACCACCATCCCAGTTTCACATTGGGTTTACCTCCGGGCGGGTCAAGAAGAATACACCGTTTCCCCTGTCGCGCCGCCTCTTGCACATCTTGCATTGTTCCAATGACGAGCTTTGCAGACGCAGACTCGGGCGTCCCCCATTGGGTGGCCCCCGGGTATCGGGAAGCCAGGGTATTGTAATACTCTTTCGCGATGGCGATGTCATTACCGTCCATTGCGATTCGCTGGGGGAAGCACCAAACATTCCACGAGTTTGAGAAATTCGTTCCGGTTATTGACACCTTGAGTGTCATTTTTTGCGGATTGTTCAGGTCGGGTAACAAACATTCAGTATTTGCGATCGTTTGTACCTGGCCCGTTTGAATCGAATCCGATTGGAAATCGCCTTGGCTACAGATGTTGCCATCGCTATCAATGAGTTGCCACACGAATTGCGGTTTGACAATTTCGGAATCACCGTAATTTGAAACCATCCATTCGACGTTCATCACACTGCCAGAGGTAAAGATTTTTTCATCGTTTGCAATTTTAGCAAGCAGGACAACCGGCTGATTGAACACATAAAAATCCTCTGGTGTACTACCATTGTTTTTTATGGTCCAGAATGGGGAGAAGAGTCCTTGCGAGGTTGCGACCCCGCGGTCAGGCGCTCCTGTGTCCGTTATGGTCCAAAAGCAAAAGCCGTCACATGCGGGATCTTTGCGTGCCGATTCGATTCCGCTTTTTTGATAATATTTTTGCAAATACTGCGCGGCGTCAAGACAGGCGTCACCCCAGTCGCGACTCAAGCCCGCGTGAGCCAATTCCGTTTCATATTCCGCCAGGGGACGCAACGGAAGTGTCGCTCCTGTAAACAGTGGTTCCCAACGTGGGTCGTGTTTGATACTGATATTCAAGTATTCATGCGCAACAAAAGGAACTTTATGTTGCGTTTGCGAGTCACGCCAGACGTCGATTGGCCCGCCAACGAAATCACTATTGACACCGGGGGAATTCATTCCGCCATCCTGATGAATTACCAGTCGATCCGCGTCAGAATTTTTGACGAATTGATAAAGCTGCTGATCCAACGGGCTTCCGAGATATCCCTCGTTACCCATTGAATAAATGGCAAAGGAGGGATAACGTCGATAATGCTGGTACAGCTCGCGTAAGTCACGCATGGGGTCAAAATCGAAACCGCCGGTAGGGAACTCGCCATAATAAGGGATTTCAGCCTGAATCATAATACCGAGTTCGTCCGCCGCCTCGAAGTATTCTGGAACTTCGCAGTGGGTGTGCAAGCGAACAGCATTAAATCCACTTCTTTTTGCCAAAGAAAGCGTCTTGCGATGTTCCTCCACAGAAGCGGGCGAAGACAGTGTGTTCAGATAAATGGCGTCGTCACCAAAAGCTCGCATAAAAAACGGCTTATTGTTTAGATAGAAACGATCTCCACGCACTTCAAACTTACGAACGCCGAACCGTTCTCGACGCTCTTGCAGCGGAGAACCATCTTGCGATAGTGTAACATTCGCAAAATACAGGACCGGATGTTCCGGACTCCAAGGTTCGAATCCCTCAATCGGTACGGTCAAGATGAACGGGGAACATGTCCCTTTTTCAAGTGTTACATTATTTTGTGTGCGTCCCACTTCACGCCCATCGCTATCGGTCAAGACAGCCAAAAGTTGAAACTCTTTTGAAGATTCGACATCCATTTTACTTCGATCGAGCTCGACATGAATCTCGGCACTTGCCGTATCAACATTGCCACGCACCCAGACATCTTGCAAAGAAGCTTGTGGGGTTACCTGCAATTCCAGCGATCGATAGAGGCCACCAAAGGCATGCATACAGGTCATGCACCCTTTGCGATTGGGTAAATCATTTCGCACACGAACCGCGACCAAATTTCGCTCACCAAATTTAATGAGGTCCGTCACATCATACTTAAAGGTTCCGCAAAAATTCTCGACCAGAGCCACTCGCTGTCCGTTTATATAAAACCATCCTTTGGCGTTAACGCCACCCACGGCAAGCCAGACTCTCTGCCCTTTCCATTCTTTCGGAACCTCAAGCCACTTACGATACCATGCATTGCCGTTATAGGAGTTTTTCAGCGTTATGGACTGCCCGGCAACCTTGCGCGACTGGTAATAATCCCAAACGACGCTTTCAGCCGGGCCGGAGCCGCCACCTTGTGACTCCCAGCAGCCAGGCACCTCAATCTCGCGAGCATTGGTCCATTGAGAATCCGGCATCATACAGGAACCTCCTGCAAAGTCTACCTGACGGGTCATAAATTCCCAGGGACCTGACAACGAAATACGGTCGTTCTCTATCGCTGTTATGGAATTCACGACTGCGGGAACAGCGGTTCGGCCTCCCCAGGAGTCTGAACCTTCCGTTGCATAGGCATATTTACACAAAAGTGCAAAGAGTATGAGTGCTGTAAAATGGAATCTCATCGGCAATATCTTTCCTTTATTGTTCTGGATTCTATTGGAGTCCGGACGGAGCCTGGTCGTCAGATTGATACAAAGTTACGGGCAGCATGTCCATATCTTCCGCGACCGTAACGATGAGGTCCGTTGTTTCCAAATTTTGATATTTCTTTGGGATGCCCAGATCCTTATTAATCTCGGATACGCCGGCAGCATTTACAGTGATTTTGTAACGACCCGGTCGGCATCCTTCGTGACCATCGGTTTCCAAAATAAAATCGCCAACGGGTGAGGTTTTTCCCGCAGCTTCGGCGCCATTGTCTATAGGGTGAAAAGTGACTTTAACACCATTCAAGGGTTTTCCATCCAATGTGACCATTCCGGCAACAACCTTCATTCCGCCCGGCATACCACCACAACCAATCGGAAGAAGTATGGAGAGACAAAGGAAAATCATCGTTATTTTTATTTTTATCATCGTCTAAACCTGTACTCTTTTATCTGTTCAACAGTGACATCAATACACCATGCGGCCAAGCTTCAATGCTTGCCATCGGGCTTGTACAAAGTGTGAACTTTTTTACCGACATCAAGGTCGAAATGATTCTTACCAGCCGCAACGGAAACCTTTAAAGGGGACGTTGCAGCATCGCCATATTCCGGAGACACGAGCGAGTACGTTGTAACGCGAGGAGCAGGAAATTCACTTTTGTCATTCGGATCAATCCCCTTATCGACAACTTCTTCCGCGGAAACGGTAACGGTATACTCGGCAACAGGAGCGCCATAAAAATCACCAGCAGTCTTCATGGTTGCCACACCGTCAGCATCGGTCAGAGCCAGAACAGGCCAGCGGTCCGCGTCAGGACTGGTACCATGAAAGACGACGGTAGCATTCGGCAGAGGCGTCCCTTCCTGGACAACTTTTACGGTACACGGTGCCAGATTCGGCAAACCTTCCGGCTTCGCTTGCCCACACCCAAATGTGCAAGCCAAGAGCGTCGCAGGACATAACATCGCAATCAAAATTTTCATTTTCTTTCCTTTTATCAAAATTCAACTTGATGACACATGGCAACTACAGGCTTTTTGATTCGCCGCCGCAGATACTGCCCATGGCACCCCAAACACCATACGCGCTTGTCCCTTCGGCCTTGGTCGGGTCGTCATAAACTTTTGGCGTTGTGTACTTGCCGGCATCCACAGTATCAGAAACGAAACGTCCGGATCCATCATAGAGGAGAACATTCACACCTCCGGAATGGAAACTGGTACAGGACAATACGGAAAAGTTATCATTTGTACCGACCACACCTGTACTACAGCTTGGCGAGTTGGGAGGAAAGACCGTACTGAAGCCTGCGAGAGTAATGCGGCCGTCACACAAAATACAACCGCGTAATGACTGAACGGCACCGGTAACAAATTTTCCATCTTTTTTTGCCATGCAGTTCGCCAGAATTCCACCGCCTGTATCTGGCACATTAACCACCATAGCCGATTGCACTCTTTTGTCGTTATTCGTATCTTCACTGGTAACCGTTTCAGAAAATGCAATTGAGTTGGAAGTACCGTCCTTGATTTCTTCGAGTGTCTTCCATTCAAAAGGGCAAAACCCGCTTCGCAGACATGCTGCCTGGTAGATGTCGCTCGTGACCTTGGTACCAACGTTAGTATACTCGACGTATTTGTAGGAATCGCCACGGCAGGTCAAGTAACTGCACTTACTTTCGTCAAAAACGCCCACAGTATGAGACTCTCTCATTTCCGAAGCACCGGCATCGGAAGGACAGGCATAGCCGGGCACTTTCATAAACTTCATTGCCCCGAATGAGGGTGTGAAGGTATCAGTACCCTGACTCGTATCTCCGCCGTTGATTTTGTCGATATTGCTGATTGTTTCATCATACATTGCCTGCTGTTCCATATACGGAAGAATGGCAAACGTTGTTCCCCATGTATCGCCATAGAATGACTTGCCGGACATATTCAAGCGTGCTGCGGGGAGTGTCTTACAAACATCGTGGTAATTATGCAGTGCCAACCCGATTTGCTTCAGGTTATTGGCACATTGCATACGACGAGCCGCTTCCCGAGCCGCCTGTACAGCGGGTAACAGCAGAGCGATCAAGATTCCGATGATCGCAATAACAACCAGAAGTTCAACCAGAGTAAATCCTATATTTTTGTATCGTCTCATTTTTCTTCTCCATGATAAATTTTCATGCCAAACAACTTGTATCTTTGTTTCGCTCCACACGAATCAGAACTCAACAGTTAACCCGTCATTCATGCTACACAGGGTGCGTAAAACAGTAACGTTCATTGTATCGCTCAAATAGCGAACGCTACCGTCGCCCAGAGCGGAGTTGGCACCCGTACTATGGCTTGACGTAATCAGGGTATTGTGGTAAGAACATTCCGAGGCACCGACTCCACTTACGTTAAGCGTATCACTTTTGCGATTGATCTCCCAATGGACAACTGTTAACCCAGAGAAGTACAATCTGTTTAGACCACCGCCTGGATCACCCGTAGCGAACAAGGACGCCCATTTGCGATCCAGAGAGGCTCCACAAAACATACCATCATAGGTGGAATATACGGGCTTTTTCGAAGTTACACCCACGATTCCCGATTGCTCTACAATGACAAGAGTATTTGAAGTACCATCCGTCAATGCCTCAAGTCCCCTTGAGTCGTTCACTGTAAAGGCACCATTATCGGCAAAAATTCCCATATTCAAGGCCTTACTCACGTTTGTACGCCCTGCGGGATCAGGATAAGCACCGGCAACGGCACAATAATTGGCAACCTGGGTACTGTGTTGACCGAGTAAGGTATACATTGTAGAAGGGTGTCGAGTACTGGGCATCGGCTTAAAGAAAGCACTTGGGCATGCGTACATGGGCAGGACAAGTTTATCCAAAAATGCATTATTATAGAGACGTTTGGCGACCGCATCAATACAGCCACTAACACTACCATCTTCATTGAGTTGCTCAAAAATGGCATTCTGTTCCGCGTAAGGGAGAATCGCGCTGCGCCAGTTGCGACCACTAATATCTTTATACTTGCCAGGATTATTAGTGGCATCCACCCAATAGCCGGCGCGAGCGCCCATCGGTAAAACCTTGTTTGCGTCGACGTAGTTGTGCAAGGCAAGTCCAATCTGTTTCAAATTATTGGAGCATTCCATGCGCCGGGCAGCCTCACGCGCCGCCTGCACCGCTGGCAACAGCAAAGCAATCAAAACGCCAATTATCGCTATTACGACCAACAGCTCCACCAAGGTAAACGCACGCTTGTGGCCTCTCTTTCGAGGAGTAAGGATTCCCCCTCCCCTGTAAACTAACACGAAACGCATTCTTCTCATTGTTACGTTCATACTTCTCTCCTTTTTTCTTCTTCACCTCAAATTTTAGCATTACACTACCGAAGCTCAATTTCCCCAAGCATTTACCTGAAAAACGTTGTAATCAAGTTGTCCATGCGAACACAAGGTGAAGAAATCAAGCGAAACCGGCGCGTCACGCCCAAAAATACTATTTACTTTTCTTACCCAGACACTTAAAAATCAACGTCGGTGGACTTTGTTTCGGATGACCACGACCAGCAATGCCAAAGACATAGCTGTCACCCACCGCGGCTTCCGTTTTATCCTCTACGACAAAGGTTACAAAATCGTTTTCATCATTTTCGATGAATTCCTTCAACGCATCGCCACTTAAGATGATCGTTTTTTCGGCAACTCCCTGTGGCATCATGAACTCGCCAATGGGGGTGTAGACGCTGGAATCCATTTCGAAGTCGCTGTTATTTCCTGGCATGGTTTCCCAGGTCATTGTGGCTTCGTCCCAGTTGTCCTGCTGGTCGTCGCGAAGGCCGTAAACCACGAAGCGACTGTCCGGAACGAAGGACATGAACCCCATGCCTGTATTGCCAAGGGACAATTTCAATTGTACCTCATCAATTTTTTTATCCCGCAGTGGGGAAAGGTCGATTCCAAAAATTACACGTCGATCGGCGTTGGGTCGCTGATTTTCGGCGGGGTATCCGCCGCGTTTGAGTAGCAGAAAACGGTCGCACCAGGGATAGTAAGCCACGCGTCGGACATGCATATTTATATTGGGGTCGACGAGGACCCAGGCCTCTTTTCCGCCAGGTGAGGCGGTACTCAATTGAATAACATGAGCCAGAGACTCGCCGTTACGCGGGACGGCATCCCAGGTAACGGGGGAGCCATAAGAAGCGGATTCATTTTTAATTAATCGAGTATTTGTACCGTTTTCCGGACACCAGGTTTTAACGCTCCCTTTGAGTACGGAAACGTCTGCGGATTCCCGTCCCACATTGAGTGAGAACTTGGTTCCCTCGTCGGTAACCGTGACGAAAGGAGTCTCGACGACAAAACCTTTTGCCGACTCCGGTTCCGCGGTGACGACGCAGCGTCCGTCGGTCAAAACACATCGCTTGGGATCAATAATTTCGAGCGTGGAAGAGGACTCCAGAGAGACGACCGCGCCGCAGTCGAACTTGATCGTGGCAATACCAGTGAGGAGTTCAAGTCGTCCAGCAGCGAGTCGCGCTCCTTTTTCTGTCGAGAAAGTCGTCTGACGCCACTGGCAATTGCGGGTATCCATTATGGTCGCCAGAGTCGGGTCAGGCGATACACTGCTCTCTTGCCAGTACGGCGCGACGGAAACCACCATCATACCCGTAATTACAAGGAGTAGCAAAGCCATTGCGGTAGAGAAAATATATTTTCCGTAGCGGACAAATTGGTTTCGATACACAGTGGCTGCCCGGCCGCCGGAAAGCACTTGCACGATCTCACCCTGCTCTTCCACAGCGTCTCGCAGCAAACCGTCCATCTTTATATTGTCGTCAAGAATATCGGCCAGTTCGGGATACTCCGCCATAAGCTGGAGGAGTCGCTCCGCCTCTGCGTGATCAAGAGTTTGACGTAATTGACCTTCCGTCAAAACGGCAAACTCTCGCAAAATTGATTTCGGTGTTGTCATGGTCTCGCCCTTAGTCCCTCAACTCCTCAATAAGAGAGCGCAGCCGGATTCGCATACGCGATAAGGCCCGACATACATTCTCTTCTTTCATACCCAATTCCCGTGCTATTTCCCGAACCGATTGCTTTTCGTAATAATACAAACGCAAAATTTCCTGATATCGTAGCGGTAATTTTTGTATCGCTTCGGGCAAACAAATCTTCTCCTCGTCATAAAGCCCCTCGCCAGCGATCGGACTCTTCCGGTCGGCAATGGCTTCATAAATTTTTCGTGCCAGCTCTTGTGTCAGCCCGCGATTAGTATGTCGCAGCCGAAACGCACACTGGCGCGTGAGCACGCCCAAAAGCCCCTTAATTCCCGGCGAGTTGAGTTGCCATTTGTCCCGCCCTTCCATAAACAGGAGAAAGGCTTCGTTCACAATGTCGTCTATAACATCCGGCGACGGCGCATTAATGCACGCGATCCGGTGAACATAATCCATGTTCGCCATGAATATTTTCGTCGCAAGCTGTTCTGACTCGTTGGAGTTCATTCCTTACCCTTGGTTACTTGGGGTTCCTCTCGGGAATATGCTAAAGTCCAATCTTAAACCGCCAACCGGACACCTAAAACGTGGAAAAAATGGAAAAATACCGTGAATTTCCTCTGTCGCCATGTCTGCGGCGTAGTGGAATGTGGTTATTTGTTACCCCCCTTATATAAGCTGTGTATTTTAACACGCTATTATTATACCAAGTGTGGATCGAGATTACAAGATGAGGGAGAAGAAAGAGTCCGCCCGAAAACGAAGGGGCGGAGTGGTTTGGGGATTATGGTTTTTAAATCTGGTTCTGGTTTCGAACGACCAGGCGTGGCTTTTCTATGGTTACCGTAGAGCCAGGCGAGACGGAGTTGACGAGCCAGACGTTGGACCCAACCACGCAATCGTGGCCAATGACAGTCTCGCCGCCGAGTATGGTCGCTCCGGCATAGACGACCACGTTGTCTTCGATGGTGGGATGGCGTTTTTTCCCGCGAACGAGGTTGCCTTGGGCGTCCTTGGGAAAACTCAAGGCGCCGAGCGTCACGCCCTGATACAGCTTGACCCAGTTGCCAATTTCACACGTTTCACCAATAACGACGCCGGTGCCATGGTCGATAAAGAAATATTCACCGATCGAAGCGCCTGGATGGATGTCGATACCGGTCCGGTTGTGTGCCCATTCGGTCATAATGCGTGGAATAAGAGGCACGCCAAGCTCATGCAGACTGTGTGCCAGGCGGTAAACGGTAATGGCCTCCAGGCCGGGATAGCAGAAGATGACCTCGTCACTTCCGGTACAGGCAGGATCACCGGCATAAGCCGCTTCCACATCCTTAGCCAAAGAGCGTCGAAGAGCGGACAAGGTCGACAGAAAGGCAAGAGCCTTGACTTCGCCCAGGACCTCGAAATCGCGTTTCTTCTGCGGAGTACATTCGACCTGTGACTTGTTCCCGTGGCAAAATGCGCGGGAAATCTGCGTGGCGAGCCGGTCGAAAGTCCGGTCAATCGTGTCGCCGACGTGATAGACGACGTTGTTAACGTTTAGCCGGTCGCGATGCCGATAGCCGGGATACAGAATGTCCATCAGGTCGACGAGAATTTCGACAATGACGTCTTTGTTCGGCAAGGGGCAATGATCGAGGTGATGCGTCGTATGCACTTCGGCATAAGATCGCACAATATCAGCGGTTACGTTAGGCAAATTCGCCCGTAAATCGCTCTCCTGCGAGTGAAGTTCAAGACTCATGGTAATCCTCCCGACAAATGATTCGGTTCTCACGCGGATAAAACGAAATAGACTTGTAAAAATCAAAAGCCCCGTCACGTCTCGCGACTGCAATCGCGAAAGCGTTCCGGAGCGGATCCGTTATTTTTTCTTTGCTGGTTCTCGGCCCGGCTTGGGAGACGCGGAGTTTTCCGGTCGCATTTCCTCTTGAGAAAGCGTTTTTTTAAAGTCCATGTAAGACTTATAGCTGTTCACAGCATCCGGATCGTCCGAATTATTCATCATTGCCAGGTGCGGCAGGGACTCAATCAGGTCAATCGTGCGTTCGACGAGTGCCTTATCATCCACCGCAGCGGCCCGATACAGGAGACGCTCCGCGCCTTCAAAGAGCATTTCCTCCAGGTCGAGAAAATCGTCCGGACCATGCTCATGGCCACACTCGCAATGCGGCGTAAAGGCCGCCTCGAGATCATCGGTTTCATCTTCTTCCGACGCGTCCGCGCAGATGCACTCCCTGTAAATCGTGTTCAGCTCGTTGACCGCTTGCTCGTTAAGCCGAACCGAATCTTCCGGTTTGTCCTGAAGGTCGTAAAGGTCGGCGGCAACCAGCATGGAAGTCACGGCGTAGATTTCACATTCCTCTTCGACTTGTCCGGATAGACGACTATACAGTGCTGTTGCCGCGTGGCAGTCAACGATTCGCGGCGTCAAATCGTAATCCGGATCACTGTCGCTCACAAAACGAGCGCAATCGGCGAGCATGGCTTTTGCCCTGGCTAAATAGAAGGCGTATTCCAACTCCTTACTCGTAGCCGTCTCCTTCTCCACCGCGGGCAACACTTTTTTAAACGTCTTGATCGCTTTTTCGCACAGGGCCATCGCTTCCTCAAATCGCTCCATGCCATAATAAATATTTGCGATATTCAAATCACAGCCCGCAATATCAAATTCGGTCTCGGCATTACCAAGTTCATACGCCTTGACCAAGTTCTGTCTCGCTTGTGCATACTGCTCTAAAACAGCGTCAATATCATCAGTTTCCGATAAATGAATCGCTACTGCAACGTAAGCCGAGCCGATCAGCTCATAGTCGTCGGCGGTAGACTCTTCACCGAGACAAGATTCAAGAATCTCTATCCCTTTACGATAGTCTTTTATGATGTCTTCTTCGTCCGCCTCATCGTCCTCTTCCAAAAGAGTGGCCATGGCAATCAGGCCCTGGCCCAAGGTTACAGGGTCAACATCTTCCCCGGACTGAAGGGCCGCTTCCAATGCCTCAACGCTACGCTGCGTATCACTCTCCGGCCCCGCCGAAAGAACTTCTTCCCAAAGTTTGTCGTCCATCTTTGACTCCAATTTTTCGCGGTCGCCCAGAGAAGCTGTCCATACAGGTCTCAAGCACGGCGGCCAATAATACAAAACAGGGACAGAAAAAACCTGTCCCCTAATATTTTACCCCAAAACAGGCCTTTGGCTATTGGGGGGGTAAAGAATTGATTTACTTACCGTAATAAGCTTTTTTGTACAGTTCTTTAATCTCTTCGATCATGGGGTACCGTGGATTGGCACCGGTGCACTGGTCGTCGAAGGCTTTCTCGGACATGACGTCGAGTCGGGCCAGGAAATCCTTTTCCGGAATGCCGTATTCCTGAATGGTTTTGGGAATATCGAGGCGGTCTTTAAGGTCTTCGACGGCGGCAATGAGAGCTTCGACGCGGTTTTCGGGGGTCATGCCATCTTTGGAGAACTTCAGGAAGTCGGCCAGTTCGGCGTACCGTTCCTTGGCTTCCGGGCACTTGTATTGGCTGAACGTTCCCTGTCGCGTGGGCTTGCTGGTACCATTGAAGCGAATCACATGGCCGATCAGGAAGGCATTGGCCAACCCGTGTGGGACATGGAATTCGGCGCCCAGCTTGTGAGCCATCGAATGGCACAGGCCGAGAAACGCGTTGGCGAAGGCCATGCCGGCAATGGTGGAGGCGTGGTGGACCTTTTCCCGGGCGTGCTCATCGGCCCCGTTGGTGTAAGAGACAGGGAGGTATTTGAAAACGAGTCGGGCAGCTTCCCGGGCCAGAGCGTTGGTGTATTCACTGGCCATAATGGAAACACGAGCTTCAATGGCATGGACAAGGACGTCAATACCACTATAAGCGGTGAGCTTCTTCGGCATGTTCATAACGAACTTTGTGTCGATAATGGCCATGTCCGGGGTAAGCTGGTAATCGGCCAGGGGATATTTATTGCCGGTTTTGTCGTCCGTAATAACGGCAAAGGGAGTGACTTCCGAGCCGGTTCCGCTGGTGGTCGGAATGGCAACCAAAGTGGCTTTTTCACCGAGTTTGGGAAACTTGTAAACCCGCTTGCGAATATCCATAAATCGCATGGCGATATCGTCGAAAGAGACGTCCGGGTGCTCATAGAGCAGCCACATAATCTTCGCCGCGTCCATGGGAGACCCGCCGCCAAAGGCAATAATGGTATCCGGCTTAAAGGAATTCATGCGTTCGATCCCCTTATAAGCGGCGGCCAAAGTCGGGTCCGGCTCAACGTCGGAAAAGATTTCAAAGTTCATACCGTTCTTCTCCAGGAAGAGAATCAGGTCCTGTAAAATTCCCGAATTATAAAGGAAGCGGTCCGTCACGATAAAAGCCCGCTTGCGCCCGTCGTCGACCAAATCCTTCATGCCTTCGTTCAGACAGCCATATTTAAAATAGACCTTTTCCGGAACACGGAACCAGAGCATGTTTTCCCTCCGCTCGGCTATGGTCTTGATATTCAAGAGATGCTTCGGAGCCACATTCTGACTGACCGAGTTACCGCCCCAGGTCCCGCAACCCAGCGTGAGCGAAGGGTCCAGCTTGAAATTGAAAACGTCGCCAATAGCGCCTTGACTGGACGGCATGTTCACCAAAGTCCGGCAGGTCTTCGTCTTGTCGCCAAAAAGCTTAATCCGTTCCGTATTAAGCGGATTGGTGTACAAAGCACTCGTGTGCCCCAGCCCGCCGTAGTCCAAAAGGGCACATGCCCGTTCCAGCGCCGCGTCGAAATCCCGCTCGCGATAAAACGCCAAAACCGGGGCCAGCTTTTCCGCACTCAAGGGCCATTCCGGACCAACTCCGCTAACTTCACCAATGAGAACTTTTACATAGTCCGGAACCGTAATACCTGCCATCTGGGCAATGCGAACGGCACTCTGCCCCACCACTTCCGGATTCATACGACCATCGACAAAGACAAGCTGGGAAACGGCTTTCGTCTCGTCCTTCTTGAGAAAATAGGCACCCCGCTTAATGAACTCTGCCTTGACTTCGTCGTAGATCTTATCGACAACGACAACCGACTGCTCCGAGGCGCAAATCATGCCGTTGTCAAATGTTTTGCTCTGAATGACCGAACTGACCGCCATCTGGACATCACAACTCTCGTCCATAACAGCTGGCGTGTTACCAGGACCCACGCCGACGGCCGGAACGCCGCTGGAATAGGCGGCCTTAACCATACCGGGACCGCCTGTGGCCAGAATGAGATTGATTTGCGGATGGGCCATAAGATGCTGGCTCTTGACCACGGTCGGCTCTTCAATCCAACCAATAATTCCCTCCGGAGCGCCAGCTTCAATGGCTGCCTGGGCAATGACTTTCGCGGCGGCAACGGTGCTCCGCTTCGCTCTTGGATGTGGACTGAAGATAATACCGTTACGCGTCTTTAAGGCCAGAAGCGACTTGAAAATCGCGGTCGAGGTCGGATTCGTCGTCGGAACAATACCCGCAATGACGCCTACCGGCTCGGCGACCTTTATTATGCCAAAGGCCTCGTCAAATTCAATTTCGCCACAGGTCTTCTCGTTCTTGTACTTGTTGTATACGTATTCCGAAGCGAAATGGTTCTTGATCACTTTGTCTTCCACAACGCCCATTCCGGTCTCTTCCACCGCCATTTTCGCCAAAGGAATTCGCGACTCATTGGCCGCCAAAGCCGCGGCACGGAAAATGTCGTCCACCTGCTTCTGCGTAAACGTCGCGTAGATTTCCTGCGCCTTGCGAACCCGACTGATTATACTGTCCAGCTCCTGACGTTCCTTCTCGTCTTCCGCAACTGTACGTACGGGTTTCGCATCGGCTTTTCCGGTCGCTTTTTCGATCGCTTTTTCGTTGTCATTCCTGGTAACCATAATCTTCTCCTCCAATCAAAGTTTTCACTTTCGTATCACCGCGGATCCCTCTTGGTCGTTTCCTCCCAAAAACTTCCCGGCAGACCCCCAGCTCGTCTCGACTACCCCGGCCGTCGCCCCAAACGACAGCAAGCGGGAGGTTAATCAGTAATTTTTTATAGATAATTATTTATCTATATAGCTCTAGTATACCACGCTCTCTGGACCTGTCAATAGGAAATCAGTATTTTTTTATTTATTTCCTTTTTTTCTTGCAAATTCCCCTTTTTTGGCCGTTTTTCGCACTCGCGTCCGCGAACCCACATAACGAAACGTGAAATATCACCCCAAACGGGGTATCGTCAACTTGCGGCGATGCAGTATCCGCAATTATAGCAGTTTCCCGTTGCGTCGTCAAGGATTAAGTGCAATTTACAAAAGCTCGGGGGCGTGAGCCAAATCGCGTCGGGATCATAGATAAGTTATGCGCAATGAGCAATCGGAGCCGGTTGCAGCGTATCAGGTTACGCCTTACTCGCCCCGCGAAACATTCCCTGTCTTCGCAAATAACGCGTCCCACGCAGGCAAGTCACGCTGACTGCCCGCGCGTTCGCGATTTATTTCCGTTTGCGTGTATCCATTAGCCGGCGATCTTTTCGGGGAAGTCATGCGGCCAGGGGCCAGGCAGAGAGGTCGGAGATGCATGCCGGTCCCGAAGCACTTCGTCGGCTGTTTCTTTACCGAACTGCCCTGCCCCGGCGTAGCCGGAAATCTTCTTCGCGGATTCGTATGCGGGATTCTCCGCCGGAATTAAGTAACTTGTCTGCGACGGGAAGGCAAAGGAGACGCCGAGCTTTTCCGCCAGACAGAGTATGTCGAGAATCAGTTCCTCGCGAGCCGCCTTTTCTTCGTGAATATCCTGCTTGTTATGCACCGTAATAAAGCAGGTAAAATCTATGTCAATGGAGGAACTTCCGAAATTGTCGACATAGACACGAATATCGTCTTTTCGGGTTTTCGGATGCTCGTAAACGATTTTGCGGACGCCTTCACAAAAGGCTTGAATGAGCATAACAGGCGTGTCATACTGCAGGCCGAGCACCGTCTTAAAGCGTCGATATTCGCGATGCCCCATATTGTCGATAATACTGCCGGCGAGATGGTCGTTCGGTACAAAAATGCGAGATCCGTAAAAGGTCCGTATGCGGGTTGAGCGTAAGCCGACTGTTTCTATTTTCCCTTCAATTCCATCGACGACAATGTAGTCACCGATCGTAAAAGGTTTATCGATGAGAATCGTGAGCGAACCAAAAAAGTTGGATATTGTATGCTGGGCGGCCAAGGCGACGGCAATACCGCCAATTCCCATACCGGAAAGAATTCCAATCGCTGAAAATCCATAAATTTTGGCAATTTCGATACACCCAAGTCCAATAATGAGGAATTTCAGGACGCCGGACGAGAGGTGAACGAGAACGGCTTTGATCTTGTTCGAGGAATTCTTTATTTTTGAATTCAGCCAGACACTGAAGATGTCGACGAAACGAATCAGGGAGACCATAACAAAGACGAGGCACAAAGGCTGCAGGGTCAGTTCCGCCACGCGAGTCACGGCCGGCGAGACCTGAATAAAATCCAGGCCTAAATACCAGATATAAATCATGGCCATGGAGCCAAACGGCTGGATCGCCCGATGCATAAGGTGCGAGTAAGTATCCTTAACTTTCGAAATTCGCATAATAAAGAAAATAATGGACGAGGAAATCACCGGAATGAGAAAGGAAGCCATGCACCCCAGGAAGACAAAACCAGCGAGAAAACCCCATTGCAGGACGGCGAGTCCGGCAACGTCACAGAATGCCCACTGCGGAAAATTCTTAAGCCACCCCTGCTGCACGAAGACCGGTAGTTTCGATTCAATTTGCTTAAAGAATCGCGGTATGTCCTGCACCGTTTCCGGACTGAATCGCCACGTGCCGTCGTTGTGACGCGTCAGGACGATGGCGGAATAATTCTGGTCCGGCCACAGGCAACATTCCTTTTCGTCGAAATCGTCCGGCAGCGAGGCAGGATTGAAGTTGTCCAGACGTCGCAAAATACCGGCAAGTCGAAATGCATAGTGCTGTTTTTGGACTTTGCGTAATTCGGGTAAAAGAGAGAAGTCCATGGCAACTACGGCATCTTCATAGCGGTGGGATCGGGTCGAGGTCATGAAATACTCAATCGTCGCCTTTGGACTGCTTAAATGGCGAACGCCACGGACGACTTTTGCGTCGACGGCCTTGGCAGGCTCCACCGCCTGGGGAATCACCACCGCGTCGAGGGCAGAATCTTCCGGCGATTTCCCCGCTGCGGTGGCTTTTGATGCCCCTTCCACCTCCGCTGATGCTTCCGCAACTTCTTCTGGTACAATGCTTTCCTTCGGTTTCATCTCTTTCGGAACCGCATCAGGAGTATAAACCTCCGTCTTGGCGACTTCATCGTCCGCGGCGGCGGTTTTCCAACGATCTTGTCGGTACTGCCAAGACACCATAACAACAGTGGCAAGCAAAATCACCGTGAACGAACCGTAGATTATTTTACGCAACATCTTATATTCTCTTAATTTGTGGTCTTTTCTGTCTTCATGGAGCGCGTACGGGGCGCTCCGCTGGTCCAACCAGGTTGAACTGATTCGGAAGGATAATGATTATTTCCCGACGTGTCAAGAGGAATTTTGACCAATTTTGTCTCCAGAAGCGACGCAACGGGCAAGAAGAGCGGAAATATTCGCGGAAGTGCGCAAAATTAAGGTCAATTACGAAATTTTAAGATTTACAACAGTGAAAAGGCGCGTACAATGAGTTACGAGAACAGAAGGAGACCGCTGGGGACTCCTTTCGGAGAAGCAGGGCGGGACGTCCGTCGATAAGGAAACAGGAGAAGAAAATGCTCTACCGCAAGATTGGAGGAACCTCAATAGACGCCTCCGTTGTGGGCTTGGGAACATTCCCGCTTGGGGGTTGGATGTGGGGCGGTCTGGACCGGAAAGCAGGAGTGGCCACGATCCGGGCCGCTTGGGATTCGGGTATCAATTTGGTCGATACGGCCCCGCTGTACGGATATGGTGTGGCGGAGGAACTGCTCGGCGAGGCGCTTCGCGGGTATGCTCGGGAGCAAGTCGTAATTTCGACGAAATGCGGGCTTCGGTTCGATCAGTCGGCGTGGCCCGAAGGAGCCGGGGAACACCATTTCTATTACAATAAAGAGGGGCTAAGCAATAACCCGCGAGATCACGTGTGCCGTCGCTATCTTCGTGCCGAATCGATCATCCAGGAAGCAGAAGAGTCCCTAAAACGCTTGGGAACCGATTATATCGATGTCTACTTTACGCACGCACAAGAGGAAACAACTCCGCTGGAGGAAACGATTTCCGCCTTGACGAAGCTTAAGGAGCAGGGTAAAATAAGAGCTATTGGGTGCTCCAATGTGACGATGCCGCAAATGCGGAAATACCTTGAATTAACAGACCTGTCGGCAAGCCAGGAGCGATTTAACCTGATCGACCGCACGATGGAGAAAATCGGCCTGACCGACCTTTGTGTCAGAAACAACGTAAGTTTCTTTGCCTATTCTCCACTGGAAAACGGGTTGCTCACAGGGACCATGACGCCTGGCATTGTGTTCCCGACAGGGGACCTGAGACAGAAGTCGCCCCGATTTTGCCCGGACAATGTAGCCAAGGCCAACACCATGCTCGATCGATTTCGTCCCATGACGGAGAAATACCATATTTCTGTATCGCAACTTGTAATCGCCTGGACCTTTGCAAGGATATCGACGGGGCATGTGCTCTGTGGTATGCGTAACACGCGTCACGTCGCATCAAACGCAGAAGCGGGGAGTATTTGTCTCACTCCGGATGAAATCGAATTCATGGCTAGCGAATCACAGCAATGTACTCTGGCCGCTAACGAAATTAACGAGGAATTAAACACCCATTGAACAGGATGCTTTAGCACTCCCACTCGGGAGCACGCATTCCATGTTCAGAACACCTGCCAAAGAAGAGGAGTATGATAATGAAACGAAGAACACGCGTGATGTTATCCGTATTATTGATTGCATTTTTTGCGATCATTTTACTGCCGGAAACACCGGCTGTGGAAGAGAAGTCCCTGGACGAAAAATATCGACCTTTCCTCTATGCAGAACTTCCGGACGACATGTTCAGTCCGGACGCACTCTGCTGGAATGCGGCAACGCGAACACTCTATTTGACTGTCCCGAACTTTAATCTTGACCCGAATAGTGGTCTGCCCCAGGCGGCACCGTGTCTGGCAAAGGTCAATGAAAATGGTACGGTCGAAAAGCTGCTCGACTTCCCGCAACTCGACGGTGTTAAGCACACAGGCTGTATGGGCATGGAATTTGGACCGGACGGGCATTTGTATGTTTGCGATAATCAATATTTTTTTGACGTCAATAATAAATCCCGATTGCTCCGGGTGGTCTTTGCTCAAGGGAAACCCACCGGTGAAGTGCAGGTGGTGGTAAACGGTTTTAAAGTTGCCAATGCGATCGTTTGGGATGGTGACCGTGTTTTTGTGACCGATACGATACTTGACGAAAAAGGCAAATACGGGTCAGGAGGTATTAGACTCTTTACTGCCCAGGAATTGCTTTCGGCTGGAACCGACGCGGCACACCCGGCAATCGAACTTGACCCGGAGCACGATGCCCATCTTATTCTTACCGCCGACGCCAAAGATGTTCGCGGTAATAACTGCGGTGCCGACGGCCTGACGAAAGATCAAAATGAGGTTTATTATTTTGGAAACTACGGCGATGGTGCCATGTACCGTTTTCGGTTCGATAATAATAGCAAACCCGTTATGCAGCAGATACACGAAGGAGGCGACCTGTTTCGCTGCGTCGATGGAATCTGCTACGATGCGGATACAAATAAAGTGTACATAACCGATTCGGCCGACAATTCCATTTGGGCCTTTACGCCACCTGCCTGGGGAGAGGAAGTTGTCTTCGAACGCCTCTGGGAGAATGAGGACACCGACGGGTCGGGCGGCCTGCTCGACTTACCTTGCGAATGCCGTGCGGTTAACGGACTGCTGATTATCGTCAATCAGGATGTTGGAATCGGTACCACAGGCAAAAACACAACAGTGGACAAACCCTATTCACTTTCTGCAATAAAGATCAGTGACGATCGCTCGTTTACCTCCACTTTGGACGGAAGCGAGCAGCGGTATATTGAACTCCTGCCGGATACGTTTCGTCGGGAAGATGTCCACGACCTTATCTTCGTGCTTCACGGTCATGGCAGCGACCGGCAGCAGATATATCTTGATCGTCCGGAACTGAACTCGGTGCGAAACTGTGCCAAAGAAAACGATATGATTCTAATCTGTCCGGACTATCGCGCGAAAACGTCTTGGATGGGTCCGACAGCGGAATCCGATCTATTGCAAATTATTGAAGAATCCAGGCGGGAATACAAGATTAATCGCATTATATTAGCTGGCGGTTCAATGGGTGGGACCTCTGTACTTACGTTCGGCGCATTGCACCCGGAACTCGTTGATGGAATCGTCTCTTTTAACGGACATGCGAATCATCTGGAATACGAGAATTTTCAAGATGCGATCGCGGCCTCCTTTGGCGGCACAAAGCAGGAAATTCCAGAAGAATACAAGAAACGAAGCGCGGAATATTTCCCCGAACGGCTCACGACAATGCCAATTGCGTTCTGTCTTGGCGGTCGGGATGAATGTGTTCCACCGTTTTCTACACAACGTCTGGCTAATATTTTGCAAAAACTTCAACCGAACATTCTCCTCATCTGGCAGCCGGAAGGAGGTCATTCGACGAATGAGCAAGACTGTAGAACCGCACTTGATTTCGTTCTTGAACGGTCAACGCCGAAGCATTGACGTCATATTCTCACCCCCGCCCAGTAAGCACTTCCCTAAAAGGAGAAACAAAAAATGAAACGCTACGTGACAAGGATTATCAGTCTGTTCACCGCTTTTCTGGTGACCTTAACAAGCGTCGGAGCCCAAACTCAAATCGAAGTACAATTCGCCGCTCGCAATATGATTCCATCCTACGGTTCCGTATCAGGCGTTTGGTATTACGCGGATCAAAGTGGCCCGACCCAGCTGCTCCTGTTGGGGCACAACCAATGTGGCGCCGACCAGCAGCCCCGATGGCAAGCGGTACTCTCCTTCACAAAAAGTGAACCAATCACCTTAACGTTCACTTTTTCTGAACCGGTTCCGAAGGAACTGCAACTTCAATGGGCAGACGCCAACAAGATTGAATTTTCTTCATCTGGAACCTCTCTTGCCCCAACCGACAACGTGATTCATGTCCCTGTAAATGAAGGCAAGGCAATTGTTACCTTAAACGCGCAGCAGGATACCGTCGCGGAACTCAATCGCATGGCAAACTTGTTTGCGGACGGCTCCGCGACGCCGGTGGCCCTGACCCCTCAACGGCGCCCGTATCCAACAGGTGAGTTCATTTCGTTTCCTGACCCCTGTCCCGCACTTTCGGAGGCACTTATTTGCTGGGATTGGCAAATGCACGACGGCGTGAATGCACCGCGGGAAGCCCGAACCTGGTATCAGGCGACGGAAAAGCAACTGACACGTGGACGACTTCTGCTCAATGACCTCATTGAACACCAACTTCTGCGCGGCGATCTTGAAAATTTTCAGAAACAATGGACGGACCTTGAACTTCAATTTACAAAAGTAGAACCGGAAAACGAAGAGGCCACGCACACTCTGTGGCGAAACGTACACCAAGTCAAGCGTAATCTGCTACTGAATTGCGAATTTTTCACAGCGTCCCCTCTGCTCTTCGCCAAGCATGTTCCATCTGCCATGAGTCATCAGTTGACCCAAGTCTATGGTTATTGTGCCCGACCTGGCGGCGGTCTTTTTCTCCTGTCTCATCCAGGGAAAGACATGCAGACAACTTGCCTTACGAACGACATGCCAATTGGCAACTACATGCACCCGGTAACGTCATACGATGGGCAATCGATTTTTTTCTCTTTTTGTGAAGTTTCAGAATCACCGAAACTGTGGCCTGATACAAATGTGCTTGACCGAGTTTATCAAATCTATCGCATGAAGAGTGACGGCTCTGGCATAACCCGCCTGACGAATGATGCTTACGATAATTTTTCGCCCCTGGAACTACCTGACGGTGATCTTATCTTTTCATCGACGCGGCGCGGTGGCTTTCATCGCTGCGGCAGGGGACCGTGTCCCGTGTACACACTCAGTCGCATGAAACCGGACGGGTCCGATCCTCATTCCATTTCCTTTCACGAGACCCATGAATGGAATCCCACTCTGACCCACGATGGCCGCATTCTCTATACGCGGTGGGATTACGTTGACCGTGACGCGGTTCATTATCAAAATCTTTGGTCGGCGCGGCAGGATGGAACCGATGTGCGAATTTATTACGGCAATAATTCCGTTCAGGTTGCCGGTCTTTGGGAAGCGAAATCGATTCCGGATTCCAATCGCGTTATGGCTGTTGCCGGACCACATCATGGTATGTCGGCCGGTTCTGTCGTACTCATTGACACGGAAAAAGGAGTCGATGGCGAAGAGGCTGTTTCGCGAATTACTCCTGAGGTACTCTTTCCGGAAGCGGAGTCGCCCTTGCCTCTGGTCCCTTACTTTCCCGTGGCAACAGAGTTTGATACGCCCTTAGATAAACATTGGAAATCACGTTGGAATCCGCAGCCGGAAATTTTTCCGGAAGAGCAGTTGCGGTGGCCGGCGCATCATTTTAAATCGCCTTGGCCCTACTCGGAAAAATATTTTCTCGCCTCGTACTCCTTCGATCGTCTCGTCGGCGAAGCGGGCCCCAATATTCCGAATCAGTACGGTATCTATTTGTGTGACGCCTTTGGCAATCGTGAACTGCTTTATCGCGACCCGAACCTGTCAAGTGTTTGGGCCATGCCTCTGGAACCGCGACCCATTCCGCCTGCCTATTCGTCCACGCTGCCCGAACGGGCAACGGCACCGGACACGGGACAGTTTTTTCTCCAGAATGTCTACGAAAGCTGGCCCTATAAAATTCCGGATACCGTACATGCGTTGCGTATTGTTGAGGTGCTCAAAAAGACGACCCCCAATGCCAATCAGCCCACTGTTGGCGTGCCAAATGCCTCACCTGGCAAACGCGTTCTGGGAACCGTACCGGTGGAGGAGGACGGGTCAGCCTGGTTTGAACTTCCCGCGGAAACGCCCCTGCTGTTCCAGGCACTTGACAAACAAGGCCGCATGATACAAGGCATGCGAAGTCTCGTCTATCTTCAGAAAGGAGAAACGGCAAGTTGCACCGGTTGTCATGAGGATCGCCTTTCGTCGGTGCCCGTCGCGGCAACGATCGCCTCGCGAAGTGACCGACCGGCGCAGCTTACGCCTGGCCCTGACGGTTCCAATCCGTTCTCCTATCCTCTACTGGTCCAGCCTGTACTCGACCGACTTTGCGTCTCATGTCACAATCCGGAGAAACCCGAGAGCAAACTTGACTTGACCGACGTTCCGGACGGACTGTACACAAAATCTTATAACGCGTTAATTCCGTTCGTTTCCTTCTCCGCATGGGGCCTGCCGAACGATAATTACGAGCCGCGAACGGAACCGGACCGGTTCGGAACGCGTGGCAGTCAGCTGACAAAAATTCTGGAGGCCGGCCATTATGACTGCCAGCTCACGGAGGACGATTGGCAGCGTCTGACGACTTGGATGGACGTAAACGCTTTGTTCTACGGGACTTTCGACGTGGAATTACAAAGCCGACAGCGTGCCGGTGAGCGTCTGGCCCCGGAAGATGTCGAGTAGTACTCCCGTTCCGTGTCAGGTTTTTTGACAAAAATTCAACAAAAAATCGAAAAAACACTTGACACGGAATTTCTGTCGTGTAAACTAAAAGTGTTCTGACATGTTGGCAGAGCAATTTACACAAGGGCAAATAGGAAAAGGGGAACTTTTACAGAATACTGACTTAAAAACAATTTAAAGCTACTTTCGTTCAACGTTGCTGTTTCGTCATTTCCACCTAGTCGCAAGACTTAAATTTTATGAGTAACGTTGAGGGGCGGTGCTCTCTTAACGTCTTAAATGTCAGGGCGGTTCTATCCGTCCGTATATACAGGCGAAACAGGGAGTGCCGACTCCTTAATCTGTTGTCATAAATCTCCGTGGAAAGAGTACGAAACCAACAGGCTTAAGGAGTCGGTTCTCTCTGTTTCCGTTTCTTGTTTGCTTCAAGGTCATCAGTAAGCGTGTACATTACCGTCACGTAAACAAAAATTCCACAGGAGGACCGGGTATGGCATACTATATAAAGCACAATAGCGCCCCCTTCGGACCGTACGAAAACGAACACATAAAAACTCTCATCACACAAGGCAAAGTCACCGCTAACACGGAACTGTCTGAAGACGGGATAACGTGGAAACTCTGTAAAGACTTTTCTGTATTTGGGGACATGTTTGTCCGACACATCACCATACCTTTACTTTATTTGTGCTGACTTAATCAATAGACATACGAGCGAACAGTAACTTTTGTGGAAAGACGCTATAGCGGAATCACAATGCGAAACAGAGAAACGGAGCAAAAAAATGAAGATTGAAATTAAAATGAATGGCATGTGGATAGAAGTTACAGAAGGACAAATGATGCAATATGTCCTTGACGGCAAGATAACTTCGGGGACACTCGTCAAACTAAACGGTCAAACCGGATTAGCCGGTCAAATTAAAGGTCTTTCATTTCCTGCGGTGGTAAGTGAAGAGCCAAAGGCTCATCGTACAAAAAAAGACAATTCAGTACCAATAGCAGACGCTTCTGTTTCACTGCAAGGAGAGACTCCGATAACAGGCGGGAGCAAGGAATTTGAACCGCGACAAGATGGAATTTCTGGGAAAGAATCAGGGACTGAACAAGAGTCCTTCCGAACGGATTTTACTTCTGGGGCTTCATCCCTTTTCGACCGGGATGAAACACTTTTGACTCCTTTGGATTCACAAGATTGTTGTCTGTTCAAACCTCGCACGATTGATTACAAACAATTTATCCACCCGCTTGATCGCCAAGCGCTGGATGCATTAGAAGCAATTCCCGGTCTGGCAAATTTATCCAAACTGTTTCTGAAGCAATTTTCCGAAAAGCTGTACTCCGGACTCAATTTGGCTTCAAGTGTGAGAATATCAACAAGACAGTTGCCGGAGATACACAATTATCTGGCTGAAACTTGCGAAACGATTGGAATTGATGTACCAGAAATGTACTTGGCTCTGGATCCTTATCCAAACGCTTACACTATGGGAGATACCAAACCATTTATTACATTGACCTCTGGACTTGTCGATCTGTTCCCCCCCGATGAACTCAAATGTGTAATCGCTCACGAGTGTGGACATATTCTTTGTCATCATGTTTTGTATACAACGTTGGCGCATTTTATTGCTGGCGCAGGGTCTATGTTAATTTCCAGTATAAGTCTCCCGTTACAACTTGGCCTGGCATTTTGGTCACGGCGAAGTGAATTTTCCGCGGACCGCGTTGCTGCCTATGTCATGGGAAGCGAAAGCCCGGTCGTGAAAACCATGTTGCGACTTGCATGTGGCAGCTCTCGGGTCATGGACAAGATTGACATTGAAGAATACGTCAAACAAACGGAGAACTATTCAGACTTAATCGACAATTCTCTTTACGACAAAGCCTTGCAATCTTGTGCAATTGCATTTCAGGACCATCCGTTCGGTTCAATCCGCAGTCGCGAAATTCGGGCCTGGTATCAAACTGCAAAAGACAGACTGCCTGCCCCGGCAAAGCGCCCTTTTTAAATTAGCCCCTAATTCATAGAGTGAAAAATACATATGATCGGTAGTAACAGCAATAACACTAAGCAGAATCATTCTTTGTTTCATGTTGCTCTCGGATGGGACGCCAATGAAGCAAATGGTTCGGCTGTGGATTTAGACCTTTCCTGTTTTCTCTTGAACGAAGAAAAAACAGTACGCTCTAATGAGGATTTCATTTATTACAATCAATTGGATTTTCCAAATGGTTGTATTAAACATTTGGGCGATTGTCTGGGAGACAGCTCAAGTAGCACTACAGGAGAATTGGCGTCACAGCAAGACGGCACCGAAATTATCGACGCAGAATCCATGGACATTGATCTTAGCCTCATTCCCCGCGATGTTGTTGAAGTTGTTATTGCCGTGACGATCTACGAAGCGCAGAAACGTAAGCACAATTTTGGCGATGTACCTTCTGCTTACGTCCGTATTTTAAATGGCAACGGAAAGGAGATTTGTCGTTACAAGTTAAGTAACGCGCCGGGTGAAAATACCGGACTCATTTTTGGATCCCTTCAGAGGCAAGGTAATTCATGGATCTTTCAAACTATCAAAAAATTCTTTACAAGCGGGTTGCGTGAGCTTGCTTTAATGTATGGAGTAGAACTTGAATAAATCAATTAGATCAGCGATATCGCATTTTTCCACAACAATCATTATTTCGAAAGGAACACAATGACTGAAAATCAGCACGAGCAAAAAACACAACCGGAACAGGATTCTTCATTGGCATTTACAAACGAAAGTACCGCTGCCACTGAGGACACATCACGAAAACTCTTGAAAGATATTGCCAATCAACTGGCACCCTATCTTGAGGAAACCTGTGACCAAGGGCTTCTGTCGGAGTACAAAAGAATACAGACTCTTTTCGGATCAGCGTCATTCTCCGTAACCGTCGCTGGTTCTTTCTGTCGTGGCAAAAGTACACTCATTAACCGGCTGCTTGAAACTGAGTTGCCAACAGGTGATCTTCCTACGACAACTGTCTTGACTCATATTGAATATGGACCAGAGAGCAAACTTTGGTTTTGCATAAAAAATGACGACAATACATATAGCAGGAAGGAACTTGACACATTTTATCCAACAGAAGAAATCACGCCAGAAATAGCACAATCCGGGTATTATTTGTACCAAGTTCCATTGATCTGGCTGGACCAAAAACAGTTGGAGTTCATCGACACACCCGGAATGGATGATACAGAAACTTTCAGGGAACAGCTAGCAACCGAAGCCGTTCGCAGTTCCGATGCCGTCCTGCTTGTAGTTGGTGCTACAACGCCTTTGAGTATATCCGAACGTACTTATCTCGAAGAACATGTCTATTCGACTCGTGTGCCGCGAGTAGCTATTGTCATTACCATGATCGACCGTGTGCCCGTCAAGGAACGTCCGGCTCTTGCGGAGAACATTCGCACTCGCATACAATCGTGGTATCCGCAAGCCGAAATCTGGTTGGCAGAAGGTCACGACGACTCAAATATAGAAACTCCAAATGAATATTCCATTCCGGTCGGTGTAGATTCCATGCGGTCGGGGATAGATCGCTGGGCCTCTGATCCTGAACACAGTTTAGCAAGAACAGATCAGATAAAAACTCAACTTGAGAATTTACTTAATCTCTATCTAAACGGCCTTCAAACACGAATAAATGTCTTTCACAAGACGCAGGAAGAAAAAGAAGAATATCAGCAGACTCTTAAACGTAAACTTGACGCCGATGCGCTTCTATGGAACGATTTAGAACTTGAAATGGATAGCCGTGGACTAAAAATTGGAACTGTTCTTCAGGAGCAACTCTACAACAAAGAAAAAGAAATGACGCAAAGTCTGCAAAAGGAACTTGACAAAGCTGTCAATCCGGCCTTGTGGTGGGAACAGGAGTTTCCATTCCAGGTTTCGCGTTGCTTTGGAGAAATAGCTTCGTTAGTAGGCAATTCTATTACGACTCTCGTTGAAAGCGACTTCCGGTGGCTTAACCAGGAAGCCTTAAAACAAACGGGGAATTGGACTGAATTTATTCAGAGTGCAAGCATACCCTTACCAACAGAGACTAATGGCGCTGGTATTAGCGAACAATTATCTGTCGATAATCTTCAGAGTAAGCAATTGATGAAACGGGTCGGTTTTGCTGTCGCAGGAACGGGCGCGTATCTTTTCTTCGGACCAATTGGCCCCATTGTGGCGGCGTCTTTCGCTTACATTTCAGAAAGAAAGTATAAAGCAGAAACTGATGAACAAAAAGAAACCATTCGAAATGAAATCAGCAAATTCGTCCCGTATTTGTTTCAGAAAATTTCTGATAAAGCCAAACAGGTGCTTCAACAAAAATACGTAGATGCTGTCAAACACATTCGCGACGAGAAAAAACAATGGTATAATGCGCAACTTGAGGCCATAAAAGCAGATTCAGGAAAGGAAGCTGACGAAGCCGAATTCCAATGTTTGCAAAAGCAGCTGGATGAAATAAAAACTTTACAATTAGCTTTAGTACAGGTTAATTGAATTATAACAAACGAACTATAGGAGATACAAAAAATGAGTACTGTTAACAGTGTCGATAATATGTCTGAAAAATTTATGGCAAAACGCGACGAGATTGTACGTATTTGTGATCGTGCAGTTGCCATTTGTAAAGGGATTGGTCAGGAGAACAAATCAAAAATCCTGACAAGTTTTAAAGCACAAATGGCAGATGAACATTTTCGAGTCATGGTACTTGGATCATTTAAGCGTGGCAAGAGTACATTTATTAATGCACTTCTTGGAGAGGATGTCCTTCCTAATTTTGCCACTCCCTGTACCGCAGTTATTAACGAAGTCAAATGGAACGATGAAAAGGAAATTCATATTCATTTCAAAAATCCCATTCCAAAACAACTACCGGAAGAATTAACCCCGGAAGCGGCTTCGCACATAAATCGTCATGCCAATGAGGCCTGCGTACCGCCTATCACCATCCCACCAAGTGAACTGGAGCATTATGTCGTTATACCAGACCCATCGAAAGATCAAGCAAAATCGATTACAGAAAGCCCGTTTGATCATGCAGAAGTGCTCTGGCCGCTGGAACTTTGCAAAAATGGAATTGAAATTATCGATTCTCCCGGTTTGGATGAACATGAATCCCGAACCAGAGTTACTGAACGATATTTGGAAAAGGCAGACGTTGTACTCTTTGTCCAATCGTGTTCCGCACTGGCAGGTAAGGCCGAAATGGATTTTATCCAAAACAATCTCCATGCGTATGGTTATGAAGACATTATTTTCATCTGCAATCGCTTTGACGAGGTCCGGGAAAAGGAACGTCAAAGAGTTATTGACTACGCGAAAAAGAAACTCGGCGCGGTCACAAAACTTGGTCCCGATAAGGGAATATTTTTCATTTCCGCGTACAAAGCTCTTGATGGACGACTTTGGAAAGGAGATCCGGAAAACGCGAAACGACTCATTGACGAGTCTGGTATAACAGATCTGGAAAGTTTTCTTTATACTTATCTGTTTGAAAATCGCGGTAAGATTAAAATTATTCATCCGGCCAAGAAAATGTTACATGAAATCGTGGCGATCCGAAAGGATGTTCGCGACTCGAAACATATGCAGATGGAAACTCTTGAGACCTTACAAAAAAAGGCCGCTATTGCTCACGAAAGAGCCGAGACAGAAAAGAAACGAATCAAGCAGCTTATTGACAAATTCACTAACAAACGGTATGAGTTGAAAGAAAATGTTTTGCATAAAGCATTCGATTTCTATTCGCAACAATATCCTTGCGAGCTCGTATCTGAAATGAGTTCTTTTGAGCCACAGACGACATTATCGGCTAAAGATATCTTCTGGAAACAAACAAAAATTGACGCTATTACAGAAGAACTTAGGACTGCATTGGGAGAACAAGCGGAACTCATTCAGACAAGATGGTGTAACAATATTATTGCACCGATGGTTAAAAACCAAATGGAATGCATACTCATCGCTATCCAGGATGACATAGAAGGTATTATGAATTCAATAGAGAATATTCGTGCAGATCTCTCTGGAATTTCTGTCGACCAGAGCGAAGTGAATCAGGCCACTACTGCTTCAGGCGTGGAAAGATTACTTGCGGGCGTTGGAGGGTGGGTATTAACCGGACCAGGAGGTGCCATGTTAGGTGCAACTTTTGGTTACAAGGAAGTGTTGAAGAATTTTGGTATTTCACTCGGACTTGTTGTTGGAGCGACACTCCTTTTAGGTCCCTTAAGTCCATTCGCCATCGGAGCCATAGCTATCGGAAGTGGTTCCTTGCAGGCCATGTTTAAAATGAAACAAATTTCCTCAAAGATAAAGGAAAAAGCTGTTCAATGCTATGTTGACGAAGTAAGGGAACATTCGCACGAGATGGCACAGCAAATCTCCGATAAGATCTACGAAAGTACAGAAAATCTCGCCCAGCTCCTTAGCCAAGGGTTAAATGATCAGATACAGGCTGTAATTGAACTTGCTGATAATGCTGTTCGGGATAAAGAAAAAGGAGAATCTGAATCGAAAAAGATTTTAGAAAAGTTGGACGAGTCTGAAAATACTTTGGATAAACTTAATACGCAACTTAGTGATATTATTGTCGAGATCGCATTATGACGGAACATTCCAAACTGGAGCAATATGCGAAATCGCAACAGATTCTGTTGAATTGTGCGCAGCGACTTCACCAGATTTTTACATCGGTGAAAAGCAATTCAGCAGAATCTATTGAAACCATCCGCAACAAGATGAAAGATTCCGCATTGAAAGTCGTTGTACTTGGTTCCTTTAAGCGAGGGAAAAGTACTTTTATTAATTCATTGTTGGGGGAAGAAATTCTCCCTAACTTTGCAACTCCCTGTACTGCTGTTATCAATGAAGTAAAATGGGGTGAAGAAAAAAAAGCCGTGGTACATTTCAAGGCTCCTGGAGCAAAACTCTCTTTGAAGAAGGTAGCTTTCGCAGACCTGCCAGTTCGCGCCAAAGAATATTTGCGACGACAGGGACGCGTACGAATTGAACCACTCGAAATCGGGATTAATGAACTTGAAGACTATGTAGTTATCAAAGACCCCGAGAATGGCAGCGCAGAGTCAATACATGATCTGCCTTACGATCATGTTGAAATTTTTTGGCCACTTCCATTGCTTAAAAATGGAGTGGTCATAATAGACTCGCCAGGACTCGACGAATGTGAATCACGTTCTGAGATTACACGACGGTATCTGGATAAGGCCGACGTGATACTTTTCGTCATGTCTTGTTCTGCGCTAGCTAGCCAAACCGAAATGAATTTTATTGATAACATGTTACTTAATCACGGTTACGAGGACATGGTATTTATATGCAACAGATATGATGAAGTTCATGAGAAGGAACGCGAACGGGTTGTTGCTTTTGCACGTCGAAAACTGGGTGAGAAAACAAAACTTGGAGCGGAAAACGGTGTCTTTTTTCTCTCTGCGGCATCCGCATTGGAAGGACGAATCCAACAGAACGAGGAAATGATAGCTGGCTCGGGACTGCTACAATTGGAACAGAAACTCTACTCAACTCTTGTTGAATCGCGGGGACGTACGAAATTACTTCAGCCGGCACGTCTTATGATGAGAGAAACCAGCAGTATAGTTGACAAGATCCATGGTATGGGTGCTGAAAGTCTGGAAGCGAAAATCAAGCTTACTCAACGACTTTTAGATTACATTAAACTCCGAAATAAATTTATTCCGGATGTCAGAGATTCCCTTAAAGAATTTCTCGCAAATGTCTATGCATTGAATAACTACGTGAAAGGAGTATTCGCCACATGTTTCGATGATTTTATTAATGCATCTTCGAATTCCATGAATGGATTTTCCCCTCAAAAAACAATAGGTCTTCTTACGATATTCTCCGACGCCTCAACCAGAAGCATGAGAATTAATGATGCCGCAACAGATATGTATCCGCAACTTATACAGATTGTTTCAAACGAGCAGCGTAATCTGGTAAACGCATACTATGCTGCCATTAGTGATGCAAAATCAAGGGTTAAGTATGATTTATGTCAGTTAATGAATTCAATATTTTATGTTCTCAAGGAACTTGATGATATTTTGTATCCACGTCAAATTGATCAAGGTCAGGCTCTAGAGGATATAAAAGTTGCTTTTGAGAGTTATCACGTTGAATCACAGAACGAAAAAAATTTAACTCCTGACAGTATAGTAGAACAGAATACTGAATCTGATTCCACTAATGAAGACAATGAATATCCTGGTCCTGTATCAGAAGCAGAGATAATGTCCTTACTAGGTAATTTAGGTGCTGATAAGCAGGATTTCTATTCTATATTAGAAAATTTGTTCCCGCTTCAATCTTTTGACTATATTTCTTATTTTTATTGGGGAAATGCTGTTCAGGTTCTTGCACAATCGGGTTTCAATTATGTCGATACAAGTAGAACGACGAACGATATAAAAATCATGCTAAGAGATCACCTTATCAACCGCATTGACTCACAAAAGAACTTTTTTCTTCAACAACATATGACAGGTTGGGATGATCTAATCAATAAATTCATCATGAATTGCTATCGGTTTTTTTGCGAGAAAATTGATTCGACCGACAAGGTAGCGGAAACTTTTTACCGCGAGGAACTACTTGGTTCAGATCGTGCAACGACTTTTTCCGACTCTACAGAGAAAGAATTGTCCAAGATACGGTCTCAAATTGAGGAGACTGTTTTTGAACTCGTATCTTGAAAATTACTTTCACCACAATGATGATCTCGTAACAAATAATTTGGATTTTTAACGAAGGCAAAAAATGCAATTGAACACGCGTCGTATGGGGGGATGCGGCGCGTGTTCCTTGAGTAATGCGGACGCGGTCTTGAATTGCAAAAAGTTTAATCTTTAGCTGCGGGGCGTCTTACAGGGGGGAGATGTTTGGCGGCTTCTTTGACGGCTTGCTGCGCTTTGCCGGTTTTTATGTCGAGGTAATGGGGGGTTTCGGCCTGGCCGGTGACTTCGTAGAGGAACCGACTCGGTATGGTGGGACGCATTTTGCCCCATTTCAGCCGCGTCTTGGCAAGCGTTAAGGTGAGACGTTTCTTGGCACGCGTAATACCAACGTAGCAGAGACGTCGCTCTTCGTCGACGGAATCGAAATCCTCTTCGTCAATACTGCGGTGGTGCGGCAGCGTGCCTTCTTCCATGCCGACCATGTAAACTTCTTTGAATTCCAGACCTTTAGCGGCGTGAAGTGTCATGAGAATGACAGCGTTATGGTCGAGTTTTTTTTCATTGGAGCTGCCGAAGTCGGGACCGCCTAGTGCCGTATTATCGAGGAAGCCGGAGAGTGTGCCGTTGGGATTCTCTTTGAGCCATGCGGCGGCGGCACTAACGACTTCGCCCACGGCTGCCCAGCGTGCTTCCTGGTCGTTTTTATCAGGATAAAGCCGGTCAATTTCGCGCCGGTATCCGATATGTTCAATAAAAGCGGCCAGGGCCTCGGCGGTAAAATGACGCCGGAGCGTGCCGCCTTCCTGTCGCACGAGTTGAATGAACGAGTTGACCGAAACCTGACTCTTATTGTCGAGTCCGAGCGAGTCCGTCTCTTTGGAAAGAACATCCCAAATGGGCTTACTCTGATTCAGTGCCGTATCGGTCATTTTGCGTACCGTCGTCGAACCAATCCCGCGAGGCGGCGTATTAATTACGCGAAGAAGAGCAACGTCATCTTTCGGTCGCAGGATAAGTTTGAGCCAGGAAATCACATCTTTAACTTCTTTGCGGTCGAAGAACGACTGACCGCCGATAACCGTATAGGGAATTTTGGCGGAGCGGAATTCAAGTTCGAGCGCACGCGGCTGCTCATTTGTGCGAAAGAGCACGGCGAAGTCACGCGGCTGAAGGCCAGGCACTTTGAGTCGCTCTTTAATACGGGCAACGACGAGTTTGGCCTCGGCTTCACCGTCGGCACATGTTACAATGACAGGCCGTTCGCCCTGCTTGTCGGTGCGCAGACTCTTTTCATGCCGCGCACGATTAAAGGCAATGAGTCGATTGGCCCATTCGAGAATTTGCGCGGTTGACCGATAATTGACTTCCAGTCGCACGACCCGCGCTTCCGGCCAGTCGTTGCGAAAGTTTAAAATATGTTCCACTTCCGCGCCGCGCCAGCCGTAAATTGCCTGATCGTCGTCGCCGACAACGCATAAATTGCGATGGCCCAGCGCAAGTCCGCGCACAATATTGTATTGGCTCGTATTGGTATCCTGATACTCATCGACCAAAATGTGGTCGAAGCGTCCGGCCTCTTCCTGAAGGACTTCCATGTGTTCGCGAAAGAGACGTTCGGTTGTCAAGAGTAAGTCGTCGAAATCGAGAGCGCCGAGCGTTTTAAGCGCCTCTTGATATCGGGCATAGGCGACCGCAATAATGTAGTCTTGTGAGGTTTCGATATGGTTTAGAGCCATTTCGGCAGTAATACCGGCAGATTTCCAGGTGCTTATTCGGGTCAGGAAATCACCCGGTCGCAAGGCGGAAGAGGCCACGCGAATATCACGCAGTATCTTTCTCGCGACGGATTCCTGATCGCCCCGGTCGTAGATGGAAAAAAGATTCGGAAAGCCCAAATGATGAATCTGTCGACGGAGAATGCGAACGCACAACGAATGAAAGGTTGATATTTCCGGCTTAGGCCCGTTGCCACCGCGCAACTGTTGCGAGATTCGCTCCTGCATTTCGCGTGCCGCTTTATTCGTAAACGTCACGGCCAGAATGCGGTCCGGCGCAATTCCACTCTGTATTAGTTTCGCCACGCGAACGGTTACGACTCGCGTCTTCCCGGTCCCTGCCCCGGCCAGAACGAGGAGTGGTCCCGATAAGGTGTGAACAGCTACTGTTTGCGCAGAATTCAACATAGCGGGTCACCGATTATTCCAGCGATCCGCGCAATGCAGATACAGACAACCTTCCCACTTTCCCCACTTCGTTGCATACAGACTCTAGTGCCAAGGCTACTGCCGCGGCGTCTCTCTGGCAAAGCCGGAACACATTGGTGTAACAGAATAGAACTCATTCGGGGTCCACACTTTCCGCGGTCGAGGCAGCCTGTCGCTTGCGATTCGTCTCTTCAATAAGCCAGCCGAGCCGACCAAGAAAACGCAAGTAGAGCACCGGCATAATACTCAACAGGAGCGAAATAATCAAGGACGTGGTAAAAACACCGCCGAGTGTATTTCCACTTTTATGCACAGCACACAATGCGGCAACGCCAATGAGCAGTGTTAAGTTAAACAGGACAATGGAAATGACATAAAAATTGAACCAGGCCCGGCCAACACGTGTAAAACTGGCCAGGACATCGCCTGTAACCAGGACGAACGGACTGTCGGCGTCCATGGTCGAAAGGAAAAAAACGGGCGTGAGAAAAACGACGCCGCCCAGAAAACCAATCTGTGCCGAACCGAGCAACTGACCTAAACAGGCACCCGGAATGCCAGCACACATAATAATCAGGACCATCCACAGAAACTGGCCCATACCGCCGACGAAACTGTATTCCGGCCAATCAATAATCTTATCGTCGCCGTCACTGGTGGCACTGAAAACATTGAGCGAAAACGGAATGGAAATGACCCCCCAAAGAAAACAGAAACAGGTCAAAATCACTCGATCTTCCCAAAGACAGCGAAGGTAAGCGCACAAGCTCCAATCATTCTCTATAAAATGCTGGTCCAGCATGCGGGTAAAAAGCAAAGTGCAAAGGAAAAAGGGGACCAGGGCCATCCCGGTCATGAGCAGGAGTCGCAAAATAAAGCCTGGCGAAACAAAGGGAGAAAAAATCCTCGTCATAAACGGATGCCGCGGCAATTCCGACCGCTTAAGCTCAAAGCCAAACTCATCCTCACCGGCAAGCTGCTTCTGCAATGTCTGTTTACGTTTGCGCGCATAAATCTCTTCCAGAGAGAGCACTTCCGACTCCGACCCGTCCTGAACCGATTCGGACTCGGCCGGTTCCTGCGAAGAACGTCGCGACGATTTCGCAAAAAAAGGCGCCGCAATCTCCTCAATTCCATAGACGTCAGCCGAGCGAACCGACTCCTCCGCGACCGCAATGCGTTCCGCTTGCGTTGGACTCCCTTCTTCGCTTTCAGGCAAAGAACCAGCCGCGACAGACGTGCCTGTGCCCTCCTCCGAGTCTGCAAGAGAGTAAACTTCTTCCACGTCGGAGAAGTTTTGCGGCTCCTCTGGACCGCGGTTTACCTCATTAGCCGTATTGTTATTATTTTGTGTATCTTTACTATTCGCCGTGTTTTCAAACTCTTTCATCATGAAAGCCCTTTATAGTTGCGTGAGTTATAGTAGCAACACATAATTGTCCTAAAACGGATGCCTTGCTTCCTCGCTGACAATACATTATAGCCGCAGTATAAAAAGAATCAAGAATAGGGACCCATTGGGAGAACACGAATTTCCTGACAGAAGACGATTTTCTTGATTCTAAGCTGCATTTTACCAGTTCACCCGCGAATTCGGCCCCGCATTCCGCAAAGACAGGCATGGTTTTTTCGCCGTGTGGAGAAAAAACAGACAAAAAACGGACTATTAGAAAAACGTATTTATTAATATAAAAGTGGTTATTTATTCGTGCTATTTAGAAGATATTTTGAGAAAAAGACGAAAAAAGGTTGAGATTGGCGGGAATTCTTACCACAAAAAGGGGAATCAGTGTAGAATAGAAGGAGAATAATCTGGCATTTTTTGGATTTGGGACAAGAGATGCTTTGAATTGCCCAGCAAGGCAACATTCCACCAGCTCTCGCGACCGACACGGGAGCCAGGTTGCTGCGAGATCGGTAGAAGAATGTGTTTTTGTGTCGGTTCCCAAAGAGGAAGCAGGAAGAGATGACGTTAGAGAAAAATCAAGGTCAAAAAGCGGACCTGAACGATAAGGTAGAGACGCAAGGTTCTGAGCAAGGGACCGTAACAAAGAGTCGTGGTATTAAGAGACGCGTTGTTCTGCTGTCGGCTGTGTTGATAGTAGCCGTATTCGCCTTTATTGATGCCCATCCATTTGGTCCACCGGAAGTCTCTAAAGAGACGACAGTATTAACTGGCCCTCTGACTCTGGACGGTAATGGTGTCGATTATATTGCGGCGGTTAAAGGATTTGTGCCAGCGAACGCGAGTACGGACGAGAACGGTGCCCGCCTGTTAGTACAGGAGTTGGGGCCGGATTTCTTTCTGTGTCAGGAGGGGCTTGGCTCGCTCGGGCTGGTGCAGAGAAGCAAGGAAATGTGCGATTTCTTTGGTCTGGAGCAAGGAGATGAGCCGCCAGTGCGGTTTATAACTCCTTACGACGCCTATGAAGCGTTCCTGCTTGACCGGTATCCGGGCGACGAAAACGCCTTGGTGCGTGAGGCGAAACAGATTTCATTCAATCAGTTTTCCAGTCGCACGGAAGATGTCCTGGCTTGGGACGACGACCGGGTCGAATTTCTGGAAAAGTGGTGTGCCGAGAATCAGTCGGCATTTGACCTGATCTCGCAAGCGGCGCACAAGGAAGTCTTTGCGTTTCCGGCGCTGCCCTATGGTCGAGTGGAAGGCGTGCCCTTTCTTGCCTTGTCGGCTCACGGCCCGATAGAAGGCTTGCGTATGATCGTGCGTTCGCTGCGAATCCACGCCAATTATTGCGTCCGTGTGGGCGATATGGAAAAAGCAATCGATGATGTCGAGACGATGCTCCTGCTGGCACGGCATGTCATTAATAATCAGACGAATTCCCTGATTCCTTTCATTATTGGTATGGGCATGCAAAGTGCGGCGTCCGATGTGAATCTTCGCGGGAATCCCGACGCGTCTCCGACCAAAGAACATTGGCAGCGCATTTTTGCCGCCTGTGGTAACCCGACTTATAATCAGTGTTTTGATCAGGTTCTTGAGATTGCCCGTTATGGAGTTTTGGACTATCTCCAAACGCTGGGCCATTATAACCTGGTCAGTGAATACGACCGCAAGGCCAACCCGCCGCGAAAAAAGAACTATCTCTATCGGTTCCTGCTTCGTCTTCGTTACGACTGGAACTACGTTATGAAGAGAGCGAATTATCTCTATGACAACAGCATTGAACTTGACTCACTGCTGAATAATCCGCAAGAGGATAAACGGTCTTTCCTGGAACGGCTGCCTCTTAAGCAGGCACGTTCGGAAACTTTTGTGCGACGTGTTCTTAAAGAAATCGTACCCATACAGAAGTCGGCGAAAGATGCTCTTAATCGATATGTGTGCAATGTCCGAATGCAGAAAATCGTTTTGGCCATGCAGATGTACCTTTGTGACCATGGCACTCTGCCGCCGGCCTATACGCTGGACGAAAACGGCAACCGATTGCACAGTTGGCGCACGCTCCTGCTCCCCTATCTTGGTGAACAGGAACTGTACGACAAGATTCATCTTGATGAGCCTTGGGACAGTGAATACAACCGCCAGTTCCATACTGTCGATGTTCGAGTCTATAAATGCCCCGCGCTGGCTAAAGAGTCCGCGGACGAAGCTCTTGGCGAGGAACTCACGCTGCCCAGCATTAGGCCAGGCGATACGAGCTATGCCGTGGTCATGGGTCCCAATTCGCTCTTCGATGCGAGCGGACAGGGAAAAGATCCTGTCAAGCTTGAACAAACAGAATCGGCCAAAAGAGTCTATACTATGGCTCTGCTCGTGGAGCAAATTGACTCTGTCTGCTGGATGAAGCCTGACAATGGTATTTCCGAAGGACACGCTCTTCGCGGCATTAATCTGCTCGACACAGAAGAGGATAATAACGACCGCAGTGAAGAAGAATTTATTCACGGTTTGGCAAGCTTCCACAAGGGCGGCGTAAATATAGCTCTTGCCGGCGGTGCCATTCTCTTTGTCCCCGAAAATATCGCGTATCAGGAGTTGAGTCATTTCGTGCTCGGTACGGAAATGGAATCACGCGACGTCCTTCCGGAAACGCTGGAAAAAGCTCGCGCGGAAATGGAGTCTGAGGAGGAAGAACTCAACGAAAACGGCGCAACGTCGGCTGCCCCGGCTTCCGAGAGTCAAGCCGGCGATAAAGAGCCAGCGTCGGCGTCCGGAACGACTTCCTCGTCACCCCAAGCGCCGGCCGAAGGCAAAGACGTCGTAACGAATGAGGACAAGAAGGAGAAACAAGAGGTCAGTGAAAAGCCCGATATTTTAAACTCCGACAAAGAACTTGTCAAACCGCAGTCTATTGTTCCACTGAACGTCGTGCCTGACGCACACGACCTTGACCTGATAAAGAAAGATGTTAAGCCCAGTCAGGACGAGAGTGAGTCTGCCGATACAGAAGCGGACGATGATGCCGGCAAAGACAGCGCCGAAGCGGAGCCGTCATCCGAAGAGGTTCCTTCCGATCCCTCCAGCGACGAGAACGCGTCCGCGGAACAGGAAGAGGCCGCGACTGACAAATGACAGCTGCTGTCATGTAACGGCTGCTGTTATGACCGGCCAAGAAAGATAATCGCCGCGAGGGACCAAGCCTTGCGGCGATTTCTTTTGCGCCTGCACTTTTCTCTATTCGAAAATTTCCCCTATTCATTTTCGTTCTTTGGGGAACGTCTTAACAGAGTCGTTAGGCAATAGTACCGGAAACCGAACTGTCTACCTAACGTGTGAGAAACGCAACCTACTGCTCAATACGCACACCGCGCGGAGCAACATTCTGGCCATCCGTGCACGCATAGGGCGAGTCAGAAAAATTGACGGTTACGCGACAGCCATTGGCGAACGTTGTCTGCTGGACCAGTCGATCTGGGGTAAGGATGCGATGGTCCGTCATTTCAACGCGGCCTGTCATGCGGGATACAGGCTCGGCTATTTTGTAACTGGCAACAAATTTCTCTTTTTGCGTATTCCAGTCGTGCCATGAAAACATGTACATTGGAGGCACGCCATAAAGAGCATTGAACAAATCACGCTTCCACCAGACAGCCGGCAACTTGTTACTATAGTCACCCCAGTACCAGTAGGAGACCGTACAATCGTGATAAATCAGTTCCCAAAGGGGAAGTCGATACTCCGGCCCCACCTGATATTTCGCGAGATTCTCGGGAACTTCGTCCCAGATTCGCATCATATCGCGGCCGGAATCCGGAACACGATACGGCCCCAAACTCATCATGCCTTCAAAGAAATCGCAGTAGGGGACGCTGGCTTCGTGGCCCGTTTCGGAACCGCAAACGAGATTAAACTCCTTGCCAATCAATTCAAGTAATTTCATTTTCCAGAATTTTCCCTCGGTCCGTGTCATGGGATGGTCAGGGGACCAGCATTCCTGCCAGGGCGACGCCGTCGTCGTGTCGAGGAATCGCGCACGGTAAGGAATCTCTTGCAGTTCTTTTGAAATACGATTTTTTGCATAGGGAATTGCCTGGCGATCGCAGAGAACAACACAGGGAATATTGGGCTTGGTACGGTCAGCCGCCTCAATCGTCCAGCCGGTGCGATATGAGCCGTCCGCATCAGACCAGTTGACGTCGTGGGGCCAGGCCTCCTGGGGCCAGCTCCCTTGCGCATGCTTCGCAGCCGTCTGCTCAATAAGCGCCGGATCCATGAGGTCCTGATAAATATCGTAAACACTGGTCAGGACACCGTCCATTTGATTTAACGCGGCTATCTCCTGCCCGGACCCGCCGGAACTCCAGAGAATACGGTCGATTCCAGCCTTCTTCAATTCCTCTGCCATTTCAAGTTTATTGCGTTCCCAATACCAGATATTCGCCGCGCCGATCAGGCAGTCAAGACCATCGGCCAACGCCGGGTTACGCTTAATCTTTTCGTCGAATGGAACAACAAGTCCCTGCTCTTTGGCGTATTCCCGGTAGCGTTTGCACAAGGCAACATATCCCCCTTGGTCCGCGAAGCAGTACCGCAGAACCCGGTCGTAGCCAAAAAGTTTTTTCTGCCCGATCCAATGGGGAGAAAACATGAGAAGTTTCGCATCTTCACGGTTTGTAAGACGAAATAAATCCAACGTAAAGTCGTCGGGCGTTTCAATTATACCCAGATAGCCATCACTCTGCGCCGGGTCAATAGTATCGGTTATCTGTCCGAAAAAGGACATACAGATACCATGACCGCCAAAGCTGTATGTCCAGTTGGCCCCATCGGCATCTTCTTCCACAGGAAAGGAAATGCCTTCATTTACCGGGAGAAAAACGCGGTCCCCTGCCCGACTTTCGAACGCGTTCGGCCAGGAGATACGATTGGTCATTTTCATCTCAGGAGGGGCCGACAGACGGACAACGATTTCCGGCGATTCCTGTTCCAGTTGAATAAGCGTGCTAAAACCCTGCATGGAGGCAGTCTCGATCATAGTCGCTTCAATTTGCTCCTGGCCGTTTGCGTCCTTGGTCCGTTTCGCATCGGAAACAAGAACGCCGGATCCTTCGCGTTGAAAAAATGTTTTCCCCGTTCTCTTGTCGGTAACGTTGAATCTGCCGTCGTTGGAAATGAATTCAAGAAGCAGAAACTTGTTTTCAAGTGTAATCGGGTCAAGGTCCAGGGCGGGAATGGAACCGGTTCTGGTCAGACGAACATTGTTGACCCAGGCCTCTCCGTTCCCGCTACCGGTAACGCGAAACGCAATATTATCGGCCCCGTGCGGAATAACAAATTGCGATTCAACATTTTGCATAACCGCATTGCGCTCAACTTCGGCACCGCCATAAACCCAGGAAAGAACCTCCTCACCGCAACGGAGAATAACCCCGGCAGAGACGTACATATTCTTTGTCAGACCAGTTATCGTTATGGTAAACACGTCGCCTGGCTTAACCGGAATGCGTGCGTCGCTTGCTAGCGCCCAGTCCTTGTCTCCGGTATGAACAACATGGAGTGTTGGCTGGCCGTCGAAACGCGTCTGTTCGTCGAGCGAAACAGTAAGCGCGTTTTCTTCACGCGACCATGTTCCACTCTGAAGATTTATTGTTTGCTCAACGGAAACCGGTTCGTCTTCCGCACGTGTAGTCTGCGTAACGGAAAAACATGCAACCATCAACAATAAAGCAAGCGAAGAATACATTCCCTTTTTCATGAATGAACCTTTAGTAAATGCAAATGTTAACTTTTTGTGTAAGGACCATGAAATACGACGCAAAACTATTTACGCTGCGTAAGGAACCAATCCCAGAGTTCGCTGCCATTGTAGGCATTATTCCAGGAATCGTGGCCGACCCCGGGGTAGGTCGTAATGAGAACCTTCTTGCCGCCCGCTTTGGTTATAGCATTGAAAATATCCGTGCTACACGCCGGGGACACAACGCCATCAGCTTCGCCGTGGAAGATATGAACGGGAATATTGACAAAGGCCGCAGCTTTCTCGGGGGCCACTCCGCCACAGACAGGAGCCGCAGCCGCGAATCGCTCCGGCGACGCGTAGAGCATTTTCCAGGTTCCAAACCCGCCCATGGACAGTCCGGTAACATATTCGCGCGTTACATCGACAGGGCATGTTTTCTCAATTTCATCAAGCAGGAGATTCAGCTGGGCACTGGACCAACATTTTCCCGCTGCACACTGAGGAGACACGGTAATAAAAGGCCAGCTCTTCGCTTGGTCCGTTTCCACAAATTTTGGCGGACCATGCGCTTTTATTGCTTCCGGATTCTGCCCCCGTTCACCTGCACCATGCAAAAAGAGCACAAGGGGATATTTGCCATTCTCGGCAAATCCGTCGTCACTCGGCACAAATAACCAGTAGGAAACCATTTCTTTCTCATTTTCAGAAATGGGGTTGTCCTGCGCAAGCTTTGCAATATCAACGTCTTCATCCCAAATGTTTGTATTGGCAGGAAGTTCTATTGTTTTAAGTATCTGTTTACCTCGTATCATGTTTTCCTCCGCATGGACCGTCATTGTGGCGAAACAAACCGCAATAATGGCAAAAATGAGCGTCGCAATTCTTTTCATGAATTTCTCCTGTTTCTTCCCGTTAATTCAATCTTTATGATCGTATTGCACATATATTCAAGACGTGGACGGTATTAACGAACGCGTCCGCGTGAGAACAAAATTCTAAGTGGTGAAAAAATCCATTCGCTCCCGAAAAAAGTGACAACTTTATACAGGAGCGACGGAATGCATATGACGCGATAAAAGCAACGTCGTTCAATGGACCGCAGAGAACAGCGAACGACGTAATCGGCCGACAACCACAGGAACCAAGGCACATCCTGCTTGATCGTTGAGGTCGACATTGTCGGTGCATCGTGAAATCCGGTCCGAGCGAAGCCCGGACACAGAGCCTGAACACGAATCCCGTTTCGATGAACGTCGCATTGCAAAGATTTGGAAAATGTAATAACATACGCTTTCGTCGCGGTGTAATCGGCGGCACCATCTCCGCACAGGAAACCGGCAACCGAAGCAAGATTGATAATCCGACCACAACGATTGGCCGTCATGGGTACCAGCGCCGCGCGAGCCAGTCGCATGGTTGCCAGGCAGTGCACACGTATCATGTCACTTTCCACCTGCACATCGACGTTGGGAAAAACCTGATTCCCGCCAAAGCCCGCGTTATTAATCATCCAATACAGATTGCTCGTTTCGATCAATTTCTTTTCAACGCGTATTAAGTCGTTCTCCTTTGAAAGATCCGCGACGAGAATCGTAACGTTCACGCCATAGTGCTTCGTCAGATTCTCTTTTAAGTCCAAAAGAATCTCTTCACGCCTGGCAATGAGAATCAGATCGTTCCCACGTTTTGCCAGGTGCTGCGCGAAGAGTTTACCGAACCCGCTTGTCGCGCCTGTTATGGCCGCGACAGGTCGGGTCACTTCCGTGTTCATCTTGTCAGTTTTCATTTCGATTACGGCTTAACAATAAATTCATAGTTACCGGAACCAGCGAGGTACATAGTGCCACGTTCCCCTTCTCCTCCGAGTTGTGGATTCCCCTTAACACACGAAACCGAACCGGATTTGAAGGGCAGAATGACGCTCGCGGTCGTACCGACCGGCACGGTAACATTCAATGTAAGTTCCGTCATGCCGTCGTTCCATTTCCAGGCGGACTTTACCGGGCCGTAAGGAGACTCGACTTCCGCGCTGACCCAGGTAATCGGTGCGAAACCATCCGGAGAAACGTCACTCTTGCGACATTGGGGAGCAATAACAAAATTTTTGAAACCTTTCGAATGGTCCGTAAACGTTGTCGCGACCACTTCCGCAGGCAATTGCTCCTGATGACCCGAATGCGTTTGAACAACAGCCGGGTCAGCGACAGCGGCAAGCGAGGAACCTGCCACACGAATACCACCAAGCGATTGATAGAACCATGCGGAGACGTCGCCAAACATAATGTGATTTCGCGAGGCGCCGTCGCCCCAATCTTCCCAAAGAGTTCCTTCGCCATGATTGATCCAGGAAGCCATACAGGGGCGTTTCGGCTGCAAAATCATGGTTAAAGCCAGATCCGTGCGACCGAAGTCACTGAGCGTGCGGTACACATACTTCGACCCAAAGATTCCAAAGTCAAGATGCTTGTCCGCCGAATCAATAGCGGCAACGAGTTTGTCAAATATCTTTTGTTGCTCGGCAGAGTCGAGTACCGACGCGAACCCCTGATGCAAAGCGGTACTCTGCGCCGTCTGACTCCCGTTGGAACAAGTTCCGTCTTCCTTTATTTGCGATTTCAGGAAACTGCTCCGAATCTGCATGGCAAGTTCGAAGTACGTTCTCGCGTCGTCTTCCAAGCCTAAGAGTTTTGCCGTTTGCGCGACGATGAGTGTGTCAATGTAATAATAGCCGGTCGACGTTACCACGACAGGCGTTTCCGTCTTGGCCGGGACCCAGTCGCCCAGACCGTGTGAGACAAGTGAGTCTGTCGCGCGAGTCGTCATGTAGTCGACATATTTTTTCATGGCCTCGTAATTCTTCTCCAGGATTCGAAGGTCACCGCGATACAGATACAGAGTCCACGGAATTGTAACCAGAGCGGAATCCCAGGCCGGACCGTTACCCCAGGCATATCCCCAGCCTCCTGTCGGAACGATTGCGGCCAGATTGCCATCCTCCTGCTGTTCGTCTCGCAGGTCTTGTATCCATTTTTCATACGCCGCTGTATTCTCCCAGTTGTACACGGCCTGTTCCACCGCGAGATTCGCATCTCCCGTCCAGCCGTTCTTTTCACGGTGCGGGCAATCGGTGGGGTAGCTGTTCACATAATTACCGCGATAGGAAAGAAGCGTCGCTGCCTGTATCTTGTTCATTAACTCATTACTGCATGAGAAGGAACCCGCTTTCTGAAAATCTGTATGCACGATACACGCGGTTATGTCCTCCAGTTTGGGAGCTTCGCGCAGCCCGATAATTTCAACAAATTGGAAGCCGTGGTAGACGAACTTCGGTTCGAATACTTCTCCGTCTTCTCCGCAACAGCGATAGAAATCCGTCTGGAAAAATCCTCTCTGACCAATGAGATTGCTCATTGACCCGGCCATGAAATGATGTGCCAGTGTGTACGCGTCAAGTCGACCGTTATCCAACACGCGCTCACTGTATTGAAAGCGTACGGCGTCGCCTTTGTGAGCACCGTTAATTGCAATACGGCACCATCCGGCAATATTGCGGCCGAGGTCGACCACGTAAACGCCCGGCTCCGGTTCGCTTATGCTCTTCGGCTGGAATTCTTCGGTGATTTTCGAGGCGGGGAACGACGATGCGGTCAGCTTGCCGCCAGGCCCGTCAACGCACACTGCCTGTCCCAATATCTTCTTCTCGCTCGCAGCGCAAGCATCAATAATACAGCCTTGGCGTATGCAGTCATAGACAAGAGAACTCGTTGCAAAAGTCCAACTCTCGTCGGAAATAATCGACTCCGCTGTCCCGTCTTCGTAAACGACATCAAGCTGGGCAATCATACGTGGGAAGGACCGCCAGTCGGACGCATCGTAATTCCACGTCGCTATCGTCCTCATGTCGTACCAGCCGTGGCCAACGAGTACATCGAGTTCCTGCTCCTGACCCATGCCGGCAATCATTTCCTCCGACAGGTCGTACGTGGAATAGTATACTGTTTTATTGAATTTCGACGGGGCCGGGTCCAGAACCTTATCGCCTATCTTGTGCCCGTTAAGCGAGGCTTCATAATAACCAACTCCTGTTATGTTCAGGGTCGCCGAGAGAACATCTTTCGTAAGCGTAAATTTTTTCTGAAAACGCGGCGTTACAGATTCCGTATGTCGACGCACTTTTCCCCAAGGCCCGTCATCGGCCGCAAACAGAACCGAGGCAGCAGCCCATGCGGATTCCTGGTCGCCAAGCGTGTTCCAATTCGTTTTCCCTTCGGGTGCCACGGACCAACTTTCATCCGTATTGAGCGTAAAGAATGCCGGCAAAGGGGTACCGCGACGCGTATCTTGCTCCGATTCTTCATTGCCACTTTTATCAAGCAGGTGCAATTCCACGTTTGCCAGAAAGCCCGACGGATCCTCACCGTCGTTTGTAACGGCAGCCGCCACGACATTATTGCCCGGCACCAGGTACTCGCTAATGTCAAGGGCACGAAGCTGATTCGGATTAAAAACCATTCCAATTGAGAAGCCAACCTTGTGTCCGTTCACAAACAATTCAAATCGCTTATTGCCTGCATAGCGAAGAACTCCGAAAAGGTCCTTGTTGTCAAAAACTTCTTGCGACTGATCAATGGTGAATTCCCGTCGGACGACGAAGGCATCTTTTTCCCCATTATCCAGAGAGATCCAGCGGGCATTCGTTAAATCGTAATCCGCGCGATACTCCTCCGGCTGCGCGATCCATTTCGCGTGCCAGTCGTCAGCGGTCATAATGCCGGTAATCCAGTGTCCGGGGTCACTCCAGGCCGAGTCCTTGCCATTCTCATCCCAGACCCGCACTTTCCACCAGTATTGACGCGACGAACCAAGAGGCATTCCCGCATAGGCAATATTAATAGAATCCTCCGAGTCGATCTTGCCGCTGTCCCAGAGGTCACCCTCATCGGACGCAAGTTTCTGCCAGCTTGAGGCGACAAGAACCTGGTACGCCGTCTGCTTGTGATTCCAGGAATTTTCGGAGACGGCCTGTGATTTCCAGGCCAGTCGCGGCGCCGGCTCATCCAGTCCCACCGGATTCGGCATAGTCTCCACGGTCAGGTCATACGGCGTAATGGCCGCATCCGGAACCGCACGTTCCTGACCTTGCACTTTTTGCGCGACCAGTATTGTACACAAGGCCACAACTGCGTAAAGAAAGATTCTCTTCATGGTTTTCCCCTTTTAAACTTTGCTGTCAAATACTCTTTAAATTCACAAATATACTATTATTTCTTTTCGGTCAACATGGGAGCCCAAAATCCACCGACGACACTTCTGGCACGAAATTGCTGAACCTTTGCCGAATCGGTCCAATACCAGTCGGAAAGCGGACAACGGTCGGGACACGCTTTGACGTACTCCAAAATCGGGTCGACCAAAAAATTGAAATCTTCCTGATTATCCGTCATGGCAGCAATCCAGAGTATCCAGTCGTTTTTCGAATACAGAGAACGATTGTCCAGCGGAAGGCCGTAGGCCTGGCTTACCTTTTTATACCAGTTAATCTCCGTTGCCATAACGCTTTCCGGAAAGAGATTCAGATCAAGAGCACGGTCCCACATCAGATTGTATTTCATGCTCCAGGAGTCCGGCTGGTCAAAAGCCAAACGATAGTGGTCTCCCGCATCGGCTTCCTTAACCCAGCGGGCAACGCACGCCTCCGCTTCCTGGCGGTAGCGAGTCGCCAGTTCTTTTTCTCCGAGCAGTTCTGCCATTTTGGAATAGGCACCCAAGGCAATAATGGCCTTGGCCGACAGGTTCACGTTATGGGCCAAATGCCCGGCGAAGTCATCGGTACAGAGCTGATTTTCCGGGTCAAAGCCTTTCTCCAGAAGGTAGGCAGCCCACTGCGACAAGCAGTTCCAGTTAGCACGGGCATAATCAAGATCATTCTCACGCAGAACCAAAGCCGCCGTTTGCAAAATCATATTGCCGCATTCTTCCACCGGCATCTGATTCTCCTGCGTCTTTTCGCCTCCGCCGTAATGCTGGCCCAACGCCTGCGGATAGAGACCCAAATCATGCGGGGCAAAAGGCCACGGCCACCGACCACTGGCCGCATAATCAAAAATGGGATCCAGCGTGGCCTTCATAAGTTGCGGATTGTAGTAAAGCAGAATCGGACTGCACGGATACATAACGTCCACCGTCCCTATATAGCCGCCGCTGAAATTCTCTTTACTGAACATGAGGAGACGACCGCTCTTATCCGCAACGAGTTTCTGCGCACCGAATGCCTGTCGCCACGCAAGAGAACAGAGCGCAACGTAGTTCTCGCCACCTCGCTGACGAAGTTCCTCTTCCATATTCTGGTCAAATTCCAGACATTGATCTTCTATCGTCTTGGCATGATTCCCCTGATCATCGACTTCCGGAAAATAGTCGTCCCACGCCTCTTCCAGCATGGTTGCCCCCGACTTTCCATTTCGCTTCCACCAGCAGGGGAGCTGCTCACCAAAATAGTTCACACTGAACAAATCATCATAGGCCAAAATGAGAGAAAAGGGATTTATGCTCTTCATAGGCTCCGCACAGGAACAGGACCAGGCCAGCACAGGGTTACCCTCCTCCACGGTCACTGGGGCTTGGTAATCCTCCTTGGCAGCGATGCGACCCGTCTGGGCAAACTCAAGACGCAGGTCATTCCCGTTGCCAGCAACAAGATGGGATTCCGCACTCGTCTTGAGCGAATCAAACAGACGTTCGTCATCCGGAACCGAGAGCATCAAATACCCCCAATCAATACGAACGTCGTTCCCTTTCCGCTGAAGTACCTCTTGCAAGACGGTACCCATCTGAATGGCTTCCGCGTCTTCGATCGCTAAACGTGACCACTCTACCTGTTGATCTTTTGCATGGACCGCAAGCTCACCGCCGGCGTCGAAATAAAAGGCCACCGCTCCCTGAAAGTCCGATTTCGGACGCACATCCGCTCTTACGTACGTCGCCGGACGCGAGAGCAGTTCCAGGTCCGTCGGAATCGTCGGCGTTAGGAACGCCAAACGGACTTCAAATTGTTCGTTTTCGAACAGGAAACGACTCCCAGTCGCTGTGATTTCACTCGCCGTTTGCGGCAAGGCCGGTACGTCCGCCGGTTCCGCTCCGAGCAAGCGCCACGTCTGCTCGCCGACTCGCACCATAGCATGCATCGGGTGCGGGGTGCCTGTCCAATGCTGCGTCTCCGTTTCGGTCAGAGAGTCGGAAAATGACCAGATACTGAAATACGGGTCATGGACGACCAACGGCGTTGCCGGAACGCGAAGATTGTCAATCGCAAAGACGGACGCGGCAGACAATAAGGCAAGGAAAACAAAACAAAAAAATAAGCCGGGACGTTTGGTGTTCATATCACGTAACCTCTCTGATAAATGAATTTAGGGCGGGGGTAACAGGTAAACGGAAAGCAAGAACAGGGACGGAACCGGACAGGACCGGTTCCGCCACAAGAGACATCACAACTAATCAGACCCAGGCTTCCAGATATCGGGCAAGCTGGTGCATATCACTGCCAACGGCAATCGGTCGGGCATAAGCGCGAAGCTTTTCCATGGCAATCAATTCTTCAAACGTCGGATACGTCAGATTCATTGTACCGGCAACGGAGATCATAACGCCGTTCAAATTCAGTTCGCACAGCGCTCGATAACACCCGACTCCGATTTGACTTCCGAGAATAACATCAAACGCGGTCGGCGCGTTGCAGCGAACTTCATAACCGAACTGAAGACCGACGATTTTGCGACTACGACCGGTACGACGCTTGTATTCTTCCGCAATCAGACGGCCAAGTCGACTGCTGTACTTCAGCTGGGAGACCGGGAAATGGCCAAACGTGTCCGGCTTGAGCGAACGATATTCGTCGTCCGAGACACACATTTTAATTTCCGACAGCGGAAGATATTCGGCCAAACCTTCCGAAATCACAGCGACGAACGCGTTTTTCCCTTCCGCTTCCCGCGCCAGAACGACGTCCACGCAATGGTCAACTATCTTCTTAATATCAAAGACCATTCGCATAAGCGGCTTGCCATGGTCGTCGAGCATAACGTCGCCTGTTTCCGGGTCAAGCGTCTCTTCAGTCGTTTGCCATTCCTCCGGAACGTCCTCCAGACCAATGACCAGACTGGCCTCGCCAGCCACGGCAGCCCCGTACGCCAACCAGGCCGCTTTGCGACCCATAAGCTGACAGACAAAACCGCCACCGGCCGCCTCCGAATCCGCCAGAAGATTCCGAAGTTGTTTCGACAGCAGCTCGACCGCCGTGAAATAGCCAAATGTAAACGGTATTCCTTCGTAGTCATTGTCGATCGTCTTCGGCAAATGCACGACTTTTATACGCTTTTGTCCTTCCGGCATCTTGTCCATAAACAGCTTGAACTTCGCCGCCGTCGTCAGGGTATCGTCGCCCCCGATAGAAATCAGGGCATCGATCCCAAGCGAATTCAAAGCATTATAGACCGTCATCATGGGTGCCGTCTTGACCTCGTCAGCCAGATCCGTGTGCGTCTTGAGCGCCTTACCGGGGTTCGCTCGTGCCGTGCCTATGCAAATTCCCTGTGCGGTTCGCATCCCCTCTAAATTCATCTTGTCAAGCCGAACGTAGTCCTGGCCTTCCACCAGTGGCTTGTCCGACTGAAAGTCTACCAAGTGACTATAGCCATTTTTCATACCGTAAATCTCAATCCCCGCTCGTGCGAAGCAGGTGGCCGCACTGGCAATGACCGCGTTCGCACTCGGAGCCGGTCCGCCGGAGAACAATATGGCTACCTTTTTAATCGACGTGTCTTTCTTTTGGGGACTCGAAAGGGGCGTTTGCATGAAATTCTTCCTTTTTTGTGTTAATTTACATTACTTGGGCATACTGTATAAAATACAAAGACAATATAAAACTGACCTTGCATTCACTCAAATGGTCTAACCAACTCCTCTTGCCGGGGCAGCGGCCAAAAATAACCATTCTTTATATCTTATGTCAATTTTACATGTTTGTCATGAAAAGGGAAGAGGGGTGAACCCCGAATAATTAGCCGCGGGTGCGTGCCAAACTTTCTTGCGATGATAGGGAGGGCCTGCTCACGCGTTCCCGACTGCTCGCAGGTCGGGAACCAGCAACAACGAAAACGGAAGCACAGCACCGCCAATCTGCGATGGATTTGCCATTTACCCATCATCGCCAAGAACCGGCGGCCTGTAAGGGCAGCACAGCGAAGCGCAAGGTGGTACATTGTGGGTGGTTCTTGTTTTTCGTTATTGTTTGGGTCGTGACCTGCAAGCAGTCACTCCCATATCCCGTATTAATCCTCCGCTTTGTAGACGCGGAAATACCGAAACCGGACCCAGTGCTCGTCGTTTTCCGGGCCATTCCAACACTGCAGACTGATTTCGTCGTCGTTACTGCCGGTCAGTTTCCCTTCATAGACACGGCGGTACCCGGACTCATTTCCCGCCTGAAACTCGGCAACCAGATCGTCACCATTAAGCGTTAGCCGCAACGTGGCAGAGTCCGAGTCGATCGGGACTTTACCGGGAAAGATAAATAGTTGATTGTCGACCAGTTCATAGACCAGCTTAAAGACGACCTGTCCGTTTTGCATCCAGCACAGTCCGCTTTGCTGATACTGTTGGACTGGGCGCTTTATACAGGATAGGCGTGTCTCAATTCGTACCGGCCCTTTACCCAGGAAGTCGACCCGGCGTGCCAATACGTTGCGTGCCGCATTCTCGGCAAACGGCTCCGCTCGTATCTCCAAACCGTCACTGCCAAACCGCTGACAGGCCGGATTGGCACGAAGCCAATTCCAGCCGGGCCGGAGATTGCCTTCAAATTTATCCTCGAAAATCACTTCCTGACCGGCCACGAAAGAGGAGCCGAACAGCAGGAGCACGGAAACAAACAGCAAAATAAATCGTTGCATGGCAGTGGGTTAGGGGTATGGTACCGACCACTCCGTCTTCTCTCTGTCGCACCGCGAGGCGAACCAGAGGAATCAGGTCGATCGGTATTGAGTTTGGGCGGTCTTTCAGACGCCCGGGTTGGTTAGGCAGGTCGCGGGACACAGCTAGGGCGTGAATTCCATCTTACGCTGCCAAAAGAATGCGGACACGACTCCGCATCATTAGCAGTTGAACATGAGGCAGTCGAAGAAAAACGGGTCATGCAAACGCTCCCCAATTGGCCCCGGACTCGCAATCGACCTTGAGCGGCACAATGAGCGGTTGACCGAGTTCCATTTCTTCAACAACCCAGGACGAGAGAACCGGAGCCAGGTCGGCAACGGTCTCGAACACGAGTTCATCGTGTATCTGTAGCAAGAGGCGAGCCTGACTTGGCGCGACTTTTTCCTTATGGTAGAGTCGCTGCCAGACGCGTACCATGGCAAGTTTCATGAGGTCGGCGGCCGTGCCTTGGATGACCGTATTGATGGCCGTTCGTTCCGGCATGGTAAGCTGCTGGTTCGAACGCACCGCGCGAACCCCTTCGATTCGACGCTTGCGACCGAACAATGTTTGAACGTAACCCAAACGATGACAGTCGGCAAGTACCTTCTCAAAAAAAACTTTAATGGATTCGTAGGTTCGGAAGAAGGAGTCTATATAGACCGCCGCTTCTTCACGCGAAATATCAATCGTTCGAGCCAGGCCAAATGCCGACTGACCGTAGACCAGTCCGAAGTTGACCGCTTTCGCCTTACGACGCATTTCCGCCGTGACTTCATCAGACGGCACGTGGAACAGATTGGACGCGACGTGGGTGTGTATGTCTTCATCGTTCTCGAACGCTTTTATCAGATTCGCATCACCTGAAAAATGGGTTAGCACACGCAGTTCCACCTGGCTGTAGTCGAAAGAGAGCAACCGCGTGAAATTGTTCGCGGCGTCGGGGACGAACCCGGTCCGTATCAGTTTCCCCTCTTCCGAACGAACAGGAATGTTTTGAAGATTGGGGTCACTTGAGCTAAGCCGACCAGTCGCGGTCACCACCTGGTTAAACGACGCGTGAATGCGGTGAGTATCCGGATTTACCATAAGAGGCAGCGGACTGGCATAGGTCCCCAGCAGTTTGGAGAGTTGCCGGTGCTCGATAATCTTCTCCGGAAGCTTATGAATACGGGCCAAGCCTTCGAGTACCTCGATGTCGGTACTCCTGCCGGTCTTGGTCTTTTTCAAGACCGGTAATTTCAGATCGTCGAACAGGACGCGTTGCAACTGCTGAGGCGACTGCAAGTTGAAGCCTGCGGCGAAGTTCGGGTCTGCATCAACCAGAGCGACCTCACTGCGGATACTTTCGTCCAAAGCCGCGAGCCGATCGGTAAAGCGGGTGACCACTTCTTTGAAGAAAGCCGAGTCAATGGCGATTCCTTCGAATTCCATTTCCACAAGCACATCGATCAACGGCATTTCCAGTTCCGCAAAGAGTCGCAGAAGGTTTGGGTCTCGCTTAAGCTCGGCCAGCAGCCAGGGAAAGAGCAGCCAGGGAACAGCGGCATCTTCGCCCGCGTACTCGCTCACCTGCTCCACGGAAATGTCCCGCATGTTCTTTTGCTGACGACCCGTGCCAATAAGTTTTTCGATCGGGATCGTCTCGTGCTGAAGATAATTTTCGGCCATGGAGTCGAGATTGTGACTCTGCTCTCCCGCTCGCAATAAATAGTCGGCCACCATGGTATCGAAAACAACACCATTGAGGGACACCCCGCGTGCGCGAAGAACAATGGTATCGTATTTTATATTCTGACCAATCTTAAGAAGATCCTGCGATTCCAAAAAGGGTGTCAGGCATGCCCACGTATAGCTCGGGTCCGGCATGGGACTTCCCAGCGGACCCTGCACCGGAATATACCACGCCCGATCGTTCTCAAAGCAGAACGCCAACCCCACGACTTTCGCGAAACGGGGACGCTTGTCGGTCGTTTCCAGATCAATACTGACCAACTTTTGCTTTGCCAGGAGGGCACAAAATCGGTCCAGCGCCTCATTGGAATCGACACAATGATACGCCATATTGGGCCATCTCTCAACGGCACGGGGATACCTCTGCGACAGGTCCAGCAGGAGGCGATGCCGGTCGGATTCCCGGTTCAAAAGACGTTGTATCGATTCAGCCAGCGGCGGCCCCGATGGTGACTCCGACTCGGACATTTCTCCCCCTTGCGCGGCAAACAGCGGCAGTTCTCCGTAGGAATCGCTCTTCTCGACCGACGCGGAAGACTGCCGTCTGGTCGTACCGGCGTACTTACGCGCGGGGTCAGGTTCCAAATGAATTTCTCCGAATTGCTTCGCAATGGCATCGAATTTGGCAAAGAGACTCCGAAAACCAAAATACTCGCACAACTCACGGAGACGGACAGGGTCCACTCCACGAAACAGGCCCTCCGTCCAGGGAATATCAATCGGGACATCACGCTTGAGCGTAACAAGCTGCCGACTAATGCCCGCCTGGTCTCGCGACGCGGCGATATTGTCCCGTTTTTTCCCCGTTAATTCCGCCAGATGCGCGTAGACGCCGTCGAGAGAACCGTATTGCTTCAGCAAAGCGGACGCCGTCTTCGGACCCACAAGCGGAATCCCGGGGATATTGTCCGTCGCATCGCCAACCATGGTCTGGTAGTCCAAAACCTGTTCCGGGGTAATACCCCAGTCGTCGAGCAGTTCTTTGTCTGTGTAGTAACGCTCTTTTCGCAGTTGGTACAGGCTCACCTTTTCTGTCAGAAGTTGACGGGCGTCTTTATCGCTCGTCACGAGAACACAGTTACCGCCCGCTTGCGTTGTCTGTGCGGCCACGGTTGCCAGCAGGTCGTCGGCTTCGTACCCGGCCAGTCCCAAAGGGGTGATCCCTAACGCCGGCAGGAACTGACGCACGTAGTCGAGCTGGGCCTGCAAGTCAAGTGGCATGGACTCCCGGTTCGCCTTGTAGAGCGAATAGAGGTCGTGACGAAAGGTCTTGCCCGGCAGGTCAAAGGCACAAAAAATGTAGTCGAAAGGTACTTTTGTAAAGACCGTCGTCAGGTCGCGAACGAAGCCGTAAACCGCGCCGGTCGCTTCCCCTTGCGGCGACGACATTTCGCCCATGGTGTGGAAGACCTGGTACAAGATTCCGTGCGCATCAAGCACACAGACGGTTTTATCGGTCAGGTTGGGCGTTGTCATGGGGGTGCAGCCGTGGGGGAGGGGTTCGGGGTATCAGTCGTCTGACGCGGTCGCGATTGTGCCAAAGGGCCTGCTAACGCGACGCATTCGCAACGAAGTCTCAACGAGAAACTTACCAGGCAAACGACAGAATAAGTAATTTTACTTCCTTTTCCCCGGGAAGTCAAGCGTAAACAAGGCTTTACAGGGCTAAAAGGTAAAATTTTTGCAAAAAAAAGCCTCCTTTTAGCCTTTTTTTGGTCCGGCCTTGTTAAACAAATCCGGGAAAATGATATAATGCGGGCTGTCGTGTACCATGAGACTTGGCGTTTTTCCCAGACTGCGTGGCCTGGTTTTGACTGCAAGCGAACCTGAAACACAATGAATAATAATGTCACAAAGCACCCCAGACAAACAGACAAGGGCCGTACCGACAGGTCGGCCTCGACGCAAAGACCTGCCGAAAGAGGCGAATTTGTGCGAGTTTTGTGCCGCCAAATGCTGCCGGTATTTCGCTCTGCCAATTGATACTCCGGAGACTTGGCGGGAATATGATTTCGTGCGGTGGTTTATTCTGCACGACCGGGCAACGGTTTTCGTTTCCGACGGCACGTGGTACCTTCTCGTCATGACGAAATGCCGGAATTTAAGAGATGATAACATGTGCGGGCAGTACGAAACCCGGCCGCAGATATGCCGCGATTACACGACGGAAAACTGCGAGTATGAAGATAATTTTGTTCATGACCAGTTTTTCGAAGTTCCGGAACAGGTGGAAGAATACGCGTTGGCCAAACTGGGTCCGCGTCCGGGCGCTGGTTTTAGAACGCCAGCCGGGAAAAGGAGTTAGGGCATGGATTTTGTAAGACCTGAAATCAAGGCAATGGGCGGCTACGTACCCGGCGAGCAACCGAAGGGTAACGAAGCGGTTAAGCTTAACACGAACGAAAATCCCTATCGTGCTTCAGAGAAAGTCTATGCGGCAATGCGACAGGCAGGCGAAGTGGGTCTGTCGCGCTATCCGAATGCCATGGGCCAACCCTTTCGAGAGGCGGCCGCCGAACTCTTCGACCTGACCCCCGACTGGTTCCTCTGCGGGAACGGGAGCGACGATATCCTCACGATACTTACCCGGACCTTTGTCGGGGCCGGCGAACTTGTACGCATGGCCTGTCCAAGCTACATCTTATATAAATCTCTGGCCGAGATCCAGGGCGCCGCTTGCGAAGAGATTCGCTTTCGGGACGACTGGACGCTCCCCCCCTATTTCGGACTTCCTGCGGACGCCTCTAGTCCGGACAGTCCGCTCCGTACGCCCGCTCCTCCTCTTCGCCTCGTCTTTCTACCCAATCCGAATTCACCCTCCGGGACCATGATTCCCCAAGAGCAGATTGCCGCGTTCGCCAAGACACTACCCTGCCCTTTGGTCGTCGACGAAGCCTACGCCGATTTCGCGCCTTCCCATTGCGTCGAACTCGTCAAAAGCAACCCTAACATTATTGTTACTCGCACCTTAAGCAAAGCCTACTCACTGGCCGGCTTGCGATTCGGCTACTTGATTGCTCACCCGGACCTCGTTTATGAGTTGGCTAAAGTCAAGGATTCTTACAATTGTGACGCCGTCTCCATAGCCGGTGCGACGGCTGCCCTGCGCGACCAGGCCTGGCGGCAGGAGAACCTTAAAAAAATACTCGCCAATCGCGCCGTTCTTACCCAGCGCATGCGGGAACTCGGGTTCCTCGTTCCCGACTCCTGCGCGAATTTTACCTGGAACGTCCATCGCGACAAAAACGTTTCTCACAAAGCCATTTATGAATTCCTCAAACGGCATGGTTACCTTGTCCGTTACATGAATTATGCCGGTTGGGGCGACGGGCTACGCATTAGCGTCGGAACAGAAGAGCAGACGAGGGCCTGTTTGGCTCTTGTCGAACGGGCACTTAACGAAACCGAACCGGTTGTTACTGCGCACAACAAACAATAACAAACGGAAGTTCAGGAAGGAAAAAAGATTATGTCAAGAACCGCTACTCTGGTAAGAAACACGAAAGAAACGAGGATTTCCTTGAAACTCAATCTGGACGGAACAGGGAACTCGACCATTGAGACAGGCATTGGGTTTTTCGACCATATGCTTACCCTGTTCGCGGCCCACGGACATTTTGATTTGGACCTTAAGGTGGTGGGCGACTTGGAAGTGGACGGGCATCACACGGTCGAAGACGTTGGAATTGCTTTGGGCCAGGCCTTTGACGAGGCGCTGGGCGATAAAAAAGGGATTTACCGATATGGCTTCTTTCTCTTGCCCATGGATGAAACCCTGGCGGAAGTAGCCCTGGATTTTTCGGGACGTCCGTACCTCGTCTTCAAAGTGGATTTCCCATGTCAGACGACAGGGCAGTTTGACCTGGATTTGGTGCACGAATTCTGGCAGGGGTTTGCCTATAATGCGAGAGTAACCTTACATATGAATTTAAGATACGGAATGAATGGCCATCATATTGCGGAAGCTCTGTTCAAAGGTGCTGGGCGAGCGCTACGTTGCGCGGTCGAGCAAGACCCGAGGCAGGAGGGAATACCAAGCACAAAAGGTATTTTGTAATAGAATACCTATTTTTGAATGCGTATTGATTGTTTACTACACTGAAATCAACGTTCAGAAAACGGATTTTGTAAGGCTCGGGTATTTTTTTGGGAAAAAAGTAAAAAAATGAGAAAAAAAGGGGGAACTGAACTGGAAAACCAGAATAAAAAGAGGTATAATGAAAATGGGTATCGGAAGAGGAAGGCCGTAACGTTTTTTTCTTCCGGGCAAGGCCGAGGCCAAAGAGGTGTGAGTGACCAGAGCGGGCGTATCCGACTCGATCAAATATTATTTCACTTATAATTGTAATAATAGTATCAAGAGTGGAGGAGTAACTGCCGGCCCTCGCGCGTATGAAGATTCATAGCGAGCAAGACGAATCGGCGTTACAAGAATTCACAAGGAGTCAAGAGTCATGGCCATCAAATTTACCTGTCCGAATGGACATCGGCTGGCCGCGAAAGAAAGCCGGGCGGGAACATCGGCCAGTTGTCCCGCATGTGGAGCGAAAGTAGAAATACCAACGGTTCAGGCCGTCGGTTGCTCCGAGAGTTCCATCTTACGCATTCTTGGCATAGGCGAGGAGTTACGTAAGGCAGACACGCCACCGGGGGCCATACCCCCTGACCCGCAGGATTTCGTTTTAGGGCGTACGAAGGCGGCGGCCCCGACCCCAAAAACACAGATTTGTCCGCAGTGCGATTGGGAGATTGATTCCGGTTATCGCATCTGCCCCCATTGCCGCTGTTATTTAATGGGGAAAGTCAGCGAATATTGACTTTCCCTAATCCTTAACCATTTTGAGATTGTTATGCAGACCATATTTAACTCAACTATCGTGGATCGAATTGCCAATTGCGGACTTGTTGCCGTACTGATTATGGATCGTGTGGAAGATGCGGTTCCGTGTGCGAAAGCCTTATTGGAAGGCGGGGTCGACGTTATGGAATTAACGCTGCGTACGGACGCCGCTCTGGGTGCCCTGGAAGCGATTCGCCGCGATGTGCCTGATATGTTAGCGGGCGTCGGAACGATCATCTTTCCGGAGCAGGTCCAACAGGCGCAGGACGCCGGCGCTGCCTTTGGCGTTTCTCCCGGCTTACAGCGTGGCGTTATGGACGAGGCAATGCGGCTGAAGTTCCCGTTTGCGCCTGGTATTATGACTCCGTCCGAACTGGAACTGGCACTCTCCTACGGCTGCCGGAACGTGAAGTTCTTTCCGAGTGAGCCGCTCGGTGGTCTTTCGTATCTCAAGAGCATTCAAGCACCTTACGCTCATTTGGGGGTCCGTTTTCTCCCCTTGGGTGGACTGACTTTGGTCAATCTGCCGGACTACATGAACGCCTCTTATATCTTGGCGGCGGGCGGTAGTTGGATAGCTCCGCGTAAGCTGATCGCCGCACGCGATTGGACGGCGATTACCAAAAACGCGGCTGATGCCCGCAAGATTATTCGGCAGATTCGTGGTTAATTCGCATGACTGATTCGGATAATTCCAGTTCGCCTCCGTGTCCCGCCGAGAACGCGCCGTTTGGCTGGGACACGCCTGTGTTTGGCCTGACCGGTGGTATAGGAAGCGGTAAGAGTACCGTTGCGCAACAGCTTGCGTCGTTGACCCGTTCGCTTCTGGTTTCGGCAGATTCACTGGGTCGTAAGGCCCTGACTCTGCCGCACGTGCAAGAGGCCATTGTAGACCGCTGGGGTCAATCCTGCTTTCGGAGGAACGGTACTCTTGACCGTGCCAAAATTGCCAGTTTGGTTTTCGGCGCGACCCCCGAGGCGGAGCAGAATCGCCTTTTTCTTGAGTCGCTTACCCATCCGATTATTTCTCGCAATATAGATATGGAAATCTCCCGCGGCCGGGAATTGGGCGTCGACCTGATTCTGCTCGACGCTCCTCTCCTCTTTGAGGCCGGTTTGGACCGCATTTGTACCGCCGTGATTTTCGTCGCTGCTTCCGACCGGGTTCGTGAAAAACGGGTGCAGATACGCGGTTGGGACCCGGGAGAACTCAAAAATCGGGAAAAATGTCAAATTTCTTTGGGAGAAAAAGAAAAAAAATCCCAATATGTTATTGACAATAATGGAAGTTATGAAAGAATGAGAGAACAGGTTTTGTTGCTCTTCACGAAGCTGATGAATAGCAACAAAAATTAACGAACGCACGCAAAAAAGATTTGTGTTACACCCTCCCTTTTTTTGCTTTTGCTGTATTCCCCAACACTCACCTTATTGAAAATCCAAGAGAGAGACAATTATGGCCAAGGAATCGTTACGAAAGAAAAAGACAGCTTTTGGAGAAGGCATCTTTGGTGCCGAGTCGGAATTGGACGCCTTTTCCGCGGAAACCCCGAATCAGCAGGATTCGGGCCAGGCAGTGTCAAGCGCCGCAGAGTCTGCGAGTGAAGGTCCTATTGACCCAGAGCCGATTCGGGCACGACGTTCGCGCCGCTCCCCCGCACCGGCGGTCACTTCTGAAGACGAGAACAGGACGTCGGACGACAAAACCGCAGACGACAAGATTGCCCGCGACTATCAGGAGCGACACCGCGGCGACAGTATCTGGACTAAGGGACGAAGTCTGCTGGACAATTCACGTTATGACCGCAGTCCGCGTAATGAGGAGCAGGGCAACGAGGATTATGGGCATCGGGGTCGGCGTTATGAGCGTCCCTGGCGTGAGAATCGTAATGACGGACGTCTGGGCAATCGAGACGAGGGTCAACAAGGTTCTGGTGACTCGGGTAATCGGGGTTATGGAGACCGGGACTATCGGGACCGTGGTATGCGGGATAACCGGGGTTACCGGGAGGACCAGGATTATCGAGGACCGCGTGATGACCGTTCTGACCGTGGCGGCTGGCGTGACCGGAACGCACGTCCGTGGCGGCAGAAGCCGTCTTGGCACGCCCAGAATGAGCAATACAACTACTCCGGTTCTCCCGACGGCGACCAGAACGACAGGGGTGAGGGCACAAATCAATCGTACTCTCGCCCGATGAGCGACTATATACGCCGTCGATCCGGAGAAGGCTTCTACCGCGAGGAGCTGGAACCGCAGACCGGGGCTCGGGGACGGCGCGGTGAACCGATTACCTTAGCCGAGCAGTTGGCGTTAGAGAAGCAGGGTTGGCATGTTTCCGGGCCCAGCGGGTCGGAAGAGCCGCCGGTACCCGAGGTGGAGACGGAAGTGGATCCCAATAATCCGGCCGATAAGGACCGCATTTCGTTCATTGCGGACTTGCAGAACATGAGTATGCAGGACCTGGTCGCCGAAGCGAGGGCGCAAGACCTTTCAACCGTCGAGGGTGAAGTGCGTAACGACCTCATGTTCCGCATTCTGCGTGAGCGGATACGCAAGAGCGGACTTATGTTTGGAGAAGGGACCCTGGAGATTCTTCCCGACGAATTCGGATTCCTGAGGAGTCCCGATTTCAATTATATCTCGTGTCCCGACGACATTTACATATCTCCCAGCCAAATACGCCGTTTTGGTCTGCGGACCGGACTTACCATTTCCGGTCAGATTCGGCCGCCGAAGGAGCGGGAACGGTACTTCGCTCTGCTACGCGTCGAGGCCATCAATCGGGAAGACCCCAACCTGCTGGGGCAAAAAGTCCTGTTCGACAATTTAACCGCGATGCACCCGAACGAGCGTATTGTGCTGGAGACCGCGGACGGTGAAATGAGTACGCGGGTCGTCGATTTAGTTGTTCCACTTGGCTTTGGTCAGCGAGGGCTGATTGTCAGTCCGCCTCGGGCCGGTAAAACGATTCTCATGCAAAAAATTGCCAGAGCTGTTTTAACGAACTATCCGGAGAGCTATGTTTTCATGCTGCTCGTTGATGAGCGTCCGGAGGAAGTGACCGACATGGAGCGTCAGATCAAGGGTCCGCATTGCGAAGTTGTCAGCTCAACTTTTGATGAGCCGCCCAGTCGTCACATTCAGGTCTCGGAAATGGTTTTGGAGAAGGCCAAACGCATGGTGGAATATGGGAAGGACGTTGTGATTTTCCTGGATTCCATAACGCGACTTGCCCGGGCCTGGAATACTGAATGCCCCGATTCGGGCAAAACCCTTACCGGAGGTGTGGATGCCAACGCACTGCAGCGACCGAAAAAACTCTTTGGCAGCGCCAGAAAGGTGGAAGAGGGTGGCTCCTTAACGATTCTTGCGACCGCTTTGGTCGATACGGGCAGTCGTATGGACGAGGTCATCTTTGAAGAATTCAAAGGGACTGGTAACCTGGAAATCCGCCTGGATCGCGCTCTGGTTGACAAACGCGTCTGGCCCGCCATTGATATAACACGAAGTGGTACCCGACGCGAAGAGATGATTTGCACCGACGAAGAGCACCAGCGTATGACTCTTCTACGCAGAATGCTGAACGACATGAATCCGGTGGACGCCATGGAATTTTTAACGCAACGTCTTGGCAAGACGAAGTCGAATGCCGAGTTCCTTATGGGTCTGAAGATGGAATGATGCAACCAGACTGCTCTTCTTTTGAGCGCGACGCTTAACGAACGAGAGCAGACATTTAATATATATGATGAATGGAGTGAAATACAAATGAACATATTTGAAGGGAAGCCGGTTCCGCCACAGAACGGTAAGATTGCTATTATTGTCGCTCGTTTTAACGAGAGCATAACGAAGCCACTTTTGGATGGTGCCTTAGGTAAATTACAGGAATGCGGGGTTCCTGAGGAGCAGATTACTGTAGCTTGGGTGCCCGGCGCCTTTGAACTTCCGACTTTGGCACAACGATTTGCTTTGGATGAGGACTATGTAGCAGTTGTGTGTCTGGGCTGTGTTATTAAAGGGGAAACGAGTCACGACCGCCATATCAATCGCGCTGTCTCTTCGGAGCTGGCTCGCATGGGCGTTGAGAACGGCATTCCGATTATTTTTGGCGTTTTAACCTGCGAGACGACGGAACAGGCACTCGTTCGCAGTGGTCAGAGCGAGGGCACGCACGACAAGGTGGTGAACCCGAAGGCGGGCAATAAAGGCGCCGAGTCGGCACAGGCCGCACTGGAGATGATTGATCTCCTGCAAAGTCTGCCCCCTCTGCCGGAAGAAACCATGACGATTTCCGAGTCGGCCCTGGCAGGTAACAGTCTTCGATATAGCAATGGCGAATTTGACGCGGTTGAAGAATATGGAGACGAGGATGAATTCGAAGAGGTGGACGAAGGCAGCGACCCCGGCTGGTTTCTCCCTGGCGGATCTCGTGGTGACAAAAAGAGTTATGATGCGAGGAATCGTGATTCCGGACGTGGTAACAGAAGCTTTCGCAAAGAGGAGCGGGATGCGGGCAAGCCCCGTCATAACGAGCACCGCACTTCGGGTAAGGGATCCGGAAGTGGACACAAGTCTGCGGGACATGCCAAAAGTGAGCACGCGTCCAAGGGCAGAAAGGGCAAGAAATAAGTCATGGCCGAGGTAGAGAAAACAGGCGGATTTCCCACCCGCAGTTATGCACGCATGGTTGCCTTTCAGATTTTATATCAGGAGGACACCAATCCCGGTTTGGTTTCGGAATACGCCGATGACTTTATTTACAATGAGTTACATCAGTTGACATGTGGAGTCACGCCTGACGATACCCCGGCTCTGGCTCGTGCTGGCGAACCGGTAAACGATGAACTACCCCAGACGAAACCTCTTTCGGTCAAAGAACTTACCGCGCTGGTAGCGTTCACGCGGCGCCTTGTGCGTAATGTGCAGGAGAATCGTGACCGTATCGACGAGGCTATAACGGCCGTTTCGAAGAACTGGGACCTTTCGCGTATGGGAGTGGCCGAGCGGAATATTCTGCGACTGGCGACTGGCGAAATGCAAATTGGGCGCACCCCTAAAGCCATCGTCATTGACGAAGCCCTCGAGTTGGCGAAAAAATTTAGTGACCGCGAGTCACTGCCGTTCATCAATGGCATATTGGACCGTGTTCGGGTTAAGCCGCCTGAGCTTGGGCCGACTGCCGATTCCGGTACGAACCTTTCGGAAGACGAGACCACCTCCGGTACGCCGGACACGGATTCGTGATACACGGGGCGGGAAACGTGTTAGAAAATACCAAACAAGAATTGATTAATAGACGGACTAAATAAATATGGGCTTTTTTGCAAAAATAAAAGCAGGGCTCTCGAAAACAGTTAACCTGTTCAAGACGGACGTGCGCGACCTTTTCAAGTCAGAAGGTCGTTTGGTCGATGAAGACTTTTTGACCGAGTTGTTTGAGATCCTCATCAAGACTGACATGGGCGTTGCCGCGGCGCAGGAAGCGGTGGAAGAAGTGCGTTCTTCTTACCGTGGTCGCGTGGTAAAACAGGAAGACGTTATCAATATTTTAAAGGAGAAATTCAAATCGCTCATGAGACAGGAGGGGGTTCCGATCCATTTTGCGGACTCGGGGCCCACGGTCATCCTGTTCTGTGGCGTTAACGGCTGTGGCAAGACGACGAGCATAGCGAAGTTGACGAAACTCATGAGAACGCTGGGCAATAAGGTTATCTTGGGTGCAGCGGACACGTTTCGGGCCGCCGCAGTTGACCAGCTCGTGATTTGGTCGAAACGTCTTATGGTCGAGATTGTAACCGGTCCGGAACAGAGTGACCCCGCCAGTGTCGCGCACAAAACGGTTGCCAGGGCGATAGAAACCCGAGCTGATCTGTGTATTATCGACACGGCAGGACGACTTCAGACGCAAAAGAACCTTATGAATGAACTTGAGAAGATCAAGCGAGTCATATCGAAGCTCATTCCGGACGCGCCGCATGAGGTCCTTCTCGTTCTGGACGCGACGACCGGGCAGAACGGATTGAGTCAGGCAAAACATTTCACCGATTCCGTGGCCTGCACCGGGATTTTCCTTTCGAAGCTGGATGGCACGGCCAAAGGTGGGGCGGCCATAGCGATACGGCAGAATGTCGGTTTACCGGTGAAGTATATAGGAACAGGGGAAAAGGCTGACGATATCGCGGAATTCAATCCGGACTCCTACATAGACGCCATGTTTGAAGATTAAGCGACAGACGGGGACGCGGGGAACCATGAAAAAGGCACTTTCGGTTTTTTTGGCGATCAGCGCCATTTTGGCCACGGTCATGTTGCAGTTGGGCGACAGCCGTGAGAGTGCCGCTTTCATCTCTGTTTTCTCTTTCTTTGCCATCTTGACCGGGCTGTTCGTTACGGATTTGACCGGGCTGTTCTCTCTTTCCAATGCCTGGAGTAATTTTATTATTATTCTGGTCGTTGTTATGCACTTGGGAGGTGTAACCAGCGCGCCGACGGAATTTCTCGCCTACTCGATAGCAAATATCCTGGTCTATATTCAGATCATTCTCTTTTTCAAGAAGAAGGATCTGCGCACCTGTTACCACCTCATTATTCTGTCGCTCATTTTGACGGTCGTGGGGTGCGTTTCTCCCGTTCCTTTTGTTTTCGGTGTCATTCTGGTCTTCTATGTCTTGTTTATGGTGTGTGTTGCGACCACCTTACAGCTCGTGGAAGAGCAGAAATATTATGAGAATCATGCCTTTGCCAAGCCCGCTTTTGGCAAGGACACGTCCGGAGTACGGCATCGCAAAGGGCATCTTGCCCGGCTCGCCTTAAAGACGTTGGTAACGGCTCCGTTATACGTCTTGTTCGGTTTTCACGATGAATCGCAGGACACGCCGGCGGCCTCTCCTTATCCAGACGAATGGAATACCTATTCCAGTTGGGAAACAGAAGCGATCCACGGTATGACGCCGGCGGCCGCGTCCCGCATAAAAGAAAAGGACCATGACGACGAAGGACTCCTGGCGGAATCGTCGTCGCGTGTGCAAAATACTTTTTTCGACAGAATGGTCTCCTTTGCCCGTGAGCAATTGAATCTGCTCCTCGGTGGCGGGTCCCGGCGCAAGAGGTCAACCGATTCGACTATGCGTTGGGGCGACCAAACTTTTGGCTCATGGGAAAGCGTCGATTCCGTCTCGCGGGTCTCTCCGCACGAAAAGATTTCGCAGCGGCAACTGCCAGGGGCGCAAGGCTTGGGTAAGCGTTTTCCGTTGGCACACATGTCGCCCATTTTTTCCGGGTCGAGTCGTGGCGGTAACGAAAGCCCCTTTACGCGAGAACTCTTTGTGCGACTTTTGGGCGGCACAGGCGCGGCCTTCCTGGTCGGTATCGTGGTCTTTCTGGTCTTTCCCCGGTTTTCCGAGATTCGGTTTATCGGAATGGATGTCGGACATGACCGCTGGCATTCGTCGTCACGTCCGGTAAACAACTTCGTTGGTTTTAACGAGAATATGAAGCTAGGGCAGCTAGGACCAACGGGTGAGAATCATGAGCTGGTCATGAGTTTAAATCTGGTGGACCCGGAATCGGGAACAGCGGCCAAACTGGCAAGCGGCACACCGTTGTATCTGCGGGGCGTGACTCTGGTAACCTATACAAACGGACTGTGGGAACGCCTTCCGATTGGGTTTGCCGCCGGAGGCGATACACTTCAAGGGCCCATGGGTATGTCCTATTCCGATTATGGCATCGGTTATTATTACGACGAGTATGATCCCGAAGGGCACTATTATGAAGATTGGTTCAACGACTACCCCTTTGACCGCATGCCTGGCCTACGACCATCCATGTTATTTCCGAACGCGGTCCGCTATGACAATCCAAGACGTCGTGACCAGGATCCTTTCTTCCCCTTGAACAGTGACCCTGTGGCGTGGCAAACTTTTGACGATCCCCTGCCCGAGGTGACTTTTGAAAGCGATTTTAATCGCAATCGTCAGAACAGGTCGCAAAACAGCATCATACAGAAGGGGGTCTCAATACGACCTGGTGAAAGTTTCGAGTCGAATATTTACGATTCACGTAACCCCATTGTGCGTCAGGAGATCGAGCTTGTTCCGCTGAGCACGCCTGTGATTTTCAGTATATGGCCGTTTTTCCGGATAGACCGCCAGGGTTCGAATGGTTTCTTTGAAGGTGACTGGTATGTGCGTCCGGGTAACGAAGTGGATCGGACGTCGACGTTTCATTTGTACACGAACTCGCTTTCGGAACAGGGACAAAACGAGCTGACGCCGAATCAGGAGCGTGTGGCGCCGAACATGGCTTTGTTTAAGCGAATCGACCTGACACGACTGGCGAAACTGGCGGCCCTGGCGCGCCAGTGGGATGATGAGTCGGGACTGCCAAAGAGCGACGTTATTAGTCGGGCGAAATACCTGGAAGGGAAATTACGTGACTCAGGCGACTTTTCCTACACGCGAGGCTACGTTATGCGTGACCGGAAACTGGACCCTCTGGAAGATTTTGTCGCGAACCATCCGGAAGGACATTGCGAATACTTTGCGGGCGCTTTGGCCATGATGCTCCGCGCCGTTGACATTCCATCACGGGTTGTCATTGGCTTCTTAACCATCAAGAATAATCCTCGTACGATGGTCGTGCAGTCGGACGCCCATTCGTGGGTGGAAGCTTATGTCCCGGCCGACTCACTCAAGGGGACCCAGTCCTCGGTTCGTCTGCCGGAGCCCGATAAATTAAAGAGTCTCTGGTGGCGTGATGGGGGCTGGTTGCGTCTGGACGCAACTCCGGAGTCGAGTGACCCGTACATGACAAAAGTGGCGAAATCATGGCAGTCCTGGCGAGGTCGGGTATGGAACAGTTGGAACTCCTGTGTTATGAACTTCGACCCGTCGAATCAGGAAGCACTCATCTATAAACCGCTGCGAGAGCTGTACGAAACGGTTATGGACACGGTGATCAAACCTGCCTTCTGGAAGAGTCTTGCCTTGGACTTCATGCACAAGATACGGAATTTTGTCCGCGGGGTTCGGGAAGGTAATTGGGACACGCTTGAATTCTTTCGGATAGCCATACCGCTGGCCATACTCCTTTTTGGACTCGCTTCGGTCGCTGCCTATATAAGACGACTCCTGAAGAAGAGCAAGGAGAATCGTTTGCTGAATCTTTCGCGTACGGGCGGTTTTCTGGTCTGTTACGTGCGCATGACGCGTTTTTTCCGCAAGCTGGGAATAACGCGTCTGCCGTCGGAGACGCCGCGAGAATTTTTTACGCGCTCGTTAACCGATGCCCGCTTCGATAGTTGGCTTGCCACCGCGGGTGAATCCACGCCCAATCTTTCGATTGAGCGTAAACGGCAGATTTTTGCTGAACTGGTACGCCGTATTATCAGCATATACTACGAGATTCGCTTTGGACAGCTTCCTGCCAATCAGAGTGAAATTCACAAATTGGAACAATACCTTAAAAACCTTAAAATAATGGAGTGACCCATGTATAGTAAAGACCGTTTAATGGATCTGGTTCGCGAGAAATCTCTCAAATTCGGCGACTTCACACTCGCCAGCGGTAAGAAGGCCAAGTATTACCTGGATGGTAAGCAGGTCACGCTGGATTCCGAAGGCGCAAAACTGGTCGGCGAGGGTATTCTTGAACTTCTGGCCAGCGATTCGACATTTCCAGACGCTGTGGGCGGCATGTCCATTGGTGCCGACCCCATTACGGCCGCGGTCATAACCATAGCGGGCGTACAGAATCGTCCGCTCAAGGGTTTTCTCGTTCGCAAGGAAAGTAAAGGACACGGAACCAATAAATTTATTGAAGGCCCTGTCCGGGAAGGTGATCACGTCGTTGTCGTTGAAGACGTTGTTACAACCGGCGGCTCGTCACTCATTGCTATCGAGCGACTGGAAGCGGCAGGAATCGTCGTAGACGGCGTTATTGCAATCATCAATCGTATGGAAGGGGGCGACCAGGCGTTCGCGGAACGTGGATATCGTTTTCAATCGCTCTTGACCATTCGCGACTTCGGCATTGAGCCTCCCGTAACCACCGAGTAAAACGGCATTTACACTGTATTACAGAGGGACACTTCACGCGTCCCGGGCCTTCAGGAGCAAAGGACATACCCATGAACACACGCTTATTATCACTGCGGCACCTGTCACTTTTCACGTGGCTTATGGCGATTACGCTCTTGAGTGTCAGTCTGGTCCTGGCTTTCGTGGGGTTTTCGAACAGGCTTATGTTCAAGCGAGTCCTGCTGCGTTCCCAAGACAACATGTTCACTGCGCTTATGCGTGCGAGCATGGAGGAAATTGAGGCCCACTGCAACAACGTCGAAGAGGCCATCAACCAGAACGCCCTGGAATACAAGGATAAGAGTTTTCACACGCGGGCACGAACCGTCCAGCTTTTGGACAAGTGTCTCCAGTCGCATGAACTGCTGTGTGGTGCAGAGGTTATTTTTACGGAATCCGCGCCCGAGGACCCCAACCGTGATTTTACCGCTCTGTATGTTTACCAGCAGGGTCCGGAGTCCATTCTCCTGGAGCGGGATGCGGCCCAGGACCGGCAAGAGCCGTGGTATCAGCTGCCCATTTTGAACAAGTCCCCGGTCTGGAGTGAACCGTACATCGACAGTGGGTCACAAAAACTCATGATTACTTATTCCATTCCGCTTATGGACGAACAAGGTAATCCCTATGTCATTCTGACCGGAGACATCGCGCTCGACTGGCTTGATTCCATGCTGAAAGACCTTCCTGTCGGCGATTCCGGCGAACCGATTCTGCTCTCGGCGCAACAGAGGTTCCTTGTCTGCGGAAATAAAGATTATGTGCTAAAAGAATCTCTGCCGTCGCTGGCGGAAAGCTGCACCTGCCCCGAAGACAAGGCCACTTTTGAACGCGTTTCTCAAACCATCACGACGGCGGAGTCCGGTCGTCTGCGGTTTAAATATCCCGGAACCAAGGAGCCTGTCTGGTGCTATTTTAACCGACATCCGGAAATTGGTCTGACGCTCGCCTGTGTCCTGCCGGAAAAACGCGTCCACAACGCCATTGCGAACATGACTCGCTGGATTCCTCTGTTCGGGCTTATTGGACTTATGCTCATGGCGGTTCCTGCTTGGGGAATTGCACGAAGTGTCGCGCGACCGCTCTCAAAACTGCGCGTTGCCGCGGCGCAAATCGCTCAAGGGAACTTTCAGGTTCCTCTGCCGCCCGCCGCCTCCAATGGCGAGATCAGTTCGCTCATCAGTTCTTTCGATAAGATGCGGATTGACCTAAGTCGATACGTGGATGACCTTACGGAGACGACGGCCGCGCGAGAACGACTCGCCGTCTCGCTCCGCGTGGCTCACGATATTCAGCTTGGCATGGTCCCCAAAGATTTCTCCGCTGGCATGGAGCACAATATCGACCTGTACGCGACCATGAAACCGGCGCAGGAAGTGGGCGGCGATTTATACGATTTCGCCTTCTTCGACAAGGACCGTTTTTATTTCTGTATCGGCGACGTCTCTGGCAAAGGCGTGCCTGCCTCTCTGTTTATGGCTGTTGGCAAGACGCTGCTCAAGTCGCTCTTTCATTCCATGAATGACCCCGGCGAAGCAATGACCGCGGTGAATCGGGAACTGATTCAATACAATCCCGACGGCACCTCATTCATAACGGCGCTGGCCGGATACTTCTGCCCGCGAACCGGCGACCTCGTGTGCGCCTATGCGGGGCACAATCCGCCGGTCGTTCTGCGAAAAGGGGTTAAGCCGGAATATCTTCGAGTCAAGCCGGGCCTCCCCTTGGCCATTGTCCCCGATTATACTTACGTCAACGAACACTTCCATCTCGACCCAGGCGACGCACTCTTCCTCTACACGGACGGCGTGACCGAGGCCATGAACCCGGAAGGTGAATGTTACGGAGAAGAGAATCTGCTCGCCGCCCTTGAGAAGAACTGGCGCTCGGGCGTTCAGCCGTGCACGCAGGCCGTGCTGGAGCAAGTACAAAACTGGGCCAACGGTTCCGTGCAGTCCGACGACATAACCATGCTCATGTTCGTAAATAATAACGAGACCTCTGCCACGGGGAAGTAACTGTGTGCCCGGCGCTGTCGGTGAGATTTTTCCCAGCGGCCCCGGGCAGGTGTCTCTAATGGCTTGATACCGTTACACTCGTGAAAATGTAACGCACCGATGCCCGTATTACGGACGATTCTCTTCTGGCAGGATTGCGCCATGCTCCTTCAGTAGCACTTTAAGAGCGGTCAAGTCAAGTTTCAGGGGCGTGACATTTTCCTTCGCGGCAAGAGCCGCCGCGGCCCCTGCGGCCTGTCCTGTACCCATACAGGTCGCTTGCACCCGAAGCGCGGAATTCGCTTCCCGATCGCTACTGATACAACGGCCGGCAACCAGAAAATCATCAATTCCTTTGGGACACAAAGCACGAAGCGGGACCGTCGCGACAATACCCTCTTCCAGATGTTGCGGACTGGCACCTCCCGCCTGAAAATCGTGAATATCAATGGGGAAATAGGCATAGCAGATGGAGTCGGGCCAAACTTTGCCGGAAACGTAATCATCCTTTGTTATTACATATTCACCGACGACGCGCCATGTTTCGCGAACGCCCACTTCCGGGTTAATGCGGTGCATGCGAAGACTGTCGCCCCCTGGCAAAGTCAGAGCAAATCGAAAGGCACGCAGTAATGCCTGTCGACCTTGCTGGTTCGTCGCGCCCCGTAACTGACCGGTGGAATTATCTGCGTCGGGTACATACATACTGTACTGTCCGTTCATAAGCTGCCGAACTCCCTGTATGTCGCTGGCCACGACCTGTTTCTTCTCAAGAGCTTGTGCAAACAAAACCTGCATTTCTTCGTCAGTGATTTTCGTCTTGTCGAAACCGCTAACATGAGCAGCAAAGGTCCCCGGCTGACGAACATCACTGCGAACGCGTTGCGCGCCAACCATATCCGCCACGGCCGCGTTGCCAGTACAGTCAACAATGACTTTGCAAAACAGAAGCCTCGGCTGACCTTGAGATGAGGTAAGCACTTTCCAATTTGCTTCTGGGGCAGCCGCGTCGCGGGAATCCGGGCCTTGCCGTGTGATCCGGACAGGGGATTCAAAATATCGTATTTCCACCCCGGCGTTCAAACATTTCTCTTCCGCGAGCATACTGTAAAGAGCGGGGTTTACGTTCACTTGATGTTCCCAATGTTTTTTGCCAAACGGTTTGCTGAAATCTGGAAAAACATTATGGTCTAAAATGACCGTGTCATGGACCAGCTCCCAGCCCGTGCCGGCAATAACTTGTCGCCCCCAGGCATAGAACAGAGCTGGATAGGAGACCCCCCCGGAAGTCGTCGTACCGCCCAATTGGAAATTGGAATCGATCAGCACCGTCTTGGCCCCGGCCCGCCCGGCCTGGATCGCAGCCGAAATGCCACTCGACCCACCGCCAACAATGAGTACGTCACAAACAGTACAATCCTCCTGAACGACAATACATTCCTCGCTTGCCCGAGAGAACACACAGCTCAGGCACAGGATTACGGCAATGCCAATTGCCGCCACCGGTGTTCTTTTGGTGCACAGTCTTTTGGTGCCTCGGGTTGCCTCGTCATGAGATGAAGACATCATGGAGGACGAAGGCATGGCAGTATAATAGTCCATTTTTTTCTCTTTTCTGTTACGGTTGTCCTGGTTTAATCGTTTGCATTAAGACCTTTTCCTCTTTGCCAAGTTCAAACGGCTGGTAATTACTACCTTTTTGAATTGTGACTTCAAGAGGCGTTGTCTCTTTTGTTGTATATTTTTTGTCCACGAGTGAGTAGATGTAGATGGGTTCCTTCTGAACGGAATCATCAAGACTGTTCTGCTCTTCAGGAGTTATTTCCTTTTCGCCCTCGGATTTTTGTTTCTGCACGATAACGCGAAAAACACCTTCTGGAGCGCCTTTGTATTGACCATGAGTATACAACTCCGCTTGACCTTTATTGTTCGTGGTCCCGGTCACACACCAAGGACAGGCATCGTCTGCGGAAACGAGATAAATTTCAGCCTCGGTCATGGGTTTACCTTCCTGGGTAAACTCCAAGGTAACGTTATGGAGTCTAGGAAAATCGTCGGGAACTTCGGAGGAGCACCCGGTGAGAACTAAGGACACCAGGAGTATCCCCAAGCCTGTGTAAAATGTTTTCTTTTTTTTCATGACAGAATTCTTTCTTTTTAATAGGAAACCGATTCGCCAGCGTTCATTGTACCAAGAGCGCCCCAAACGCCAAAAGGACTCTTCGCCAAGAGATAGACTTTGGGGTCTCTTATTATGGTTAAGTCGCCACAGTCAATCGTATCAGAAACAAATCTTACCGACCCGTCCAGCAACAAGGCGTTCACACCTCCCGAATGGTGACTGGAAGCCGAGAAGATTCCCCAAGACTCGCTCGGCTTCTCGGACCCATCTTTGGCTCGATAACAACTTGGTGCATTGGGTGGTAATATCGTGGCAAAACTAATCCATTGAGGTACACCGGCAACAAAACGATTCCCACGTCGCGATTTTCCGGCACACTTAAGGAATTTTGGTGCTGACGGATCTCGCTGATTCATACATGGTGATGGCAGAAGTCCGGACCCCGACACCCAAAGTCCGATCGGAGCACTGGGGGCGGTCGCAACTCCCCCGGCCACACGACGATCATTTTCTACTGTTGGTGTTACCGTTTCACTGGCAGCAAGTGTATTCGACGTACCATCAAGTATACTGGCAAAAGTGCGCCATTTGTGCGGGAAAAAGGCACCCCGCTGTGATAACGCGGCATGAGGTTCAACTGATACTACGTGAGGGCCTTCCGGGTTATTATAAACGTCAGGTTCCATGTGACTAATATCTCCTAAAGAGAGTACAATGGAAGTTTTGGAAATTAAAGTGCCGTCAATACTCATTTCCGTCGCACCGGAATCTGAGGGACAGAAATAGGCGTCTACTTTTTTATTTTTTAAGCTGGGCGCGGCAGTCCCGTCCGGGTCAGGAGAGCTAACTTCTCGCAGTTCACCCACGGCCGTGTCGTACATGGGCTGCTGTTCCAGATAGGGGAGCAAAACGAAGAGGCCAGACCATTTTGTTCGGCGAGTCCCGTTTTTATTCACCATGCACTCCGTCATGGCAGGGAACGATTGTCGCACATCGTGATAGTTGTGCAGAGCAATACCAAACTGTTTAAAGTTGTTGGTGCACTGCATACGTCGCGCGGCTTCCCGGGCAGCCTGAACCGCAGGGAGGAGCAAAGCGATTAAGATTCCGATAATCGCAATGACCACGAGGAGTTCGACGAGGGTGAAGCCAAAGTTTTGGCACTTCGCTGTTAGTTTTTTTTCTTTTTTCATTATTGGGGTTCCTTTGTGTAAATGGGTTTAACTCGCAAGACGGCAGCATAGTCGTAGATTAACGCCCGCTCTATAGCTCCGTCAAAAAAACTGCTATTGTTACTGGGTGAATTGCTGGGTCCGTTTCCTATAATTAACGCACCTGGCACAATACTGCCTGGATTAGCCCAAGGCACTGAAATAATGGGTCTGCCGTCGAGATAATGGGTGATCTTCTTCTTGTCGGCGTCCAAAACAACCGCCAGAGTAATCCAGGTACCCGGGCGCATATTGCGAAGCACGTCGTGGGTTACGAATGATCGAATCTCGTCATTCTCTTTTACAAAGAATTGCAAAGCTCCGGACCGCGATATTTGCCAGCGTATTCCTCCTCTCCCGTGATAAAATGAGTCACTGACTAAAAGCGTATTCGACATGTTGACATGATAATCAATTCGAACATCCATAACAAAAGTCATGGACCGATACTCACCAGGTAAATGGCACGTGACGCCGGAATTTTCCGTCTTAAACGCAACGGCTCTGGTCGCACTGAGTATCCCCTCGACGGTTCGCCCCTGTCTTAATTCCGCTTGAGGGCAGAGCGAACGTCCAAACGGCGCTTCATTCAAAAAAGAATCGGATACATTTTTTCCGAAATCGAAGCAAACGATCAGGTGGGGATCAGCGTTTTCCTTCTGTCTCGACAGGTCCTTTGTTTCGAGCATCTTTTCCGCCTGTTCCTTGACTTTCTTTTCAAACCTGGGGGATGAGTAGAATTCGGAATCATGGAGCGGGTCAAACATCTCCATTTGACTGGAGGTAAACAATTTCATGCCCTTACCGGCAACGAGTCGAATCGCTTCATTGGCGGCGGAAATAACGTCGACTTTCCCTTTAATGGTTTCCACCAAAGATTGATCTTTGTCAACTTCAAGAAAGAAATCGGTACCGCGGTCCACAATCGAGCCGCTGGGCGTATTGATTGTATAACCGTGTCCCTTCTTTGGCACGTGTACGCTTACCTTACCCGAATAACAGAAGGCATTCATGGCAGTACTTATCGTCAGTTCGGCCGGACCTTCCAGAATGAGCGTTGTTCCGTTATTCATTTCAAGCTGGACCAAACCACTTTTGAGTCGAAAAGAACTGGAATCAACAATTTGTCCACGCTTGTATCCCGCCTCGTTCTCTTCCCAAACAGGATCAATGGTTTCATTGACACGGGCCATGGCCGTAATAGGCTCACGCAGGTCGGGACGCAGTGAACGTTCGATCATGAAAATCGTTATGGTCGCTGCAAGCAAAAATGCGACCAGAAGTGTAACGACCGGAGCAATGGACTCCTCAAAGTCACGACGAGTCGGCCAGATACATTTTCTTGCAAAACGAAGAATACCCTTAACCATGTATAGATGGGTTCCTCTGGCGGCCAAGGCCGCTCTGTATTCCGCAACAATGGCCGAAACGGGCCGCTCCGCGTTCTGGAGTCGCACCAGTTCATCCCAGGGAATCCCCTGTTGCCCTGCGTCCACGACGGTACCCTCTCCCGACAAGCAAGCAGGAAGCGGGTACATTTCTCTGCCGGCCTGAACGCTGCGGTAACGTAGATATTGCTCGTTTAAAAGAAAATGTACCAGGAGATTGTCACGCAAAACTTTTCGCAAGGCGGGGTCCCGCTCAAGCTGGTTACCCAGGACAAGAGCGTCGCTTTCGGTCAAGGTCCCGTCGATATATTGACAAATCAGGAGATCGGTGTTATTCGTCATGAGTCCATTCTCCATACAATGCATTCATAACGCAGTCGTGCAACATGCGTCGGGCGGAAAGAAGGATTTTATACAGAGTGGATAGACTCTGTCCGGTTCGCCGGGCAATTTCAACGACGGGAATCTGATGCAGGTAATGCGTTTCAACGACATCGCGTGTTTTCTGGGGCAGCTTCTGGATACAAAGATTCAGTGCGGTCATTTTCGACTCATGATGAACTTGGTCGCTTAGAAAAGTGGACTCCGACAGGACCGCTTGCGCGCTTTCGGCAATGCGTACATAAGCCTCCGGGAGTTTCCTCAAATGCTCTCGCCACATTCGTTTGCCAATATTTTGCGTTACGGTACGCAAAAGAGGTTGAATTTTTTCGTTATAATCCCAAGTTTCCGCCTTTTCAATAAAGTACAGGAACGTTTCATTAACGATATCGTCAATGAGATCCAGTGAGGGCGCCGCTTCGAACGCCGTCTGGCGCACGAGACCATAGTTGTCCAAAAACAGCTGACTCGCCTGCTCTTGCGCTTTCAATTTCTTGTCATTCGGCACAATCAATCCCTCCCAGGAACTCCTTTCGGCAAGTTTCTACCTGCCTGTTTTAATACTACACACATGAGAGCACGGTTCTTTCCGATTTTTTTAGGCAAAAAAGGGAATTTTTTCGAAAAATCGTGAAAATAAGCGTGCAGCCTACAAGGAAATATCGGCGTATCTTATCAGAGAAAGAAGGGAATATTCACTTGCAATTGCCTTGTTTGTGTATTTTATCTCTTATACACTGAACGACGTTTTCTGCGGGGCATGAACGCTTCCGCGGATTCTTACTCACAAGATTTCCTAATTCACGTAGAGGTCCGTTCATTATGCCAACCTTAAAGTTTACCAAAGCAACCTGTCGCCGTATCGTTGAGTCCGGGTCACTTTCAGAATACAGGAATCAGCAGCAGATCCGGCAACCGGTACCGGGGCGTAGCCGGTATTCCAAAAAACTGGGACATATGGTCGCCCTTATTAAAGAAGATTTTGTGCAGAACGGGGCGCGAGACGCAATTGCTACCTGTGTCGTGGGTGCCCACAATTACACGTGCCACGCGCCGCTGGCCCGGCCAGGCGAGACGCTCCAGAGAGGACTTCGCGTTATTATTCAGTGGAATTCGCTGCAAGACGTTTATGAAATAATCAACGCCGAGCGTAACGAATAAGCGAACGAAGGAAAGTCAATAGCGAGCGGGGCGTGAGTCACAAGACCTGACAGCTTCGCCCCGTTCGTCACAAATTTTATTCCAGCGAATAGCCGTCTTCATATTTCGGGGTCAAAACCTTGTCCAGGCCGGGCGTGGTAATCTCCGCGGCGTTCGTGATCTTCGCATTGACCGGGTCCCAGCAGATGACTTCGCCCTGCACGTTCGGTTTGTACGCGGTCCAAGTCGCCAAATTCCCCAGAAGAACACTTTCGGTGAGCGGACCCGCCTGCTCCGGAAAGTTGGACCAGCAAAGTTCCGGACGGTTCTCGCTTATTGCCTGCATCCATTCAAACTTATGACGAGCGTCACCACCTCGTTTCTCGTCGTCAATCGGCGCAATCTCGAATTCCACCTCTGGCACAGGCAGGTCAGTTCCGCCTTCGGCCTTGAATTGGCCATAGAGACTTGCGCCTTTATCACCAATAACGAGAGCGCCGCCGTTGGGGTCGTAATCTGGCAGGGCATATTTCTTGGTCAGTTCCAGAGACGGAGTCTGCTTGGCATCGTACCAGAAGAATTTGACCGGGCCGCGGCATTCATTTTCAGCGAAATCAATTTCGACAACGCTTGAGCTCGGAAAACTGTTGAAGTCGTGACCACTGGTCGTTGCCACGGCACGCACCGGATTCTTTAAGTCCAGCCCTTTACAGAACAGGTTAAAGGAATGACAAGCGATATCGCCCAAAGCTCCGGTCCCGAAATCCCACCATCCTCGCCAGGCAAACGGATGATAAACGCCGGGCCAGTATTCCCGTTTCGGGGAAACGCCCAGCCAATGCTCCCAGTCGACGACGCCAAGCGCGGCTTCCACCTGCTGTTTCTTCTCCTGAATGAGTTCTTCAGCATTTTCGGGGTCAGTGGCCGTCATTTCTTCGGAGAACTGGGCCATAGTAACGCCACGATTCGGAGCTTGAGGCCAAATGGGTCGATTCGTCCAAATATGAATCTCCTGCACCTGGCCAACCACCCCGGCTCGATAGAGGGCGGCTTCTTTCCGCAGCCAATCTTCCACACTGCCTTGATTACCCATTTGGGTACAGACGCCCTTTTCCTTGGCAAGACGACCCAGAAATCGCGCTTCGGTTATACTTCGCGTAAGTGGTTTCTGTGTATAGACATGCTTGCCAAGTTTCATAGCCGCGGCCGATTGCACGGCGTGCATATGGTCGGGCGTACTGACCGTACAGGCATCTATTTTATCGTCCATCTCGGCAAACAAGTCGCGATAGTCGGTAAAGGTGCGAGGACTGTCAAACCGCTGGGCCATGCCGTCGAGGATATTGCGGTCGGTATCGCACAGGGCAACGACCTTACCGTAGTACCCAGCCTGCTCTATATCGCCCGTTCCTTTACCACCGACTCCAATTCCTGCCACGGCAATACTTTGCAGAGCACTTGCCCGGGCTTGCTTCTTGTTGTTACCGAATGCGACGAGAAAACCCGCACCGGCAATGGTTCCTGCTTGGACAAAACGACGACGTGAAATTCGATGGAACATAGAGACTTCCTTTCAGATAATGGACCAACCGTGCTGTTTTCCAAAGTCCAATGCGGATTGTTCCTTTCTGCGGAAAACAAATAGGACCATTATATTCTATAGAGGATCTGGTGGGGGGGTAAAATGGGAAATACAGACACATTAAGTGGTAAAAACACACTCTTGCCTTCTTCCCGGACGGAATGATTCCATTTTAACATATCTTCACCGGAAATGCAATCGGATTTCCGGAAATTGGGACTTTTTTTACAAAAAAATATTTCCCTGCCGCAGGGAGGAGTCCAAAAGGAGGTTCCTCGCGGCAGTGTGTAACGGGAATATTTATTCTTAACGAAAATATACTATTAGAACAAATATCGATTCAATAGATTTTCACAAAGTTCCTGATGCCCACTTGTATTGGGTGAGATTTCCCCTTTGTTGAGCATGTATTCGCTAAGGGAGCGGAAATTATGCTTTTGAGCTTCGATTTCCGCGCCGATTCCGGAGTCCCATGTGGCGTAGCGATGTCGGAGCAGAGCGTCGAATTCGCCTGACGCACGCAAAGCGGCGGCCACTTTGAGGCCTTTGGCAAAAGCATCCATCCCGCCAATATGGGCATAAAACAGGTCGATTGGCTCGAAACTTTCGCGTCTTACCTTGGCATCGAAGTTCAGACCGCCGGTTGTAAAGCCACCGTATTTGAGTATGATGAGCATCATTTTTGTAGTCATGGCCACATCGGTTGGGAACTGGTCGGTATCCCAGCCCAAGAGCATATCGCCGGAGTTGGCGTCGACGGAGCCGAGGAACCCCTGACTGCCTGCATAGTCCAGCTCATGCTCAACGTTGTGCCCTGCCAGAGTCGCATGGTTCGTTTCAATATTCATTTTAACGTATTTGTCAAGTTCGTAAGCACGGAGGAAGTTAATACACGCGGCGGAATCATAATCGTACTGGTGCTTGGTCGGTTCTTTCGGTTTTGGTTCGAAATAGAACTGACCGGTAAATCCGATTTCCTTGGCGTAGTCGACAGCCATGTGCATAAAAATTGCCAAATGCTCCATTTCCCGTTTCATATCGGTATTCCAGAGGCACTGATAACCTTCCCGGCCGCCCCAGAACGTGTACCCAGCGCCCCCAAGCTCTTGGGTGACTTCGAGCATTTTTTTGACCTGGGCAGCGGCATAAGCAAATGCGTCGGCGTTGCAGCTTGTCGCGGCTCCGTGCATAAACCGGGGATTGCCGAACATGTTAGCGGTACCCCAGAGCATTTGAATTCCCGTGCGGGACGACTCCTCCTTAAACACTTTGACGACGGCGTCGAGATTGCGATTGGTTTCCGCCAGACTCTGACCCTCGGGCGCTACATCGCGGTCGTGAATACAATAAAAAGGAATATTCACTTTTTCGCAAAATTCAAAGAAGACGCGAACCCGATTTTGCGCGTTTTCAAGGGAATCGTCGCCGGTATCCCAAGGCCGCGACATGGTCGGACTTCCGAACGGGTCCGCACCGTTCATACGCATCGTGTGCCAAAAGGCGCACGAGAATCGCAAGTGGTCACGCATGGATTTCCCTTCGACGAGTTCCTCCGCGTTGTAGTAGCGAAATGCAAGAGGATTTTTTGAGTCCGGTCCTTCAAATGGAACCGGGCTTACATTAGCAAACGCAGTCATGTGTTCTCCTTTATACTTATAAATTTTTGTGTAAAGAGTGGGTTATTTGCCCAATCGCTCCGAATTACGAAAACGAACAGGCGTTGTATTCAATGTATCGCGAAAGGTCTGAATCATGTATCCGGAGGAAGTAAATCCGGACTCCCGGGCAACCTGCGCAATTCCCATATCGGTCTCCAAAAGCAGACGTTTTGCCTTGAGCAGACGTGATTGCCGTATCTCGTCCAGGAGCGTGTGACCGGTGACTTTGCGAAAACGCAGTTCCAGGGACCGCCGCGAAATGGCGACATGGTCCACGACGTCCTTAACGGAAATGGCCCGTCCAAAAAATTCGTGAATGAATTTTATGGCCCGGGCAACGTCCGAATCGTGCGAGACAATCACCCGGGTCGAATTTCGGCCCACCACCCAAAGGGGATCAACCGGAATACGTTGGGCACGCGTTTTCCCTTCGTTTATCATGTCGTTCAAGAGAGAAGCGGCTTCAAACCCGGCCTTCTCCGTATTCATTTGTATACTTGTCAGCGATGGATTGCATAAATCGCAAAGCAGTTCGTCGTTATCGACTCCAATAACGGCGACCTCCTCCGGAACGCGTATCCCAACACTCCAGCAGGCGGCCAAAAGGTCGCGTCCCATCTCGTCGTTACACGCCATGATGCCGATCGGTTTGGGAAGCTTGCGGAGCCAGGCGGTCAATCGCTGTTGCGACGATGCGGATAATCGAGTTCCCTGGGCATTCGCCTGAAAGACTTCACAGGAAAACCCCGCCTCGCAGACGCGTCCGGCAAACGTTTCCTGACGCACCTGAGACCAGTAGCGCCGGCGATAGCCTGCATATCCGTAATGCGAAAGGCCCAGGCCCGTCAAATGCTCAAACGCCATTGTGGCTATTGCCACGGAATTCGATTGCAACTGGCAATGCCGGGAGAATGGATGACGCGATGCCGCTTGTTCTCCCGACAGGTCAATGAGGACAAGGGGAACTCGCGCGCGAATCAACGCTTCTTCCAGCTCCTTCGTTTCCGCACGGGCAATGATTCCCGAACCGCCCCAGCGTCGGAACGGCACGGAAAGTTGCTCAATACCGCCGGGCGTAAGTAAAACTTCCCAGTCTTCATGCTGACCCGCGAAGTTGGCGATTCCACGCAGGATACCACGCCCATATTCATTGGCCGTTTCTATCAGCAGAATAATTCGTGTTTTCTTCCAGGACACAATAATTCCCTTTCCTCTACTGTTCGCTATTGTACAAAGCCGTCGTATAAAATCAAGGTACGTAAGTCCGTTTCTGTCCGCCTTTGCGCAGAATTGGAATATTTTTGCGCTTATCACGAATAAAAAACATTGACATCATGCAAGAAACTTTATATCATAAGCAGTATTGTGTCAAGCCCGGAGTCGTGCCAGAATTAGAAATTTACTCAATCTGGCGGCTTTCCTGTCATGGGAGGCCTGGTTAAGCGAACCGGTAGGAATCTACGCTGAAAGCGACGGGCCAACGGAATATCGGAACCCTAACACAAAAGAAAGGTTTTTTATGAAAAAACGATCCCCTGCAATGAGCCGGCGACAATTTCTCGCTGCCGGAGTCACTCTATGTTCTCTCCCACTGTACTTGCCGGGCACCGTCTTGGGCTATAATGGAGGCGTCTCTCCCGCGAATCGCATTAACATTTTTCATATTGGCCTCGGGAACCGTGGCAATGAGTTACTCGGCGGTTTTAACGGCGACAGTCGGTATAAAGTGCGCGGGGTGTGCGACTGTTATTCCGAGCACGCGAGAAGGAGCCTGGAGCGACTGGTGCAGTTCGGCAATACAGACGCGGTCATAATCGACCAGTATGAGGAAGTCCTGACCCAGGCTGATATCGACGCGGTGGTCATCGCCACGCCAGATCACTGGCATACAAAAATTGCAATCGAAGCATGCAGGGCCGGGAAGGATGTTTATTGTGAAAAACCTCTGACGCTCACTCTGGCCGAAGGACGTCAGATCGTCGCAGCGGCCCGAAAGTACAATCGGGTCTGCACCGGCGGCAGTCAGCGTGTCATGGACGATTATGGTTATATGGCGCCGATCATTCAAAGTGGAGCCATAGGGGAAGTGCAAGAGGTCTTTGTCGGACTTGGTCTGCCGCCCAAACATTGTTATCTTCCGGAGCAGCCGATTCCGGAAGGTATGGACTGGGACCGCTGGCTGGGCCAGGCACCGTGGGCACCCTACAATGCGGAACGTTGCTCCGGGGATTATGGTGGCGGCTGGCGGCGTTACACGGAATACGGCAATGGTTTTCTCGCCGACTGGGGGGCACATAAATTCGCTGGTGTCCTTTACGTTCTCGGACTCGACGATACCGGTCCGGTAAAAATCATCCCGAAAGGGCATGAAGGCGCCCCGTGGCCCGCCTTCGTCTTCTCAAACGGAATAAAAGTTCATTACGCGTCCCAGGAAGATTACGATATTACATTCGTTGGGACGGAAGGCGTTTATGAACATCGCAAGAGTACATTAAAGCCTCTCAAAGCGGTCGAAGTCCGGCGTTATCACGGGGGCGAAACGACTATCCAGGGTGATTTCGCCTATTGTGTCCGGAATCGATTGCGTCCATTTCAGGATTTTGAATACGCCTCGCGTGCGGCCGCCGTGTGTCAATTACTCGCCATCTGCTGTAAGCTGAATCGTCCTCTTGACTGGGACCCCGACGCACACTGCTTCCCCAGCGACGCACAGGCACAACGCATGGTCGTTCGTCCGCAACGTGCTCCGTACACCATTTGCTGTGAATAAAAAAGAAAGTGAGAATAAAAATATGAAGAATTTTCTACTGCCAAAATCGCTGTCCCGGTTCCTCTCGGCCTTAGCTGTACAATTTTGCACGACGCGCCATTGTGGAACAAGCGTGGGAAAACGGTCAAAAAAATGGATCGCTGTGAGTAGAGCTTTGCCGCTCGCTTTAGTGATCGTTGCAATTGCGAATGTTGCCATTGTGAATCGAACTGTGGGCCAGGAATCCAACACCGAAATTCATCTGGAGCAGTACCTGTCCGACATGACGCCGAGCGATTTTGCAAATGGTGAGCAGGTTCAAAAGATGGAGACCGCGCAGACGGCTTGGATGGACTATTGTTTAAAGGTGGCCTCCGCGCCGGAGAAGTCTGCTCTTTTGCGTCAGGCGAATCGCGAAATGCTTGATGCACTGCAAACGGAGGGTCAACTCGAGGCGAAAGTCTGGCTTCTGCATCTGCTCGGCTGGACAGGAACGGACGATGAAGTCAGTGCTCTGGCCGCCTTACTCAACAGCGATGAAATCCGATTGGCCGATGAAGCTGCCAGAGCGCTCGCGGAGATCCAATCGCCTGCTGCCTGTGCGGCGCTGCAAAAGGGACTTGATACCGTAACCGCGCCCGGGCGCAAAGAGCTGCTCGCCGGCGTTCTGGCTCAGCTTAATGTGGACCTGACCGTTGCGTCCGAATCAGAACTCCCTATGGCGATTCCCACGATGGAAGAAGAGGCCGTTCAACAATATCTCGCGCAATATGATTCTTTTTCACTCGACGACCAGGTTCGCACTCTTGCCTCGCTCACGGTGCGGAAAGACCCTGCTCTGCTCCCGCTTGCCCGAAAGGCCCTTGACTCCGATAATGAAGACCTCGTTGCGGTCGCGATCTTTGCCCTGGAAAAGGTGGGCACGCCCGATGATATTCTCGGTCTGACCCGGTTCTTCGGGACGCGATGGGAACAGCAGGTCATGCTCGTGGCCACACGATATCCGGGGAGCGAACTTGACTCGGCGATTACCGCTCAATTGCAGGACCCCGCGACTGTAACGGTGATTCAACTTGCCCGAATCGCCGCAAATCGTAATCTGGTCGCGGCACTTCCTCTTTTACTCCAACGCGTAGCATCGGTGCAAGGACCTGACCGGATTACCCTACTCTCTTCGGCGGCGCAATTGGCCAAGGCGACGGATGTTCCTCTTTTTGTGGATGCACTCCTCGCGACCGACGGAGCGAAAGAGCGTGATGAAATCGAAAAACTCATATCCGGCCTTTCGGCGGGGAACGGGTCACACGTCATGCAACGACTCAATGAGGACAACGCGGCTGTTCTTCTGCCACTGCTCGGTCGCATTGGCGGAACCGACTCACTCAATAAATTGCGCGACGTTTTGGCCACGCCTGGCGAGAGTGCCCAAAGGAACTATGCCGTACGCGGATTGTGCAATTGGCCGAACGCGGAAGTGGCCGCCGATTTGGTCGCACTGATTGAAAATAAGGATCTGCCGGAGGCATTACGTGTTCCGGCTTTGCGTGCTTATATTCGTGTTATGACGCTCCCGGACGACCAGATTGGAATTACCATTTCGGTCGACGAACGGCTTGAGTCATTGCGCAAGGCCATGAATTGGTCAAGCGGGACCAAGGAAAAAACGCTGGTTATACGCCGCGCCTCGGCTGTACGTAGCCCGCGAACTTTGGCTTATATTCTGGAGTTTGCGGACAATGCTGAACTGAAGTCGGCCGTCCTTGAGTCCATACTCGATCTGGCGCATCACGATTTCCTTCGCAAGGAAGATCCGAACGCATTTCGTGCCGCACTCGACCTTGTCCTTAAGGAGTCAACGGACGCAGGCCAGAAAGATCGGGCCCAGCGCTATCGCGACACGATTCCAGCCGCCACAAATCCGTAGCACAAAGTTGTCTCCTGAAAAGACTCGTAACGCGCAAGGGCGTTGTTTTGACACGACGCCCTTGTGGTTATTGAATCGTTTCTTTTCAACTTATTACACAATTTTTTCTAAAATCGTTTCTGATATCGATGGCAATAAGGAGCGGTTCCCTTGTACTGATAATAGTCCTGATGATAATCTTCCGCCTGCCAGAAACGTTTAAAGGGTTCAACCTGGGTTTGAACGTCCAGCCCCTTGTCGCGGAGTATCTTCAGGAGATGTTTCGCAGTCTCCTTTTGCTGGTCGTCAAGATAAAAGATGGCACTGCGATATTGAATACCAACATCAGGCCCTTGCCGGTTCTTTTGCGTCGGATCGTGAATTTCGAGAAAAAATTTGCATAACGTTTCATAATCCGTCTTCGTTGTATCGTAGACGATTTCGACCGCTTCCGCGTGTCCGGTGCGTCCCTGGCAGACCTGTTCGTAAGTGGGAAACGAGGTGCGGCCGCCTGTATAACCACTGGTAACGGTCAAGACGCCTGGCAGCGTTCGCATGAGTTCCTCAACGCCCCAGAAGCATCCGCCGGCAAAGACGGCGCGTGCAAGTCGCCCCTGCCGCTGCGGTTCAAAGACGAGCGAGGCGGAATTCACGCAGTAGCGGGTATCTTTTTCCGTCGCTTGCTCCCCTTGGAAAACGTGCCCCAAATGTCCGGCACAGGCATGACAGGTGATCTCTGTACGGACTCCATCGTCGTCGGGCGTGCGAACAACAGCGCCGCCAATAGCGTCGTCGAAAGCAGGCCAGCCGCAGGAAGAACGAAATTTATCGTCAGAACGATAGAGGGGAGCCCCACAATTGCGACAGGCATAAACGCCGGCGCCGGCTTCGTCGGTATATTTCCCCGTAAAAGCTCGTTCCGTGCCTTTTTCGAGGAGGACATATTTTTCCAGTTCGGATAAGGCCCCATAAGGGGAGTCGGCCCAGACAGTCATGGAAAATCCTTTCGTGAGCATGATTAAAAAGAGAAGACAGACGGCCCGCAAAAAAGTAGAGCGAGGGCGGTTATATTTCGTTCGCTCGCTGCGGGCTGCGTGCCGGCAACCCGAAACTTGTGCTTTCGACGCGTCGTGACTCATTACAGGACCTTTCTGTAAATTAACCGGGGACTATTCCTCCAGAGCGGCGAGGTAACGTTCCGCGTCGAGCGCGGCCATACAGCCACTGCCAGCGGCGGTAATGGCCTGTTTGTAATAATCGTCGGCCACATCCCCGGCGACGAAAACTCCCGGAACACTTGTATTCGTCCGAAAAGGAACCGTTCGCTTGATAAAACCTTTTTCCGTCAGTTCGAGGGCTCCATTCAAGAATTTTGTATTGGGCGTGTGCCCGATCGCCAGAAAGACGCCTGTGACTTCAAGAGTAAGAGGCTCTTCGCCCACCGTACTCTTGAGCTTGATGCCCGTCACACCATTTTCGTCGTTTCCAAGAATCTCTTCCGGAACGCGATTCCACAAAATTTCAATTTTCGGATGTCGCTTCGCGCGCTGCGCCATGGTCTTACTGGCACGAAGTTCGTCCCGACGGTGAATTAAGTAGACCTTGTCCGCGAACTTTGCCAGGTAATCCGCCTCTTCCACGGCGGAGTCACCACCGCCAACGACCGCGACTGCCTTGTTACGAAATCGTGGAAGTGCCCCATCGCAAACGGCACACGCACTCACGCCGCGATTCTTATACGCTTCTTCCGAAGGCAGTCCCAAATAGCGTGCGCTGGCTCCGGTCGCAATGATTACGCTCGCACCTTCATACACCTCGCCCGAAGAATCCGTGACACGCAGCGGACGAGCGGAGAAATCTACGTGAACAATATCTTCGCCAAGAATACGCGTTCCGAAATTCGTCGCCTGCTTACGCATCAGTTCAATTAATTCCGGACCGGTTATGCAATCTCCTTCGTTGGGAAGCAGATAGGAATAGCGGTCGCTGTCCAGAGCACTTTCGATATAAGCCCCGATTTTATTCCCTGTCGGAAACCCGGGATAATTTTCAACTTCGGTCGTTCGGGAAAGTTGCCCCATGGGCAGCGTTCCTGCCTCCTGATTTTCCGCGGTAACGGCGCCTTCGAAGACGAGTGGATTTAAAGCTGCCCGGGCCGCATAGATCGCCGCCGTCCAGGCTGCCGGGCCACTTCCTATTATCAATACATTCTCTTTCATTGACCAAATTCTCCTCTCTTGTTCTCCCTGTTGTCAAGTCGGTGACTCACACGCTGCCGGTTTCTTACGTGATTGTTTCCGGTTCGCACGATAACGATAGGGCATGATTTTCACCATGCCCTATTCGTATAGATTCTATAGCAAGCGACGCGCGCTCACTCGAAGTGGCTCGTTTCTCGACCTAAGTCTAGTGCAAGCGATAGCCAGGCTTGGAGCCTTCGTCCGGAAAGGTCAGGAAAACCTCAGGACCACCGGGTCCCGAAGCAACGACCATACCTTCACTCAATCCGAATTTCATCTGGCGGGGCGCCAGGTTCGCAACAAAGACGACGAGCCGGCCAATGAGTTTTTCGGGTTCCGGATACGCGGCTTTGATGCCGGCAAAGACCTGACGCGTCTGGTCACCGCCGAGTGAGATTTTCAGCTTGAGCAGTTTTCGAGCATCAGGGACAAGTTCGGCTTCCAGAATACGTCCGACACGGAGGTCCACCTTGAGGAAGTCATCAATACTGATGGTTTCGGCAAGAGGTTCGGCGGCAAGTGGCTCGGCGGAGTCGTCCCACTTGGGCGCCGCGTCGACGTTTTCGGCCGGAATGGTGACTTTGGATTCTTCAATCATTTTTTCAATTCCTTCTTTGGGAACACGGGTCATTAAATATTCATACGGGGCAACGGTTGTTCCCAGAAGTGGTTGCTGTGCGTCGTCCCATTGGGTAAAGGTTGTCTTGAGGAGTTTTTCCGTCTTGGCGGCCAGTTCGGGAAGCACAGGCGCGAGCCAGATGACAATCTGTCGGAACAGGTTGAGACTGACGGTAACCCCATCTCGCAGTTCACGAAAGACGCGTTCGCGTTCGGCCGGGTCGGCATTCGGGTCTTTATCCAGAGCGGCCAGTTCCTTACGTTTCGCCCAAGGCGCGGATTCTTCGATATATTTATTGGCACGATACCCACATTCGAGAATGAGCCGAATGGCTTTTCCGAATTCGCGTTTTTCGTAGGCGTCGGCGATTTCCTCCGCTTGGGCTGCCGCCTGGGCAAAGAGACCGCCGTCGTCCGGATAGACGGCCGCTAAGCCGGTCAAGTTCGCAAATTTCGCCGACCGACTCGCTATATTAACGATATTACCGACCAAATCAGCATTGACTTTAAGCTCCATCTCTTCCAGATTCAGGTCCAAATCGTCAACGCGGGACGACGTCTTGGTCGAGAAGAAATAACGCAGGTAAGACGGGTCGAGATGATTCAGCCAGGTTCGCGCGAGAATAAATGTCCCGCGCGATTTCGACATCTTTTCGCCGTCGACGGTCAAAAAGCCGTGAATATGCACTTTTTTCGGCATGGTAAAGTGCGCCGTGTGCAGCATGGCAGGCCAGAACAGGGTGTGGAAATAGCAGATATCCTTACCGATAAAATGATGAATTTCCGTCTCCGGATTACGCCACCACTGGTCGAAATTTTCGCCGTGCTTATCACACCACTGCTGCATGGACCCCATGTACCCGATGGGCGCATCGAACCAGACGTACCAGTAGTTGCCAGGGGAGTCGGGTATTTCAAAGCCGAAATAGGGGGCAGGGCGTGAAATATCCCACGGGAACAGGGCCTCGGACAGGAATTGGCCCTTAAGGTAGTTGACAATCTCTTCCTGAAGTGCTCCGGATTCCGCAACCCACGTATTGAGAAAGGAATGAAGTTTTTCCAGCTCAATAAAGAGATGGCGGGACTTTCGCAATTCCGGCTTGGCCCCGGAAAGCGTACTGACCGGGTCGATCAGGTCGGTCGGCGAATACGTAGCACCGCACTCGCAGTTGTCGCCATATTGATCCTTGCGGCCACAGGTGGGACACGTTCCGCGAACGAAGCGGTCGGCCAAAAAGGTTTCCGCGACCGGGTCGTACAATTGCTCAATTTCCCGCTCGCAAACGAGGTCGGCCTTAAGAGCGGCGTGCCATATTTCGTCACAAAATCGCCGCGTTTCCGCCGAATTCGTACTCCCGTAGTTGTCGAATTGTATGCCGAACTCGGCGAAATCCTTCTGGTGCGAGACGGCCGTGCGGGCCACGTAATCTTCCGGGGAAATACCTTCCTTCTTCGCGGCAATCATAATGGCAGTTCCGTGCGTATCGTCGGCACAGACATAGACACACCGATTGCCCCGCATCTTCTGGAACCGGACCCAGACGTCGGTCTGGATATATTCCACCAAATGACCAATATGGATCTCACCGTTGGCGTACGGCAAGGCACTGGTAACCAAAATTTTTCGCTCTTTCGTCATGATTCTTTTCGTTCCATTTCATAATCCAGGCCAAGGTCAAGATTTTTCGCCGAATGAGTCAAGGCCCCTAAACTGATTCGTTCCACACCGGATTCCGCGACCGCGCGCAGCGTTTGCAAGGTTATCCCGCCAGAGGCTTCCAGCTCCGTCTCCGGCGAAAGCTCGTTCCGCAGGGTAACCGCGTTTCGCATGGTCTCGCACGACATGTTATCGAGTAAAACAATATCCGGATGTTGCGTCAGGACGTCGCGCAACTGGTCAAGGGTATCGACTTCCACTTCAATAATCAAATTCTTGAGAACCTGTTCTCCGTCCTCTGTCGATTTAATGTAGTCGCGACAGTCGCGTACGGCCTGGCCCGGCGTTATTCCGGTCGTCGCGCCGTGCGCCAGATGATTGTCTTTTATCAGGACATGGTCGTACAAGCCCATACGATGATTGTGGCCACCCCCGCAGCGAACGGCATATTTTTCCAGTCGCCGCCAAGCGAGGGTCGTCTTACGCGTATCATAGATTCGCGCGTTCGTGCCACAAATGGCATCGACACAAGCTTTCGTGGAGGTTGCGATTCCGGAAAGGTGGCCCAAAAGATTCAGGGCCAGCCGTTCCCAACAGAGAACGGCCTGCGCGCTGCCGGAGACATGGCCCACGACGGTCCCGGGGGCCAGCACCGCGCCATCTTTCAGGACAGGTTCCCATCGGACCCTGCCGTCAACCCAACATTCCTCTCGCTCCTGATTAAACAGACGCGTAAAGGCCGGCAGCCCGGCAGCCCCGGCCAGAACGCCGCCACTTCTGGCGACAATAGCGGCCCGGCATTTCGCTTCTTCCGGAATCAAAGAAAGACTCGTTATATCGAGAAAACCGTCGGAATCCTCACGCATTGCCAGTCGCATGAGGTCACACAACGATTTCTCGATTATCGCGTCCCACTTCTGTTGTAGAAATTCTTTTTTCATGAATTTTTTCGTTCCGCTTCTTACAGCTCACGCTGAGTAGTCTTACAGGGCCTGTTGAATAAATGGCTCAATCTTTTCCGCCCAAATCTCGTGACCAGCCGGACTCGGATGAAGCCCGTCCGGCATAATGGCCGCCGGAAGAATTCCCTGGTCATCCAGGAAAAATTCGGTCAGTGAATACAGAGTCACATTGGCGACTTTACCATCGGCGTAAATCGGGCGCAGTCCTTCGTTTATCTTGTTAACGGCGACTCTCATTCCATCGTCCGCGGTTCCGCCACGCGGAAAAACTTCCAGCAGGAGTATCTTCGCATTGGGCCAGGCCGTCTTTACGCGATTGACAATCGCTTCAATGCCAAGGACGGTATCTTCCGGAGAACTGGTACCGTGGCCAACGTTGTTCGTCCCGATCATAATGACCGCCGTCTTCGGGGAAATCTTGTCCAGCGGGCAGTTGTCCAATCGCCAGAGTACATGCTCCGTCCGATCGCCGCCAATACCGAAATTCATGGCATTCCGATTGGCATAATACTTTTGCCAGGTATCTTTCCCCGGATTTTCCCAGTTGTGCGTAATGGAGTCACCAATCATAATCAGGTCGACATTGCCCTGTTCCATACGGGCTTTCTCCTGCTCGTATCGGTCTTTCCACCATTGCTCGTTGAGTTTGTCGGCCGGAGTGGTCGCAACACAAGCCTTGGCATTAAGAGCCTCATCGACAAACGGGGCAATCGCTTCGGCCCAGCGGATATAGCCCTCGGCATTCGGGTGCAAAAAGTCCGGCATGACTTCCGGCGGCAGGGTTCCATCTTCGGTCAGGAATTTGTCGGCCAGAGAAAAGAGCGTAACGCGATCGACTTTACCATCGGCGTAAATGGTTCGCAGTCCTTCGTTTATCTTATTAACCGACAGCCGCTGTGAATCCGTGGCTTTATTGGCACGCGGAAAAACCTCGAGCAAGAGAACCTTCGTTTCAGGCCATGCCTGTTGGACCTTGTTGACAATCGTCTGGATACCAAGGACCGTGTCTTCCGGCGTATAGTCGTTGCGACCGACGTTGTTCGTACCAATCATAATGACGGCCAGTTTCGGCGAAATCTTGTCCAACGGGGAGTTTTCCAGTCGCCAGATTACATGCTGTGTCTTGTCGCCACTAATTCCGAAATTCAGCGCGTTTCGGTTACCGTAATATTTTTTCCAAATATCGCGTCCGGCAGTAGCCCAGAAATCGGTTATGGAGTCGCCAATCATAATCAGGTCGACATTACCCTGCTCCATTTGCTCTTTCTGCTGGTTGTATCGTTTTCCCCACCAATCGTCGCCAAGACGACTCCCATCAGCAACGGTCGTCGCACAAGCATCTTTGACTTCCTCCGCGGCTGCGAAATTCGCGGCACAAGCCACGAAAGCACACAGAACCAAACACCAGCGTACACTGCGTTTCAACATGAGCTCTACTCCTTTGTCTTTTATACTGCCGGCTCTCCCGTTCTCACGAGTCCTCTTCTGATAACTTTGTACCAGATCTGTTTTGAGAACACATCGTGGAAAATCGCGAGTGCAACCGGTCAGCCTTACAAACCAAAATCGAAATATCGTCTGGCATTCCCATACGATAGATCGGACACAAATTTTCCTATCCAGTCGAAATCATCCGGAATCAAACCACGTTTCATTTCACTTCCGAGCAGATTGCATAAAATTCTCCGGAAGTATTCATGACGCGTATAGGATAAAAATGAACGGCTGTCGGTCAACATGCCGACAAACAGAGGCAGCAGATTCATCGTCGAAGCCGTCTCTAACTGCCGTCGCATGCCATCGAGCTGGTCGAGGAACCACCAGCCACTTCCATATTGCATCTTACCGCGAATTCCATGGCCGTTAAAGTTGGCGACCATGGCCGCAAGCATGTCGCTTGAGGCCGGATTCAAATTGTACACGATGGTCTTCGGAAGCTTATCGCACTGATCGAGTGCGTCGAGGAAACGGGCCAGGGGCTTGGCGTAGGACCCGTCCACAATGGAGTCGCAGCCGGAATCCGCGCCCAAGGCCGAAAGAATTCGCGTCGACGTGTTCCTTATCGCACCAATGTGTAACTGCATAACCCAACCGCGTTCGGCGTCGGCCATGGCCACATCTTTTAGTAAACAGGAGGACATGGCCAGGCAGACGGCGCGGTCCACCGGACGCCCGGAACGTAACTGACGATAAGCCGATTCCAGTCCCTGTTCCGTACCAGCCTCCGCATACTCAAACAGTTCAAATCCGTGGTCCGACAGCCGGCAGCCCTGCTCATGGAAATATTGATGACGCCGTAACAGGGCCGCCCGATACTCGGAAAATGTGGTCAGATTGCTCCCGTCAAGTTCTGACAGAGCCTGTACATAGCGACTGAAACGAACCGCCCCTTCTTCTCCCGACGCGCCGAGCGGCAGGGCCTTGTCCGGCCGGAACGTCGGAAGGACTTTTACGGAGAACTCCCCTGCCCTGTTCTCTTCCCGCAGACGTTTGTGGTGCTCCAGGGAGTCGAGCGGGTCGTCCGTGGTACAGACCCCTTTAACGTTCATCCGGGTCATAAGCGCCCGGGCCGAAAACTCCGGGGTCGCCAGGAGTCCGTTGCATTCATTCCAAATATCTTCGGCTGTTTCACTATTAAGATATCGGTCAGATATTCCAAAAAAACGCGCTAATTCCAAGAGCGTCCAGTGGAATAAGGGATGACGTACGGTTAAGGGGAAGACTTCGGCCCATTTTTGAAATTTCTCGCGTGGTGAGGCGGAACCGGTAATATATTCTTCGGGCACACCAGCGGCACGCATAGCGCGCCATTTATAGTGGTCGCCGCCGAGCCAGACCTCAGTCATATCCGCAAACCGGTGGTTTTCCGCAATTTCGGCCGGCGACAGGTGGCAGTGATAGTCCAAAATCGGTTGCGGTTTCGCGTATTCCTCGTAGAGCCGGACCGCCTGGTCGCACTCCAGCAAAAACCGGTCGTTTATTAACGTTCCCATGTCTCTGGTTCCCAATTCCTGACACTTTTGAATAACCTGCCCTTTGCGGTCGTCCAAAAATGAGTATACTTCTGTTAGTGTGCCTGCCGCGGTCAAACGGTCGCGTACGACACATAGTCCAAGTATACCACAAACAGGCCATTCGTTGAACACCCCCGCAGGCGGGTTTTTTCAAGTTTTGGCCACATTATTACCGCAAACGCCTATTTATAATGACACAAAGCAAAAAAAATCTGGTTGTCTGTTTTCGTTCGGCACCTGTTGAACAGGTTCTCATTGACCGCATCGCCCGCTGTTGGCCGGAAGTCCATATCATCAATACGGACCAAAAGGGCATAGCCAAGGCATTGTGGGAGGCCGACTATTTCTGCGGCCACGCGAAGGTTCCTGTCGATTGGGATGGTATTGTCGCGCAGGGACGGTTAAAATGGATACAATCGTCGGCAGCCGGGATGGACTGGTGCCTGGTGCCATCGGTCATAGCATCTGAAATAACTGTAACGACTGCGGCAGGCGTGCTTTCGGACCAGGTTTCGGAACATGGCCTAGCCCTGATTCTCGCCTGGCATCGTAATCTTCAGGCGTTCATCAGCGACCAGTATTTCGCGTCGGATAATCCGGATTACCACGCGTTTAAGCGGAAACCGACCGACGACCTGACCGGGAAGACGGTGGGTATTGTCGGACTTGGTGGCGTTGGGCGTCGCATGGCGCAGGTGGTTGCACCGTTTGCCAGGCGAATTATCGCGACGGACCTGTTCCCACAAGACAAGCCGGCGGAAGTCGCGGAACTGTGGGCGGCCGACCGACTCGATGACCTGCTCACGCAAGCGGATGTGGTCATTCTCTGTCTGCCGCTTAACAGTACGACGCGTGGCCTGTTTACCGCGGAGAAGTTCCGACTTATGAAGCGAACCGCTCTTTTTGCCAATATGGCACGTGGACCGTTGGTAGAGACCGAGGCCCTTGTCCAGGCACTCAAGGAGCAGGACCTGGCCGGCGCGATTATGGACGTAACCTCGCCGGAACCGCTGCCCAAGGACCATCCGCTCTGGACTTTGCCGAACGTGCTCATAACACCTCACGTCGCGGGGCAAATTCGCTGGCGTTTTGAGGATATTTGCGATATCTTCTGCGAAAATGTCCGTCGCTATAAATCCGGCGAGCCGCTGATCAATCTCTTGTCGCCCCGGGGTAAAGAGCTTGGCTTTCCTCTGCGGGACGGGTCAGTACCCCTTTGGATCGACGTCAAGAAACAATACACAACCCGAGGCGAAGTCGACGCTCGGTCGTGACCGGTGCAGCCCTGCCCGTTTTGCCTACGCCGTTGCCGGCTGGCGTGCCGTTCAGAACAGTCGCGGCGCTTCCCGGATGGACGTCTGAAGATATTCGGACTTGTCGTCGCCTGTTGAGCTTGTTTTCAGGGCGAGGTCATCGGGCAGAACCGGCGGTGTAATCACAGGCTCCATGCCCGGGGCGATAAGAACTTTGCGTCCGCGGACACTCACGCGTCCTTCGGCCAGGAGCTGTAATGCCGCCGGATAAGCAACGCATTCCGCCTGATAGAAGACACGGTCGTTGAGCGTCTGGGGCGTATCGTCTTCCAGGACAGGGACAACTTTTTGCAAGATAACGGGGCCGCCGTCGTATTCATTATCAACGAAATGAACGGTACAGCCACTTACTTTGACGCCGTAGTCCAGAGCCGCTTCGTGGACCCGATGGCCATAAAACCCCTTTCCACAAAAGCTTGGTATGAGCGACGGATGGATATTGATAACGCGTCCGCGAAAACTGTCGGGGATGTGCAAGAGTTTTAAATAGCCTGCCATGACAACGTATTCCGCGCCGTATCGAGTGCATTCCTGAAATACCGCTTCACTAAATCCTTCACTGGTCTCGTAATTCGCCCGTTCGACAATTTCGATTGGAATTACGGCCTTTTCCGCGTACTGTATGCCGCGTGCCGTCTTCGAACTGGCGATAACGACTTTAATCTCGCAATCGATTTCGTTACGTTGTATCTTCTCAATCAGATTTTTGAGAGAGCGGCCTGTTCCCGAAATCAAAACGGCAAGAGGCAGTTTTTTTCGTGTTTCATTACTCATGTTTTTCACTCCTTTAATTATCTATACTGGAACCGCCTGGCTTTTCCCGTCACGCGGTCTCCATGAAGCCGGGAACCGGACAAACAGACCCGGGCGTCGGGGAAAGGAAAGGTCGGCAGCAGTCTATTCATTCCAGATTTTTCTGTCTAAAGTTCGATAGGTAATCGCTTCATACAAATGATCCGGTAAAATGTTTTCCGCATGGTCCAAATCGGCAACGGTTCGGGCAATGCGTAAAATCTTGTCGTGTGCCCGGGCGGACAACCCGTACTCTGTCATAGCGTTCTCCAAGATACGATGGCCCTCGGTATCCAACTTGCACCAGGCTTGGATCTGACGATGATTCATGTCGGCATTGTATCGGGCTTTCGCACGTCGAAATCGGGCCGTCTGTATGGCTCGGGCGTCGAGCACCTGTTCCCGAATCGTCGCGCTAGAGGTCCCGGGCCGACCGGATGCCAATTCCTGATAGTCAACAGGAGGCACTTCAAGATGGATATCAATTCGGTCGAGTAGCGGGCCACTAATGCGAGACATGTATCGTTCAATCTGAACGGGCGTACAGCGACAGGTGCGGCGAGGGTCGTTACGATAGCCGCAGGGACATGGATTCAGAGCGGCAATGAGAATAAAATTGGCGGGGAATGTACTGGCACGGGAGACACGGGCAATGGTAACGCGTCCGTCCTCCAGCGGCTGGCGTAGGACTTCCAGAGTGCGGCGATTAAACTCCGGTAGTTCGTCGAGGAAAAGTACGCCGTTGTGCGCCATACTGATTTCGCCTGGCGTCGGGGGCGACCCACCGCCAACCAGACCGGCTTGCGAAATGGTGTGGTGTGGCTCACGAATCGGCCGCGTTGCGACAATAGGGACGTCAGCGCGGGTGTGCCCCAAGGCACTAAAGACCTGGGTGGTCTCAAGAGCTTCGGCCAGGGTCATGGGCGGGAGAATCGTCAGGAAACGTTTGGCCAGCATGGTCTTGCCTGTACCAGGGGGGCCAATCATGAGCACATTATGGCCACCGGACGCCGCAATCGTCAGCGCACGTTTCGCAAGCTCCTGGCCCCGGACGTCGGCAAAATCCATGTCGTATTGACAATTCTGGGCAAAAAGTTCTTCCGCGTGCCCTTGCACCGGCTCAATGGTTAAATTACCGGAGAGAAACCCAATCGCTTCGGACAGGTGTGAAATGGGAATCACTTCGACGTCCTCGACCACGGCCGCTTCCCCCGCGTTTTCAAGAGGAACGAGAATGCCTTTTAAATGATTCGACTTTGCCGTTGCGAGAGTCATGGCGAGCACACCGCGGCAGGGACGCGTCGTTCCATCGAGTGCCAATTCACCGACCACCGCGTATCGCGCCATTTTCTCCGTGTCCAGAGTCTGCGAGAGATTCGCCATACCCAAGGCAATGGACAGGTCAAAAGAAGCCGCCTGTTTCGGCAGGTCGGCCGGCGCCAGGTTTATGACCACCGGATGCATCGGGGGACGAAAGCCGGAATTCTGCAATGCACGAAGAACGCGATGAGTGCTCTCTTTGACCGCCGCCTCCGGAAGACCAACCAAAGTAAAGTTCGGCTTGCCACAGCTGGCCATATCGACTTCAACTTCCACTTCGACCGCTTCTATTCCCTGAAGCGAAAAGGTTTTTAGTTTGACCAACATGGAATATTCAACTTTCCCGGATGAGCGTTTCGTTCAATTTTTCCAGTTCGCGGACGAAAGAGGCCGTCTTGGGTGAACTTAATTTGTAGTAAACCCACTGGGTGTCGCGAACGCTTGTAACGATTCCCGCGTGCCGAAGGATGGACAAGTGCTTCGAAATGACGGAAAACTCCAATTTCAGCTTCGAGACGAAATATCCCACAGAGCATTCGTCGCCCCCTAATAGCTCCGTCACAATGTACAAACGAATCGGATTGCACAATACTTTCATTAAAGCGATTGTCTCGCCCCAATCCCGTTCTATTTGGTCTTGCGCATTTCGTGCCATGTGTTTACTCCCCACGTTTCTGTGAGACTTCTGTCTCTGTGGCCTGTCACGCACCGGTACATATTCCTCGCGCGTGTCCTATTTGTCATTTTACTCAAATACGCCTCGCATGTAAAGGGGAGCGGAACAAATTTATGCGGACGAGGGTGCGACACGGCCACAACTCAGCGTCCGCGGCTTCGTGCGTCTTTAGACACGAAGCGTGGCAGGAAGCGAAACACTGCCATTTCGGCCGTATGGCGGCAACGCAACAGATCACGAGGACTCGGTAGGCTTTGAAACGTCGGCCAGTATTTTTTGTATCTTGGCCAAAGTAACCGGTTTCAGTAAAATGCCGGAAAAATGATTCAGAGAGAAATTACCCTGGAATTCGACATCAGCCGTAACAGCGACCACGGGAAGTGTGGCATAGTCTGGAAGTGAATGAATCTTCTGAGCCAACTCCTCGCCATTCATTTTAGGCATCCACATATCCGTTAAGACAAGGTCGAAGTGCCGCTGGTTGAGCATTTCGAGTGCCTCCTGGCCCGAAGTAGCACAAAACAGGTTCTCGAACCGGAGTTTGACGAACATGGCTTTCAGGACCGTTAAATTGAGAGGGACATCATCGACGAGCAGCACAGACATAGTGGAAGGCGTGCTGGAATCCACGGGTTCGAAGCCGTCTTTTTCCTTTGTTCCTCCCTCCCAGGTGTAAGCGGTATGTGGCAATACAACAGAGAACGTGCTGCCCAGCCCCAATTCACTTTCCAACTTGAGCTCGCCCCCCATACGCTCGGCCAGTCGTTTGCAAATGGACAGGCCCAGCCCGGCTCCTTTACGCGACGTATCCATTCCGAAGAGTTGTCCAACCTGGACAAAAGGTTCCATAAGTTTGTGCTGTTCGTCGGGCGCAATTCCTATTCCCGTGTCCGTCACGCCAAAACGAAACGTTCCTTCCGTGTCGGAATCCGGCTCGAAGTTCGCCCATAGAGTCACGGAACCGTTCAGCGTGAACTTTACGGCGTTCCCGAGCAAATTAAAGAGAATCTGGCGAATACGGAGCCGGTCGAGTTCAAGGGCCGGCATGGGTGGAATCTCGGCCTGCAAGACGAAATTCGCTTGCGAATTGCTTTGCGAAAAGACACGCAGAACCTCTTTCCCAAACGTTTCGAAATCGACCGGGGCATTAACAAGGCGTATTTGACCGGCCTCCAGACTGGAAAGGTCGAGCACATCGTTAATGAGTTGCAAAAGGACATTACCCGAGTAGACAATGTTTGCCAGATACTCTTCCACTTCCTCGGGACGAACCTGGCCATCTTTTAATAATTCGGCAAATCCGATAACAGCGTTCAGCGGCGTGCGTATCTCATGGCTCACGTTCGCTATAAAGAAACTTTTTGCCTTGGCCGCTGCCTGTGCGTCCTGAAGAGCGATCTCCAGCTTGCGACGGACCGAACGACGCACGATCATAAGCTCAATCACATGCCCCATCATTCTCAAAAGATTCTTTTCAACGTCGGAAAGCGATTTCATCTTGGCCGTACTGCTGGCGAATCCCACCTTTCCCCAGATCTTACCGGCAATAGCAATGAAGTTCACGTGCAGTGAACGAATATTCAGGCGTTTGTATTCGGCGAACATGGAAGGAGCATAGAGTCGTGCGAACTTTCGGTCGGTTTCATTTTCGAAATCACAAGAGAAAGAAGGTTCTGCTTCCTGCGTTTTTTGAAACCAGGCGGTTTCCTCTTCGTGAGTCAGAGGAATGTCCTCGGCAAACAGACTCTGCTCGCCGTCCGGAATGAGTTCGGCGAAACATCGGGTCATGTGCGAATCGTGGTCGACGCAACAGACGTAACTGCGGTCGGCTCCGATGTAGGCACCAATACGTTCGAAAACGGTGCGAATGGACTTCTCTTCATCCTCCGTGGCAAAGAGGAGTTCAAAGGCGGACGAAACGAGTTCGCGTGTCTCGGCCAGTTCCTGCAAATCGGTCACATCGACTGACATACCAATGAGAATCCTGTGGCCATCCGGTTGCGTGAAAGGGATTTTAATGGTTTGGAACCGGCGTAACTCACCTTTGGCACTGCGGGCATTCTCATAAAACTCCACCATTTTACCCATTTTCAGAGCGTCCTGATCCTCTTGTAAAAAGATCTCGACATTGGGCGTTCCCTGATACAGTTCGCTGTCCGTTTTCCCGATCGCCTCGTCCGCGGTTACTCCGACGAACTCCAAAAATCTGTGATTGACTTGCAAGATGCGGAAATCGTCTTCCGCGTCCTTCACATAGAGAATCGCCGGTATGGCATTGCTAATCGTTTCCCACAGGAGCCGGGTCGATTCATGTTTTAAACGTTCTTCTGTCGCCTCGGTTATGTCCTGAAGTACGCCCCAGATTGAGTCGTCTTGAGGCTTTCGACGAAGAAAGGACTTGAAATATCGAATTTTCCCGTTGGCCAGAGTGCGATAGTCACAAACGACGTGCTCAACGCGTCCGTCAATAACATCGGCGAAATGAGCCTTTGTCGCGGCCAGGTCGTCGGGATGAATGAATTCTTCCTCAAAGAGGACCTTGCCATCCCGGACAGGCCAGTATTCCGGGAATCGCCGGCTTCCGGAGACCTCGCGTGTTTTGCAATTCATGCGGAACGTGACAATCCCGGCCAATTCGGTGGCAATTTCCCAGTTCTCCAGCAGGTTTTGCAGTTCAACACTTCGCAGATAATCCTCGGTTTCGTCCAAAGAAATACCAATGAGGATCGGATTGCCATCCTCGTCGGTCGAAGGCAGCTTGACCGTACGAATGTGGCGCAATATCTGATCGGCTCCTTTGACGTCTTCATGGAATTCCACGGGTTTACCGCCGGCCATAATGCGTTTGTCCCAATTCAGGAACCAGGCCGCTTCGTCGGGCTTCTCGAATAATTCCGCGTCGTTTTGGCCGACAATTTCCATCTGAGTGCGGTTAAGCCAAGTGGCAAAGCGGTCGTTGCACTGCTTGTACCGGAAGTCATTGGTTGCCGATTTGACAAACAGCATGGCCGGCAGCGCATTGACAACGGTCGTCCACAAAGATTGAATAGAATTCTGCTTGTCGCGGGTCCGGACAAATTCGGTAATCTCTTGTACAATGCCGGATACTTCGTTAGGTTCTTCGGTAGAGCGTCGCATAAAAATGCGGAAATGCCGTGTGCAGTCACCGTCGTGAACACGATACTGGAGATTTGCCTGTTCCTTGCGTCCGGTCAGGATCTCCTGACTCTCCTTTCGTAAAAGGACGAGATCTTCAGGAAGGATCCACTCTTCAGAGGGAATTGCTTTTCCGTCGCAAGTCGGCCAGATCCGCTTAAAATCGCCACTTCCGTGAATAATACGAGTTACGCAATTAAACCGAAAAGTGTGAATTTGTGCCATGTCGGCGGCTATGGTCCAGTTGGCCAGCTCAAGTTGATTTGCACGTCGTCGCCGATATTCCTCGGTAACATCGCGAAAGACCAAAATGGCACCGGCTATCTTGCCACTGGCGTCGTGGATGGGCGCCGCGCTATCGGCAATGTGATAGCGTCGAGTTCCGTCCAGGGATAAAAGGTCGGTATGGTTCGCAAGTTCGACAATCACGCCGGTTCTCAAGGTTCGAAAGACAGGAGATTCCAAAATCGTATTGTCATAGGCACTGACAATTTTGAAAACCTGTTCGTGTGGTTTGCCGATCGCGTCTTCCAACTTGATACCAATCATGTGTTCCGCGACCGGATTGAGCAGAATGACGCGTCCTTGAACGTCGGTGGCAATAACGCCGTCGCCAATGGAATTGAGCGTCATGCGGCAAAATTCTTCATTCTGCTGTGCTTTTTCCCGCGATTTCTGCAATTCCGTCATATCTTGAGAAATCCATATGGCGGCGGGCTTATTGAAGCAGGAGTCCGGCAGACGAGAAATCACCGCGGTTCGCATCCCGCCTGCTTCCTCATAGACAACGGTCGTTGAGACACCGGTCCGCAGTACGGTGGCGATTGAATCACGCATAATGCGGCCCGTCTCTTCAAAAGGGATTTGAGACAGGGTCGATAAGGTTCCCCTGAGCGGATAGTTGCTGTCGCCCAGGTTGTGCTGTAGGACATTTCCCTGCTCATCGGCCACGAGGTGGCGGATCGGAAGACTGCCGAAAACTACTCCCGTTCGATATTCTTTTTTCCTTGCATGAAGCAAGTAGATCAAAAGAGCGCAAAACAGGAGCAAGATGCAAAAGGGAAGTCCAATAAAAAGGCCAGGTCGGTTACTGGCAAGCCGTTTCAGCGAATAGGGCGAGTTGACAATGGGGTCGTAACCAGAAATGATTTGGTTCACAACGGAATCGTTCAGACTTAAAACGGCTTTGTTTAAGATAGCAGGGAGCAATAAGTTTCGAGATTCACGTATGCCTATGGAGTATCGAATGAGGCTGGACGCGAGTTGATTGGACAACAATTCCGCTTTGGCATCGTTAAATACAATGGATTCGACAACACACGTGTGAAGGCAGACGGCGTCGCATTTCCCTTGACGCATCAGTTGAATCGCCTCTTGCGTGGAGTTACACAAGTCGAAAGTGACATCCCTCTGAAAATACGACTTGACCACATTAACCGAGCTGTAATCGTGAAGAATCGCGACTTTGTGCAGTCCCCCGGCGCGATTTCGATTCGAGAGCACGGACAGAAACGTGTTAATATACGGGTCACTTAGGACCAGGCTCTCTTGGGTCGCTTGTCGAAAATCAAAGACACAATCAAAAATAATGTCGATGTCCGGATTCAGGCAAGCGTCGCGGTATTCGGTTAACGTGTGCGTGGGTACGAACTGTATGTTCAGGCCGGTTCTGCGAATAATCTCGTCGGCTAAATCTTTTTGTATACCGTGATACTTACCATTTTCGAACCAGGACAAAGGTTTGCGGTCGGGACTCAAGACGGCCTTGATCGTGCGTCCGGAAGCACGCATTTTTTCAATAAAGGCACGCTCCTGGGGAGAGTAAGCGACTTCCTCGTCACCATTTTTGGCATAATAGCGGTGCCACAAAATACTCTGAAGATTCGGCGATTGCGTCTCCAGAAGTATCATGGCCGAGTTGAGTTCCTCAAGCAATTTTCGGTCACTTTTCCGGACGACGATATAAAAGGGAGCAGGGTCGAACCGTTCGATAATCCACGCATTCTCAAGTCGCTGCAGACTGCTACAGACGACCACGTCCACGTCCTTACCCGTTTGAAGACTCTCTTGCAGGAGTGCGTTATTGTCATAATAGACAGGCACATACGTAAACCCTTTTTCCCGGGCAAACTGGTCAAAACCGGCGTTCCGAGCGCTGTTCTTACGCATGCCAACACGAATTCCATCCCAGTCCGCGTAGTCTTCTGTCAAAAGCCGCGAGTTCCCCGACTTAATCGCGAGCACCGATGAGAATTGTCCTATAGGATTTCGCGAGAACGCATATTTCTCTTCCAGTTCCGGCGTCTTTTCCATGCCAGTGACGAGGTCAATCTTACCCTCATCCAGCAGTCGCAGCAGATCATTCCAGTCGGATTGCGGGTCGGAAAATTCATATTTCCACGATGTAAATCGACGAAGAAGCTCGATGTAATCGTAGCCATAGCCGTCCTTTATCCCGCTTTCGTCAAAATTATGGTAGCCTGGGCACGTAAAGAGTCCCACGCGAACGACTTGCGATCTGGTATTGAAAAGCAGAGATTCTTCTGCCGTAGCCGCTTCGGAACGTAATATAATGAGTTCAGCCACCACGAAAAACACGACCAGGCAGACAGTTGACAACCGGCCTGTCCAAGACGCATGAGAGGAAAAGGAGCCCTTAACGGCAAGTTGACGTTCGTCGTTCCGTTTGCTTTCCTTGCCGTATATCAATTCCAATACCCTCAAGCCAGCCATCTTACAAATTTTCCCTGTTCTGTGGAGTACTCATGATTTTGGGGCAAACAACCGCCCTTCAGTACACCAATAGTGAACTCTCCTGGAATGGCGACTGCTTCTATCGGAGCGTGTGGACGATGAATCAGCGGACTCCCCCTCCCACATGGCAAGGTTTGCAGTACGGCACCTATCCCCCCTGTTGGGTCAAGTGATTTCTCATGTCGCAAAGGGCGTCCTTCGCGAGCCCACACTTTAACACAACGAAGAAATTGTAATTTAAAAACCGGAATAAGTCAATAACCTTTCCCCCCAATGTCCGGATATTTGACGTCTTTTTCCGTAATTCCCGTACAGTCGCAGAAGAAATCAGGGAAATAAAAACAGAAACATTTCAATTCGTATATTTTTGTATCATTTAAAGTATAAAAAACCGTTTTCTTTTGCGATAAGGTACGTTTTACGGTAAGGTATATCTCCGGTCCAGATGGTACCTGGTGTGATATTTTGCTAAAAGAGTGGAGTTTCACGAAACTCTTCGGTATCGTTCGGGATACCGCTGCCGGGCTTCGTTTGTGTACTGACGGACGAAATCCCCTTTTTTATGGGTGTATTCATCGCGATTATGTTCAAATTGCTTCCATAGGGCAATTTTGAGCATTTCATACTGGTGAGCAATATCCGGATGCTCGCAGAGATAATCACGAAAGTAGAGTTCGTCATTGTCACCGAAGGTCCGCAAATGCAAATGAAAGACACGCGGCGCGAAGCCGTTTTCGGTGTATCCCTTGTTGTAGTCGGCAGACCGGGATTCGGTGTGCATGCAAAGAAAACCGCAATTGCGGAGTGACTGGTCAATTGTGGGAAAATCCGCTAACCGGGCTTCCACAAGGAGGTCGATGATGGGTTTTGCCCAAATGGCATCAACAGCGGTACTGCCGATATGGTTTATCAGTGCGTGAGGAGGGAGGACCGTTTTCAGAAAATCCTGTTCCTCTTCGTACCAAGATTTCCAGGAGTCGTTGTGCGGCGTGAGTTGGATTGGGAAAAGCTGCCACAGCTCTTGCAGAGTCATGTCGGAAAGAGGCTTGCCCATTTGGTAAAAATCCTTTAGGTTAAATCACAATACAGCGGGCCTGTTGCGGGAAAATTCCATCCCAAGTCACGACACCAGAACGTGGGAGTGTGCCAAGAGTCCGGGAAAAAACGGACTCCAAGACCACACGAGGACCTGGAATCCGTTTTTTTATTGAGGGTCGAAGAACCGTGAGTGTCAATACCAGTAAGCGGCGAAATACGCCTTATCGATCGCTTGAAGTACAGACTGAAGTGTCTTGGCCGGTGCTGCTGCGCGATTATTGACGATCATGCGGACAAAAGTACCGTCCTTGGCCAGTTCGTCAATTTTGGTCGCAATGTCAGTAATATCAATGGCGTCTTCGTTCCAGCTGACTTTTCCGTCGGGAGTGAGTGTCAGCGTGGCGGTGAGCGTCTTTTGCTCCCGGGCACGGTTAAGGACATCAGCCAGAGCAATCTGCTTGCCACCAGCCGCCCAACTCTCGTCGCAGGCGGACATAAAGGCAAACATCGCTATCGTTTCGCGGGGATCAATGGGAGCAATGCCGGTTTCGAAAAATTTCGCAACCTGATCGAAGAGCAGATTGTAACCTTCATAGCCGCCTGCCTCCTGAACGCCCTTTTCCGCAAAAACCATCGCGGAGTAAGGAGCACTCCCCTGTCGCATGCCGCGCATGGTACCAACGCGACCGTCGTTCCAGACGCCGGTTGCCAGGTCAGCGCCGTCCGTCTTGACGCGTGATACGGAAACGCAATCAGGTCCCATAACGGTAAAAAGCGTTTCAACGCCGTGTACAGCGTACCAATAGAAATCGGGATGTTTCTCGTTAAGGTAAGCGGGACTCGACGCGGCACACCCGACAATTGCACCCAGAGGACGCTCCTGAACCATTTTTTGCAAGCTCGTCGCGTAACGAAGTGAAGAGGAAGAGAACAGGGGTACCTGATTCTCTTGCGCAAGGCGAAAGATTTCCAAAACGTCACACAAGGCCCCGGCAATCGGTTTATCGATAAAGACCGGTTTCTTCGCGGCGATTACAGGCCTTACCTGCTCCAGATGAGGCCGACCGTCGACACTTTCAAGCATGACACCGTCTACATTTTCCAGCAGTTCCTCAATGGTTGCGTAAACGGTAATTCCAGCCTCGGCGCATTCTGCGGCGTACTTCTCACGACGGTCCCAACTGGAGGGATTGTCCGGCATACCCCCGACATAGACCGCGGTAACCTTTTGAGGTCGGGCAACGCCCCGGGCACCCATCTTATTGAAATATTCAACCGCGGCAGGAACGTGCGAGGTCGTCGTGCCAATAATGCCAATACGGAAAGGCGAGACCGTCTCCGGCGTCAGTTCCTTAATGTATATATTGCGCCACCGGATTTCGCCGCCATGTGTCTGCAGCTGAATCGGCCCTTCCTCGATAAGCGGCTTTTCGCGATCCCAGTAATTTTCCATAACCGTGTCTTTAACGACGTGCTTGTCATTGAGCCAGACATTAACGACGTCTCCCACAAGTGTTATGCGAAAACTATTCCACTGGCCAAAAGGTTTATCGGCAAATTCGAGCGGGATACTCACGTTTTTCTGATTATTGAACAGTCCACCGGAACCTTTGTCGGCGTGAATGTTCCACTTTCCGCCTTCTTCCGTGTAGTCCCAAATCTGAACTTGGGGAGTCATGCGAAGGTAAATACCACTGTCGGCTTGCGCGACCGTTTTGTATTCCAGGCGGAGTTCAAAATCCTTGTAACTCTTGGCCGTGGTGGCGTAAGGTCCATTTCCATTATTGACCAGTTCACCGTTTTCAACAGTCCAGTCCTTCACAAATTCTTCGGACCAGGAGGCCAGTTTATCGGCCCGTTCCTGTTCCGACCAGCCGAAAAACGTGTAGGGACTCAGATCACGCTCCACACCAATCCAACCGGTGAGGTCCTGACCGTTGAATAGGGGCGTAAAACCATCCGGGACGTCACCCTCACTCTTGCCCACACCTGGCATGAACAAACCAAAGAGCAAAACCAGTGTGCACAACCGTAACAGCTTGTTCGCGATTGCAACTTTCATACATGTTCCTTTTCTGCTAAAGGGGTTGATCAGATTCGAGACTGCCGGCGCGATCTGAAAAAATCCGCGACTGGTCAGCCACGCAACGAACTTGGGGTGCATTCCTGTATTATACCCAAAGTGCTATGCGGTACAAGGACCTCTTCAGGACAGGCGAACAGATCGGGAGATCGGGCGACGGAGGTGCGTGCCAAATTTTCTTTCGAGGATAGGGAGGACCTGCTCGCCAAGGCCCCACCCAGCAATAACGTTCGGGAACTGCCACCCCGCCGCGACTTGTCCTTTTTACCCTCACAAAACACCCGCCTTGGATTTGCCCCACCACTGTCACAAGCGTGCCCCCGGAAGAACATCACGTTTTCCCGGGGCGGTGCAGTAAACGTTTTATTTTGTGTCGAGGTTCTCGTCATAAAACGTCATAAGCTCGCGAAGGTTGACGTGAAAGTAAGGTTCGTCACAAGCGACATTGCTGTCGTTTGCGTCGGCGAACCAGACGTCCAGCGACTCCGGTTCGAAGAGGGCATCGTGCAGATTGGACGACATGGCGACCGGGCGTTTAATCATTTCCATGAGTAAGGGCGTATCAATTTTTCCGTAATTCTCCTTGAGTCGCTCATAGAGTGTATTCATACGGACGCCTGGCCCGGAAATGTAAACCGTATCGTCAAGGGCGCCGGGAAGTTGCGGATGTGCCTGGCCCGGCCGGAGCACGCGAACAGGCTCGTCACTTCCGGCTATCGCTTCGATCGCGGCCATATTTCCGCTCTTGTCGGAAAGGATATAATAATAGTCGCAGGTAAGAGGTCCGGATTTCATGAGGGCGATCGCCTCGTCTACCGTTTCACATTCTTCCATAATGCGTCGAATGAGGAAAATCATGGGCAAACCATCCCATTTACCCTCGCCTCGGCCTCCCATTTCGCCTATGGTAAGTCCCTTTTCATTCATGGCAGTAACAGAGCCGATGAGTCCGGAATAGGAAACACTGCACCAGGCGTTGTACCCGTCGGGCATAAAGACCATAAAGACCGCCTGGCTGTGGAGACCAATTTTGCGCATGTAATCGAGTACGCGAACATGACGAACACGCCCGTCGCAAGTTGCTCGACCGGCCACGGCCACTCCACTGCAATGAAACATCTCCGGAAAAGATTGTATCTCATGAATCTCCTTTGTGGGGCGACCTGCCCCGTCGGCAAGGGCATCCATTTCCCGCACGAACCGGTCAGGAACGTAGGGCCGGGTTCGATCTTCCGCGTCGCGAATATGGTCGAAGAACCAGTTCCCTTTGGTTAAGGTATAGCCAGCGGCAACGACCAGGAGCTTCTCACGCATACCGTCCATCATATCAGCGAGGAGAGCGCCGTGTGCCCTGCCCATCTGTTCGGGCGTACCGGAAATCATAAGAACGCGTTTCGCGCCGTCAAGTTCGGCCAGCAGTCCATGGTCGGTTTTCGCCAGAATCTTTAAAGAGTTCGGTTGTCCCTCTTGCGCCCGCAAATTACAGACGCAGAGACAAACAACAGTGACAAAAAGCAAGACACACTTAACATGTTTGCAACAGGGAGCGGTCTTTTTCATAAAAAACTCCTTACGTTTAGTTCGGTCAAATTATCGCTGGAACCGGGAAGTCAGTGTCCATTTTCCCGCAGGAAGATTAAATTCCAGGCGGCCATCACGGAAAGTCGTCTCTGTTTGTTGCAGGTCCAGGCCTTTACAGGAGACGGACGCCGGATCCGAGGTCGGGACCGAAACGGTCGCCGTTGTATTGACTGGAATATCAACAGTCCAGCTAAAAATAGACTTTTCTGTATCAAGATTCCAATGACTGGTAATAGTGCCATAAATGGACTCGTAAGAGGCGCGGACCCAGGTCAGATCATTCACGACAATCGGCTTCATGATAATATGTTTAAAGCCAGGCTTTTCAGCATCGCTCTTAATTCCGGCGAAATTTTCGAAAAGTGAAATCGCATAGTCGCCAACGAGCATAACGTGGTTGCCACTGTTCATGGCCGGGTCGGCTGTATCGCCATTCCAGAGTTCCCAAACAGTTGTGGCACCCTTGGCAAGCATATATCCCCAGCTCGGATAATCCGTATTCGTCGCGAACTTCCAGGCCAGGTCGGGACGGCCGTTATCGACGAGAACACGATTAATCCACTGGCCGCCAATGAGGCCGGTACCGATATGTCCATCAGTCACATTTTCAATATTATTAACAAGAGAGGCAAAGACGCGTTCCTTTTCACTCTCGGGTACCAGACCAAAAGCCAGAGGCAAGACCGACGAAGTTTGCGTTCCATTGTCGTACTGACCTTTTTCCGCATTATAGTAAACTTTATTGAATGCCGATTTTATTTTATCCGCTTTTTCACGGTATAATGTGGCATCTTCTGGTTTGTTTAGCATGTCGGCATACTCCGCAGTGAGCCGATAATTGTAGTAAAGATAGGCCGTTGCCAGCAGACCGCGATTCGTCTGGCGCGCGGGGTCCTGCGAATGAATCAAATGCTGCTCCTCCGGTGGAACACACCAGTCGCCATAATTATCCTTATCAATCGTACCATCTTCTTTAAGGAAAGTTTCCAGATGCGTCAGCCATTTCACACGCGAGTCATAATGCCTGGCGATCGTGTATGTGTCGCCATACATCTGATAGAGGGAATACGGGACAATCGTCTGGGCACTGGGCCAGGTTACGTTCGTTCCGTAAAGCTGCCAATAATTGGGCGCGACGTCGGAAACGTTACCGTCTTCCCGCTGACTGTCTTCAATATCCTGCATCCATTTTCGGTAGAGCGTTATATTGTCAAAGAGAAACATTTCCCCTTTGGACTCTTCGGCCCGGTCCCCTTGCCAGCCCTGTCGCTCGTCGCGTTGCGGGCAGTCGACCGGCATACTCAAGTAGTTACCACGCGTGCCCCATTCGACATTTTTAAAAAATTCTGTTACAGTTTTAGAACTACATTCGAAACGTCCAACCAGCGGAAGGCTCGTTCCGATAACGCGCCCAGTCAGGGTCTCAAGGTCAGGCGTGCCGGGAAAGCCGGTCAGCTCGACGAAACGAAAACCATGATACGCGAAATGAGGTTCGTAGACCTCTTCCCGACCATTCCCCTGGAGTATGTAACGGTCGGTACATAAAGCCGTACGCAGATTGTCCATGTAAAGCTCGCCCTGACCCGGTCCTTCCGTCTGAAGTGTCTCCGCGTGTCGCATTTTCACCGTTGTTCCGGCAGGGCCTTTGACTTTCAGACGGACCGAACCAACGAAGTTTTGACCAAAATCATAAATCCAGACGCCGGGCCGTAACTCGACAAGAGATTTCGGCTTGATCTCCATATTAACGCCCATGCCAGGCATCATTTGCGAGACCATTTTTCCCCCAGGCGCTTCCATAATATCGACCGGTTTGCAAGTCGGGACAATGGTGAAATGCCCGTTGGGTTCCATCGCGAGAAAAACCTCTTTAGCGTCTTCGTCGTCAATACCCTGACTTCGTGCGTCATAGGTTTCGCCGTCGAACTCGTTGTTGGTTCGAATGGGACCCTGGTCGGAGATTTTCCAGGATTCGTCACTGACAATGAGCTGAGAGGAGCCGTCTACGTACCGGATTTGCATCTGAAAGAGGAGTCTGGGCTCGCCGAACGTGCGTGAATTCTCCGAGCGCGGCGAGAAGAATCGGCCATTACCAAGCAGCACACTAAGCAAAAGGACAGGATGCTCCGAGTCAACGGACTTTGCTTCGTATGTACGCAGAATATCGGTAACGTCCCAAGTATTGTAGGCGACCCGTTTTGTGTAGTCTGTGTAGATTGGGTTGATAGCAGCGTCGCCGACACGTATGCCATTGACAAACAGTTCGTAAAGGCCGAGTCCGGAAATCCAGATGGTTGCCTGCTGGATCTCCTTCGCGGGCAAAGGGGTATTATGAGACAAATAACGGGCAGGCAGGTCCAGTCGGGAAGGAATGACCTTCGGCAGGTCGTTCCAGACACATTCGCCGGACCACTTGGCAATTTCGTGAGCTTGGGCCCAGTTTGAATCGTCGAACGTCGCGGCGAACCAGTCAGGGCCACGTCCAGGGGAAACCCGCCAGGACTTATCTGTCACAATTGAAGTTTCCTCGCCCGACCCGTTGCGAAGAAGAACCGCGCCAACAGCTCCGGTAGGATTGACATTGGCACCGCCGTTCATGACTTCCAAAACGAGGGTATTCTCCCCCTGCTGAACGTATTGCGTCACGTCAGTCATGACAGCCGTCGACATGGTGCACGGACCTATCTTATTGCCGTTAAGCCAGATAGTTCCGTTATCATCACAAGCCAAGGCGAGGAGCACTTCGCGGGCGTCCTGCACTTGGAAAGTTTTTCGAGCGGTCCAATAGCCCGGTTCTCCCGAGTCGGCCGCGGGGGCAATCCAGAAGGCGTCCGCAAGAGAAATCACATCTTGAGGCTCTTCCACGTGCTTCAAGCCAATCCACTTACCCTTCCAGGGCTGACTCTCATTCGGGTCGGGATAAAGACCTGTGGAGAAGTCGGCCGTTGCCGTTGCGGAGTCCCCTTCGCGATTCCAGACGGTAAGTTTGGCGTGCCAGCAGGAAGCGGCAGGAAGTGGTTCGCCGGGCAGGGTAACGAAGGTCTGCTGGTCACTTTCAACGCGGCCGGAATCCCACCTTGGCGACTCCTCCGGCTGGCCTATGCACTTGGCCGGGAAAAGTTGAATCTGCCAGGCGGTTTGGTAATCTGCCGAAAGAGGCGACTGCAGTTTCCAACCGAACTGCGGATTCGCAACGTCAATACCCTGCGGATTGTGCAGCAGTTCGACAGAGAACTCGCCAATAGCAAAGGCCGCTTCGCCCTCAGACGAAGTCTCGCCCGAGCGGGCCGTGGGTAATAAGGCCAGTAAAGTGAACAGTACGGCGGCAATTCTTACCGTCTTTTCGAGAGCCGAGAGCATTTTCATAGAGTCCCCTTTCAAAGATGAAGTAACAGTGTCGAACCGAATATTTCGATTCTTTGTGAGCAGCACCTCTGCAACAAGGCATAACGCGCGCTCTCACAACGGGTTCCGGTCAGGGCGTAACAAGCCCCGGCGGCGACTCGCCATTGTGCCAGGCAAGAATATTGTCAATTGTCTGACTCGCTATGGCACGCATAGCCTCAATGGTAAAGAATGCAAGGTGACCGGTAACGATCACATTGGGAAAATGAAGTAAACGGGTAAAGGAATCATCTTGTATGATGGAATCAGACCGATCTTCGAAAAAGATGTCTGCCTCTTCCTCATAGACGTCGATAGCAAGTCCGGCAATTTTGCCTTCTTTGAGTCCTTCGGTCACCGCCTCGGTGTCAATGAGAGCGCCGCGGCTTGTATTGACAATCATAACGTCCTGCTTCATGGTCGCGATGCTGTCGCGATTGACCATATGGCGTGTCGTGTCGGTGAGAGGACAGTGAAGTGTGATCAGGTCGCTTTCCCTGAAAAGCTGTTCTACGGACACGAAGTCGTAGCCCTTGGTCACCAGGTCCGGGTTCGGATAGGGGTCGGACAGCAGGATACGGCATTGGAAACCGGAAAGAGCCTCGGCGACGGCCGCCCCGATCTTCCCGGAGCCAACAACACCAACGGTGTGTCCGGCAATATTAAAGCCCAAGAGCCCTTGAAGTGAGAAATTCCCTTCGCGAGCACGATTAATGGCGCGCCAAATTTTTCGAGTCAGATTAATCATGATTCCAATAGTGAACTCGGAAATGGAAAGGGGCGAATAAGCGGGCACGCGAGCAACGACCAGTCCAAGGTTTTTGACGGAATAGAAATTGACATTATTATAGCCGGCACACCGCAAGGCAATCATGCGGGTTCCGCCGCCAAAGAGACGAAGAAGGACCTCCGGACCAAGGTCATCGTTCACGAAAGTACAAACGACAGGGAATTTATCGGCCAAGGGACAGGTATCAAGGTCGAGCCGTGCTTCGAAGAAATGCAAGTCAAGTCGCCCCTGATTCGCTTCTTCCAAAAAACGCTGGTCGTATTTTTTTGTACTGAAGACCGCGACTTTTAACATAAGGCAAGACCGTCTCGTATCTGTTTATTATGGCAAATCCTCCGAACGGACTTTTTCCATAAAGAATTGGTTACCCTGGTCGTTGTACCAGACCTTGGTCATAAACCCATAGATCAGGAGTACACCGCGCCCCGTGGGACATTCAATATTATCATCGTTTCGCGGGTCGGGAATCTTGTCCTTTGCAAAGCCAAGTCCTTCATCGCGTACGGAAATGTGGACCAGATCGTTGGAAACACGGCACTCAACGGTGACACTTTTACCAGCGTTGCAGTGGTTACCGTGTTCAATTGCATTGGTAATCGCTTCGACGATTGCCAGGTTAACGGCAAAAATATCACGTTCCGGCCACAGCCGTTCTTTCATGGTTTGGAGAATGCTCTCGACCAAGTCAGCCCCTTCCCCATATACGCTGGGAAAGACATCCTCCCGAATCCATGTTCTACTAGTGTCACTCATAAATGGTGACTCCCAATCTTTATGAAAATTATTACTTAAGGGCTTTCGCGGCTTCCAATTCGTTCCGTTTAATCACAAACAGCGAGTCAAGCCGGGTAATGCGAAAAGCCTCCATAATATTATCATTGATTCCACACAGGCCGAGAGAAATACCCTTCATTTTCGTCTTATTATTGAGTGTAATGAGAACACGAAGAGCGCTACTTGACATGAAATTTACGTTCTGGAAATTTACTACAAGCTTTTTCCCTTTCTGATTCGCAACGAGTGAATAAAGCTCTTCGCCCCACGCCTGAATTCCCAGTTCGTCGCTCAGCTTCGTGTCCAGGCAATTCGCCACTGCCACATCGTCTATGTAACGAACCATAATTCTTACTTTTCCACTGCTCATAATTCTGTACAGTCCTCAGTTTATTGTGTCGTTAAAAAATTTCCCCACCCAAATCCCTCACGGGGATTTAAGGTTTCTATACCTTGTTTTATTATACACGAAAATCGACAACTTTACCAGATACGTTCTTGATTTTTTTTCAAAAACATATCTTTTTTTGACTTTTTTGTCGTCGTAAGGCGTCATTTCCCCGACCAATCGCTCGCTTTAAGGGGATTTCCCGTTCCGTCTCTGCGAAAATTCCAGAATGCAAACCAAAGCGAGCACCAGAATCATCTGAAGGAGGACCAAAAGGGAATTGCCCCAGGAGACCTGATACAGGAACAGGGCACTCAGACAGGTTATTATCGTCGTCAAATAGATCGTCAGGACCGCTTGAACGCGCGTAAGTCCCAATTTAACAAGGCGATGGGAGTAATGGTTCTTATCGCCTTCAAAAGGGCTTTTTTTGTTCGAAAGACGTATCAAAACGACACTGGTCAAGTCATAAAGTGGAACGGCCAGGATGCATAGGGGAACGAAAATGGCTTGCGGGGCAGTGCCGCGCCCGACAAAAGTGGCCGAAAGCGTTGTCGTGGCCAGGAGGAAGCCGATAAAGTAGGCACCGCCGTCGCCCATAAACAAACGAGCAGGCGGGCGATTGTGGACCAGGAACCCCCACAAGGCGCCAACCAGAATCAGAAGTAAGCCGGCCATAAAATATTGAGGGGAGCCTGAATCGGCGTTCCTGGAACAGACGAGCAGAACAAAGGCCAGAAAGCACGCGCAGATCGAGGCCACGCCCGCGGCAAGACCGTCCATGTTGTCCATCATATTAAAGGAGTTAATGAGTCCCACGATCCAAAAGACGCTCAAAAGCCCGGTAAGCCAAGGCACGTCCAGAAAACAGGTCGCACGCCAGCCCAAGGCCACGGCCGCACTTGCAACCAGAAACTGGACCAAGAGCCGTATCTTCCAGCCCAGTCCGTAGCGGTCGTCGAGCGTACCCAGAACGACGAGAATTGTGCCTAAGCCCAGGAGAAGTCCGAGGCGGCCACTCTGCCAAAGAAAGCCGTCTCGATGCGTCGCAACGAAGTTACCCAGTTCGCTTAGGCCCGAGGCCAGTCCTGCCGGGAGCAAGCCGGCCGCGCCCGGAAGAGATTCGGTCAGGAGGTCAACGTGGAAGAACAGGACGAACCAGGCGAGCAGAAGCGGGAGTATCACGGCCAGCCAAATGGCCAAGCCTCCTCCGGTTGGGACCGGGGCGTCGTGTATCTTGCGATAGCCAGGCTTATCGACCAGGCCAAGCCGAGGCGCCCATCGTCGCACAATGAGGCAGGACACATAACTAACAACAAAAGCTGTCGCTAAAGCAATTAAAAAACCAACTTTCACGGAATCGAGACTCCTTTTGAATGAAAAACAGCGGGACTCATTCGCCTGCCGTTTTCGGCTCGGAAGCGTACTGAATAATCTTCCCAACAAGTACGTCGGCGACTTGGGGAGTCCCGTTCTGATAAAACGCGGTGGTCTTCGCATTGTCAATGTCGAGGGCCATACCGTCGAGGGCCGCCCCGAGAAAAACTCCGCGACTGCGCGACCAGGAATAGATTTCTGACGAGAGCCGCACGTCAGTCGCAGCACTCGTTTGACGGCCTATCGGTCCGGCCGCAACGGAGGCATCGGCTCCGATTGTAAACTTGCCTTTTAAAACGGCTTCCACACTCCGGTGCGTGCAAAAGAAGAGAATAATGTCCGTCGATTGGACGCCAACCTGGAAGCCGACGCTCCCCCCTGCCAAGGTCGCAAAACGAGGATACTCCCAGCGCCCGTCCTGCGTCTTGATCAGGAGAATGCCACTACCCCCTTGCACGCCGACGATGAATCCACCTTTCATGAGACTGGGAAAAATGGCGATTCCCTCCGCCTTTTGAAAGAGACTGGTCGGTATGCTCCGGGCAGGAATCTGCATAATTTCATCGAGTACAACGGTAGCGTCCCGAATCAGACTTTCCTCATCCTTCGGCGTTTGGGCCGGAGCTGACGTCGAAACGACACAGGGCAGCAGTAACACCGCGGTTAACAGGAGAGCCATTTTCAACTTATTCTTCCATGTCTTCTTCATTTGACTATGTCTCCTAGGTTTTTTATCTTATCGTTGTCATTCAAATTTCAAGGCAAATTACGCGAAAATGCCCCGAAAACCATCCTGTAGTCCAAGTATGCAAAAAGTCGTTCGCTATCGACGCCTCCGCTGATATTCGTCGCTGGCACGGCGAAGGGTAGCGCGTTCCTGGTCGGACAGGCTATTCTCGCCGGATTGGTTGATTTTGCGCAAGATGCGGTCGACTTCACGTTCCAGGGAGGAGGCTGACTCGTCGGGTTCCAGAAGTTCGTCGTCCGTCTCGGCGAAGATTCCGATCCCCTTGCCGCGAGGCGTTTTTTTCCGGCCCGGCTTGGGCATGGTCAGCAAGCGTGAAAAATTCCATCGACTAAAGAAGTAAAGCAAGGCAAAGGCAGCGCCGGTCAAGTGGACGCCATGGGCGATATTGGACTGCCCGCCCGCGGCGCCAAAGGCGTCATAAACGATATAGGCCACGCCCAGCACCCAGGCTGGCATGGGTAAGATAAAGAAGAGGAGGAGCTGCACATTGGGGAAATTCAGGGCAAAGAGAATGACAATGGTAGAAATGGCCCCGGACGCGCCGAGCATGGCGGCCGGCTCGTTGAAGTTAAAAAGCCCCCAAACGAGCCCGCAGAGGAAAATGGAGAGGAAATAGATGAGCAGGAATTCCTTCTTGCCGTAACGCATTTCCACGAAACGACCGAGGAAAAAGAGCGTAAGCATATTGCCTGCGATATGCCCGAGTGTATTGGGGGCATGCGCAAAGCCGTATGTTATAAGGCGATACCACTGTAGCGGGTTTGCCATGGCTTCTCCGGTCATTAAGAGATGAGTGGTAAGCTGGTTGCCCTCGCTCCAGAAGATGCCGTTAAGCAGAAACAGCGCCACATTGACGATGATGATCAAGCCGACCGCGGAGAAGTTGGCAAGTGGATTCTTTCGTCGGCGACGGTATCGCGGTTGTTCACGGTAGTAATCTCGGTCATATATACCCATGTTTACAGGTTCCTTTTCTGGGGTGCACAGGCGGGACAAGGATCAATCGCATACCAAACGATAGGCGTGCCTTCTCTGCCGTTGGAAAAATAGCAAGCGTGGACCGGACGAAGCCCGGGGTCGAGAACGCAAGGTAGAGGTGTATGCCAGGGCCAGCCTGGATGGGGCAGGTTCGTTAAGTGGGTCATGCTTCCTCGTCTGTTTCCTCTGCTTCCTCGTGGTTGGACAGTATTTTCCGCGTCGGATATATGGTGTTCTTCCCGGTCGACTTACCGAAAGCGCCGTCTGCGGAGATGGATAACTCACTGGTAAGTATTTGCTGCAAAAGGAATTCGGGATCCCGAGCGGCGTTGGCGTCTTTCTTTTTGCCCGTCTTGTTTTCCGTACGTGATGACGTGGTTTCCGCACGCTGCAAATCGGAAAACTGGCCCAATTTCGACGCCAGTCGCATTTTCACCAATCGATATTCCTCGCGGGTCAGAAGCCCGGCATCGTATAATTGGCTAAAACGAAGCAACAGGTCGTCGGCGGTAATCTTTTCCGGATTCTTGATCTTTCGACGGATCCCCAAAATAAAATAGATTCCGATCGCGAGCAAGATCACGAAAATCGTGCCGAGCACAATGAGTTCTTCGAAAGGATTTTGTGGCATAACCATATTAACAAATATCTCAGCGGGCTAAATACTATATTTTATCTATTTTATCTATAAAATACAATCATTTTTTTTGTCATGTTGCTAAATTTTCCAACTTGGCTCCATCCAAGTCGGGGAAAGGACCGATTCAATAAACGACACTGCCGAAAGGACACCCCAATTGGCACTTGACACAACCGTATAAAGCCTAAAACGGAAATATTATGAACAACACAGGTTTATTTTCCTCGTTTTGCCTCATTTTGGTCACCGGCCTTGTGCTGGGAGTTGCAAGCCCCGCAGCGCGGTCCAATGAGTCTAGTATAAACGATAAATCGGAAATCGACAAGCAAGAGGAGCCGAATCTTGGCGAAACTTTTTCCAAAACGGGACTGGAACTCCCGATTATTATAAGAAATCGTCAATTTGCCATTCCGTTTACCGTTCCGACCGACAGCCAAGTGGTCCCGACGGAAATCGAGCTGCTCTATTCGAATAACGGTGGTCAGACGTGGTATTCCTTTGCGAGGGTGCCCACAACGAGTCCGCGTAAGGAGTTTTTTTTCCGGGCGGACCAGGACGGGGATTATCTTTTTCTGCTTCGAACCTGGTTTAAGAATAATGAGTCGCGGGTCAGTCAACCGCAGCGAATCCGAATTGTGACTACCTCGAACGCGGCGGACGAGTCAAAAGGAACTGACGTCCCGGGTGTAACGGAGAGTCAAGCAGCAGGAAGCAAGCGGGCGTCGGAGAACAATGCCCGTGAGCAGGCGGGTCAACCGGAGGTTATACAAGAAGGGGAACCAGAGACTGAAGTGAACAACGAGAAAGAGGCGACGTTACCCTTGGCGGCCCCCGCGACCGCGAGCGTTAACGCACTTCCGCCGTTAGAGACGAAGTCCGATAGTACAATTGCGGAACCCAAGCCACTGCAAGAGGTTGTCGATAAGGAGGCCGTCACAGACGCCTCGCCGGAGCAGAGCCAGGCAAGTGAGGAACAAGAGAGTGCGACGCTCCTGTTCGAGCTTCCTGAAGGAGTGGATGACTTGGAAGAGGCAACGAGTACGGGAACCGTTGCACAGAAACCGGTGATAGCGCCAGGAGCCCCCAGTCCCTTGGCGCCAACGCCGACCGATTCGGCAGCCTCGGAGGAACAGGCAAGCAGGGTAAAGAAGCTGCTTGAGCTTGCCAAGAGCAATGCGTCGCGGCCCTCGACGGCCGTAACACGAGTCCCAGCCGGTAGTACAGCGACGGATTCGGCTGACACGGCCGAGTCGGCCGACATTATCCGCCCGGGGCAGATCAAAAGTATTGCCTTGGGTCACACGCCAGGTGGAGAACCTACGGTCATGGTGCGATGGGTACGGCCGGGTGACATAACACAAACGGGGTCCCAAGGCGGACTTTTGCGTATAGAGCGATCCAACTCGCCGAATGGCCCTTGGACCACGGTGGCGGAAGGACTCGAAAGTGACCGCAACGGCTATTGGTGGCGAGCGACGCAGTTCGACGCGGTTCCATTTTACTTGCGGACGGTCTGCCTTGACAGCTATGGTAAGGAGTGGACAGACGTTACGACGCAGGAGATTAATCTGTCGCAGGCACTTGCCGGTCGAATTTTGCCTTCAGAGTCCGGCATGAGTACGGGAGCGGGTGAGCTGGCCCTGTCGCCGGAAACGAAGACGGACAAGGAAGTGGTCCGTGCCTGGCAGACGCCGCCGGTACCGGAGGGCGTTGAGGATAGTGAGAAGCAGTATTTAAGTGGAGAAGGTTCGTTTAAAAACGCGTCGATGGAGCGTGCGAGTCAAGGGGGCACGACGATGTCTGCGGTGCCGGGCGCGACTCAGGTAGAGAAGACGGCAGCGGTAAACAAGACGGAAACGGCCTTTAATTACGAACCGCAGCCGAATCCGGCGGTGCGAGGTCAAAATGGGCGTTGGCAAACGGATCCGGGTCGTTTGACGTTAAACCCGCTTTTCACGGAAGGTTTTGGCTCTCTGTTTCAATCGCGGCGTCCGCAACAGTCAAGCGGCTCGGCAGCGTCCGGAGGCCAGGGCATGCCGGTGCAAAGTGGTGAGCAACGTTGGTTTTTCAGCGCCGGCGGGAAGTCGACGGGTGGAACCAGCGCGGTCCCTCCCCAAAGTTACGAGAATGGGTATAATGGAGGTTATGACAGTAACATGCCAGCCAATGGTGCACCAGTTGGAGGCGGTTCCGGTTACATGGATAACGGCATGGGAACCGGTTCGGAATCGGGAATACCGGGGAATCTTCCGGGCGAAGGTGAGGTCATTTACCTGGACGAGCACGGGAACCGAATCGCGAACCCATTTGCCGCAGGCGGTCCTTTTGCCGGTGCCCCGCAACAGTACGCTGAAATGGGGTATGGTATGCCAGGTAACGGCGGCATGTCGGCCTACCCTTCGGGTCAGGGCGTGCCCTATTATAATGGCGCGGAATACAACGGGATGGAAATGGCCCCGTATGGCGGACCGGGCATGGCGATGCCGGGCGGAAACGTACCGGACGAATCGAACTGGAAACCTGGCGCGACGTCGGGCAATCGTTTTCCCGGACCGTAGTCGTGCGTGCAAACAGAAGGAGCAGAGCGGTAGAGCGGCGTTGTAAGTCGAATACCGCATACAAGGAACAACTCCGAATATGGAACACAATTCGCTTGAGAAATTTATCGAACTTGCTGCGGCAGGCGGAGTCATAGGGGTCATTATATTTATCCTGTCTCTGGTTGCCTGTACAATTGTCGTGCAATTACTATGGACGCTGCGGCGTCGAACGGTGTTTCCGGAGGAGTTGATTGCGGAGGTACAACGACTCGTTGAGGCAGGGCGGTCACGTCAGGCGTATCAATTGTGCCAGAATGACTCCTCGCTGGCCGCAAAGATTTTCCTCGCCGGGTTAAAAGAGGCGGACGGGAGTTGGAGTGACGTTGAGAAGGGGCTGGAAGATTCCATTTCGGAAGAGACGGCCTCGCTGTATCGCCGGGTGGAATATTTATCGGTCATTGGTAATATTGCGCCTATGCTGGGACTGCTGGGTACGGTAATTGGAATGGTCATGGCCTTTGGAGAGCTTGCGGCGTCAGACGGAATGGGTCGTAATTTGGCCGAAGGGATTTATTTTGCATTGGTGACAACGGTCGACGGTCTTCTCGTTGCCATACCAGCCCTGTTGGCGTATGCGATGCTGAATAATCGGGTTGCGGCGTTGTCGTCGGGGCTTGCCGGGTTATGCGAGGTGACGTTTCGCCCGCTTAAGCGTCGCGGTCATCCGGGCGGAGTCCCCCAGCCAACAGGCGTTTCGCAGTCGTCGCAAGTGTCAGGCGTGACCGTGCCTCCGCCCCCGCCAGGCCCCTTTCGTAAACAATAAAGTCTTGAACTACTTGCCACCATTTCATGAGGTAACGTCATGGCCCGCATTCTAGCCGTCGATTGGGACAGCGAGCAGATTCGTTTCCTTCTCGGGAACGTTACAGGAGACAGCGTCACAATCGTCAAGGCGGGCTGCGCCTATCTTGGCGAGAGTGTTGGCCGTGGTGTGTCAGCAGAGGGCGTGTCGAACGAGGGCCGGGACGAGTCGGAATTGGATTCTGCTCCTTCTGACGTAAAGCCACACGGTCCGGAAGTCGGTCAGGTTCTCAAAAGTCTCCTGCGTCAAGAGCATGTCGGCAAGGGGGAATTGGCTCTCGCTCTGGCGCGAAGTGATGTGGAAGTCCTTTATCTTACGCTACCAGTCGTTTCGGAAGGGGAATTACCGGACTTGGTGCAGAATCAGGTCTTGCGTGAGTCGACGACGTACCTCGAAGGTCAACCGTTGGATTTTCTTCCACTTGGCTTGTCGGAAAAGGATAAGGCGCTGCGAGTTATGTCGGTTTCCATGACGCGTATCCAACTTGATGAAACGCGTCTGTCACTCCAGCCGGCGTCGCGACGTCCGAAACGACTTGAATTCCGTCCGCTGGCCCTTTATGAGTTTTTTCGGGCGGGCGTGATTCCCCTGCCCCGGGAAGCGGACAGTTTCAGTACCGCGCCGGTACTCATTCTGCAGGAAGTCGCGGACGAGGTCAATTTGCTCGTTTATGGTCCGGACGGTCCAGTCTATGTTCGCGCCTTTAAACGTCTGTCGAAAGTATCGGGCGAGGAAATGCTTGACCGACTCGCGGCAGAGATCCGACGAACGCTCTCCACGTCGTTCGAAGAGGAAAATGCGCCCGAAATTCATCGTCTTATTGCCTTTGGTTCGGACGACGACGTTCCCTTCTTTTCCCGACTTGAGGCCAAGCTCGCCCCGATGGGATTGGAAGTGGTTATGTACAATCCGTTCGAGATGTCGGGAATATCCTGTCAGTGTCAGGTGCCGGATGAAGTGGGGCGTTACGCACCGCTGGTCGGTATGCTGCTGGCCTCGCGTAAGAAAACCCGGCCTGTCCTTGACCTTTTGCACCCGCGACAGAAGCCGAAGCCGCCGAACTATCCGCTCATGATTTTGGTCTTTCTGTTGATTTCCGGCCTCACAGTGGCTTCGCTCTGGTGGCTGAACGAGCGTGAACTTTCACGGCGTGCGAAGGAGCTAGCGGCGTTGGAAAAGGAAAAGGCGACTCTTATTGGCCAAATCCGTCAGGTGTCACCGGCCTGGCAGGTCCTGTCGCGAGCGAAGGCCTGGGACCGGAATCAAGGGGTCCTCCTGCTCGACGAGCTTCGCGATCTGACCCTTCGCATACCGAAAGCTCCTGATCTGACGATAACGCGTCTGGCCTGGTCAAACGCGGTCCGTAATCGCACGGCGTTTATTATAAGCGGGAAAGTCACCTCACTGGCAGTCTATCAGCAGTTCTATTTTGCGTTAACGTCGGACAAGTCACACACCATTGTAACCGCCGGCCCCAAGGTACTGACGAACGAAGGCGGCTTTACGCACGAATTTTCCGTTCAGGTTTTCTGTCACGCACGCTCATGGAACGATTTCTATAAACAGCTCCCGGCCGAGCTCCAAAAAATTTCCAATAACTATCCGGAACAGTGGCTGGTCCCGGTAACAGGCACAGCACCGGGAACTGCACCAGGGACAGGGTCGCAACCGGTCGAGTCAGTTCCGGAAGTGAGTACACCCGTCGGCGGGTCGCAGGGAACGACGCCCGCGGGTCAGCCCCCGGAGGAGACGGCACAATGAAGAAGATACGCAATTTTTTAATACTCATTATCTTCCTGGGAACCGCGTTATATTACTTCGGTTCGCTTGCCTGGAAGCAATTCTATCGCATACCGCGAGAGCGGAATGAAGCGGCGTTGGAAAAGGTGCGGGGTGAACTTGCGACGTATACAAGCTCGCTTGAGAAGATACGTCGAGAGAACCGGGAAAATACCGTTCTTTTGGCGCGTTCCTTCCCATTGGACAGGGCAAGCGGACAGACGCGGTATCAGGTGTGGCTGACGGAAATGGCGGAATTTTGCGGGATGAAGGAACCGGCGGTTACCGTGGGTGAGTACAAGAAATCGAGTGCCATGGCTGTCTTGACTTTTCAGCTTAAGGGTTCGACGTCCATGGTCAGTCTGTATCGTTTTCTCTATGAATTTTCGTGGGCGGCCCCGCTGCATCGAATCGCGTCGCTCGATCTTGTCCCCCAGGAAGACTCCGATTTACTACGTGCGACCGTGGTCATTGAGGGGCTTTCGCTGGCGAAATTGAGTCCGCGGTCCCCCTACCCTGCCATGACGGAATTCCCGTCGACGGGGAATTGGCTGCGACGCCTGACCAGTGGCCCTTTCGCGGCCTATGAGCCGATTGCGAGTGAACCGCTGTTCAGCTATGTCGCCCCGGGCCTCGACCCGGCTTCCTATACGCTCCTTACTGGTACCCCGGAAATCTCTGACACGACGACCGGCCAGACGGTGGTTGTTACTCGTTGGAAAATTGAAACGGAAGACCGATCGCTTACCCTTAAACGGGGCGAACGTTTGACCATCGGCTCATTCGACGCGACGATTGAAGATATTCAGGGTGATATGGTCATCTTATCGCAGACCGACGGACGCCGCTGGCTCCTCATGCTCGGCGACCGCTTGCCCGACGCTGTTGCTTTGGCCCCCGGGTTTTGAGTCAATTCTTGGATCGCAGCCAGGCGGCGCGGGCAAAATCGGGTTGCGATAATTGATGAACGACCCGAGTTGAGCAAATTGAACTGGTTGCCCACACATCAGGTTACGTCCTCCTCGTCGCCCTGAAAGAGCAAAACCGTACAGCCCGGGGTAAGGAGAAGTACAATGTGTTCCGACGTTCACCGGACTTATGACATTCGAATAAGACACGCTGTGTCGTTTTCGTGTATGACATCCGTTTTTTGTCCAACAGACCGGGGCCACTTAAATTTATACGTCTTGGTGGAGAGTAAAGTTATGAATAATTACAGTTTAAGTATTGTCAGTTTTATCATTGGTTTACTATGGTTGGCAGCTACAATTGTATTACACCTAACATACCGTTACGAAAGCGGGGTTCTTCAATTAATGGATTGTCTTTTTTTAATTTCCTTGGGATTGTTCATTTATTTTCTTTTTTACAACAAATGTGTAGCATGCCTATATTTTATAGCCGTATGTTATTCTGGTTATGCGATTGCAAAAATTGTGGAAAGTGTTTAGTGAATATCGTGACAAGACTCTGTAACTTTCCAATCGATGTGGCAGGTGCCGACCTGCACTGTAAAAATCCCTGGATATAACTAATGGAGTTTCAGACACTGAAAATCAAACACCTGAGAACAACGGAGTTGAGACGGAAGAAAGATTGCCCCGCGGTAACAGGTCCTGTTTATGAAAAAAACACGAGAAATTGAAGCGAATTTTATACCACAAAACATATCTCCATATACTTACCAATCCAAGATACTGCTTTAAAGTATTCAGATTTGGCATCGCTTATGAAACTATCCAGAACTGAACGTTTTCATATAATTTGCGGAAGTTGGTTAAGGGAAACAGGAGGCCTTTTGTTCATTACAGACATATACGTATACAAATATATTTAATGACAATTTATTTGAATTTGTTTCTTTTCTCTATTCCGGCAAAATGCGATTACAAGACGTCGACCAAACGTCTGCAAACCAGGAGCAAGAGGGATAAAAATGCGATGTATAGACGACTGGTTACGCTTATGAAAATGACCGCGAGAAATAAATGGCCCAAAAAACTGTAGTTTCCAGAATTTTCGCTACGAACGCACCCCGTCCGTTCGAGCACAGCTTTTCCAACGGCTGTGCTGAAATTTTCGCAAAATTTGTCATAAGTTGCCGATTACATGATTGACATGCGATTTTTGATAAGGTAAAATAGAGGCATGAAAATCTTACGGAGGCGTTCCTGACGGGCCTTCGGGAGGGAACACGATTGAAATCATACAGTATGCCCCGCTCCCCATGGCGGAAAAATACGGGCACAGGCCAACAATGGAACAATAACAAAGCCTCGCGTTTTCACGCAGCACGTCAGTTGAGGAGAATATTGTGCTATGAGATGTTTTAAGAATCATGCTGTTTTGTTTTTGTTGGCCACTATTATTTTGCTTGCACACTACGTTTTTATTGATTCTTGTTGCATGAGTGACGAAAACGGGGAATCTATTGAGTCATGTTTATATATGATGTCAGTTTTTGATGCTCCTCTTTCACTTTTAATGGTTTTGGTTTCTTGTATTTTTTTCATTGACGGTGATACGTGCCTGAATTTGCTGCCCGTCTTTGGTTTCATTAATTATTATATTCTATTTGCCATCATAAAAAAACATGAAATCTATAAGAGAAAAATTTTTGTTCTGTTCTTAGCGATTGGTATCGCTACTGGATTTGTTATTGCTTTACTTGAATATAAGTCGAATAAAGTCATTGAAGTGGCACTGTTTCTCCTTGTTTTTTTCTCCTTTTTAGGTTTTTGGTCGGGCTTGCTTGGATCGAGTATTTGCCGCGATTACCACAAGTGATGTGGTGACTGTCAAGCCGATTTACACGACATTGGTCGGACGCCAGTAAAAAATGGCGATGAGACGGAAGAAACGCTGCTTCAGCCCAGTTTTCAACGCCTTCCCTGATAACAAATTTTTACAGGGAGGCGGCCCGCGACCGCGTGCGTTCACCGTTACGAAGGTTGATCGATTTTGTATAAAGCCAGTGCGGTGTTCTTGACGGCACACAAGTCGAGCTTACCAGTTTTCAGGAGCGGGATTGAGGGAACCTGACGGAAGTTCGGAATGGCGGGTACCCAAATTTGTGGCAGTCCTTTGGCCAGTAAGAGCTTGCAGAGGTCGGATGCCGGGAGTGGCAAGTGTGTATAAAGCACGACAATTTTTTCGCCTTTAATACTGTCAGGCACGGCGGTAACGGCAATTTGAACGGAGTCTTGCGAGTCGTCGCTTTCGACCGCGGTTTCCGTAGAGTGCGAACGTTCCCAGTCGCGAACAACTTCGGCGATTTTTTCCTCGATCAGGACGTGCGGGACCATCTCGCCGCCAATTTTCGACATACGGGTGCGCCGGCCGGTAATAAAGATAAAACCATCGTCGTCAATACGAGCCATATCGCCGGTAACGAACCAGCCGTTGCGGAAAGAAGCGGCCGTCTTTTCAGGTTCGTTATAGTAGCCTTGCATAACACAGGGGCCTTTAACTTCGAGCATGCCTTCCGAATTGGGGGGCAGAAGAGCGCCGGTATCCGGATGAACAATGCGAACGGCGAACTCGGCGCACGCCCGGCCTATGGAGCCTTGCCGAAAATACGGGGCGTTGTTATCGGGAATACGAGTCACGGGAATATTCGCTGCGAGGACCGGTGAAAGTTCGGTCATGCCAAAGCCCTCACAAAGTGTTTGGCCATACTTCTCCTTCCAAGCTTCGGCCAGGTCAACAGGAAGTTTTTCGGCACCTGGTATAACGCAGTCGACATTCTGAAAATTCTCTTGAGGGCAGCGTCGCAAATAGTTTCGGAGGAACGTCGGCGTTGAGGTCATAATGGAGACCTTTTCCTTCTGGGCAATTTCGCCGATGAGTTTTGCGTCGAGAGGAGAATAGTGGTAAAAGCAGGAGATGCCACGGGTCATAATGGCCCAGATCCCAGTTACATAGCCAAAAGAATGAAACAGCGGCAGAACCGAGAGTAATCGGTCGCGCGAGGTAAAGTTGAGGAGCTTCATAAAAATCTGGATATTGGTCGCAACGTTGTTTTCCGTAAGGACAACGCCTTTGGGCAGTCCGGTTGAGCCGGAAGTAAAAATGATTGTATTGATGTCTTCCGGCTTGACTTTAGTCAGGCCGAGCCATCGTTCCAGGACACAGGTCGGCAGGAGCGACTGGAACAGTGCGACGAGTTTGTCCGTTCGTGTAATGTCCTTGAGAATGTCTTCCAGGATGATCAGTTCGGCGTCGAGCTTGAGATTGGGCAACTTCTGCAGGAGTTTGCGAGAGGTCAGGACACGTTTAATACCGACCTTGTGCAGGCAGTAGTTGTTCGTTTCGTTGGAAAATGTATAGTTCAGGTTTACCGGGACGCGGCGATCGAAGACAGCGCCCACGTTCCCTAAAACGCCACCGACTGCGGTCGGAAGGAGCAGACCCACAAACTTTTCGTCAGCGGCCAGCGTTCGTTTCAGGAGCCGTCGCACGATAAGGGTACGCAGCAGGAGCCCGCGGCCGGTAAGACGCATGCCAGTAGAATCAGCAACACGCATACTTCCGGCAAAGCGACGCCAGTTCCGTATCGCCTGTCGCGCCAGGCCCATCAGGTGGCGATCGTGCGGAAAACGACTCGGATTCATAACGTCAACGCCAAGCTCCTGAATTCGCTGATGAATCTGCCAGCCGCCACGCGGATAATGCATGGGTTCACCAAAGGCCAGCGTGACTCGTCGCTCAAGACGGCCGGGCAGCCAAGGAAAGCGTGACTCATTCCACCGCTGTCGGGAAAACATGCTCCCCCAAAAGCCGCCAATATAGACCGGAACAACGGGAATGTCGCCGCAACCTTTGAGCAAGGTTAATATTCCGTTGCCAAATGATTTTATCTGTCCCGTCCGCGAAACGCAGCCCTCGGCAAAAACGCAGACAACCTCGCCGTTGTTTAAAGCCGCGCGTGCCTTTTTCAGCATGCGTAAGACGGAACCTCGATTCCCTGATTTTATACGAATCGCACCTGCCCGTTCCGAGATGTAGTCGCGAAAACCGTCTGGAACAAAATCGGCATGGGCAATAAACCGAACAGGCCGACGACACCGGGTATAAATCAATAATGAGTCCAGACAGCTTACGTGGTTCGTCACAAGTAAGACCCCACCCTTTGCGGGGATGTTGTCGAGTCCGACCACACGAGGTCGATATACAAGAGAGAGAAACAGGCCCGACCAAAACGCAATAAAGCCAACCAGATAATAGCGGATAATGATCGCTGAAGCGGAAACCGTCAGTAAAGCGAACAGCGTCCACCATTGAGCATTCGACCAGCCGGGCAGCCCCATGGCATCGCGAGCAGGCCCAACCAAGAGAATCGCCAGCAGCAGTAGCATAAACAGAGCCGCCCCGCGTATCCCCACCGAATTCCGTATTATCGCAACTGTCTTATCCATATTATCTTTACTTCCTGTGTTACCGGGTACAGGTATTAAAGAGCCCAATAGGATCGCAAGTATCCTGGCTCAAAAAATATTTATTAATTCACTTTTAGGTAAGCTGTACATGTAGCAAAGCACATAAACAGCTATCTTCTTTCCTATATTATCGCATTATAGCAGAAATACCTGAAGAAGAAAAGATGACAAATTGACATTTTTTGAAAATTTGTCAGATTGAAGACAGAATGGAGCAGTTATAGTAAAAACAGCGAAGATACAGAAGCCAGAAAAACACACATAACAGCGACGAAGAGGCAAATTGTAACCAAGCGGCAGGTTCTAAAAACACAACCTTGTCCGGTTGTGGAATTGAGAGAACCTGCCTTGGGTTGGGCGTTGACACGGGAGTGGGTCAGGAGGCGATTTTTCCAATGATCCACTGGTCGACGTCGCGGAGCATCTGGTGCGTCAACTCCTGGGCCGCGTTATATTGGCGAATGGAGACGAGCATGCCGGCACTATGGAAGAGTCGCAGTTGCTCGTTCATTTTTTGGGCGGAAAAGAGCCGACTTTGCGTACCGGACATGATTAAAATAGGGAACTGTCGCAAAGATTCCCAATTGCGTAAAGGCAAATGCTTTTCCGGGAACGGTCCGCACAGCGATATGGCGCCGGCAAAGGAGGCAGGGAACCGCGAGGCGATTTGCAGAGCCATCGTGCCACCAACGTCGAACCCGGCGAGGAAGATGCGGCTCGGATTGACGTGATAACGAGTAGAGGCCCGTTGAATAGCGTCAAAGACGCGTTCGGAGGATTCCTGGATCGCTTCTTCCGTATCCGGCCAATCGTAAAGCGAGGCAAACGAACGAGTTTTACCGGCAGTTTGCACGGACCGCAGCGTGCGGCACGTTTGCGATTCCCGACGGGTCAGACCGCGCGGGGCAACAGCGACATAGTTCCTCATGCTGATTTCCGGCATAACGCGAAAGAGCTGGTTTTCGTCTGCTCCGGAGCCGTGCAGCCAGACGATAAGCGGATAGGCATAATTCTGCTCATAATGAACGGGGGAAAAAATATATTGAGAGCACCTCCGACTGCTTTCTTTTGAGGGAGAACGCAGCGGCAGACGAGCCCGGAATATGTTGCGATGGTAATCGGTAGGGCACAACAACGTTTCGAGTTGTGCGGTCATTTCGTCGGTTTTAAATAACATTCTGACTGGGGTCCTTGTTGAATGAATATTAGGGACGTGTTTAAGACGGCAAGCCGTCAGAAAGAGCGTAGTCTTGGCGACCAATCGCTCCTTCATTTTTGTATAACAAGAATATACCCCAAAACCCGCATATCCGTCAAGGTTGATTTTATTGTTTTAACAAAAACCTAATAAAGTTTTTAGGGCAAAATATTTCATAATCATTAAAGCCACAAAAGTTTCCCTGTTGTATTTAAATTGCGCACATATCCTGCTTTATGTTTTATATAAATTGGGTAGTTTAGTACAGTAGCAGTCTGCCACTCTGGATAACAATAGGGAAGAAGGACAGTATCGTCAAGGCTGGTCAAGCAAGGCAAGAAGGCGGATGGCGGTGGAGTTTAAGGGGAGTAATTTTGCCTCTTGCGGCGTAAGCCAACGAAATTCCAAATCGCAAGCGGGGCCCTGCCCTGCCGCCAGGTGTATCATGCGGGCAGCGTTATTCATGAGTCTTGGCTCACTTTTCGGCAGTCGTTTGGCACGCTGGCTGATCTGAACTGTGCACCGACAAAAATTGAGTGTAATACGAAACCGTGTAACGACATGCGAAATCTTCTTTTGCGGAGCGTGCACAAGGCACGAGCTGACCTCTAGAAGTGTGGCGACTTTTCGTGCTAAGTCCCGGTCGTTGGGGATATCGTTGGAATTGGTCTTGAGGAAGCGAGGGAAGTCCCAGAGACCTGCCCAGCGGTGGGACGGAGGAGTGCGAAGAAAGAGGTAGCGGTTGGCGTCGGCGGCACGGCCGGTCCAATCGGCGAGTGAGACGGCCATGGCGACTTCGGTTCGAGGCTCTTTTTCTTCTCGCGGCGGCATGACGGGCAAAGTATCCTGCTGGTGATTTCGAAAGGCGACGCAAAACGGCGAGACCGGGCAGTCGAGACATCGGGGAGAATTGGGCCGACAAATCTGACTGCCGAGGTCCATCAGGGCCTGATTGAACAGACCCGCATTGTTGTCCGGGAGAATCCGTTCGGCGAACGACCAAAGAAACTGATTCGAGGCAGAAGTGTGAACGGAATGGGGCCATGCGGCGAGCCGACTGTACAGCCGGATTGTATTGGCCTCCAAAATAGGAGCCTTGCGGCCACAGGCAATAGAGGCAATAGCCCCAGCCGTGTAGCGGCCTACGCCCGGTAAGGTCTGGATAGTCTCGACGGTCGCGGGAAAGAGGCCGTTAAAGTCGCGGACGATGGTTTGAGCAGCTTTGTGCAGTTGGCGTGCACGACGATAATAGCCGAGCCCCTCCCATAATTTGAGTACCTGCCCCTCTTGAGCTTCGGCGAGCGTCTGAACGTTGGGGAACGCGGCCATAAAGCGGTCGAAATATCCCTGAACGGTCGTTGTGGTCGTCTGCTGGAGCATGATTTCGCTTACCCAAACGCGGTAAGGAGTTGGGTTATCGCGCCAGGGAAGCTTGCGTGCGCACGCGTCGTACCAGGCCAGCAACTCCGTCTGAAAATCGGCAAGCGAATTCTTTCGAAAGAACTCCGTCTCTGTTGTCTTATCCATGACTCACCTTGACGTTTACGAGAGATAACCCGGGAAAATGGCCCGGGAGCCGTTTATTGATCCTGGACTCTCGCGAGGGACGAGAGCCTGCACGCAAGTCGTTGTCAGCGGAATTTCTCGGAGGAGACAGGCCGAACGACCAATTCCCCTTCCTGTTTACGGATAACGAGAGCATGATGCCCGTTAAGAAGTTCACGCAGAAAGGGTCCGACCAGCTCGGCGCGCCAGGAACGGAGCAGTCGCGGCTTGTGTTCAGGATGAAAGTGGCCGGAAGTGTACGCGATATACTCGCGGATGTCCTGTCCGGAAACGAGTAGGGAATTGGCAATATTGTGCTCATGAGCAAAGCCGGCAAGAGCGGTCATAAGGAACTGACTGACCGTTGTGTACTGGGGCAGCGAAGCGGTATCAGTAAGTTCAGGCAAGAGTTCCGTCGGGCAGTTCAGACCACGATTAATAGCAGCGGCGAGTTCGCCGTAATACTTTTTAAGAGCGCCGAGTCCGCGTACCGCCTCAATGCGAAGCGGGTCGTCGCTCTGCCGTCGAGCCAGCTCGACGATTAAATCATCGCGAAGAATGCGTCGGGGCGGCGAGTTCGTCTTGAGGGAATGCTCACGTCGCCAGTTCCACACTTCTCGCACAATGGCCAATTCGCGCCGGGTAAGATTTTTCAAGCCGCGAAAGCCTGCCCAGGGGTCTTGACTGAACGCGTTGGCCAGGCCCAGAAGGTATTCTTTCATCTCTTCGCGAAACCAGGCAAGTCGGCCTGTGGCAACGAGTTTCTCGCGAAGAGCTATGGCCATTTCGTTGAGATAACGAACGTCGCCCAAGGCATATTCCACCTGTAAGGCACTAAGAGGTCGGCGGTTCCACCGGGTCCGCGACTCCTGCTTGGCAAAATCGGCATGAAGGAGCCGCTCGCCCAAAAGTTTAAAACTGGCGGGATAGTCGGAGGATACGAACCCGGAAGCGAGTTGGATATCGAAGACATTTTCAGGGATCTGGCCCACAGCCCGCCAGCAGAAATCCATCTCGCACCGACACGCGTGCACGAGAATCATGGTTCCCGGATGACAAAGGCGTTTCCAGAAAGGGGTTAGGTCTTCGATAGCAATTGGGTCGATCAGTGCAAGCCCACGAGGTCCGGCAACCTGAATGAGACAGAGCTGCGATTCACTACGGCATTCGGAAATGAACTCCGTATCAATCGCGAGCCAGCGGTCGTCGAGCGAGTCGTCGAGCCAACTCTTGAGTTCGGTTGCAGTTGCGATGTACTCGTGGGCCATGACCGGAATCTCACTTCAAAAAGATTAAGGTCATAATGAGCAAAACGGGGAACAGCAGGATGATGCTGTAGGCCATATAGCCAAAGAAACTCGGCATTTTGACTCCCGACTGCTCCGCGACCGCCTTGACCATGAAGTTGGGGCCGTTACCGATATAGGTCATGGCGCCCATCATAACAGCCCCTAGGGAAACGGCGGCGAGCAAATGGAGCGGAATGGCCACACCACAGACTTTCTTGGCGTTTTCCAGAGAGGCTTCCAGTTTGGCGGCTTCCTCGTTCTGGCCCGCAGCTTTGAGGGAGGCCACTTGCGAAGCTTCCGCGGCGCGAGCCGTTTCGAAGAAGACGGCGTAGGTCGGCGCGTTATCGAGTACGGACGAAAGGGATCCGGTCATCCAGAAGAACTGCTGCGGGGCAGATAACCCGATTTTCGACCCGTATTTGTCGGCCATGTGGGAAATCTTTTCCCCGTTGGCATTAAGGATCTGGAGTGGGGCCTGCATACAGATAAAAATACCGAAGAACAGGGCCGCAACTTCGAGAATGGCCGCGTAATTAAAGCTGTTATTGACGCGAATGGCGTGGGACCCGAAGAAGAGCGAAATAGCTACCATGAGTAGCTGAACGACTTCACGCAGGAACATCCATGGATTGAATCCGGCGATCGGGCGGCCGGGAGCCAGAAACATAACGGCAGCGACAACCCCAATGAGACAAAAGAGGTTAGGGCAAATACCGTGGATACGCAGGGGTTCATATTCCGCCTTGTCCGCCGCTTTGGAGAGCGGGGTTTCCCGACGATAGAACCAGAGAGAGTCCCACAGGAAGTAGACCAAAATCATCAGGCCATTAATAAAGAGCCATTCTTTCCAGAGAGAGAATGTCCAGAGGAAACTCACGCCGCGCAGGTAACCGAGGAACAGGGGCGGGTCACCAATCGGGAGCAGGCAACCGCCGCAATTACAAACACAGAAAATAAAGAAGATGACCGTGTGCGCTTTGTATTTACGTTCTTTGTTCGTCTCAATGAGCAGGCGAATCAGGAGCATGGCAGCGGCAGTCGTCCCGACAAAACTGGCCAAGGCGGCACCAATGGCAATGATGACGGAGTTAATGAACGGGGACGCCTTCAGGTCACCGGTAATACGAATGCCACCGGCAATCGTAAAGAGTGAGAACAGCAGGACAATAAAGGGGATATAATCGTTAACAATTGCATTGAGAATAATGGTCCAAACCATGGCGAAAGGGCCATTTTCAGGGGAAGTCGTCGCATGAACCGGCCAATGGCAATCGATGGGGAAGTCGCACATAAAGGCGTAATACAGCAGGGTAATAAGCCCAAGAACGGCCGCGACATAGAAACGATGCAAATTGCTTTCCCACCAGTGTTCCGCACAGGGGACCAAGGGTAAAATGGCAATGCAAAGCAACAGAGCACAGAAGGGGAAAACGGTCCACAGAGGAGGATAGGCCGAGCCGTGTTCCGCTTCGGCGGCATGTTCGGCCTCTGAGGGTGTGGTTGCGGCGGTACTGGTTTCCACTTCATCCTGAACGCTTTCCGCATCGGTAACATCAGTCTGTGCGGGGAGTTCGGGCACGTCCTGCTCCGCGGGACCGGGGGCTGCGGCATCCTCCGCGGTCACTTCATGATGAGCGCCGTCGAGGACCAAATGGCTCCATTTTTGAGGAAGCCCTGCGGCAGCCAGGCCCAGATAAATAACGAAGACGGCCAGCAGCCCCAGCAGAACGGGTTTGGCCGAGGGAGTTCCCTGTTCGTGAGATTCGTGGGCACACTTTTCCATGTCTTGTGACATTTATGTTCCTTTCGTCACTCTATTTTCGTGTTAGCGTGGGTGGGGAATGGATTCGCCTGGTAGAGAGCATCTGACCGCGATCCATTGGAAAGACACATAACGACCACCAAGCGAAAAACCTGTACGCTGTTCTATTAGACCATAAAAAGGGCATTTTGCAAGGGGAGGGGTTTCCGGGATGCGGAACGTGGGGTGCGTGCCCTACCCCCTTGAAAAGGGGAGAAAATCGGATAGAATTTCTCAGTTGGTACCGTAGCGAAATTATGGACCGGCGTGCTCCGAGAGCAGGAGGCCTGACAGGAGTATGCGTGTTGCCCAGAAAACCTTGCCCCATAACAGGTAGAAACATGAAAACAAACGAAATCCGCGAGAAGTATTTATCGTTTTTCGAGTCGAAAGGCTGTGTTCGCCGCCCCAGTGACGTTCTGGTGCCGCGTTGGGACCCCTCGGTTCTGTTTACACCGGCTGGCATGAACCAGTTTAAGGATCATTTTTTGGGCCGCTGCAAGTTGGATTTTACCCGTGCTACGACGTGCCAAAAATGTCTTCGTACAGGCGACATTGATAACGTCGGTCGCACGGCGTTTCATCATACATTTTTCGAAATGCTCGGTAATTTCAGCTTCGGCGACTATTTCAAGCGTGAAGCGATACACTGGGCATGGGAATTTCTGACGGGCCGTCAGTGGCTGGGGATCGACCCCGGTCTGCTGTCGGCAACCGTCTATCTGGACGACCACGAGGCAGCGGACATCTGGCTGAACGAGATCAAGCTCCCGAAGGAGAAGCTTCAATATCTTGAGGAAGACGAGAATTTCTGGCCGGCGAGTGCTCCGTCCCTGGGGCCTGACGGCGTGTGCGGTCCGTGCAGTGAAATCTATTGCAAGACGGCTCAAGGGGAAGTTGAAGTATGGAACCTAGTATTTACGCAATTTAATCGAGTGGGTAATCCGCCGGATAATTTGCGACCGCTCCCAAGTAAGAATATTGATACCGGCATGGGTCTGGAACGAATTTCCGCGGTTATGCAAGGTGTGGAGACCAACTTTCATATAGATATTCTCCGCCCTCTGGTTGAGGCGGCAGGCGAAGTATGCGGAGTGAACTACGATGGCTCCGACCTGACAAACGAAAATGGTCGTCGTCTTCGTCGCATTGCGGATCATATCAGGGCATGTACGTTTGCGGTGCACGAGAACGTATATCCGGGCAATAAAGAGGAAAAATACGTCATACGCCGCCTGCTACGTCGTGCGGTTCTGGACGGTTTCCAGATGGGCAAGCGAACGCCTTTCCTGTTTGAACTTGTCCCTGCCGTAGCGGACCTTATGAAAGTTCCGTATCCTGAATTGAGCGAGACGATCGAGCGAGTCCAAGGCGTTATATCGGCGGAAGAAGAGCATTTTCTTGGTACGATAGAAGCCGGACTGGTCCGGATTAATACCATCTTTAATTCGATGGTGGCAGGTAAGCGAGCGGTGGTCTCGGGAACGGAGGCGTTTGAAATGTACCAGACGTTTGGCTTTCCTCCCGAGTTATTTGAGGTTATGGCGGCGGAGCGGAATTTGGGCTTTGACTGGAAGGGATTCGGCGTGGAAATGCAGCGTCACGGAGAGCTGTCAGGCTCGGGTGAAAAGAATCTGCTGTTCCAGCGTGACCCACTTGAGAAGATTAAGAAGGTGACCGCGCCGACAACGTTCCTGGGCTATACGTCGCTGGAATGCAGCGAAGCGGAGGTCATTGCGATCGTCTCGGGCGAATCGCTGCTGGAGGAAGCCTCAGGGGTCAACAAATCCCTTAAGATCATTCTCAATCGCACCCCGTTCTACGGCGAGAAAGGTGGTCAGGTCGGCGATACCGGCGAAATAAGTAGCGACAACTTCGTCTTCAAGGTGGACGCGACGCAGTACGACGGCGAACTTCTTGTGCACAGCGGGACACTGACCAGTGGCCAGATAGCCGTTGGAGACCGCGTCGTGGCCTCGGTGGATGTGGATCGGCGTCAGGCAATATCGCGTGCCCATTCGGCGACCCATCTACTGCACCATGCGTTGCGACACCGTCTCGGGGGCCACGCGGAGCAGCAGGGATCCAAGGTCGACGCGGACGTTTTGCGGTTCGACTTTACGCACCACAAGGCAATCGACAGTGAAACGCTCACCCAGATCGAGACCGATGTCAATAATATGATACTCGATTTTATACCGGTAACGTGTGATTCGATGCCCCTGGAAGATGCCCGAAAGGTAGGCGCGATGATGCTCTTTGGCGAGAAGTATCCGGACGAGGTTCGCGTCGTCGTTATGGGTGAATCGAAAGAACTTTGCGGCGGCACGCACCTGACGAACGTGGGACAGATAGGGTTGTGTAAAATTATTGCCGAGGAGAGCGTCTCGGCTGGTACGCGGCGTATTACCGCGCTGACCGGCCGTGAGGCGGTCAAGCGTGTGCAGCAGCTCGACTCTGTTGGCGCTGCCTTGGCCGGTATGCTTCGCGTCCCACTTGCCGACGTTGTACCGCGGGTTGAGAATCTTATCGACATCGGCAAGAAGCTGCGTAAACAGTTGGAAGTCCTTGCCAGAAAAGGCGATATTTCGATAGATTCACTACTGGAAGGGGCAGAAGATGTGAACGGAATAAAGGTCATTATCTGGGCGACCAAAGATCGTGACCTGAATATGCTCCGCGAACTTATTGACCAGATTCGGCGTAAATCACAGCCTGCGGCCATTCTGTTCGCCAATGTTGAGATGGAAACGAAGAAGGTGACTCTGCTGGCATCACTGACGCGCGATCTTGTTGAGCGTGGCCTGAACGCGGTCGACTGGATTCGCACCGTTTCGAAGTTTGTTCAGGGAGGAGGCGGAGGCCGGCCCGATCTGGCGCAGGCAGGCGGAAAGAATCCGGACGGTATTCCCGACGCTTTTGCGGCGGCGAAGAAGTGGCTGGGCGAAAAGTCTTGACGCTCGCCCTGGTTCGCGGGACCGATGTATCGGGTAGCTCGCACCCCGAGGCATTTCGCGAAAGTGGTTTTAAAGAATGAGAGTGACCGCAAGTCAATGGAATCGTTGGCTTGCGGTTTTTTCGTCTCGGTACAAGGGTGTGGAACTCGTAAGGAACGGGGCAGTCAACTCCCGGTCGCCAGGAGGTGTGTATTATAATCGCAACATCAGGATTTGCCAGAGGGTACGTACGATTTCCCTAAGAGTTACCTTTGAATGGCCATGGACACGGTCAACGAAGGTAATGGGTACTTCGACGAAGCGTGCCCCTTTTTTTCGCAGTCGAAAGAGCATTTCCTCAAAGAAAGAGTAGCCTCGCGACCGGAATTGCGAGAAATCGAGTTTACGTAAAGTCGCACTCCGATAGCAGCGAAATGCGCCGGTATTGTCGCGTGTATTCAGTCGGAGTACGAAACGGGAGAAGAGATTCATAGCTCGACTGGCCAACCGTCGGCGTAACGGCCAACCGACGATCTTGCCGCCTGAAACGTAGCGAGAGCCAATAACGACGTCTGGCTCGTCCGCACCTAACGCCGCGTCAAGGAGAGCGGGCAGGAATTCCGCCGGATGACTGCCGTCGGCGTCCATGTTCACGATATAGTCGTAGTCGTGGGTCAGGCCAAACAGCAGCGCGTCGACGACCGCGGTTCCCAGCCCCAGCTTGCCACTCCTGGCCAGTAAATGGAGACGGGAATCCTGCCGCGCACGCTGGAGCACATAGTCGCCTGTGCCGTCCGGCGAATGGTCGTCGACCACAAGGAGATCGGCTTGGGGCAGGACGCGTGAAATGGCGTCGAGCAGGTCCGGCAGGTTATCACGCTCGTTGTACGTTGCTAAAGCAATGAGGATTTTCGTCATCGATCGCACAAACAAACGGCATTGTAAAGTGACTCGAACCCCTTCTTGGGAAGAAATTCATGGGCCAGAAACCCTGTGTAGCCGGTGTCCATAATCGCGTCGATTATCGGAGGATAGTACAGTTCCTGGGAATCGTCCAGGTCGTTTCGCCCCGGATTGCCGGCTGTATGATAATGGCCTATGTATTGATGGTATTTCCGTATCGTTTGGATGATATCGCCTTCCATGCGTTGCATATGATAAATGTCGTAGAGGAGTTTGAAGCGGTCGCTGCCAACACCGTCGCAGACTTCGACGCCCCAGACGGTACTGTCACACTGATAGTCAAGATGGTCCTTGGTATTGAGCAGTTCCATGACGATATTAATGCCATATTTTTCTGCCAGAGGCATGACCTGCTTCATACATGCGATTGTATTCTTCGCACCGGTAGCGTCGTCCTGACCTTCGCGATTGCCAGCCAGAGCAATGAGATTCGGCACGCCTAGCTCTTTGGCCATCGGAATATACTTTTCATACGCTGCAATAATTTTCTCGTGATTCTCGGCGTGGTTGGGGCCGACGGGAATCGTGATTTCCGGCATACTCCCCATCGTTACGACCATTCCGGCCTCGCGCAAGGTGGGCCAGTCGCCGGGCTGGATGAGGTCAAGTCCGACCATACCAATCTTTTTACATTGGGCCATAAGCTCGGCAATCGGCGTGGAGGCGAAACACCATTGAGAGACGCTTTGCTTCAGGTTGCCACGAAATCCTTCCGGTTTGGTGAATTCGGCCGGCGTGGAATCCTCGGCCTTGAGGACAGATGCGTTGATAAAAGCGGCGGCGGACACGCCAGCGGCAGACGCGAGCAGGGTGCGTCGAGTCATTTTGAGAGACATGGGCTACTCCTTGAGGCAGGGGGTTAGTACAAAAACCAAGCGGAAAACAGACTTCCGCGATTACTTCCCCTATTTTAGCGACAACCATCCCAGTTTGCAAGAGGCTTAAGGTTACGTTTTGCGAAAAAATATCCTTTTCTCTCCCAATATAGCGTTTCGAGTCTTTTTATTCCTGTCACCGGATCGGATGCGAGGTGAGCAAGATGATGTAGATTTTTTTCGTGGGAGGACTTTTCAAAAGCCCCCCATTTGCGCATTGGGTTCGCGTGTTATAAATAGAGAATAATTGCGCTGCGATGGGGAAGATTCATCTTGACCTTGGCGGACACGGGAAACGGCATCAAGACTTCCTTTGATGGATGTGACCGCACGTAAAAGCAGGCGTATAAAACCAATACGATAAAGAAACCAATCCCATGAAGATTTTTATAGCCGGTATCATGCAAGGGTCGCTCGTGGAAAAATCCATTCACCGTCAGGATTATCGAGAGGAACTCAAAAAACTCCTCGCGGACCGCTTTCCGGGCGCGGAAATATACGACCCGTATGAGAAGAACAAGAATTCACTCTATTATGGGGTCGAGACGGGGCGAGAAACCTTTATGCGTCATAATAATATGTGCGGTCAGGAGATAGATTTGCTCGTTGCCTTTGTTCCAGAGGCATCGATGGGGACCGCGATCGAAATGTGGGAAGCCTACAAAAACGGGGCAACGGTCATAACCATTTCGGAAATGACCCGTAATTGGGCAGTAAAATTCCTAAGTCATGCCATCTATCCCAATCTGGAGAGTTTTTCCGAAGCGATAAAAACGTTGGCTTGGCCTCTGCCGGCCACCGCGCAAAAGGGGTAGCTGCTCTTCGGGGTATCCTGGCTATGTCCGGCGGGGCGAGGTCGTCGCGTGAGCATGCCGCGGGGCGGAAGGTCTGGCTTTTCCGCGGCGATTTGACGTTTTTTTCTTCTGTTTGCCTTGCTTTGTCCCTTCTTTTCGGTAATCTGATTCGGGTACGGTCGGAGATGAATTTCCGACGCTCTCGTATTTCCAGGCGAGTCCTGCCCTGCTTCGGCCGCCGTTGGGACGGAAGACAGGTGCGGAACGCTGGTATTTCCCTTTGAAAGGAGTTAGGATAATGTCGATCAATTTCGCGGTTTCCAGTCCTCTGTATTTTTTTGAGGACGCATCGCAAACGGAACCTCTGACCCTGCAAAGCACAGGAGTTCTACGAAACGCGCAAGGCACAACGGTGCACAGCTATGAATTTGAAATGGTGAGCGGCTTTACGGACACTGGGTTATACATAAATCATTTTACTTTTAATCGGACGGAGGAATATCGTTACGCATGCGCTGCGTGCCCCTACCAGCCAAGCCCGCAAATTACATACCTGGGGAGCAGCACGGCAACGGCAGAAGAGCGCAGGCACGGGCCTTGGGGGATACGTGTGAGCGACGCGTCTGCTCTGACCACGGCCCGTTACGACAGTAGTCCCGGCCGGCTTTATATTAACGGTGCGCAGTCGGAGAAAGTCTATATAATTTATGGTCTGGACACGACAAGTACCACGTTTATGGGGGAAGAGTACCTGCCGGTGACACAGCTCTTCCTGTTGACCGTTCGCGATACGGAAATGGCCGCGGCACCAGCAGTGCAATTTTACAATTCTTCCGGAAGCCTGACCAGTCCAATACGCATATCCCGAGGCGGGGCCGTTCCGGCCTATACGGCAGTAGCCTTTGATTCCATTGACGGCTTTATTCCGATTACGTCATCCGGAACGGTTAATAATCAGTTGGCAGGTACTTATCCGATCGTCTGGACATCCGAGGCAAACAGCGCTGGCAAGAGCACAACGTCGACCATGACCATTCTGGTCGAGAATTCAGACACGACCCCCCCGGTTATTTCTCTTGTCGGGGGTAATCCGCTGGTAGTCAACACGGGTGGTGCGCTGCCAAGCATAGAGGCAATTGCCGTGGACGCGGTGGATGGGAATTGTCCTGTTAGCGCGAGCGGTACGGTTGACTTGACGACGCCTGGGGACTACACGCGAACCTATACCGCACGAGATACGTCAGAAAACGAGGCGGTTCCGGTATCCCGCACAGTTCGTGTCGTCGATACGGCCAAACCAGTTATTACGTTCAGCAGCGGCCCCGTCCAACTCGTTACGCAGAATACGACTTACAGCCCGCCTACAGTTACGGCCACGGACTTGGCCGATGGAGACCTGAGCGAATCACTGGTCGCAACAGGCACCGTTGACACCACCACCCTGGGTACGTACGAAGTTGTCTATTCGGTAAGCGACAGCAGCGGAAACGAAGCGACAGCGACCTTAATCGTGCGGGTCGTCCCAAGCGACACAATCTCCTGGACCGACACCAATGCGGAAGAAGGAACCTGGTGGTACCGGGCCGTTGTGCGAGAGACGGTCACCGGAAATGAAGAACTTGCGGCGACGAATGTCTGTACTGTGACGGTTCCCGAGGCGGAGAGTGTTCCGGTTGACCGCGCGGCACCAGTATTAACTCTCGTAGGCCCGGCGACAGTGACAATACAGGCCGGGCAGTCGTGGCAGGACCCCGGCGTAATTGCCTGGGATGCCCTTGATGGCTATCTTAACGACTATGTATCGGTAACCGGGACCGTAGACAGCCAGACTTGTGGCGTCTATTCCCTGTTCTATTCCGTAAGCAATACATCCGGCATAATCCGCACGGTGACTCGCACGGTCCAGGTTATTGATACCCACCTCCCTGTCATTTCGCTCCTGGGCGATAATCCCCTTTACCTGCTCCAAGGGGACACGTTCAGCGACCCTGGTGCCGCGGCCGTTGACGCCTGTGACGGGGCTCTGACCGTTGTGACCAGCAATTGCGTCGATACAAGTCAGGTCGGAACTTATGTCAATACATATACCGCCAGCGACAGTAGTGGTAATACAGCGACAGCGGAGCGCGTGGTTCATGTCATATCCAATCGATGCACTTTTGTCGCGAACGCGGACCTGACGATTAATCAAAAATATTGGTTCCGCGGTGTGATTGTTCCCTCGGATGAGAATTCGGCGCCTGTAACGACGAACAGCGATGCAGCGTGGCTTTCCCAACCACCGGAATTCACAGCCGTTACACCGACGACGTACGCACTAAGTCATCAGGGAAACGCACGCTTTCTGGCGCGGCTCGAAGTGGGGGGCGGTCTGAATCGCCGCCCGGTTACGCCCAGTGAGGTGACCTCAATACAATATACAATTTTTCGCAAGTCGGCGTTCCTTTGGGAGCAGGACGAGGCCGTGACCCGGCATACTAATGTGGTGGTGCCTGTCTTTCCATGGATTCTGGAGGAACCCGTCGTCGACTACGGCTGGGATGTTGATACGACCGGTTACAATTTTATTCATGTCCCCGATCGTTCAATCGCCAATCCGTTCCCAACGCCGGGTCAGTACAAAGTCTGCTACACAATTGCGCTCAATTCCGGGAGCAATATGGAGTTGGTTTGGCATGTAGAGACGGAAGATTGACTTACGAATGCTCAATGCCGAGTCGATTGATTTTGTAGTGAATCACGCGCGGCGACAGACCAAGTTCGCGAGCTGCCGCCGACATATTGCCGTTATTTTTTTTAAGGCTTTCGAGAATCAATTCCCGTTCAAACGCATCGACCAGTGCGTTAAAATTGGAGTTTTCGTCGTGTGGGATAAAGGAGAATTTGCCTCCTTGCGGCTGTAACGAGGGCGGCAAATTATGGGCGTGTATGCAGTCGTCCGTTGCGGTCAGGACGGCACGCTCCATGCAATTTTCCAGCTCGCGTACGTTGCCGGGCCAGTGGTAGGCCATGAGCATGTTCACGGCAGGCGAGGAAATTTTGGACAGGGATTTGCCGTAACATGCATTGTACTTATTCATAAAATGTTCGGCCAGGAGAATAATATCACAGCGTCTCTTCGCCAGGTCAGGCAGAAGAATTGGAAAGACATTCAAACGATAGAAAAGGTCTTCCCGAAATTTTCCTTCGGTCATAAGAGATTCCAAATCGCGACTTGTAGCGGCAATAATTCGGACGTCCGCGGCCAGCTCTTCGTTGCTGCCAACGCGTGCAAATTTTCGTTCCTGGATAAATCGCAAAAGCTTAACCTGACTGGCCGGATTCAAATCGCCAATCTCGTCGAGGAAAAGAGTGCCGTGGTCCGCCGCTTCCACGCGACCAATGCGTCGGGAATTGGCACCGGTAAAGGCACCTTTCTCGTGTCCGAAGAGTTCACTCTCAATTAACCCCTCCGGAAGCGCTGCGCAATTTAGAGCGATATAAGGCTTGTCGGACCTGGTACTCATTTTTTGTATTGCGGAGGCGACAAGCTCTTTACCGGTTCCGGAACTTCCGCGTATGAGTACGGTGGCACTGGTTGGTGCTACCTGACGAATGAGTTCATACACCTGCTGCATGGTGCGACAGTTTCCTATGATGCCGCCGGGATTGTGCGGGTTGCCACTGATGGCGTTGCGAAGGCGGTCGTTTTCGGCCAAGAGGTCTTCCCGCTCCTGATGCTCCTGACGTCGGATTGCAATAGCTTCGGCGGTCAGATTCCCAATGACTTCCAAAAGAGCCAGATCGGATTGCAATTCATCGTGGCTCCCGGTGGGACGTTCGATACTAAGAGTGCCAATAATGCGTTCCATGAGAACAACAGGGACACACAAGAAGGCAACATGTTCGCCGGATTTATGAGAGCGGGTTCGATTTAAGAAATGACTGTCCGAAGCAATGTCAGCCACATATTGTGGCGTCCCGGTCTCTGCCACGCGTCCGGTTATGCCTTCTCCGATACGATAGCGTCCGCGTCGAATCTCCGCTTCGTCCAGACCGCTGGACGCTTCTATCTGAAAGACGTCGTCCTGCCGTAAGGTAAAGGTTGCGCGCAACATACCCATTTTGCGACTCAGTACGTTCAGAATCCGGTCCATGAGTTTATCTGTGTTACGCTCATGAACAACGACCGAGCTAATCTCGCGAAGTACATCAATTTCCTTGTTCTGTGACATGGTGTTTTCCCATTGTTATGCGTTTTATGGCAGCGGGAACGGAGCCTGGGTGGCGAACCGAATCTCTTTTAGCCCATTCTTTCGACACAAATCGTACAGGGCGAGAACATCGCCGATAACCACCTCGGGGTCCGGGTTAATTATGACGGGAACCGCGGCATCAAGCTCCGCAAGAGCATGAAGAATGTCATCGGCCTCGTCCAGAGTAGTGCACAATCGAGAATTAATGCGCCAAGACAAGACGTGATTGTCAAGGATAATGCGGACCCGAATCTCACCCATAAGCTCCTCTTGAAGCGACGGGACGGCCTGCGTTTGCGTTGCGCCGGGCAGTGACAAGTCGGTCGGCAGGAGTTTCTCCACCTTATCGAAATTCGTTGTAAAGACGAAAAAGATCAATAAGAGGAATATGACGTCAATCATGGACGTCATGGCCAGTTCGGGCTTTCGGGGGCGTTTAAAGGAGAAAACACTTTTCATTCGGTGAGCCTCATTGATTTCCACTTACCCTGAAAAAACCGTCGGGCATAGACCAAACACAAGAGAAAATACCAGACGGAAATAACCGACCAACACCAGTAAAGCCCACCATGAAAACAGTAGATTCCAAGCCAGATGGGCAGAATGAGGAAAGGACAGGCACATAGGGTGACCACCATCACGAAGCGAGTATCCCCTGCCCCTTTTATGGCCGAGGAGAACATAATTCCAATCGTGTCGAAGAGGAGGTAAAGCGAGACGAAGCGTAAGAGGACAATGGTCGTTTCGCGCAGCGGTTCGAACTGCGCGGGATTCCATTTCATAAAGGGGTACAGGAGGAGGTTGGGCATAAAAAGATAAAAGAATCCGAAAAAGAGGGAAACCAGAATCGTGATGGTCAGTGCTGTAATCGTGGCCCGACTCGCCAAGTCCGGCCGGTTCGCACCGAGATAATTTCCCACTAGCGTTGTTACGGCAATACCGGCACCAACGACGGGCAGAAAGGTGAGTGAATTCAGATTAAACGCAATCGCGGTGGCCGCGTTGGCCACTTCACCCACTCGACCTATGATCAGAATAAAGAAGGAAAAACTGATCATGTCCACGAAAAACTGCACGCCCCCCATACCACCATAAGAGAGCAACTTGCCAAGTGAGGCCAGCTCGAGCCGCAAGTCGGACCACAACCCAAATCGCCGCGAAATTCGCTCCTGACGAACCATGAGTGTCAAAAAGATAAGCAGACGGATCCATTGCGAAATGGAAGTCGCCAGAGCCGCACCCATAAGCCCCCAGCGGCAGTAGCCCGCAACGCCAAAAATCAGGCAGTAGTCCAGCACAATGTTGACAACCACGCAGACAATATTCACGTTCATAACCACGCCAACCTTCTTACGTCCACTAAAAAAGGCCGACAGACTTTCGTTGCCAATTTGGGCACCGGCCCCCCAAAGGCACCAATATAAATAGACCATCTCCATGCGTATCATGGATTCCGAATGCCCAAAGAGATAAAAAAACGGTCGGAACAACGGCGCCGCAATGACATAAAGGGGAGCCAGGGCAAGACCAATAAAAAGGCCCTGCCACACGATTGTTCCGATTCGATTGTACTGTTTCGAACCGTTGTATTGCGAAACAAAGGCGTTCACAAAGCCAACAATACTAAACGGAAAGGCAACCGCCAGCCAATATAAACTGCCCCCGGAGAACGCCGAACCCATTGCCAGAGGGTCGTACCAGGTCAGAAATATGCGGTCGGTAAACTGCATAATGGCAATGGACCCGGCCGAGATAATCATGGGTATGGCAACAACCAGAACTTCCCAGACGCCTGCCGGTCGCGTCCACCAAGAGGTAAGTCGGCTCTTCACCGCGATTCCAGACTGCTCCGACCGTTCTCCGACTGCTTCCGGGGCCATACGTTACCTTCTTCTTCTGCCCGTGTTTACTGTAAATGCAAAAAGAGCGAAGCGGCAACAATCGCCGCCGTTTCCACTCGATAGACCATATCGCCGAGGTCTAACGTAGGCCAATGGTCATCGACTGCCTCCTGGACTTCTTCCTGGGTCAATCCGCCCACAGGGCCAACGGCCAACACAATGCGTTTCGGCACCCCTTCGACGCGAAACCGCTCCGCGAATCGTGGAAAGGACCACTGACCGAACTCGCCGTCGGACTTCGGATGTGCAAGAATGGTAACCGTATCCTCTTGCACCAGGCCGAGATGCGGCGCCATAATCTCGCGACGACTCATCTCCGGCATGATTTCCATAATACGGAGCCTGCCGCACTGCTTCGAGGCCTCTATAGCCTGTCGCCGCAATCGGTCGCGAACATTTTCGTCATATTTTACGTCGCCCCGGGCGGTGCGCAGCGGGATATAACGGGCAACCCCCAGTTCGGTAAGCTTCTCAATGAGCCACTTCTGCCGCTCACCCTTGGGTAGCGCAACTGCCATGGTCAAGTCGAGGCTCGGCCCCTGCTCCGGACAGCGTTTCTCCAAAATGGTCGTTTCCACGCGATCCTTTTGGATATTCTGTATAATACAGCGGTAATCAGCGCCTGTACCATCGAAAAGGAAAACCTCGTCCCCGGGGACAGCTCTCATGACCCGGGCAAGATGGATTGCGTCCTGCCCTGTCAAAATGGCGGTTGTGGATTCCGGGTCTGGAACCTGCGAGAGGTAATAATGCTCGCTCATCAGTGCCACTCTTTCTGGAGAAAACTCTCCGAAAAAAGGTAAAAAACACCCCCGATTTCTACACTGGAAGCAAGACCCCGCCTAAGGCGGGATCAAGACTGTCACAAGGGCCGTCTGAATACGACCGCAGTGGAAGCCGCGGGTTGAGGTGTGTTGCGTCTACAAATTTTCGCAAACGAGGTCGCCCACTTCGCTGGTCGAATACCCCATTTTACCCGCGGCCTGGCTCTTCATTTTCGTGCCGGTAACGGTTTGTATGGCAGAGGTTACGCGTGCTGCCGCCTTACTGTAACCCGCTTGGTCAAGTAACATGGCAGTCGCGGCGATCGTGGCGATCGGATTGATAACGCCCAGTCCGGTGTACTTCGGAGCACTGCCACCCATGGGTTCAAACATGCTCGTTCCTCCCGCGTCGGGATTGATATTGCCACCGGCAGCGACGCCCATTCCTCCCTGGAGTATGCCAGCGAGGTCGGTAATAATGTCACCAAACATATTTGTGGTTACGATAACATCAAAATATTCCGGATTCTTAACCATCCACATACAGCAAGCGTCGACATGGTTGTAATCTTTTTTCACGTCGGGATATTCCTCGCCGACTTCCTGGAAGGTACGCCACCAGAGGTCATGACCATAGGTCAGAACGTTCGTCTTGGCAACGAGCGTGAGCATTTTACCCTTGGGATTGTTCCGTCGTCGGGTGTATTCAAAGGCCCAGCGAATACACCGTTCACATCCTTTACGCGTATAGATGGCAACCTGAGTGGCAACTTCGTCGGGAGTCCCCTTCTTCATCCATCCTCCGGTTCCGATATACATATCTTCGGTGTTTTCGCGAACGACGACGAAATCGAGGTCTTCCGGCTTCTTATTGGCCAGAGGAGTTTCAACTCCGGGATACAGCTTAACGGGTCGGAGATTAATGTACTGGTCAAAGGCAAAACGGAGTTTCAGGAGCAATCCCTGTTCCAGGATTCCCGGCTTGACGTCTGGATGGCCGACGGCCCCGAGCAAAATGGAGGGGAATTTTCCGAGTTCGGTGATTTCTTCGTCGGTAACAATAACGCCAGTCTTCAGATAGCGTTCGCCACTAAGATCAAAAGGCGTAAGTTCCACCTTAATATTTTCCAACTTTGCGACGGCTTCGAGGACTTTGACCCCTTCGGCCACGACTTCCGGTCCCGTTCCATCACCACCTATTACTGCTACTTTCAGTACATCACTCATTTTTCCACCTCCTGGAATTCAAAAAACTAAGAAAACAGCCCGACGTGCCTGGCCAGACACCTCTTGTCACGGCACTACAGACTGCGTAAACACTTCGGCTTATTTTATTATCCCACAGCGGTGGAAAAAAACAACCCCTCCCCCAGCTAATGACGTAAGAAATCGAGAAACGGGTGCGTGCGTTTTCTTGTGAAGTCAGGGAGGACCTGCTCGCCAGGGCCCGACCCAGCAATAACATCGGAGAACTGCCACACCGCCGTGACTTGTCATTTTACCTTCACAATGTACCCGTTCTGGATTCGCCCTACCGCTGTCACAACCAAGAACCGGCGGCCAGTAAGGCCAGCATAATATGGTCCGGTGCAAGGGAACGCAGCGGCCGGCAACACGGGTTAGGGACTTTTTGTTCGACACGCTGTGTTTGAAATGGGCATTATAGGTAGTATAGAAAGAGAGGCTATGAAAAAATTTTGACGATCTCGAAGAAAATCGCGAAATTCCAGATTTTCTTCCGTGAAAATGACGTTCTCATTCGTTTTATACTAATAGAGGGACTGTTGTTTCCCGGGCTGTGTCCCGGGAGAGGTTTTTGGTAGATTACTGTTTGAATTTTAGATTTAAGGACAGTTTTTCTAAACGACACCAGGAGAGAAGTCGCCATTATTTGCGCCGGGCCAAGAGCAAGAAGAGAGATAGAGCATAAGCCGGGAGTCGCCTCTTGACGCGACAGAATGGCCGAGGTACAATTTGCGGAAGAGCCAAGCCACGTAGAAAGGAGAATCCATGTTCATAAGAATACTTATGCTATTCGGTTTCGTGTTACACATGTTCATAACTGCCGAAAGCAATGCGTCCGAGGAAGCTCTCGAATTACTGATGAAGGCATTTCAAAGTAGCGGTGGGAATCCAGCACTAATTCATTCGGGACGTGCCGAATTCATGTTTAAACAAAAGAATGCGCCGTCGCCTGAGATTCAAATGGCTATTAGCGAAGCGGAAAAATCACTGGAGATGAAGTTAAAAGAAGAACGAAAAGGTTTTTCGAGTCGTCGCGATAAAGAAATGGAAGAGCAACAGCAATTGCAAAAAAGCAGAAATGGAGCAATAGATGTCCGCGAATTTAAGATGTCCATTTTGATGTCCGGGAATGACTGCTACTTTGCGGCGAATCCCAAAACAAATAAAAGGCTCTATAATATGTCCGAGGTGACCACATCGGATAGTGATAACAAAAATACTATAGTTGATCATAGCACAACGATACAAATCGGAGGCCCCAATGATATGAAAACGTGTCGTCGCTTTGTCTGGCGTCCGATTTCCAATTTTTTGGAGTGCACCAACCAGTTCGAAGAAAAGTCCGAATTTCAATTGTTTGGCCGAATTCAAGAGCTTCCTGGTTCACAGATCGCCGAAATATTCAGACAAAAACTGAACCGAACTGATTTTTCATTTGAGGAGGATTCCTTAAAATATTTCGAGCAGGAATTAACAAACAGGGGTCTTGATTGTGAAATTAGTGGCGAAGTGTCTTATGATGGCTCCGCAAAGGCCACAGTTATTCATGTGAAAAAGAATAACAGAATTCTTGAGACCTATCATATTGACGCCACACACGGTTACATATGTCCCGTGATGTTCGTGACCGATGAAAATGATTTATTTTCCACACAATGCACGGCGAGTGATTATTTTCCGGTTCAGCAAAATAAACTGTATTACCCTGGCGTGTACAGGCACGAGTTTATTCATAGCGTCGTAGGAAAAATTGAGGACATCTATACCGTTGTCCCGAACTCGGTTATTTTTAATCAGCCAGTTGATTCAAAAGAATTTGCACTTGAAATCCCGAAAGGTACAAGAGTGCATAAGAGAACTATGAATGCTGTTGATCCACTCCTGCCAGGAACAGTCGCTGATGTCGATGAGATGAACTTCCTGGCTGTCACAAATGGTACCGTTTCATTTGCCAGTAGTGAAAATTACAATCTCAATGCCATGGATTGGTTAATCAAAGACGACACGCAAGTACAGTATACTCAACTGCCTTCAAAGAACAGGGATTGGATTCGTATTTCCCTGTTTCTGGTTGGAGGAGGCATGATTCTGCTTGGCCTCTACTATAGATGGAAAACATTTCCTGATAAAAATTTTATTCCTTTAATAATCATTATCAGTATCGTTCTGTTCGCTGGTTGTAATGAGTCAATTCGAGAGGATTCTTTCTGTGGCTGCCTGACAGATGCCACGTATGGTAGCGATAGTATTGATGATTCGGCCACGTGGCCTATATTTTGCGTACATAACCTGCTTGACAAAACGCCTGATTTGTGCTATCATGGTTTTGTAGCCAGGAGAGAGGCAAATTTAGCTGCAAATCTTCTGAAGGAAGCAAAAGAATCTCAGATTTCAGATTGTTTGCCGATGGAAGAATATCATCACAGGGGAGAAGTTACGAATCATATTACAGTACCATGCGAGGTCTGCCGTCATCATGATTTGATGCAACGTATCGGGAGATAAAAATGAAAATTGTAAACAAAATACTGCTGATAATGTTCTTCGCTGTTTTCGTTAGTAACTCGAATGCAGCTTCATTGGAAGAAATCAAGACCCAGGCATACTCTCGGGCTAAAGCCATTACGAGCATCCAATTTACTTCGACGTTCGACGACAGTCTCATCTTGAATAAAGAACGCGACAACCGGCGTAATCAGGGAAGAATTGAATATCTGCAAAGTGGAAAAAGGTACTTAATAAAATCGGTGCTCAGTAATGCCAATGAAGATGGGGATAACGAATTCGTCACGGCATTCGATGGACAACGATATCAGGTTTTTTCAAGGAATACCAAAGAACTTAACTTTAAAAAAACAGAATTAACCGATTTACCGAATCGATTCATGAACCCGTTACTCGTCATGTATTCCTGGCTCGTCTTGGGGTCGTCGAAGGCAGCACAGCAAGGAATTGTATTATCCACATATGCCGATGTAAAAAACCAAGACCTTTGGGATGATTGTTTCAAAAACGCCATATTATTGGACACAAATGACAGTCGACTCCAGAGAGTTCGTTTTGTAAATTCGTACGATGGGGTGACGACGGATGTTACTTTTGACAGGGATCAAGGAGTTTTCCCGGTTGATGTTATTTCCAAATCGAAACAAGCCGACGAAACGTTTCATGTTGATCATATTATTAAGAAAGACGCTGATGGAGAAATCTTTTATTTCCCTGTCAAAATGACCGTTACAAGCAAAACGGTGGACTTCGAGATGACCTCAACACTTCAAATCGATCCAAGCACAATTGATGTTAACACTGTTTATGATAATGACATTTTCACAATTCCTGAAACATGGGCAGATACCGTCGCGGACATCGATGAAGTCAATTCAGGTCGTGGGATGATTCGGCCGTCGAAATTTTCTGTAATCTTGAAAGCTTGTTTCGGAATATTGGGAGCTGTTCTTATTATCGTTAGCATCTATTACAAGAGCAAACAATGTCAAAGGGCAACTTGATGAATAATGCTTTGCCCCATGTATGTTTGTTTGCTCAATCGAAAGGTATGTCTAGCGAAGCGATATCTTGTTATAAGATAAAAATCTGGAAAATCTTCGACAATGAGTCTGGAAGATGGAAAATTCCAGGGAACCGTGTGAGACCGGTAAGAATCACAATGGCCACATCACAATTAAAACAGAAATATAAAATGTGTATTTTGAAATATATTAAACCACGTATTTTCCTGTTTGCAGTTGTTCAAATAATCATACTGACGTCATATCTCTTATTGACATGTTACATGAGTTGGCAAGCTTCCCTCAACCGTACCGAGGTAGGTCATCTTGGTGCGGCGGTCTATTTTTACGAGACGGCACGGGGGGATGTTTTTTGCGTGAACCCACCGTTAGCGAAGATAATTACGGGGCTGCCGGTCCGGTTAATGTCGCCGAAGTATGACTGGAAATCCTATTCGCCACGGCCACAAGACAGGGCGGAATGGTCACTCGGTGCTACGTTCGTTAATGCAAATACAGATAAAAAAATACGCGTGATGCTTTTCGTTGCACGACTGGCCTTATTACCCTTTATCCTGCTCGGGGTCTGGTTTGGATGGAAGCTTGCGGCGGGTCAATATGGGCGAGTGTCCGCGATGATGTTTCTTGCACTATGGATGTTTTCGCCGCTTGTCCTTGCCTGGACTGCGACGATTTGCCCAGACGTTCTCGCCGCAGCGTTTGGCTTAATCGGATTCTACACTTTTTTGCAATGGCTTAAGGCGCCTAACTTATGGAATGTCGGCGTGGCAGGTTTCACACTCGGACTCATGATTCTGACGAAGTTAACCTGGATTGTTGCAGTTCCCATTTATGTCGTTATCTGGTTACTATGGCGTTACATTCCGGATGCGGGAGTGTCAATTGAGGAAGAATCGATCTGCGACGAAAAACGAACCAATAAGAAGGCACGACTAAAGGAGCTGGTTCTTGTCTTTTTTGTAGCGGTTTATATTCTCAATATGGGTTATCTTTTCGATGGGACTTTTACACAGCTCAAAGAATACAAGTTCATGAGTGAAGCACTGAGTAGTCATCAAGTCGATGAGGAGCACACGATTGTGCGACTTGGCAATCGGTTTGACGGTAGCGGCTCTATGTGCGAAACGGTACTCGGCTATCTCCCGCTCCCGTTTCCAAAGGATTTTATCCAGGGAATCGATACACAGAAATATGACTTCGAGCGTGGAATTGAATCGTATCTCAATGGCCATTTTTCGCATAGGGGCTGGAAATCGTATTATATTTATGTATTACTTTATAAGGAACCGATCGCGTTTTTGCTGTTGTTTCTCATTGCTGCCGGTATGACGTTTTTCCCAAAATACCGTTTGCGAAAAGAGGAAATCGTCATTATTGTACCACTTATACTTCTCTTTGTATTTATCAGCTTTCAAGAGGGAATTTCCGTTCACCCGCGATATATTCTGCCGTGTTACCCATTTGCCTATCTATTTATCAGTCGGACAGGACTGCTCTTCAGCAAACAAAAAACTTCACTTTTACTTCGCTACGTTGTCGTCATACTGTTATTATGGGGGATCACTTCAAGTGTATTTCAATATCCCCACTCCATGTCCTATTTTAATGAATTTATCCGTCCGAAAAACGGTGCCAGGTATCTACAGGGAAGCAACGTAGATTGGGGTCAGAATCATTACTATTTACAAAGCTGGTGTAACAGCCATCCTGACATTACACTGCGTACAAATTATCTCACTGATAGCGACATAACACGACTTGGGATTAAAAACATTGAATATCTAACAGATTTCCGCAGAGAAGACCTGTCACCAGGCTGGTACGCAATTGGTGTCTGCGATCTTTATGGCAAGTCAGAACAATATCAAGTATTTCAACAGTTTGAGCCAACAGAATGGATAGCCAACACGATCTGCATTTATCATCTGACTCAAGAGCAATTGGATAAGGTGAAGGAGAAGGGAGGGCATAATGCATGGCGTCGTGGCTCTGTTGTGGAGAATTTTTGTGTGAACGGGCGAGCGCAAGTAACGAAGTGAATTCGCGACAGATGGGACAATTGCAACTGTTGCTCTATTTTTCTGGCAGCCCGAAAAAATCCCGGCTGTTTTGCTGCGGTCTCACTTTGTCCCATCACGCAATCATGTTCGAACGATGTATCCGAATAATCGCCTGTTAAATACCTCTTCTCATAATTGCCCCTCTCTTTGTTTTCTGTGTCGTCGATATTTAAGGACAACGGCAGTAACCATCATGACCAAACCGATCAGCATACTGATATATCGAAAAAATAAGATTCGCTTGCTTTTCACAACCTCGTTCGTCAAACCGTTGATTATGGTGCGATCACTCCATTTGTAAACCATGTCTTTCGTTGTATCAGAGACGATTGTGTTATCGGGAAGAAAATCCGAAAAATAGGAATCTGGTATCCCGGAATTAATGACTACCGATTGTACGGTCACCGAATCTTGTCTTTTTACGTTCCCGTGCAAATCGTAATAGGTGGCTGTAGTTTTTTGAGGTAACCATATGCCGTTCCCATAATTTTTGAGATCTGATAAGACGGTTTTTGATTGTAAGGTACGCCCGGTGCGAATATTTCCGTCAGAAGATTGTGTAAGTTTCACATGATAAGACTCAAACTGAACCAGGGAATAATCTTTGTTAATGTCAAAGTATTTAGTGGTATTAGCGTTGCCTGCCACGATACATTTTGATCCGTTGATCGTCTCTTTTTTTTCAAAAAGACAGGGCTTGGGATTGAATCGCGTTCCATCAGGCAACGTAAGTTCTGGGCCGTTAAAAAACAGGACGAGATCATAATATTCCATTGGAGAATCACAGGCCGTGGTATCAAACAGGCCGCTCAAAACCAAGGGCATCCATGGATCGAAGAATACTTCAAGATTATTTAAATCGGAGAATCCCCCTTGCACAGGAGCCAAATCATTGGAGCGCAATTCTATTCCTTTTTCACCGTCAAAAGCCCGTCGTGATTGCTGCTTCTGTCCATTTTCATAGTACAAATGATCAAACAAAAACATATTGTTCTTCCATGCATATTCACGATCCCATTGTTTTGGACCGTACCATTTGTCTTTATCCAAAAAGAGCGTAACGTCAACTTTGTACTTAATAATGAAATCTTTAATCGATTGTCTTTTTGCGGTAATAATCTTCATAATGTCAGCCAGGGATTGCACTGGGTTTTGTGACGACATTACAGCAATATTATATTCGGCGCACGTGTTCTCTTTTATCTGTTCAACCGGAATGTTGTTGAGGAACTCATAGGAATCGTTTAACGTTGGATGAACATGATGCCGGTTAAAATAATCCCGTACCCATTGGTCCGCGGGTAATATGACATTTTCCTCTCCTCGCAACAGAACAGGAGTCGAGACCGTAATGACGAGCACCAAGACCCCCATAATATGTAAGGTGTGTTTACTCATTGAATAATACCTCTGGTTTTTCATAGTCTTTTTATAATCGCTATGATTAAGTTTTTGTGGTTTTCTGCCACGAGGTGTGGGCGACGGAATTGCAAACAAGACAAAAATAGTTACAGTGGCAATTTTTGTCGAGGCCTATGCTCTGATAAAAATCCTGTTTTACAGGAAACTTATTAAGGTAACGGTGGACATTCTAATCTGTTCATTGGAAATTTTCTTTGTAACCAACCCTTTTAACAAAGGAGAGAAAAACGTCTCTAAGAAGTATACTCGATTCTATAACAGAATACAAGAGAGTTGTCTTCAAAAAACAAGAAAAAGTCATAAATACGGCGAAAATAATCGAAAAGATTAAGGTCGAGACAGATTCACGAACGCACGAATCGTTACTCATAATCGAGGGCGATTTGCAGGGATGATCAAGCGGTGGCGTGGAAGTTCAAACAAAAAAATGAAACGGAACCAGAAAAAGTTAAGGCTGCGGCCCCTGTAAATCGCTGAAATGGCGTTATAACGCGCATTTTAGCGATCTGGAAGGTCCGAAGGTTTTCCGCACACTTTGATCGAGAGGTCATTTTGTTGAGGCAGATAGGGCGTATCTTACTCCTCATGCAAATCAGGATAGAATTCCGGTTCGTCAACGGTGGCCATGACGTACTCGGTAATCAGCTCCAGAAAGGGGGCGCCATACTTTTCCATTTTCCGTTCGCTCATGCCTGCGATTTTCTGCATGTCCTCTTCTGTTATCGGTTTACGATTCGCCATATCGAGAAGTGTTTTGTCCGTAAAAATGACGTAAGGCGGAACGCGTCGCTCGCGAGCAATTTCTTTACGGCGCTGTCGAAGTTGCTCGAAGAGAAAATGATCGCTGTGGGTTGCGTCGGTACAAGGGTCTTCGTTTACGACTTTTGTTTTGGATTGTTTCTTGAGACTTGGGAATTGAATGATTTCGACCTGTTCGGTACCTCGCAGAATTGCCCAGCCGTAAGGTGTCACTTGCGGCACAGGATAATCGCAGTCGGGTTTCATGGCTGCCGCTCCGCGATAAACCAAAGCATTGATCAAGAATCGCCAATAGGGTTTCGAACGATCGGAACCGACCCCATAAGTAGGCAGGGCATCATGCTGGAACTGTTTGATTTTTGCGGTTTTTGCCCCGACGAGAACATCGACCAAGTGCCCGATTCCAAAGCGATTGCCAGTTCTCTGCATGGCAGAAAGAGCTTTTTGAGAATCAATGGTAGCGTCCACGCGGTGGATTTCATTATTGCAGAAATCGCAATTTCCACAGTTATCCGAAGAATATTCTTCGCCGAAATAATGGAGTAAGGCCTTACGCCGACATTGGTCCGCTTCGGCGAACCTGATCATCTCCAGAAGCTGTCGCCACGTGATATCCCGAATTTTTGGGTCTTCATATTTATCAATGAACGATTTTAAGAGGATAATATCCTGATACCCGAATAAGAGCAAGCATTGTGACGGACTGCCATCGCGTCCTGCCCGACCGGTTTCCTGGTAGTAGCCTTCAAGATTTTTCGGCAGATCGGCATGAACGACGAACCGAACATTCGATTTATCGATTCCCATGCCAAACGCAATGGTAGCGACGATAATCTGGACGCGATCCTGAGAAAAGGCGTCATGAACCCAATCGCGTTCGGAATCGGACATTCCGGCGTGGTAGTGCCGAACGTCGAATCCCTGTTTGGACAGCAAATCCGCCGTCTCTTCGACTTTTTTGCGAGTACCGCGATAGATAATTCCGGACTGACCTGGGACACTTTTCAAGAAGGTCACCAGCTGCGAATTCAAGTCTTCTTTGTAGACGACTTGATAACTCAAATTGGGGCGGTCAAAGGAAGCGCGAACGGAGAACGGATTGCGTAACCGCAGTTGTTTTTGGATATCCTGGGCGACCTGTGGTGTGGCAGTGGCGGTGAACGCCGCAATGGGAACGTTCGGGAAAACATCCACGATTTGCTTCAGAGCGAGATAGTCAGGGCGAAACTGATGCCCCCATTCTGAAATACAATGGGCTTCGTCAATTGCAAAGAACGCAATTTTGACAGCAGCCAACCGTTCAAGAAAACCGGGCGTATTAAACCGTTCCGGCGAAACATAGAGCAGATCAAGTTTCCCATTTTCCATAGCCCCGACGGTCTGTCCGAATCCACTGCGGGTGGTGGTCGAATTAAGCGTGGCGGCCCGAATACCAAGTTCGGAAGCGGAATCGACCTGATCCTTCATGAGCGATAACAGCGGACTAACAACGACGCAGACGCCTTCGAGTATCACCGCTGGGAATTGGTAACAGAGCGACTTGCCTCCACCGGTAGGCATAACGGCAAAGACGTCCCGTCCGGAGAGTATCGCCTTGACAATCTCCTCCTGATTCGGTCGAAAGGAATCGAACCCGAATATTTGTCTTAAAGTCCTTTGAACAATATTTTCTTCCATGATCATCAACTCTATTTTTTCTGGAACCGGTTTATCCAGAGATACGGCATAGGGTAAGAATAGGATCATTCGCTATTCATGATTTCCCATAATTTAAATTATACACGATTTTTCAAACAACACAATAACGGCCTATTTTCCAACAGAAGTCCAGAAGTCCGGGGTGCGTGCCAAATTTTCTTGTGGCGGGAGGTCATTCGGTTGGCCACGGGTGTCCATGCTGTGTTTGACAGGGTCAACGACACGGCAGTGAATTGAGTTAACGAAACTCTTTTGTGGCCCGCACTTTACGTTCAGTCGTCTGAATGATTTTTTGAATCGGTCTGTTTGGTTGCAACTTCTTTTAAATTCTTTTGCTAAAAAGTACAAGAAAGTTGTTGACTTTTTTGGAGAGTTGGTGTACAATGCGCACCGTGAGCGATGGAATCCTGCCATTGGGGGGTATTGTTAATTCTTTGACGCTGATATAAAAAGGGAGTGACTATGCCAGATAATCATTGTAACAAGTATTCCGACCTGCAGCTCATTGAAGCTCTTCGGAACCGTGACGAAAACGCTTGGAGCTACTATTTGACCGAATATGTGGACCCGCAGCTGAAGTGTAGACGTGCTAGAGATTCCATGAGTCGCTGGCACATCACAGAGGGCGAAGTTTATAGCGAGCTTTGGATAAGATTATCGGAGCCTAATGACCGAAGGAAAACGGAACATTATTCCACATATGAGCCGGAAAGCGGCATAAAACGCTGGACACACAAACAGGTGCTTAATACCATTTCTGCCATTTGCAAGGGTATCATCAAGGGGACTTTGCGAGGGGGAGTGGGGAGTGTCGCCTCTTCTGCGGGACCTCCTATTGAGGAGGTCGAGGACCGAAAGGCGTGCCAAGACGTGCTTGTGGAAGCCGAGGACAGAGCTGATCTGCAGGAGGGGATGACCAAGCTGTACGAAAAAAATCCATCTCACGCTTATGCTGTGCTGTTTTGTAGGTACTCGTTCTTTAAGCACAAGGAAGCAGCGAACATACTGTGCGTTTCCGAGTCGGTTGCCAAACAGTATTACAGTCGAGGATTAAAGGAGTTGCGCGCGTTTGCGGCGTCCAAAGCCAAGCAATTTGAAAAGGATGTATGATTATTGGAGAAGACGCGTTACGCTGCCGACACGTTGCCTTGGTTTATGGTCTTGTGGCGTGAGTTTTCGTAAAATGGGCCAAGCGAGGCAACGGATTTTAAGTCGACAGGAGGAAAATTGCGAGAAATTCACCTGACTCGTGGATTTTTTGTGCCACGATCGGTGACGTAAAGGGTCCATACAAATCAGAACGGACAGAGCGGAACTTGCCCGTTGACAAAGAGTAACGAAACGAAATAACCCGGTAAAGAGAGAGCGAAGATATGACGAGTGAACAGAAACCGACGAAGTGCCTTGATGATGAAGTAATACGCCGCTGCTCTGAAAAGGGGCTGAAGGAGATGAATCTTGACTTGTTTCAGCATATGCTACAATGTGAAGATTGTCGGGAAAAGTGGCGATTCGAACTGGAACATACCCTGTCCAACGAGTTTGTCGCAAATTACGTTCCGACTGAAGCGGACAGAGAGCGGGTGCGCGTGTTCGTGGCAGAAAAGCTGAAGGAAGAAGAACGCTGGAATCAGTTAACAAGATTATTCACTCGGTCTGAGCCGTCAGAGTGGCGGTTCACGGGCGACGCCTGCTCTATGGCCCCGCCGGCAATGGCAGCCGGTGGCGAAAATGCCAGGGAACTGCTTTACTCGATGGAGAAAGCGGAATTGAAGATTGTTTTCTCCGGGCTGCGTTTGGAAGATGACCCCTATTATTGGGAAGCGATATTGACGATTCCACGTAACGCCGGTCCTGGTGTGATTTTGCCGTTGATTGTACAGCACGGCGACGGCCGGCCGATTGAATCTGGTACGTTCGTCCTTTGCGACCAGGAATTCCCGGTGGAAGACGGTTTCGCGGAACTAAGTTTCAATCAGTTTGTCAAGAATATACGTAAGCATACGGTTAAACTCATTTTTCCGGACAAACAGGAGCTGATAGGAACGTTGAAACTTCTTTAAGAAGCGAATTTGCCAGGATGAGGAGATTCAAAAATGTGGAGCTAGAGTATAACGATAAAGCAATATAAGTATTTATATTGAGTTATTGTATTTTTTACAGGAGAATGACTAGAGATTTGATACTTAACTCCAATATTCAGATGAATCGTTTAATGACCGTTGGGAAACACTTGAATTGTCTCTCCAATTCCCTTGGCTGGGAAGGCATTCGACCTCTTCCTTAACCATGTCCGCGATAAGGACAACCGGAAGCCAGAGGCGGTCAGATCATCGCCCCCCCTTTTGCAGGAGTTCCGCGAAGACGCGTGTCATTAAAGGGGTCTGCGCGGCAAGAGGACATCGCCAAAGGTTCAGTATGTGTCGAAATGGGAATACAAAGGGCAGAGGAGGTCGTCCAGATTATCGTTGTCGAAGAGTTCACTCTCCAGAGAGGATTGTAACGAGTAGGATGCGTGGTGTGACGCTGTGCTGATTCCTTCCAAAATATCTGAATCATCGTTCCCAAGGGAGGTAATCGCCGCGTCACGGGCCAAGGCGTCATTAAGTCCGGCGACGCCGAGCAGTTGGTACTGCCACGCACTGGCAGAGACCGGCGTTTTTGATTCAATTCTTACAGGGCACAAGAGGCGTGTATCGCCAAGAGACTCCGAATGATTCTCCTGTTCCCAAAGTGCCGCGGCCAAAAGGGGCTCAATAGGACTCGTCGTGTTGGGATTGGCAACGGTCATCAAGGAGTCATTCTTCGGGGGCAGTGCAACGAATTCTTCAATCACGCATGTTTGACTGCCGGAATCGTAGTTCAAAACCGGACTTTTTTGATCGCTCGGTTTTTGCTGCAGATCGACGGTTATTAAAGTGTCAGGATTACTCGCCTGCATGGGAGTGTCGTCGACCAATATGGTGTGAGAACCGATGTAATAGACGATGTCGCCACCGCGGTCGTTCGTGTCGACGAGCGATAAGGTAATATTGTAAGTGATTGATTCACTCTGCGGGGTATAATAGTGGGCAACGTTCAACGAATTGGAAAGACAGTTATATAGTGTTGGTGTCGTTCCATCACCCCAGTCAATGGTCCATTGCTTTACGGACCGGTCGTAATAACGAACGTCCATACAGAGTTTCAGAATCTGGTCGTGATAAAATTGAATTTGCCGTACCTGAATGCAAGGCGAAACTTCAATAATGGCCACGGAAATTCTTTTAGAATCGCTTTGTAACCCGAGTGAATTTTCGACGGTGAGCCAAAAATATCCTTTGTTACCACTGCGATTGGATAATTCGCGCCAGGATATCCAGAGGTCGTTGCCTTCTCGGTCGATATTGCCATCGCCGTCGAGATCGACGTAATATTTCGTGATGGAATTGCCAGCCCGGTCGGTTCCTTCGCATTGCAGATTCAAAGAACAACCCTGCTGAACGGAAAGCTGTGTTGGGAAAGCCGGGTCAAAGGGAGTCGGTTGAAATTCATAAGCCCCCAGATCAATCGCAGTGCCTTGTATTCTCGGTCGACCAGACAGGTCCAGAGAATTAGCGTCAAGACCGGCAGAGGTCGCCGCATCGTTGTTTCCCGTGTCGAGAGCTTGCGATTGGCTGACGTAAATAAGTCGATAATCGCCTTCTGTTTTTGTGGTGAAATTGTATTCTTCTGTAAATAGTGGCACGTTTTCATCGTAAAAAACATTCGTCGCGTCGGAATTCGACCAGTCAGCAAAGGTTGTTAAGGAATGATCGCCCCGACAAATTCCAATTTTGTAAATATTTTCGTCGGAAGCTGAGTTATCAGGCTTTTCAACGCGATTATGAACGATAATGGAATTAACGATGTCAACAGTGGCAAAATTGTTGCCCGATTTTATGTTCACGCCCTCAAAATAAAGTCCGCCGCCGGAGCCTGATGTCGTTGTTCCGCTGCTGTTGCCCGTTATCGTTGAGTTGACAATCTTGACGAGGTAGACCGGCACACTGGAACTATAGATACCGTCAGAATAGAGTCCGCCGCCGTCGGTTCCGGCACTGTTGCCGCTCAGTACGGAGTTGATCAGCGCAAGCTCACCGCGATTGGCTATGCCGCCACCATTTGTGCCTGCTGTATTGCCCTGAATGAAAGAGTGGTTAATGTTGACCGTAGATTGCAGTTTATTATAAAAACCTCCGCCGCTTTCACAGGCGTAGTTACCAATGACTTGTGATCCGGAGAAGGTAACGCTGCTTGACTCCGCATTATACAGAGCGCCGCCGAACCGGGCGGAGTTATCGGAGACAACAGAGTTATTGGAAATGGTCAACGAGCCGTAATTACACAGACCACCCCCCTGTCCATTTTGCTTAACGGTAACAGTAACGTAGGCACCTTCCGGCAGCGGGTCAGGCAAGTTTGTCAAGTCGTTTGATTCGGCTTTGTTGTGCGAGATAACCGAGTTTGTGATGATAAGAGTCCCGTCCCGGTGATTGAAGATTCCCCCTCCAGCCCCATAGGCAGCGGCATCTCCGTCGTCGTTGATTTCGCCGGAGGTAGCGACGTTGTTCTTGATGGTCGCATTGAAGATTTCGATTTTCCCGGCGTTGTAAATTCCGCCCCCTTGCGAGTTGAGCCCGGAGTAAGTTCCAACAGACAGGGCATCGTTTTTGTCAGCCCGATTCCCGTCAATAATAACCGAGTCCAGAGTTAAGGTTGCGGCATTGGCAATAGCGCCGCCGAGACCGCAGCGAGAGGGGGCTCCTTCCATGTTTGTTGTGGCAAGTCCACCGGTAAGAATCAGGTTCCCAAGTTGAACAGAGCCACTCTTGATACGAAAGATTCGTGAATGTTCGTTGGCGTCGATAGTCAACGTTTGCTCGCCCACCGCAAGGATCGATACCTTTCCATAGGAGTCGGAGTCAAAATCAATCACCAATTCGTCTTGGGGCGTTTCAAATTCGATAGTGCAAGAGTCATTAGTGGTGTGAATCAGGATTACGTCATCGACTTCTGTTGTGGCTGCGGTATCAAGAGCCGCTTGAAGTGATTGCGAGGTAAGGGAAGAGGGTTGAATTTCGATAACCTTGCAGTCTTCTGAAATATCGAAGTTGGCCCACATCGACCGAATAGCGGACAAATCGGTTCCAGTGCCCGACAGTAACATTCGTTCTTCGAGCGGTTCAAATTGACGGAAACTGTTATGAAACATAGTCACACCCTGTTTTGTCTTTGGAGTTTAGGAGTCGGCCGTTCGCTTGTGCGTTTGAACTTTTTCGCTGCGAGGTAAGGGAGCGAGCGATCCAAAGTCAAGCGGCAGGCAACTCCATGGAGCCAAAGAGCTTCATTCAAAATAACGGAAATCGACCGCCAGAGCATTGTCGATATCGCTATCGGCAAGCGACTCGAAGAAGAGGTTGAGTTCGCCTCCTACACGTTTAAGTGTATCCGTATCGCCGTCACTGGTTGCGTTCTGTCCGAGCAATTCCAAGGTTTTTTCCTGATCCCACACATTGTCCATCCAATCTTTTTGAAGATTGGCGAACAGTGTTTCCATTGCCATCGTGCTCAAATCGGTCATAAGAGTCGTTCGGTCAGCCAGGAGAATATCGCGGCCGCGTCCTCCAAAGATCGTGTCGGCACCGAGGTACCCGGCAAGGAAATTGTTGCCCGAATTGCCATAGATGGTATCGCTGCCGCTTCCTCCAAGTATGAAATCGTTTCCATTGCCGCCACAATAGACATTGGAACCGGAACTCAAGACCGCGTAAATCAGATCGTTTCCATTTCCCGCATTGACGGTATTGCCAGTGGATATTTTTATGATTTGATTGTTGCCGTCCAGCAGGTCTTCTACAATGATCTTGTCATCGCCTGCTCCGGCGGTAACGGAGTTGTCACAGCCGCGGACCGTTATAGTATCGTTTCCGTCCCCGGTCGTAATAATGGCGTTATCACCATAAAGGGTTACCGTACCATCGTTGCCCTTGGACAGATTGATCATGGCGTTCTCGCCGGTGACATGAACGTTATTTTCAGCGGTGCCGCCGGTAATGATCACATCGTTGCCCTGGACAGTAATCTCGTTGTGACCGGTACTCTTGGCCAGATTTATGACGGACCCCTCGGCGTTATTGATAACCACCGTATTTTCGTCGGTTTCTTTAACGGCCACGATGGTGGCTGTCCCGTTGAGCTTAATGTTATTGTTACCCCCTTTGAGGGAAATGACGGATTGCGAGGTTGTAGTATCAAGGATTGTACTGCCCGAGGCACTGGCATAAACGGTATCGGATCCCGCGGAGAGAACAACGGAGGCCAGCTCGCGATTAAAGGCAATGGTACCACGTTGACCTATTGCAGCCGCTTGATGAAACGCCAGTCCGAGATTGGCAAGATTTAAAATCATGCCGAGCGAGTCGGAAGAGACGTCAATATTGGAGAAATCAATCTGCTCAATGGAAGTTGCCGTATCCGTTCCCTTTAAGTTGATATTGGTTGTGAGGCAATTAATCCGAAAAACATCCTGACCGTTCGTTTCGATAAAGACGTTTTTAACTCCGGAGAAGCTGAAGATTGCCTTGGGCGTCAGAGTAGTTTTGTCGGTTGCGGTAACAGAGCCAGTTCCAAACCCATCGTTTGTGTCGGAATCGGCATCACCGTCCGGATCGTATGTGTCGATCGTGAAGACGGCTCCATCGTCCATTGCCTGTAAGACGAGTTTGTCTTGAGCGTTTTCTTGCGCACTATCGAGGCTGTTGAAGTAAATCTGTTTTAACAACGTTGTTGCCGCAGGAGAAACGGTTAAAGATTCCCGTTGGTCATCGGTTCCTTCGATTTTGACAATACTCTTGCCCGGATGAACCGTAAAGGATTTAATGAGAATTTCTTGACCGTCGAGTATGTCCATGCCATAGAGACGGCCGGTAGGGTCGGTCTGGTCGCCGTCTTCGACGTCAATTCGGTAATCCACATAGTCTCCCAAGGCAACGAAATACAAGTCGTATACACTCAGTTCGAATTTCGCAGACGCTGTTGCATTCTCCGCATTGGCGGCCGTAATTAACAGGGAGCAATGCCCGTTATCCAAACCGCCGAGGTATCGCAATTGCAAAATATTATTATCGTCGGGTTCCATTGCGAAACAGCCTTCGAGATTATTACCGTTACTATCCGTAAAGGTATAGGTCATCTCGCCAATGATTCCTTGAATAGTAACGTCGGCGAGTGTGACCTTTTGACCGGCTTGAGGCTCCTGTATTTCCTGTCGACTGGAACTAAGCGTCAGGGCCGGTTCGACAAAGACCGGATCCTGTCGTTCATAAGCTCCGAGGTCGACATTAACGCCTGCGATACGGGGATTACCGGCCAGGTCCTTATCGAGAGGTACATTTTTGTCGTCGATTGCGTAAGTGTTGTTGCCTTGATTGATGGCAACGGAGTCGCCAGAAAGTGTATAATCACCGTTTTTGGCATCGTTAAACGGCGGTACATAAGAGAAGTAGGAATAGTTCTTTTCACCTTCAGACGTTGCCCAGCCCCTAAAGGTTGAGAGGGTGTTATAACCAATAATGGTACTCTTTTTGTCGGCAGCAGCAATGTCGGATGCGGCACCGTCGCCCTCGACATTGGCGGCGATAATCGTATTATACAGGGCAACGCGGTCGAGCGCGGTTTGCTGACTGGAATAGATACCGCCCCCGTTGCCTCCCCCTGTGCTTTCAACGGAGTTGCCCGCGATCGTCACGTTTCTCGTAGTGAGCGTCCCGTCGTAAATGGCCAATCCGCCGCCATACTCTTTCGCGGTATTATCGGCAATAAGGGAATTACACAAGACCAACTCGATGGTTCCGATTCTAGCAGGTATTTCGTTTTCATTTGAGACTACTGCCTCAATACTAATGGCCCCGCCACTTTCTCCCGCACTGTTTTTGATGAACGAAGAATTATGAATTGTACTGTCAATTGTAGAATTGTAGTATGCGAACAGACGGACCGCACCGCCGTATACTTCCGCACTGTTTTCTTTGAATGAACAGTTGTCTATCGTAATGGACAGATTTCCCTCATACGCCCGATCAAAAATGGCACCGCCATTTTCCGCTCTGTTATTCTCAAAGCTGACGTCAGACATGACCGCGGTCACCTGCTTAACGTCAAGAAACGTCGGAAGCGTGGCGATTCCGTCATTGATAATGCTTCCGCCCCAATGAGCGGAATTGTCAGTCATTGTGACACCGTTAAGTATCATATAACCTGAATTGTGAATTGCTCCCCCAAACCGCTCGGCTTCATTGGCCGTCAAAACAGAATCTTTCACGGACAAATAGCCAAGGTTTAAAATTCCTCCTCCCTGATAGGCTTTGTTTTCCTTGATGGTACAATTGAGAAGTTCAAGAGCGCCAGTATTGTAAATCGCGCCGCCGAAATGATCCTTAATGTTGAAAATGGAAATATAGTCAAAGCGTCCCGTTCCGCCGGTGATCGTGAGACCTTTTAGCAAGACCTTGGATTGGGACAAATCTGTTCCCGCGGAATCCGTAATATAGAAGACGGAATCATCAATATTTTTGCCATCAATAATAATTTCCTTGAGTTCGCCGTTAACAGTCGTATCGATGGAGAGCGATTTATCGATGAATAGTGCGGCGTTTTCCTGTTTGAGATAAGGCCCGAGTTGGGCAGTCAACGTAATCGTTGCGCCGTCTGCGAAAACAACAGGGTCGAACGTAATATCCGTCCCCAGTGTGTGCGTTATCCCGGAAGCGTCAACGTAGCTTGTCCCAGCGTAGAGGATTGCCTCGCGAAGAGAAATTTCATTGTCGAACGAGTCGACAAGGTCGTCAGTAATAGTAACAATGGTAGAGGGGGTGTCCGGTATCCTTTCGATGGTATACGCTCCGAGGGAGAAGGCTTTCGTTGTGACGACGCGGCTGATACGGTTCTTATCAAGATCCAGATTTTGACCATTGATGAGAATAGATCCCCCTGTCAGGCCATAGGCGGTTGTGTCCTCGGCGTTAAACTGATATAACGACTTTGTGTTTGTGGTTCCGTTCCACCAGAAACCATCATCGACATTGTAGTAATAGCAGGTCTGGCCGATAAAGCCGACGAGCGTTCCGGAATTGGCGGCAATTGAGGTGCGATCGATTTTAATCGTCTGTCCGTCGAAGGTGGTTGCGCCAAAGACATCCGCGTAATCACGAGCGAAATCACTTCCATAAATGCCAGTGTCGCCGGCATCAAAAGCAGCCCCATTGGGTTTTTTGGTCTTCTCGTTGTACACCGATCCGAAGATCGAGTAGTAGGCGTAGTTCAGCCCATCGTTGTCAAAAACAACGTCAAAATTGCCACTGTTTCCGACAACAATGCTGTTAACCAAAAGGAGCGTGCCACCGTCATTATAGACCCCGCCTCCATGATTCCCATTGTTCTCCGCAACGGTTGAGTTACCAATCGTCATTTTCGCGTTGGTGCCTTTATTATAGAACGCGCCGCCGTCGTTTTTCGCATTGTTATTATAGAGCGTTGAGTTGAGAATCGTGAACTGGTTGAAGTTGGCGACCCCTGCACCATAGCACGCGCCATTATTTTGAAGGACCGAATACTCAACAGTCACAACGCCATAGTTGAGAATGGCGCCGCCGTAGGTATCGTCGCCGATCTTTGTTCCGTTTCCGCCGGTGATCGTCAGTCCCTTGATTGAGACCGGGAGTTCCTCCGTTCCCGCGGTCGATTCAATGGTGAAGACGCTCCCGACGCCTTCACTGACGTTCCAGACGTAATTTCCGTCAACCGTGACATTTTGCGTTTTGCCGTCAATTGTCAGCGTGTGATCGATGACGAGACCGCCGTAAATATCGACGAGCTTAATCGTGTTGGCTGGGGCAGCCCAGTCGATTGCGTCGCTAAACGTAATGACATTTCCCCAGGCGGTCCTGTCGGCGGCAAAGGCAATCGCCTCACGTAGCGAGGTCACGCCGTCATAGTTATCAACGTCGTCCTTCGCCGTAGTGACAATCGTCAGCGTTGTTAAATCCAGAACGCCGCTGCCGTCTACGGTAAGCGGAAACACCTGCCCGTGGAATATCACGGAGTCGCCATCAGCGTCGGTGAAGGAGCCGCCTTTAAGAACGACCGTTCCGCCGACCATCCCTGTTAAGACATCACTGACAAACCAATCGCCGCCGGTAATGGTCATGGTCATGAGGTCATTGTCAATCTCCGGCTTCGTGTGTTTTCCATATCCCGCGGAAACCACGACACTGCCCAAAAGATAATCATTGACTCCGTTTTGAATTCTGGTTTTATATGCCTTCGGTTGACCTTCGACTTCTACGTCGATTTCAACAACCTCAAACGTCGAATTGAGCGCCCCGGACGGCGAGGAATAGACGGTCGTGTCATCTTCGGTCCCACGCAAGGTGGCCGAATCGGAAATCGTCGTAAGTACCGTCGAGCCAACGGAGTCCAAGGTCGAGATTTGAACAGTCCAGTTCCCCCGGTTTAGGCTGATCGTTTTAGCTACCGTGTCAATGGCCGAGCAGGTGATGATTTGATCATTGGAGTTACACGTATAAAGGAAACCGGAGACTTCGTAACCGGTCGTAATATTGGAGATTCTTGCATCGGTGTGGTCAAAATCGAAAGTGAGCGCCGAGGCGTTCACCCCGTCGACCTTGGCTTCAGAATAGGTGAACGTCTTCTCGGATCCGTTTTTCAACTGTGCGGTCAGCGACCCGTTTTGAAGAATCACCGTTAAATTGGTTGTCACCTTGGTATTGTCGTTCGACGTCGCCGTCCATTCGCCGCCGTAAACAACAATATTGTAACTCAGGTACTGTAATGAGCTGGAAGCGTCCACCGCATACGCGTTGCTCGACGTTGAGGACAACGTCACACCAGAATAGATATTCTCTGTTGTGGCCAGCGCGATTCCATACATATTCGTCCGGTATTCATTCCAGTTCCATTTGAATCCGCCCCCGCTTTCGCCGACGGTATACGTGACGACCGAGTACGCATACTTGTCGTTTGCACTGAAATTAACGGAGATGCGGGCAGCAACATCGGCCACGGTTAAGATCTCGTCTTCTTTGACATCGACATTCCACTTGCCGGTAAGGAAATGAACGCCGTCACTTCCAAACTGGAGTTTTTCCTTTGTTTCCGAGGTGTTGGTGAACGTCGTTCCATCCACGCTGAATGAAGCATTTGACGCAAAGTAATAAAAAGCGTTGTCATAGAGTACGCCAGACGTCACGTTCGGGTCGCTGGTGATTCCTTCCCCTTCGAGAATGGTCAGCGTTCCCGGCGTATCATTCTCACTGGCGCCTGTGTAGACAACGACGTTATTTGTCACCGAGGCATCCTGTTCGATCGAAATCGTCATAGCGCTCGACGCGGCTCCCGTAATGACGATATCTCCTTTGACCCGAAGATTTTTATCCGTTTCATTCCAGACCCAATCGGTGTCTTCGGTTCCGGAAACGATCAGACCGTTGATGTTAGTGATCTGCATTAAGGTAACGGGAAATACCGTGGACGCGGTCTTGCCGTCTTCCGTCGCACTGATGCGGAGTTCGTACTTAATAGGGCCAAGCTTCTCGTTGTCGTTATTAAAGGTGACGTCGAAGCCGTTCTGTTCCCCGTCCCATACGGCGCTGAAATTATCCGCGTTCGGCGTGCCATTAACAGTAAACGTGGGAATCGCGTCTTGCGGTTTAACGAATTCGTCAATAAAAATTGTCCCCAAAACAAATGTTTGGTTATACGCAAAGGTTGTCGTGAAATCAGGACTTAATCGAATCTCGTAGTCCGTCTTTTCGATGATCGGCGTGCAAAAATCGGAATCCACATAGTCGGGATCGGAACTCACCGCCTTGACCTTAAACGTATAGGATCGGTTGGAATCAAGTCCTTCAAACCCGGTAAAACAATCGTCAACACTTTTCGTCGTTTCTTGTGATGGGTTCTCTGTGGGGTACCAGACCACTTCATAGCTGATGCCGGACGGAGATGTAATCTGGGACCACTGAAGAATAATGTAATTATTCGATTTATTGTAAACTTTAAAATTCCACGGCGTATCAATCTTCGCAAGCGTTTTGACTTCAATACTGGCGCTGGGGGCCGAATCAAGGAAATCGCCATCCGGATCGGCAATGGAGGAAACGCGAAACTCGTACTCTCGCCCGCTGGTTAGCGAGTCAATCGTCAGCCTGGTCATGTTGGTCGTTCTTTGTTGCCAATCCGAATCGGACTCCCATCTATATTCGACCAAGTAATGGTCGACATTGTCAACATTATTCCAGTCCAAGGTGATGGAATCCAGGTCTCTGGCTTTCAACTCAAGATCTTCGGGCGCGGTAAGCGTGGTCTTGAGGGTTTTCAGCTCCAGTTTGTTCGATGATCCCGATTGTTCATATTGAGTCGTGTCCTCATTTGTTGCGAGGACCCAAATGGAATAATTCGTATTACTGTCAAGCCCCGAAAAGGTATAGGTTGTGCCTTCAATGTCGGTTGTCACCAACCCTTCCGGAAAATCCTCGCGATAGCAGGAAACGGTATAGCCGTCCGCATTTTCAACATGGTCCCAAGCAATTGAGATACTGTGATCCACAACTTCCGTCGCGGTGAGATTCGTCGGCGCGGCAAGCTTAATAAACGTTTTGACCGAATAGATTTCAGATGGAGCAGAATCGGCGAATTCGTCGGTCCCGTTCGGATTGGCTTTCGCCGTCACACGCACCTGGTACGTGGTGCCGGAGAGAAGACCCGGAATACGAAGGGATATAGATTTATTGGAGGTCGTGACTTGGGTCCACGTTTCTGTCCCGGAGACTCGGTATTCCACCAAAAAACTGTATGCGGCCGGGTCGGCGTTACCCCACACCACGTAAATGGCCGTTGAAGATTCCACATAAGTCTCATGAGGCAGAATTTCCGGCGTCCAAAGAGGTCCCTTTGGCGTGGTGAGAGACGTTTCAGCGATATACGAATCATCGTAATCGGCTTGTTCGCTCTGCGCCATAATTGTAAAGGTATACAACTGATTGTTGTCAAAGTAGGTCTTGGGATCGCCTTGATCGTCGTAATCAAAGCAGATAAACGTGTATGAGTTGACCGCCAGATCAGCCGTACAGATTTGCGATCCTAAAAATTCTTTATTACCTTGATAAACCGAAAGCTCATACTTTCCTTCGTATAATGAACTGTCAATCGGATTCCAGGTCACCGTCATGGAGTTATTGTCGGCGTTGTAAACCGCATTAAAATTGGCCGGTGTTGGAAGCGGGGGCATCGTCCTTTGCGTTATGGTCGTGTAGCCGGACTCGGAGTAATCCACGCTACCGGATACAGGTAAAGCCTGGACGCGGATATTATATGTTACATCAGGATCCAAGCCATCTACTAAGACGCTGACATTCCCTGCCGTCGTTGTCTGGACATTGTCACACTTCGTCCAGTCCGTCCCGGCATCCAATTGGTATTCGACCTCATACGAACCGGCATGGCTCACCTCTTTCCAGGTGACAGTAATTGAATCTTTTTTAACGGAAGTCGCCGTTAAATCCGTCGGGTTATCAAGGACGCTCGCGCCGGAAGTTGGCATCGGGGCGAAGGCAGCGGCCGCGGTGACGTCGCTTGACCAGACGCCCGCGGTCATATCGGGGACGCCTGTCACCACCGCTAAAAGCTGACGCTCTTCCAGTGCCTCAAAATGAAGAGGACGACCTTTTAATAAGCTCGAAGTTGACAATTTCTGCCGCGTGGGTTTGGAACCATCCTTGTTAAACAGCTTCATAAACAGTGTCATCCTTTAGTTCTCCTTGACAAATAACCGACAAATTCTTTTTTGCTGCAATTACCTTTTATGACGTACAAATATTACCTCAATAAAACGCACGTACCCCTCCCTGTACTATAGGATTATAGTCTATTTCGTCCCATTTTGCAATAGGTCCTTGCTCTCAAACCGCGATTCGCGGTTGAATAAAGAAAAAATTGTTTTATTAAAATTAGAATAGGCAATATATATAAAGTAAATAGAATATACAATATTTACGGCAAGCGTAAACATTTCTGAAGAGACCTCGGTTCAGTAACCGAAAAAAGTAAAGCGGTAACCAGATTTCGGACTGAAATCTCTACCTTTACATTGATTTGCAGAGCAAAAAACAAGTTGTTCTCGGTATGGATGAGGAGAATCTTGGATGGAATACATAGGCAATGCCATGAAAAAATGCGTGAAATTGACGCGGTTAACTCGATCGCCCCTGTTAACTCGCGTGTCGTTTGGCGGCTGTTGTCCGTCCGTGACAGAATTGTCATTAAGTTTGATAGTTGTTCTGTTTATCGCGGTGGTCGCAAGCAGGCCCGTGCCTCTGTTCGCCGACGGAATCGAACCTGATAGCGAGGGAACGGTGAGTCTGACAGGAACGGATAATGACTTTTTCGCCGAAAGCCTAACCCTTTCCGGTAACAATTTTCCCACGTTGACCTTTCAAGGCGGCAACAGTGATCCCTTCGAGAACAGAGGCAAAATGGGTGTAGGTACTGACGGGGAAACTCCTGCTCCGATCGGGCAGATTACCGCCGATGTTATAGGTCCGTTCTCCAACGCTAACTCCGGCATTATCAACTTTTTCTCCGGTTTTTCGACCTCCTCGCTCGAAAACAGCGGTGCCATCAATACCCTGGAAGGGACCCTGACGACCGGGGCACTCACGAACAATCAAAACGCAAGTATAACGCTATCCCAAGGTTCCATTACAGCCGATTCTTTGTCGAATGCGGGGACCCTTAGTGGCGGTACCGAGATCAAAGCTGGCACGATTACCAACTCCGGCACGATTCAAAATGCCGACTCTCTGACCACTACATCCACGACAGAAGGCCTTGTCAATAACGGAATCATTACCGGGACCGAAGTGATTAACGCGACGATCTTCGTAAATAACGCCGGAGCCAGTGTGAGCCAGAGCGAAAAGATTACATCAAGTAATCTGACAAATTACGGTGAATTAAAAGACATCGCGGAAATATCGGGCACACTGAACAACAATGGTTCCGTCCAATTGACAGGCGACCAGGCCAAGACCATGGTCCTCGGGGGCTTTAATATCAATAAGGAGAGTGAACTTTTTGTCCGACTCTTTGCGGCCGGTCAAGGCGACGCTACCGATCCGGGGACCGATAACGATCTCTACGATGCAGGAGCTGTTCAGGTTAACGGGGGAACCATTGTTCTCACCGGTGACAATGTAACGGCCGAGTTTTCCTTGGGCGACCAATATACGGTACTGACAAGCTTGCAGGAAATTGCCTTGACGGAAGAAATGTCTATTGACTCCAGTGCGATTACGCTTGCCCCTCGCCTGGCGTTTCGCGCGAGCAACGATGGATTTAATTATTATGTTACGCTATTGCGTGATTCCGATTATGGCGAGCAAGGCAACACCCCAAATCAACGACAGTTCGGTACCTACATCGACCAAATTGGTACAAACGCTGTTCTCGGGAGTGATTTGGACAATGTCTTGACCGTTCTCGACGGACTTAGCCCAGGCGAAGAAATTTCCCCTGAAGCATGGTATGCTTTGGCCCAGATGGACGGCGCTGTCTACGGCTCCATGGCGACGATGGAAGTTCAGAATATGACCATTGTCAATAATACCTTGGCCAACTACTTGCGTCCGACAGACGTCTTCTGCTGCAGTAACGCCTGCGCAGATCCTTGTAATCAAGGCTGTCCGGTTACCTGTCAGGGCCTTAAAATGTGGGGAACCTATTACGGAGTCGACGGCTATGCGAAAGCTGACGGCAATGCCTTTGGTGGCGACTATTCGGTCAGTGGTGTCCTTGCTGGCGGTGACCGATACATTACGCCAAACTTCCGACTCGGTGGCTTCTTTGCCTTTGGCGATACGGAATATCAGGTGAACGGTCTCAACGAACAGGCAGATGCCGACAGCTATAAAGCGGGCCTCTATTTTGTTCGCAACGCTGGTAACGGATATCTGTTCGGTAACTTTAATTATGGTTGGGATAATTTCCGTATGATGCGAAATATTGCCTTCCTTGACCGAACGAATACGGCCAAAACGTCCGGGAGTGAATGGGCACTCCGTTTGGAAAAAGGGTTTAATTTCCCGATGGGTCAAACCGTCTTCCAGCCGTTCGGAGCCTTCCAGTATCTATCGCTCAATACAGACGCGTTTGCTGAAGAAGGGGAAGGTGCAACAGCACTGAACGTTGACGAAGCTGATTACAATTCCTATCGGAGTGAATTCGGCGGTCGTCTCCTCTGGGGATTCGAAGGTCGGTGTCGGACAGGCAATCTGTTCTTCCAGGCGTCCTGGATGCACGAATTTGGCGATACCTACGGTACGGTTTCCAGTAGTTTCAATAATCAAAATAATGTCAACTACACGGGCGACTACAAGTACACGGTCAATGGCGTTGATCTCGGAAGCGACTGGTGCAATCTCGGCATCGGTGGCGACCTGACCCAGAATAACTTCACGATTTTTGGCGGATATGACTTTATGGTAAGCGGAACTCAAAATCTGCATACCGGTAACGTCGGTCTGGCCTATCAGTTCTAACCCAATCACAATTTTACTGAGGAGTCGCTCCTGACAAGGGAGCACTTCGGCAAAAACTTAAAGGAGAAACAATGAAAGAAGAAATTTATGCCGATGGCATTGGTCAAATTCACTTTGCAGGCAACATGGTTCGATTCGATTTCGTAACGCTTCAGCCAACAGGCGATAACCAGGAACCGACCATGGAAAAGCAGCAGCGAATCATCATGCCACCGCAAGGCTTTTTAGGAGCATTCGACAGTATGCAAAAACTGATTGATAAACTGGTTGACGCCGGTGTTCTTACAAAGAATCCTCAACTTCCACAAAAATAGAATTCCTTGTCACGAACCTCCACCCCTCTCGAAAACGACAGGCCTGGTTTTTCAGGTCTGTCGTTTTTTCGTGGGACGCGCCATTTTACTTCTGTTTTACTTCCTGTAATTCCATCGTTTCCTTAAAGGAATGTAAAGGCGAACTTTCGCACACGAACGCTTCCAATACAATCAGAAAAAACAGAAAGGAGCGAAAAATGTCGAACGAAAAAAAGGGACTCCCTGTTAGCCATAGCCCGTGACAGGGAGCCTGCAAAAGAACAATGTTGGGATAGGTGCATTAGCCCAGTGTACTTGAGGATAAAAATGCAGTGATTAAAGCAATGATTAAAAAGGCGTAGGACCACAAGTTTGCCCGGAACGTCAAGGACCTGATATTTTGACGCGTTTCGTTTTTCAAAAAAAAGTAGAGTATCCAACGTTCACTAAAGACGGAGACGAAGAAAAACGGTATCATCAGGACCACCATTGCGACCGGGATCATCCAAATTAAATCTTCTTCGTAAGGCACGAGCCAGGGAGCTTGAACGACTACCGACATAAAAATGCCAAATGGCGACTCCAGTCCGTATGCTTCTCCGCCACTGGTAACCAAGAGGGACGCAATTGTACAGAGTATCCACGCAATGGGCCAGCCGATGAAAGTCGAAAGAAGATTGGCGACTGTCAGACTGACCAATTTTCGCCGGTTGGTCTCGCAAACGATCCTTTTACGGGCAACCCAAAATTCAATGAGAATGACCGGAATGATTAAAAGAACCATCGGCGGAAGGGTTAAAGCAATCATCGGAATCCCTGCATTGGCAAAGAACATCATGACGATACTCCTTTAATCTTTCAATAATTGGATTTTCACACACCTTACATTTGACCTCGTTTTTTCTCAACTAGTCCTGCCAGATTGCTCCGCAGCAGTGTCTGTTCCCACCGCATAATACACATCTTACTGGAAGTCAATGGATTTGTCAAGTACATCTAATTGGCGGGGGGTGGGTACCTAACTTTCTTGCAGAGATAGGGAGGGCCAGCTCGACAGGGCCCGACCCAGCAATAACGTTCGAGGAACTGCCACCCCACCGTGACTTGCCATTTTACGCTCACAATGTACCGTGCTGGATTCGCCCTGCCGCTGTCACAAGCATGAACCCGGCAACAACGAAAACGGAAGCCCAGCACCGCCAATCTGGGATGGATGCCGTTTTCGCGACAGAAGATTCATTTCGTTATTGGCCTGTCGTTATTGGC
>JAUNSJ010000045.1 GCA_030539295.1 Planctomycetia bacterium | reverse complement strand
CGCGGAGGAGCGCAGAGGTCCGCGTCAAAATCGGTCGCGCTGGCGCGAGAGAGCGGCGGGTCGTGGGAGCCTGTTTGTGCTGCCCTTACAGGGCGATACGGGAGGGCCTGCTTACAGGGCCCGACCCAGCAATAACGAAAACAATCACCACCCATAACAAAAGACATCGCCGCGGAATGGCAGTGAGGGGGAGTGGCGAATCGCTTGCACATGGCGGTGCTGGGCGTTCGTTTTCGTTGTTTTTGGTTCCCGACCTGCAAGCAGTCGGGAACGCCAGGCCGCCGCGGAATGGTTATGCTGGGCAAATGGCAAATCGAAGGTCCTTAGCCCGTGTGAACGTGGGGGCGTTATTGCAGGGTCGAAGAAAAAATTGGGCGTCGCCCGCAAAAAAGAGAGAGACCCACTTGTCTTTTTCGGACAAATTTTGATAATGGTAAGAGATGGTTTTGCCTCTGAAGAACGAGAACTACAAAAAGGAGAAGATTATGAAATGGACGAAGAGAAGTCTTTCGTGCCCGGTTTTGGTAGCGGTCTGTATGGCGCTATGTTATATAACGTTTTTGAGTACCGGGCGTTGCGAAGAAGACAGGCAGTCTGTGAGCGAGGTACAGACGTGGGATGACGCGGCCTATCGGTCGCAACTGGCCTGCGATTCCCCTGAGGTTCAGCTCGTTAACGTCTCCGACTGGCACGGCTATACGTGCTACGAACTGACCTTTGAAGGGCGACAGGCACTCATCGCGGTTCCGCGTGAGGCGGCGGTCGGACGGCCTTGGGTCTGGCGTGCCCGATTTTGGGGTCATGAACCGCAGACGGACCTGGCCATGCTGGCACGCGGCTGGCATGTGGCTTATGTCGATAGTGCCCCGTTGCTCGGGTCTCCGGAGTCGGTTGCGCTGTGGCAGAAATTCTATCTGTTTGTAACGCAACATCTTGCGCTCGCTCCTAAAGCTTGCCTGGAAGGAATGAGTCGGGGCGGACTCTATATAAGTAACTGGGCGGTGGCCTATCCGGACCAGATTGCGGCCATCTATCTCGACAACCCAGTGCTCGATTTTCGCGTCTGGCCCGGCGGTGGAGGCAAGAGTCAGGCGGGCCGTTCCGAGAGCGACTGGCAGGCTATTTTAACTTACTATCATCTGACCGAAGAGCAGGCCATGGCGTATGATAAGTGCCCAGTCGATACCTGTGATATCCTCGTCGCAGCGAAAATCCCCATGATTCTCATCTGTGGCGACAGTGACCGGGTCGTGCCCTATTCGGATAACGGCCAAAAGCTCTACGAGAAATATCAGGCGGCCGGTGCGCCCATCAAACTCATTCTCAAGCCGGGAGCGGACCACCATCCGCACTCCCTGCCGGACGCAACCCCTATCGTCGAATTCTTCCTGGCCGCGTTCGGTAACTAACAGGTAAGGCGTTTCACATTCGTTCGTCAGGGCGTCGTGTTTGGAACGATAGTACAATTTCTGGAATCTGCCGTGCCAGGCCGGGCGTCGCCGCCCGATAGAACTGCAGGCCGCAACGTTGTGCCACGCTGCGTGCCTCTTCGTCCAGGTCGTAGATGGTTTCCATATTTTCCAGCATGAAACCTGCGGGCACCAGGACGACGGTGCGGCATTTGGGCCGCGTCGCTGGAATTTCCTCCAGAAGGGAATTGATCTGCGGCTCCGTCCAGGAATCGTCGCTCCGTGCGGACTTACTCTGATAGCCAACCAGCCAAGGCAGGTCGGGACACACTTTTGCCACTACAGCCTCGGCCAAGTCGGTTACCTGATCCTGATAGAAGTACATATTGGCCACAGGCTCGGGGAGTGCATGAGCGGAGAAGAGCAGGAGAACGTCGGGCTCGTCGGGCTTCGGGGGGTTGGGAAACTTTGAAGACTTGGAGGATTTTGAGGACTTTGAAGACTTCTTGTCCTCCGGCCAGGGGTGTTCGAGTGTCACTTGCGCGAGCGTTGCCAGGAGGGAATCGGCCAGAGCGCGAATATAGTTCGGATGCTGCGAGAACGGAGGCACGAATCGCCATCGCACCCCGTGAGGTACGAGATGCTTACGCAGAACTCCTTGACATCGTTCGATTTGCGGAGCGTTAAAGGGCGTTGTTGGCAGGATAAGCGGATGGCGTACCCCTTGTGCCAGCATGACCTCCAGGGTGTCGTCCAGCAGAGGCGGAGCATAAAGATTCCCCTGGAAGACGGCCTCGGCTAACGGCGAGTTTGCCTGGCGCAGGGCGTCGATAAGATTCTTTTGCAAGAGCCGGCACTGCTCGTTGAGCGGACTAACGCCACCGCGGTCGTGGTAGCGTTTTTCGATCAGGGCGCGTCGCTCGCCCGGAATGGGATACTGTCGCGAGATTCGGTCGAGAAACGGGGCAACGTCGTGCGGCGACTCCGGGGCGCCATAATCGGTAATCAAAAGAGCATCGAACGCGGGTTGGGCTTGAGTCATCGTGATAGTGCCTCTAAAGTAAGCGGTGATAGTACCTCATGGGTAAGCAAGGAATCCTTGATTGTAGCTTGCGTGTCTTTTCAAAGGAAGTGGGACTTGCCCTGGTCGCGGATTTGCTCAACGAGTCGGCGAATGTCTGCCTCCTGACTCCGTTGACAAATAAGAGTCACGTCGTCGGTCTGAACAACGATCAAGTCGTCGACGCCGACAAGGCCGATAAGTCGCGAGGAAGGCGTCCCGTTCTCGTCGGGAACCTGACGTATCACGTTGTGGTGTGAGTCGATACAGACGACGTTAGGGCCGGAAACCGTATTGCTCTGTTCGTCCTGAACGTGACTTTCTTCATGTCGGGCCAGAGACTTAAAGGAACCGAGGTCGTCCCAGACGAAGGCCGATTTCAGCACGACGATGGAGTCGGCATGCTCCATAACCGCGTAGTCGAAGGAAATATTGCGGACCTGCGGATAGCCGTCTGCCAGTTGATGAGACCAGGCGGGAGTACCCCAAGTCGCCCCGATCAAATGAAGCCGGGCGGCCATTCCCGGTTCAAGTTGTTCGAGGAGCTGGAGTACCCGCCTGGCCGAGAGGATGAAAATGCCGGCGTTCCAGAGGAACCAATCGGCTTTAATGTATTCGGTCGCCTCTTGCTGTAACGGTTTTTCGCGAAACGACTTAACGCGAAAGGCCTCGATCTCGAACGCACTGTTTGCCAGCGCAGGCGAGAGCAACGGGGCCCCACATTCGATATAGCCATAGGAGACCGAGGGCGCCGTCGGCGGTATGCCCAGTATGACGAGTCGGGCCGGGTCTTCGTCGGCCAGAGCGACTCCCGTCTGCAGTGTTGAGCAGAAGAGGTCAACCGGTTCGATAAAGTGGTCGGACGGGAGTATGACCAGCGTCGCATTGGGGTCGCGCTGGGCAAGGATCTCGGCGGCCAGACCGATCGCAGGGGCCGTATTGCGAGAGACAGGTTCCCCAATGATATTTTCGTCGGGAAAGCCGGGCAAGGCCTCGCGCACAAGTTGGCGAAAGGATTCCGAGGTGGCAATAAGAATGCGTTCGTTAGGAATCATATGGGAGAGCCGCTCGACGGTCTCGAAGAGCATGCTCTGACGACGATCCTGGAGCAGAAATTGCTTGGGCCGCCGCGCACGACTCTCCGGCCACAATCGTACACCATTACCGCCGGCAATGACGACGGCATAGGTGGATTCGTTTTGAGGTATTGCGACCGGCATAATCAAGGACTTCCCGCTTTCTTCCTGGCTCATAACACACGACTTTTATGGTTCTATTGCAACCGACAAACGCTGTACGGCTCCCAAACGAGGTAAGGACTGAACTTAATTGTCGCCCGGGTCGTTGGGGAACTGGAGCGAGTCGAGTACTTGCAAAACATGATCGTCCGTGGCAGCCTCCAAGGCACTTGCCCACAGCTCCTCTGAATCGCACAGGATGTTAATCTGGCCTGGCGGAAGAACATACCACAAACCCTTGTTCAGCTCACTGGCAAGCTTTCTCTTCTTCCAGAAGACATGCCCTGTCATAAGACGGTAAGGTTCCTTCAGAAAGAAGGCCGTCCTTTTGATCAGCCCGTCGGACATGGACATGCAAGTACCGTCGGGCAAGATGTGGTCGGCGTATTCCGGCTGTCGACTGAACAGGACCAAGGGGCCTGCTTCCAGCCCGGAGAGAAACAACTGGACATTTATGCGCCGCATTGACTCCGTTTCACAAGGCATGATATCCTCATACGTAATCTCCCTAACCTTGCGCTCGCGAGGCTCGGGGGGCGCAGATTCGTCCACATCAAATTCCTCGCCTTCCAAGTCCTCGGTGCCTTCGCCGCCCGGATGAAAAAAGGTAAGCACAACCCCGAGCTGTGTGGGATGATTAAGGATCAACCCCCAAATCTCCGTCTCCGATTTACAAAGGACCATAATGACCGACTTCGCAAGAAGATCTTCGCGCTGACTTGGGGAGGCAACAAGAAGACTTCCCGTTTCAAGTTCGTGACCCGATACTTTGATTTTTTCTACATGCATATTCCCCTCCTTTGATTTTCCACGTTAGACGCTAGTATTCATAATTCGGCATTTTTCCCCTGTACCTTGCGAAATTTTGTGCTATAATTGTAAAAAAAGTGGTAGAACCACGCTAACGAAGGGGAAAAAGTATGTTTGAAACGATAGGAACGGTTGTACCGTCGGGTGCGAGCGTAGGCTTTCTCAAGAAACTGCCACGTCTCCCGCAGCGAAGTGAGCAAGGGCACAAGGGGACCTATGGCCAACTCCTTGTTATAGGCGGGAGTGTCGGCATGAGTGGCGCGGTCTGTTTGGCCGGTGGAGGTGCACTGGTGGCCGGAGCCGGTCTGGTCCGCCTGGCCGTTCCGTCGCCCATTATGCCGACGGTCGCGTCCTTTGCGCCGGAATACATGACCTTGGCGCTCCCGGCGACGGAAGATGGGGGACTGAGTGAAAATGGCGTGCCGAATCTGCTTGCGGCTCTGGGCGGCACGGGAGCGATCGCGATCGGACCGGGACTGGGACGACTGAGCGAAACAGGCTATTTCGTACGCCACATCTTGCGCCAGGTGGCACTGCCTATGGTCGTCGACGCCGACGCTCTGTTTGCCCTGAGCAAGCAGCGTGCCGGAACAAGGGGTAAAGCCCGCATCGGCGACCGGGGCGCACGGATTTTTACCCCGCACCCGGGTGAATTCGCACGCCTGACCGAGCGTGAGATCCCCGACGCGGAGCCGGCCCGCATCGAGGCGGCAAGAGAATTCGTCCGGACCTGTCGCGGCCGGTTTACCATCGATCCGGAGCAGCCGTTTATCTTAATACTCAAGGGTCATCGCACTGTAATAACCGACGGAGAAAACGTTTACGTAAATGAGACGGGGAACGCGGGCCTGGCAACAGGGGGCACAGGCGACGTCCTGACCGGCCTACTCGGGGCATTGCTGGCGCAGCAGATTGAGGCTATGGCCGCGTCGCGACTGGCCGTGGCTCTGCATGGCCTGGCCGCCGAGTGCGCGGCAACGTGTCTCCCCCTGGAATCCATAACCGCAAGTGACGTCATACGCTATTTCCCTAGTGCTCTGAACTACTTACGCAAGGTGCAAGATGAATAACCCGGACGAGCGAATCATCGCGACCGCGTCGGCGCCGGGCATGAGTGAGCGTGGGATTGTGCGTCTTTCGGGTCCCGACGTCTTTCATGTGGTCGGTCGGTTCTTTCGCGTTAGGGGCGTCGAAGTGAACAAACCGGAGCGTCCCGCGATTCTTTTGGGTACGCTTACGCTCTGGCCGGAAGAAGCGGTGTCGCTGGCTGTGCCTTGCCGATTGTACTTTTGGCCTGCGGGTCGGGGTTTTACGGGTCAGGAGGCGGTGGAACTTCATCTGCCGGGCACCCCTGCCCTGTTAGACGCCACGCTGGCCGCGCTCGTCGCGACGGGCGAAGTACGCATGGCCGGGCCGGGCGAGTTCACACTGCGCGCCTTTTTGGCCGGACGTATTGACCTGACCCAGGCGGAAGCGGTACTCGGTGTCATTGACGCGGTGGATACGCGAACGCTGGAGGCGGCCTGTGAGCAGCTGGCCGGGCGTCTGGCCTCGGAACTGGTTCGACTGCGTGAGCGTCTGTTTGACTCCTTATGTTTGCTGGAAGCGGGCTTCGATTTCGCGGAAGAAGAGATTGATTTCATCACGAACGCGGAACTAACGCGTCAGCTTGAGTCGGCGCGAGAGCAGGTCGACGCCTTATGCCGCCGGGCAGTCGACCGCGACGGTGGTACGGCCCTGCCGCAGATCGTTCTCTTCGGACAGGCGAACAGCGGGAAGAGTACGTTGTGGAATGCCTTGTGCGGGCGTTTTACTCCGGGGTTCGGGGACACGGCGGTCACGGCCCTGGTCTCGAGCGAGCCGGGGACGACGCGCGACTATCTTGAGCAGCCGATTGAGCTGGCCGGACGTCGCTTTCTGCTCGTGGATACGGCGGGGCGTGAGGAAGAGTCGACTTCCCCTGTGAGCGTGACCGCGTGGAGCAAGACGAGTGAGCGTGTCCGTCAGGCGGGGGTTGTCCTCTGGTGCCAGGCTCGGTCTGCAGGTCCGTTTAACGAGAGTGAGCGTCCGCAGACGAACGGCGTGATTCTTCCTGTCGTTACGAAGTGCGACCTGCCGTGTGGCGTGGAAGATTCGTGCGGGCGCTCGAACGCAGCTTCGGATTCGGGCGCGGTCGTAACCTCGGCGAAATGCGGCTTGGGGCTCGATACGCTCTCTGCGCGGATCGTGGCCTTGGCGTCGTCGGACGAGTCGTGCGAAGTCGTGGCCACAACCGCTCATCGATGCCGGGAAGCGCTGGTAACGGCGCGTGCCGACCTGACTCGGGCCTTGACTCTGGCGGCAAGGGGCGACGATGACGTTTTGATTGCCGCGGAACTGCGACACGCGATTGATCAAATTGGACTGATTACAGGCCAGGTGTGCACGGAAGATCTGCTCGACCGCATATTTTCGCGATTCTGTATTGGCAAGTAAGAGAGAAATTCTATTTTTTTCACAGTAGACTGATCCTGCCGGCCAGGAGTGAACGCGCGGCAATTTGTGATTATGCGGCAGCAATATTTATTGCACAATATAGGCGCTGATTTCGTCGAGCCAGACCTCGCCGTAGCCACTTAGTGAGAATCGAATTTTCATTTCACCATCGAACGCCGCGTACCGATAGAAGGCAAACCTGCGCCATGGCGTCTGTTCTTTGAACCGGAGCGCCAGTGCCTCGCCGCCGTGATCGTCGTAAATTTTCAGACCGTCTGTCGTGTGAGTGAGGTCGCCCGGGAGCGCGAGCCAGCCCTGGACGCAAATCATCTGACCGGTGCGTACCTGAATGGGGACTTCGATCCAGACCGGAGGCGATTCCATCTCGACGGGGATTTCGTTCCCTTCCTGCAGAGTGCCCAGGTGGAGTCCGAAGGAGCCGGCACGCGCACTTTGTGCATCGCGTGAGACGATAACGCGAGTCGCGGGAACAGGGGCTTCGTAGCGTGTCCAGTTCCCATGAGTCCAGGCGGCCGGGTCTTCCATATTACCGCCCTGGATGAGATTATCACCTGTGAGTTTAATCTCCTGACTGTTGATACGGCCATAGGCAATAAGATAGGCAGGCAGCATGGCGAACGACACGGAGACGGGCAGCACCGGCCGATTAATTTCATTGCGAGTCGCTTCTGACCAGAGTTTACGTTCCATGAGTCGTATCCCGCGTGAGGCGCGCTCCGCTTGCAGATAGGCCTGGGAATAATCATTTTCGGTCAGGAATTTTTCCGCCGCATCCGTACCCTGTTTCGATTGACTTATTAAAGTTGTCAGGTCGTTCAGGGCCAAGAGTGGCTTGCCATTGCTCGTGGGGATATTGTCATTCTCTTGCAAATATTTTAATTCGTATAACGTCTTTTCGAAGGTATCGATTCTCATTTTTGCAAGTTTTATGGCCAGCTCGGCCATGCGAGGTCCGAACTTCGGGACCGTATCGGACATGACCTGATTATACCATTCGGACTGCGTGAGAAAAATAATGGAATTCATACTCGCCTCTTCCAGTTCGAGATGAACGCCGCCTGCCTTGCGACTGGACGGAATTTTCCGCATCATACCGGGTACCAAAAGTTCCGCGTCATAGCCATCGCGAACCGGGGCAATGAACCGGAGATTATTCGCCGCCGTTTCCCCCATGACATATTGATCGTTTTCGCAGGAAGAGACAGGCAGCAGGATTCCGGTACGCTTGGTCTTTTGCACGACCGCGGACAAATCCGGCTTGTTCGAGGTAATCATCTCCTCCGAATGCCCGCCGGCGAACCAGGGCTCCGTCAGAATGAGTTCCAGGTTCACCAGTTCGCAAGCGGCAGCTCTGTATTGCGTTTCATGGTCCAGTCCGTTTAACGGGGCATCACTGGCAAAGAGGAGTCCATGGCAGCCGGCGGCCTGTGAGAGACGAACCTGTTGACGAATCTGTTCGTACGAGATGAGAGCAGGCATTTCGTCGACGGCACCGAAGAATCGACTCTGGGCCAGCAGTTCCATATCCGCTTGCGTTTGTATGCGATTCCAGACGGGAAAATCGGGCGTGGCCATACTCGGATAGCGTAAGAGCCACTGACCGTAGTCTGCCAAATCCAGAGACGAGAGCAGCGGCGCGCGAGCGAGCCAAACGCCATCGAGGTCGTTACGAAAGGTGTATTCGCCGAGTCCGGAATCGAGCTGGCAAACGACGGGCCGGCCATGCGGGTCCAGCGAGCGAATCATGCGGACGCTCTCACGAATCCGGTCGAATTCATCGCGACGCACATGAGCACCGAGGTCCCAGACGAGTACCTGGTCGTAGTCCGGACCGACAGGCGTGCGATTGAAATAGGGTAAGGTCCCCGTCGCGCTGGCCGCCGGCAGATTCTGACCGAAGCCCGTGCCACTGCTCACCGTTTCACTACCGACCGGAACGGCACAGATGAGCCAGATACCGGTCTGCTTCGCTTCTTGAAGGAGTTTGGCGTCCGGGGCATGGCGGACCCAGATGGCATTAAAGCCCAGCTCTTTAACGAAGGCCAGCGGTTCGCCCTGATACTCCAAAGCACGGACACCGTACGACGTCTGCTTATTGACCGTAAGATAGCGGCCGCGAAAGCGTACTTCGAGCGACGCCGGCCTCGTACTCTGGGCAACGGTGTATACTTCCGCGTCTTGCGGCGACTCAAGCGTACCGGACCCGAGAATAATATCGACCGAAGCGTCGGGCACAGCCGCCTCGGCGTGCGGCGTCACACTCGTATCGGCAAGATTGGCGTTCGGCGTGCCAAGTCCGGAAATCGTCGGCGGGACAGGCGTTGACCAGTTCACCTGATGGATATCGAACCGAGCGTCGCCTGCGGCGATCATGTCCGTAAAGGGAGAATCGGCGAGCGGACCGTGGACCAGATCCTCATAACGCTGGACATTAGCGTAAAATTCCTTCCGAATATCACCGAACGGACTTTCCGTCTCGACGGCACGATAGTGTGCCCGGTCGGCCAGGACGTTCTCGTGCAGAGCGTCGATTCCGAACGGCTCCCGACCGAGATAATCACTTGTGGCCTGTTCCGTATCGGGAAAGAGCGGTACGTCAGAAACGGCCAGACGAAACGCGAGCAGATTGACCGGGTCGAACCGATTGTTCCTTTCACTGGTTAGCAGTTGCGAATACGGAGTGGGTAAATACTCACCGATTTGCAGGTCGTCAATTTCGAGAGAGCACTGTCCGGAACTGCCTTCGACGAGTATAATGATCTGACGGATATAGGCGCCTTCCGGATTAATGGTGAGTTTTTCCTGCGAGCGGAGCGCCTGAATTTCATTTTGAAAGGGGCGACGCATCCCGCGGGTGAACGCAAGTTTTTCCCAACTTCCCGTCTGATAATACGTGGCGCCACGGATCAGCAGAGTCAGTGGGGTTCCGGTATCAGGTCGAATCGTTTGCGGGAGTACAACCAGGGCCGCCAGGGTCGCGCCCGGACGGTCACTGCGCAGCCATAACGTCGGATTCGTCTCATTACTAACGATCGGATAATCCACGTAATGCCCCAAAACGAAAACGCCTTCACTATGGAACTCAAGGAGGCAGTGCTCCGCCATGCGGCCTGTATGCCGGCTTTGCTCACTGCGACTCTGGTCCAGAACGTCCACTTCGCCGTCCCGATAGAGGCGCCGCCAGCTTATGCCCTGACTTTCAAAAAGTTCACTCCAGCCGGCCGTTACACCACTGGTGGCCGCCGCGGAACTGTTTACCTCGGTCTTGTTAAACGTTTCTCCCGATAAGAGATATTCACGAAAGCCACCCTCGGCATAGATCGGAGCCACTACGAAAAAAAAAAAATGCCAGGAAAGCCAGAAGCCAACCGCAGTGGGCGCAGCCCGGACAGGACGGCCCTTTCTTATTCAACTCGGATTCAATTTTTTGCAAGACGTCGACAGGGAAATTCCCTTTCGTCTTCAGCTGAAATAAGCGACTTCCGTCGTCCTGAATGGAAACGAGAAGATCGAGTCGGTCGTTGGGCAAAAGAGGGGCCATACGTTCGGCCCATTCGACGAATGAAAGGCCTTCGGAATAGAAATATTCTTCCGGCCCCAGTTCGAGAAATTCATCTTCGTCTTTGATCCGATAGGTATCGAAATGGAAGATCGGTCGCGAGCCCTTATACTCGCGTACGAGTACGAACGTCGGACTGGCAACGGTTTCCCGCGGGACGCCGGACGCTTCCGCCACGGCGCGAACCAGTCGCGTTTTACCAGCGCCAAGCGTACCGGTCATGGCTACGACGGTACCCCCTGGCAGCAGGCGTGCCAAGGCCGCACCGAGCCGCTCGGTCTCCTGCTCATTACGTGCCAAAAAAGTCCATTCCATGACCTGATTCTGCCCTTACTCTCTTGCCCGGTTCAGCGATAGACCCGGGTCGATTCCTCTTTCGCCAATAGCTCCAGATCGTCGGAACTGACCAGAACTTTTATGCGATGGTCGCCCGGCTCGGAACAGACCGCCTTGATCGTGTAGACCGCTTCCTGCTGCGGCGCCAAAGTCGCAAGTCGTTCAAAGCTGACCTCGGAGACGGAACTTTGAAGTTTCGTTGGCCCGGTACCATCGGTAATCTTCATGGTCGGCGGAATCTGAACCACGACGTGGATATTGGACGACGCTTTCGTACCGCGATTCGAGAGTTGGATTTCGTAGACCGCCTCACGCCCCACTTCCACCGGACCGGTTACCGCGTTTACCGCAAAGGTCAGTGCAGCCAGGCCATCGACCTGCACATTTTCCGTTACATTACAGGCCAGCTCATGCGCCCCTTCCCCCACCAGGGACAGACGTCCGTCTCCCAGATCGGTCGGGAGCAGAACGAGTTCAATTTCGCCCGGCTCGACATTATTCGGAAGTTCCACAAGTTCCCAGTGCACGCTGTGCGTATTCCCGTCGTACTGCCCCAGATTATTCGTGCTGACGAACTTCATATTCTTCGGCAGTTCCGCCATGAGCTTAACGTCTTTCGCCGGGGCACTGCCCGGATTGTGGATCTTGAGCGTGTACGTTGCTTCCCGACCCAGATATTTGACGCCGGAACCGACGATTTCCAGTTCAAGTTCCGGAGAGTTCACGACGATCTCCGACGTTACCTCTTGCAGAAGGCCATTATCCGCGGAAACCGAAAGATAGTTCAACGTCTTGCCCGGCGCCGTTGCGGTAAGTGCCAATGCAATCTCTTTCGTCTCTCCCGGAGCTATGGTCTCGATCCGATTGTCCAAAATCTTACCCCCTTCATGGGTCAGGCCGGCCGGAACCTTTTCCAGGAGGACGACCCCGGTGGCCGTTCCGGTCCCAGGATTACTCACCTGAATATTCAGCGTTGCCTTTTCGCCAATGAGAACTTCCTTCGGCGCGGTGACGTCCAATTTTAGCATTGGGCGTGTACAGACGGTTTTCGCGGACGCCTCGGTATTAAAAGTCACGGAAGCGACACTTCCAATTTCGCCTTCATCGGTGGGCACGACAATATAATTGACTTCCAGTTCCTCTTGCGCGGCCAGGTCGAACGGTTCCCAGACGAGAGCACCGTCAGGGGTGGCCGTGGCGTGCGGTTCCGCGGAGATAAAACTTGTGCGTGCTGGTACCAGGTCGCGCAGGACGACATTTTTCGCCGTTGCGGTTCCCACATTGCGGAGAATAAGCGTTATGGTCTCATGGCGACCGACCTGAACTTCGGCCGGGAGACGTTTTTCCAGCGTGATGGACGCAGCTTGAACCCCTTCGAGTGCCTTAATACCCGGCATGCCACGGCCGGGCAGTTCTCCCTCTTTCTGCGCCGCTTCCCCCGTTTTGATACCGGACTCGTCCGGAGTCGTAAGCAGACTCTGACTCATGGGCGGTAGTGTGACAGGCGTCGAGGCCAGCGGGTCACTCGTCGGCAGACTGCCGGCACTGGCGCTCGGGGTCGCTGTCCGATCGGACAGCGTGGAAGTCGCGGCCTCCGAAGAAGTTACAGGCAACCCTGCAGAGGACGATTCGGGACCCGACGGGGCCGAAAGCGAGGGCGACGCGTCGGTAGGCGAGGCCAGCGGGTCGGAAAGCGAGGCCGGTGGTAGTGACGTCGCCTGGTTCTCCAGCGGCGTTTCGCTTACCAGCGGTGCCTGGTTCTCCAGCGGAAGGCTTTCGGTCGTGGGGGCTGCGGGGGCCGCGGGCGTCATATTCACAGCATCTTCCGGAGCGGGCGTGGGGAACTGCGGGAAGGAGTCGAGTGAACTCTGCGGTAAGTCGGTTGGCAGACTGCTCGGCTCCTGGAGCATGGCAGGCTCATCGCTCGTTGCCGGCGTCGTGGACATGGCGTCTGCGGCCAGTGGTGTCAGCGACATAACCGTTGTACTGCCCGGCTCTTCCGTCAGACTCTGCGGGGTCGGGGTACCGCTGCTCGCGGACGCCTTATCGTCGAAGACGCGAAGAGTTGGGAACTCCGTTGGGCTCTCTTGCGCGTCGGCAGTCTCCTCCGGCGCGAGTTCTCTCAGCGCAACGGAGACCGGTTCTCGCGCGACGCGACCGTCCGAAACCGCTTGACCGTCTACGGTTATCAGATTCTTGCCCGACGCCTGATGCTCCGCAAAACGTATTCCTTCATCCGCGCTCAACGGGTCCAGAACTGCCTCGGCCGTACTGACTCGCTGCTGCGTCTGTGCCGTGGCTCGTGGCGTCGCGACGAATCGCTGACACGCCCAGACCAGGCCCGCTATGACGCATATGGTTCCGATTCCACCAAGGGTGTACTGTAAATAATGTCGTTTCATGGCTATTGATATTCGTGGCATTGGAGAGACGACCCGACACGCGAAAGCAGCCCCTGGGCCTCTTACGCTCCGGAAAATCACCGTCTCCAGGTTAAAGTTGGAATCCCTATAATCCTAACATAAGACTAATAACAAATTTCCTCCAGCCGCGGAAGAGCAATATGACCATTTTGATAAAATTCCTCGAAAATTCCAGTTCATGACAGGAAAATGGCTAATGATAGTAAAATAGATAGAATGTGATAAAGACTTACCCCGCACGAACCTGGGCAGTACGTGATCAATTGAATCGCAGGGGCGTTGGTAAACGGAATGGTGATGCGGTTGGGGCGAATGCGTGAGGGTGTCTTGCATGGGGTGAGGTTTTTTTCGTGAGGGGACTTTTCAAAAGTCCCCCCACACCCCTTCAAACTTTGTTTAATAGGCTTCGCCCTCGCTTCCGGACACACATGGGCCGTTCTTTTTTGCGGAATTACTGGCTCCTGACCTGCGAGAATTATCCGCCCCATCTTGTAAAAAGAGTCGTTTGGGGATATAACATAAGTAAAGACGTGCGGAAACCGGAGCAAATCAGGCAGGATGTAATGACAGGTAAGCTATGAAGAGAAGGCGGAACAGTCGACGAAAACGCGTTTTAATGGCCCTTTCGTACTACGATACCCAAGTGCATCAGGGCATAATCCACTATGCGCAACAGGCAGGGTGGATCCTTGAGACGTCAATGGTGCATTACGGCGTACCTCCTGCCTGGTGGTCAGGCGACGGCATAATAACCATATTCCTGCCGCACCGCGAGGAGATAACGCGCTACGTCATGGCGCAGAACTGCCCTGTGGTCGCTCTGTACGCGGACGTGCCTCAGGTTAAAGTGGCGCGCGTCCTGCTCGATAATTATCGCGTGGGCGTTCTGGCCGCGGAGCATTTCCTGGCCCGACGCTTTAAGAATTTCGCCTTTGCCAAGTTCACAAATTACGACGCCGTTGCGGAACGTGAACGTGGCTTTAAGGACCGACTCGCGGAAGAGGAACTCAGCTACACCACGCTCGATTTCGCCAATAATCGGCATGCCCGAAGTACAATGCCGGCGTCTGGCGGAGATTCGGCACGCAGAGAAGATGAGTTCCTGGCTCGACTTAATAAGATGCTGGCCCGACTGCCGCGCCCACTCGGACTCTTTGCCCAGAGTGACCATCGGGCGAACCTGCTCATTTCCAGTCTCATTTCACTTGGTATTAATATTCCGAGTGAAATTTCCGTACTCGGTGTGGATAACAACCCGCAAATCAATCGGTTCGCGGCCCTGCCCATTTCCAGTATCGACTGTGCCCGGGAGCAGATGGCATTTCAGGCGGCCAGCCTCCTGGATTCACTCATGAAAGGGGAGCCGGCCCCCGAGGAACCTCTTGTCGTGGAACCAATTGGCACGATTGCCCGTGAATCCAGTGACCATTATGCGGCGGCAAACGAAGGCGTTGTACGCGCCATGCGCTTTATTGAGCATAATTTTCGCGACCCGATCGGCGTTCGCGACGTAGTGCGAGCCGCGCGACTCGGACGCAGTGCCCTTTACGTCGAATTCGAAAAACTCTTTCATCGACCTATTAGTGAAGAGATTAGCTTTCGACGCGTCGTCTTCGCCGGCGACCTGCTCCGGGAAGGCTCCGAATCCATCGCTACGATCGCCAGTCAGGCAGGCTTTAAGAATACGGAAACCTTCTGCCGCGTCTTTAAACGCATGCTGAAAATGACACCAAAAGAATATCGAACGCTGCACGAGAATACACTCCTGATAAAAAAACGCCCCACAAAACGTCGCGGTCAGCGCTTCCCGCGGTAAACACGCCCAGCCCGCACAACGCAGCTCCCCCGTCGCTGGATGCGCTGCCTTGGTAATAACTGCGTTCCCCTGCGTTCCCACGCGTGATAAAAATCAGCCTGTGATTTGAGAGGACATTCGAGACCGGGTACAGCTTCTGTAATCTGTTCTTTTCCAAGGAGTTATATATCGCGCAGGGCTCGCAGGGGACCACAGAGTTTCGCTTCAAAATCGGTCGCGCTCTACGCGGTCATGCGGCTGGTCGTGGGAACCTGTTTGGGTGCTCGACTTCCGTTTTCGTTATTGCTGGGTCGGGCCCTGGCGAGCAGGCCCTCCCGGACAGGCCGCGGCGGCGCAACAAAAAACCCCGAAGCTTGCGGCTTCGGGGCGCTTGTATGAGACGGGCGACGGAATCTATGGTTAGAACCGGACGATCATATCGCCACCAACGGTAAAGAGGTCTTTTTTCGTGTAGTTATCATACGCGCCGGGCAGGATAACTTCGCCATTATCGAAGGCATATTCCACATCGCTCCAGTCGTAACGAACTTCCGGCCGGATCGTAATCCAGTTGGTCGGCTTCCAGTTCAGACCGAGGGACAGGTCGAAATAGTTCTTGCCCGTAAACCCGTAGCCGTAGCCAGGCAGACCAATGTCGGTATGCACAGCCTGGGACACGACTCGCGAATGATTCCGGTCCTGGAACCATTCGAAACGTCCGCCCAAGGCAACCGTATCGGTAACCTGCCAGTAGAGATAGTTCACAATCGAGTACCAATTCCCGTTCAGGCGACGTATCGACTGATCCGAGAGAATTTCGTAGGCTCCGTTTTCCGCCACGCCCAGGTCATGCTGAAAGACCCAGGTCAGCACGGGATTAAGCTTCTGCTGATAAATGAGGCTGTAGTTCGTCGTACGCCCGTTCGTTTCGACCTGTTCGTCGCCGGTCATAACGGTCAAGGCAACCGACGACGTTCGGCTGTCGTTCTGCCATTTAACGCCGCCTGTTATATTCAGTTCATCGTTCGGGTCGTCCCAAATATTCCACCCTTCGGTAAATCCGGCGAGCAGACTCCAGTTATTATTAAGCTTCTGATCGACCATAACTCCTGTTACCGTCTGCGGTTCGCCGTAGAGCATACTGTATGTGTGCGTATAGAAGAAGTTGGACGGCGTCATAACGGACTCGTAACCGACAGGCGAATACATATGGCCCAGCTTAATGGACGTTCCGGCCAGGAAAGGCAGGTAGACTTCTCCGTACGCCTGGGGCATGGCCAGTCCGTACTCCGGAAAGCCGCCACGGCCGTTCCGATTCCAGCGCGGTTTCGCCGCATAGACCGTTTCCACCGGCTGACCCGAGTCATTATAATTAAAGACTTCCAGGCCCAACGCGCTGGTGTACAGATAATCCGCTCCGTAGAGCAGGTCGACCCGGCCGCCCACACTCATGCGGTGACCCCGTATCGCTTCCCGACCCAACGTCAGATAGACTTGATTCAGTTGCGCATTATTAGCTCCGTCGTTAAGACTGAGCGGACCCGCCGGGGCCGACGTCGTTAGCGGTGGGCAGTCATTACTCAAGACACCGCCGGACACCCAGCCGTCGAGAAAGAAACCGCACGCGTCTTTCTTGAAGCAGGGGAGCAGTCCCTCGTCACAGCAACATTCGCAACTTCCACAACTACAGCAGTGTTCGTCTGTTATCGCTACTCGCTGGTTCCCGTAACCCGCGTATAAGGCTGAATAATTTGCGTAGGAATAGTCGGACGCTAGTATCGTGTCTTGAGCCTGGGCACGGTACTCCAACTGTCCCTCTTCTGAATCGCCCGGCGCGGGCGTTCGGGCAAACAGGCTTGTCGACGACAGCGGAATCGCCATCAAAAACAACCCTAAAACCGCTAAAGGACTACGCATTGCTGTATCTCCTTAATATTCTTCGCCTTATTAACAGAGTCATGTCGGCCTGTCTGACGGCTCCGTCTTTCTTTCGACGATTCAAAATTTTCCATCCTTGTGTCCTTCGGACCAATGCCCATATAGCATTATTCTGTTCTTCGGCATATTTCCCCAGTTGAGTTTATTCAAAAGGTCCTGTTTGAACCTTTTTTTTCGGAACGTCGGATTGTAACGATTCCCGCCTTGGGTGTCAATAGGTTTTTTTCTCGCATATTTTAAATAAAGTATTTATATTAACTGGATTATACTTCTTTTATATTACCGCTATTATACCTAATTAGTTCATTTTAACCTGTTCGTCGCTCGACTTGCCGAATGGGTACCCGCCGGACAGGCCAGTCATTTCTGTAGCGGTACAGGCACGGTGCGTATTGCGAACCCTGCGCTGTCCCAAGGGCGAATAAAGTTGCATCCGGCGAGCCAGGCGAACAGGAAGTCAGGGAACATCTTGATGTAATTATTGTTATATTCCGCGACCGTATTGTAGTAATTCTTCGCCAGGGCGATACGTGTCTCCGTGTCTCTAAGATTCTTGTGCAGATTGAGAAAAAGCTCATTGGCCCGCAGTTCCGGGTAGCGTTCCACAAGTGCATTCAGGCGAGGGGCGACCGCCTCAAGATAAGCGAAGTCTGTCGGGAGCGTCTCCCCTTGCGCTCGCAGAATGGACAGTAGTCTCGTTACGGTCGTTTCGTGGCGATTCATTCCAGAGACGACCGCCGCTAGCTGCGGAATGAGGTCGTAGCGACGCTTGAACTCAACGTCCAGGTTCGCCAAGGCTCTCTTAACGCGATTCTTCATTCGAACCATGTCACGATAGCGGAACCAGGTCCAGCAGCCTGTCCAGAATAAGGCAGCAAACATCGTACTGACAAGAGCGAGCAATATATCACTGGTACAAAACAACCCCATGCAGCAGACGCTTACGAGCATGAGGATGAACTGGATTCGCGAGTTGTCTTCATAGTACGAGGCAAGTTTTTCCTCGTTCTGGACCGAAATCATGAACAGCGGCGACTCGGGGTCCGCGGCGATCTCGGCGGCAACGACGTCCTCTCGCACTCGGGCACGACCCACAACATAAATCTTCTGATGCAGAGGAATGCCAAACTCCCTGAACCGACGTTTATGCGTCGTATCCACAATGGGGTCAGGAAACCCTTGCGAGTAATAGAGCAGATCCTCCGGTTCGCAAATCCGGTTTATATACTCACATTGTTCAAGTTCCGCACCGGTCGGAACAATTCGGATTATGCCGGTGTCGTCCTTGAGATAGAAGTGCGGAAGTTGATCCTGCGCCGTGCTCAAAGGAGTCCAGCCGGTCTTCCACGAGGTGCCTGTGGTAAAGCCGCCTTTCCCGTCCGAACTCAGTTCCGTTTCCCAACGCCCCCACTCCTCTTCCACAACGCTCCTGTAGCAGACCGAATCAATTTTCGTAACAGGAGAGACGATCGCTTCGCCCTCCTGACATTCCGCCGTGCCCGCCAGTTCCACAACGCCAATAAAAACGCCTTGGGCCTTGGACGTCGGCAGATCGTTCATAAGATGGGCCGTCTTGCAGAAGTGCAGTGCAATGAGAAAAAAGAAAACCGCTGAAATCCCCGCGAAAACCGCCAAAACCTCCATCGCCCCTCCCGAATTCTGATAGTAACTTGACTCGACGCCACGCAGACACCATACTTGCCTTCTACCCGCTATTATAGCAACACGCCCGGATCATGTCAAGCTGATGAAAACGAGCCAATGCTTACAGGGGTGCACGCCAAATTTTCTTGCGACGATAGGGAGGGCCTGCTCGCAGGGCCCGACCCAGCAATAACATTCGGGAACTACCAACACCGAAAACGGAAGCGCAGCACCGCCAATCTGCGATGGATTCGCCATTTTACCCAGCATCGCCAAGAACCGGCGCCCTGTAAGGCCAGCACGAACAGGTTCCCACGACCAACCGCACCCACGCGCTAGCGCGACCGAGTTTGAAGCGGATCTCTGCGCTCCTCCGCGAACCCTGCGTGATATATAACTCCTTGAAAAAGAACATGTTACAAGAGCGGCCCCGGTCTCTAATGCCCTAACCAATTGACGGATTATTTTTTAGCGCGCAGGGGAACGCGGGGGGGACGCAGAGGCGGGCCGTGCCCGGGTTCGGAGGTGACCGGCCTGTGCTGCCCTTACAGGGCGTGGGTTATTAGGATATCGTGTACCCGGGGAACGTCGAAATACGTTGTATTTCTCCTTACCCCGGGCTAGGTTACGCTGGCCTTACAGGCCGCCGCGGAATGGCGGTGATGGGTAAATGGCGAACCGGTTGCACATGGCAATGACGGGATTCCGTTTTCGTTATTGTTTGGGTCGTGACCTGCGAGCAGTCACTCCCTTACCCCGGGCTAGGTTACGCTGGCCTTACAGGCCGCCGCGGAATGGCGGTGATGGGTAAATGGCGAATCGGTTGCACATCGGCGGAGATGGGATTCCGTTTTCGTCGTTGCTGGGTCGGGCCCTGCGAGCAGGCCCTCACGTGCTATATAATTCCTTAACACTCAACAGGTTACAGAAACCACGCCCGGCCTCAAATACCCTCTTTCACGACGGATTATTTATCAGCGAGCAGGGAGCACAGGGGGACCGCAGCTATTATTTTGGCCCTATTTTGTGTCGAAATTTCAATATATTTTGACGAAATCTCTATGTTGACAAGAGTGCTCTTATCGGATATACTAAAATTAATAGAAAAGGGAATCAAGGCGTCAGAGAAGCAAACGCTGTTTTTCTGATTATGAAAGTTTTATTGTTTTTTGTATTTTTTGCGTTGTTAGCCGCAAAAAACCAATTTCAACCGTTCTGAAAAGGAGATTGAGTATGAAAAAGTTTGTGTTTGTTGTTGAATTGTTAAAGTGCGGGGGGGGGGTAATCTAAAGAGACCTTCTCAAAAGGGCTTTACTCTTGTTGAGCTTCTGGTCGTCATTGCGATTATCGGGATTTTAATCGCGCTACTCCTGCCGGCGGTGCAAGCGGCGCGGGAAGCTGCCCGACGTATGCAGTGCACAAACAATCTCAAACAGCTCATGATCGGTATGCACAATTATCACGATGCACATCTTGCCTTCCCGATTG
>JAUNSJ010000078.1 GCA_030539295.1 Planctomycetia bacterium | reverse complement strand
CCCTTGCCCCGGGCTAGGGTGTGCTGGCCTTACAGGCCGCCGGGGAATGGCGATGAGGGGGGAGTGGCAAATCGGTTGCACATGGCGGTGCTGGGCGTTCGTTTTCGTTGTTGCTGGTTCCCGACCTGCAAGCAGTCGGGAATGTGAGCAGATCCTCCGCGCTCTCCGCGAACTCTGCGCGCTATATAATTCCTGAATATAGAATAAGTTATAGATACCGCACCCGGTCTCAAATACCCTCTTTCATGACGGATTATTTTTTATCACGCAGAGGGGCGCAGGGGACCGCGGTGGCGGACAGGTCGGGCGTTGTGGTTATTGATGGGGGTATGGCGAATCCATTGCACTTTTGGTGGCGTGGGACTTCCGTTTTCGTTGTTATCTTGTTCCCGACCTGCAAGCAGTCGGGAACGCAAGCAGTCGGGAACGTGAGCAGGACCTCCCTATCGTCGCAAGAAACTTTGGCGTGCACTCAAGCGTGGACACCAGGGCGGTTGGTTGTACAATTCTATTTATTATCTATATTTTATCTATTTTGCTATATTTCCTGTTGGTATGCCGAATCCGTCTCAATAAAAATGGCAAAAGGGTCAAAATGCTCTAGCGACAAACGGGAAAAAATCGTAAAATTTGCGGAAGTGGCTCGAGTTGTCCCGATTGTTCCGGGGCCGGAGTCGGAAACAGGGGATATGGAACAGGTAGTCGGATGAGTGAAAAATTACTCAATAGTTTTATCGCGTCGGTCGTGGGTTGCCTTTCGGCGGTCGGGACGGTGTGGTTTTTGTCGAGCGGGGAGTCAGGCGTGCCGGCGACGTCGGGCGTGGTTCCGGCTGCGGTCGGCGAATCAGGTGTTGAGCGAGGTTCGGGGGAAGCGGTGCTGCGCTGTGAGCAGGGCCGCATTGGCATTCTGGAAACGGACCAAATCATTGTGCGAGACAAGTTGCTTTTAGTGGACGGGAAGACGCGTGAGCCGCTGGTGGAGATTCGAGAGGGTCAGGTGCAAGTTTTCGGGACGCTGGCCAGTGCGAGTACGGTGGCGTCGGAGATTCGAGGTCAGAAGCTACAAATTGTGCGAGGGGATCCGTCGCGGGCGGAGAGTCAGGTGTTCGGGGAACTGGCCGCGGGTCGTCAGCAAGGGGCGTATCTGGCTCTCTTGAGTCAGGAAGGGAATCATTCCCTGAATATGGGATTTGACAAAGCGGAAACGGGCTTTATCATAAGTCAGAACAATGTGGACCGTTCGGTCGTTGCGCAGTCGATTATGCCGAAGCCGCATCTTGACGACCAAGCGGACACAAGAGGGGGCGTTGAGGCGGTGGCCAAGGCGCAAGGCGCGGTGGTTCGATGACGCGAATAGGGGCCGTGGTGCGAAGGACGACTCTGCTGTGCGCGATTGTAATTGCGTATCTGTCGTGTTTCGCTCTGGCGGCGTCGGATTTCGATCCGGGTTATGAGGCCGGCTCGCAATCGGGTGAGCGTGATGCCTGTCTGTCGTTGAAGGAGGACTTCTTTACGTCGAACGTCATGCGCGGCGTCGCGGTCGAGACGGACGGTCGGGGCCTGGGCGTTGACTCGTCTGAGGGGAGCGTACTGTATCGCGGCAATTCGAACGACCTTTCCGGACTGGACGTTACACCGTTTAGCAAGCGTATAACGACCGGCATGTGGGGCGAATGGAGTCGCTATACGGGGAGCGACCAGGGGCTACGGAGCGGCTTTTCGGCGAATCATTTCGGGGGTACGGTGGGTATGGACCGCCTGCTGGGGGACCGCGTTTTACTCGGATTCGGCGCGATAGGTTCAGGCATGAAAATCACGGGGGCCGATCCTCAATACGGAGCGCAAGTGGATACCTTTGCCGGTAAACTTCATCTGTCGGTGTTTGACAAATTATGGTATCTGGACTTTGGCGTGGGGGCGGGCAAGAGCTGGAATGAGCAGTGGTACGCCTCGGGCCAGACGGACTGGCGTGAGCGTTACAGTGTGAGTCAGTGGAACTATGACGTTGACTTCGGCTTGAGAATACGCAAGGGATATACCCGCATCGACCCTTTTATCGGGTTTCATTTGACCACCTTAAATGAGCCTGGGGAAGCGAACCTGTTTCCCGGAGAGCCGGTGCCTGCTTTTTTAAACGATACGACGACGAATTCGTACCGCATGTTTGTGGGGAGTCGGTTATCGTGGGAATATAAAACGTATCTTGCCCTGATCTGTCCGAAAATGCTCGTCGGATGGCAGCATGAATTTGGGGAAACGGACGTCTTTATAACGAACGAAATTTTGCCATTTCCCGTTGCCTGGCATTTTGACGGAACGGACCTTTCGCGTGACCGGCTCTATTTGGGGGCAGGTATAACGTGTGCCCTAAAGCATAGTGTGGATCTGTTTTTCTACTACAACTCGATATTTTCCGGGACGTGTAATGACAATACAATATATGGTGGTTTGTACAAGAAATATTAAAATAATCGGTCCGGGGACCGTTAGAAGACGAGAATCATGACACGTATACTCATGATAGGAGACGTGGTCGGTAAGCCAGGTCGGGACGTACTTCAGAGTCAGCTCGCCAAGGTGCGTGAGCGTCATGGGGTTGATTTTGTCATTGCGAACGCGGAGAACGTGGCCGGCGGGAGCGGGATAACCAGTGAGAACTACCGCGCGCTGCGCATGTTCGGCGTCGATTGCATGACGCTGGGGGACCATGCCTATGGCCAGAAGGAAATTATTACGACCCTTGAGCATGAGAAGAATATCGTTCGTCCGGGCAATTTTCCGCGTGAGGCGCCGGGCCGTCGGTTTACCATTCTGACCATTCCGTCGACCAAGTCGCAGGCGGAACCGGTACGCATTGCGGTCTTCTGCCTGCTCGGGCGTACTTTTATGAAGCCGGTTGACTGTCCGCTCCGTGCGGCGGAAGAAATCCTCGCGCTCCTACCGCACGACGTCAAGGTGCGTATAATCGACTTTCACGCGGAAGCGACCAGCGATAAACAGACGCTTGCCCGGTCGCTCGACGGACAGGTCTCCGCCATCTTGGGTACGCACACACACGTGGCAACGGCAGACGAAACGATCTTTCCAGGCGGAACAGCGTTTCAGTGCGACGTCGGTATGACCGGCCCGTTCGATAGTATTATTGGCCGTCGCATCGACCGGGTCTGCGAGACGTTCCGCACTTTTCGCCCAACCCCGTTCGACGTTGCCCGAAATGACGTCCGCATGAATGGGACCATCGTCGACGTTGACCCCGCCACCGGCTTGGCCGTCAGTATAAAACGAATCGTCGAACGACTGCCGGTCGAGATGGGCTAACCCCGCAGCTCTGTTGCCTTGCCAGGTCGGGAACAAGAGCGGGGTCCCTGCGCTCCTCCGCGAACTCTGCGTGATATATAACTCCTGAATGTAGAATAGGTTACGGATACCACACCCAACCTCAAATGCCCTAACCAATGGGAAGATTATTTTTTTAGCGCGCAGGGTTCGCAGGGGGACGCGGAGGTGGGCCGGCGTTTCCGACTGCTCGCAGGTCGGGAACCAGCAACAACGATTGGGAACTGCCAACAACGAAAACGAACGCCCAGCCAATCTGCGATGGATTTGCCATTTACCCATCATCGCCATTCCCCGGCGGCCTGTAAGGCCAGCACAACCTAGCCCGGGGCAAGGGAGCGTAGCGACCAACGCCCCGGGTCTGCGGCAGAAAATGAACATCGCCCTGTAAGGGCAGCACAGACAGGCCCCCACGATCAGTCGCTCCCCCGCGCCAGCGCGACCGATTTTGAATCGGACCTCTGCGTCCCTCTGCGAACTCCGCGTGTTATACAAGTCCTGAATATAGAATAAGTTATAGACACCGAACCCGGTCTCAAATGCCCTCTCATATTGACGGATTATTTTTCAGCGCGCAGGGGTCGCAGGGGAACGCGGAGGTGGGCTGTGCCCATACAATAACGAAAACGGACGCCCCTCACCGCCAATCTGCGATGGATTTGCCATTTACCCATCATCGCCATTCCCCGGCGGCCTGTAAGGCCAGCACAACCTAGCCCGGGGCAAGGGAGCGTAGCGACCAACGCCCCGGGTCTGCGGCAGAAAATGAACATCGCCCTGTAAGGGCAGCACAGACAGGCCCCCACGATCAGTCGCTCCCCCGCGCCAGCGCGACCGATTTTGAATCGGACCTCTGCGTCCCTCTGCGAACTCCGCGTGTTATACAAGTCCTGAATATAGAATAAGTTATAGACACCGAACCCGGTCTCAAATGCCCTCTCATATTGACGGATTATTTTTCAGCGCGCAGGGTTCGCAGGGGAACGCAGAGGAGGACGTGCCCGGGTTCGGAGGTGACCGGACCTGTGCTGGCCTTACAGGGCGGGGCGTTGTGGCGATGAGGGGTAAATGGCAAATCAATTGCGTGTTGGCGGTGAGGGGATGGCACAGAGCGACGCGATGCGGACACGTAAACGGACTCGAAGAAAATTGCTTCGCTCTTTCTTCGAGACATTCCCCTCCAACGGGGGGGCTCGGCTTCGATGACCGG
>JAUNSJ010000013.1 GCA_030539295.1 Planctomycetia bacterium | reverse complement strand
GGGGCAGCTTCTTCAGCCGGGGCAGCTTCTTCGGCGATGTTCAGGATTTCGTCGGGAATGGGAGCGAGCGAGGAGGAGCTGTCGGCAGGGAGTTCCAGTGTTGTAGTCGGTGCCGGCTCCGCTTGCGGGAGTGCAGGCAATTCCTTCTTAAAGTCTTCTTTATGCTGCTCGTAGTATTCCTGAATCTGGGCATCGGTTATCGCATCGATCCGGTCCTGCGTGAGGCGACCGCGAATTACCTGAAACGCCAATTTCGTGGGCATGGAGAACCCGGATTCCTTGACCGAAGGGTCGTTGGGGACAAATTTGTACTTCTCGTAATACTTCTTAAGTACTTCGTCACTCGGGTCTTGTACCTGGGCCACAAATTCTGCGGCCGGAAATGCGACGACGTCTGCTTTAACTTTTTGATACATTTTCTGGAAGGCTTCCAGCTGAATGCCGGGCGCCGTAACGATACTTCCAGGACCGTACGGGAGAGCCGGTTCACTCATGGCCGACCAACGTCGCCCGCCGGCAACCGAGCGGAACAGACGCTCAACAACAATCTGATTCTGCATCAGTTCAACGAGATTCTCGCTATTGAGGCCCGATTGACGCAGTGCCTGACCCAAGTCGTCTTGGGTTAGACGGTTCTGAAACAATAGGGACAGATACGTGCGGACGCTGTTCGTGTCGGCTACGTAACCTCGATCCTGTGCCGTCTTCTCCAGGAGCCAGCGGTCGGCTGTAAGTTCACCATTGGACAGGACATAGTTCAACTCTTGAATCAAACCCATAAGATTGTCCAAGACGATGGGGAACTGTTTCGCTTCGTCGGCCGGGTCTTTTTCAATGACCAAGAGCATATCGCCGTAAGGAAGAATTTCCTTCGCTTCCACCAGGAGTTGGGTCGAAGCCTGAAGAAAAGTGTTCAGGCGGCGAAGGCCCTCGCGATAATTGGAAAACGAAACATAGTCAAGATCGCCATATTTCTTCGTTGTTGCCAGGGTATTGGGCCCCATCTGTCCGGTCGGCTGTCCCTGCTGTACGCACTGGAACATATTCCCCAAGGCAATAAATGAAAACATGGTGAACAAAGTCAGTCCGGCCAACCAGGCCTTCTGATTACGACGAAACATGCTGAACGGATTATGTTTTGCCATTTCCTGTATCTATCCTTACTCGTCAAAACATGGATTTTCAAGTCACACAATGGTTTTTGGGGGCTTCGGCCCGTCGTTTGCACACTCCTGGTCTGGGCAGGCAAGCGGACTTCGGACTCCTCTTACAGACCAAACGCAGACGGCATACTTTAAACCAACTGCGCCATTATAACAGATAGAGTCGTTTTGCAAAACGGCACCTGAGCGAAATTTTCTTACTTTTCCCGCTTTTTTATTAGAAAATCACGAATTTGCCCCCTTCTGTCCCGCTTGCAAGGAGCCGCCGCGATTTCTCTTGTTCCTCGCGGCAGCCAACTTGCCCGTGGAGATTGTGTTATTTTAGCACAACGAAAAGCAAAATTGGACAACTGAGTGTTGTGTCAGGCAAAACCCGCGGCTTCTCGGTAGGGCGTGTTTTGTTGTCCCGGGTGGAGAAAAGTTTGTCTTTCGGTTGCAAATTGTGTCCATTATATAGTTAGATGAGGGCGGTGTCTCGCGTGAGGGACGAAATGGGGAGCGTGGCGTGGGAATTTTTTTGACTGGCATGGCATTTGCTGTAGATAAATAACAGCTGGTCCGTGAGAGACGGGGTGTGAATACGCGTCAGGGAATACCTTGCCCTTTTTCCTGTCGTAATTGACTTTTGGTCGATTTCGCCCTGTCTCTCACTTTTTTTTGCAAGGGACCTCTCTTTTTATGTAATTTTCTTCCGAACAGGCGTTCCAAGCCCCTAAAATCGTTAAGTTTGGTCAAAAAGAGGAAAAATTTTAGGGAATTTTGACAAATGGGGCAATTTAACCCTTGATAAAAATGCGTTTTGTAATTATCATCTAATAGAGAGGGGGATTCCCTTGGCGTGTCGGGTAGGTCCCGGTCGTTTTTTCTCGCAAGCAAGTCGTTATTGACTTAGGAGATGGCACAAATGAGTCGAAGTAAGTTCGCTTTTCGCGTTTTAATCGCGGCGGTCGTTGCACTGTTTATGTCCTGTTCCGTGATGGAAGTCTCGGCACAGTACAACAATAACAACAGTAACAATAATAGCAACAACAACAGCAGGAATAATAACAGTAACAACAACAGTAATAACAACAACGGCAATAGTCGTGGCGGCCGGAATGGCAATAATAACAGCAGTAACGGCAATAATAACAGTAATGGCGGCGGCGGTAGCGGTTACGGTAGTGGCGTTGTGATACAAGCGGGCCGTCTGCAAGTACTTACCGATGCCACGACGCTGGATCAGTCGCGACTGGAAGCGGCGTATAACAGCGTTCCGAGCGATTTGCGGACGCCGTCCCCCATGCGAAAAGTCTCCCTGACACGGCTTGAAAAACAGATTATTGCCAATAATGGCATTGTCTCCGATGAAATGGCGAACTTGGCCGGTCTGTTGAGAATCGAAAATGTTTTCTTCTATCCGGAAACGGGCGATATTGTCCTAGCTGGTCCGGCGGAAGGTTGGACGCGTCTGGACGACGGCTCTGCGATCGGTTACAAGTCGGGGCAGCCCACCCTGCAGTTGGCAGACCTGGTCGTTGCCCTTCGCGCTTTTCCCCAAGGCGGTAAGGGAACCGAACTGATCGGCTGCTCTATTGACCCTACGGAAGAGGGACTTCGCAATATGCAAAGCTATCTGAATACCGCGGCTAAGCCCGATATTGCGGATGCCTATCAGCTGACGAATTATGCCCAAGGGATTCGTGACTCGTTAGGCCCGCAAAACGTCAAGGTTTGGGGCGTCTCGCCGAAGACGAATTTTGCCCAGACTTTGGTCGCCGCCGACTATCGCATGAAACTCATTGGTATTGGTCTGCAAGAGCCGCCGGTTAAAATGACGACTTACGCGGAGAAGTCGGACCCGGTCTCGATGGCGAAAAACGCGTTGGTTCGCTGGTTCTTTGAGCCTGATTATGACTGTGCGGTTACGACGGAAAATGGTGACGCACTGGCTCTTAATGCCAAAACGGTCAACTTGGTTGGTGAGGACGAACTTGTGACCACTGCGGGTCAGCGGGTTAGCTCCAAGCGTGGTAACCGGGCAACGAAGCTCTATGCGAAGAGTTTTACCGATAAATACGCGGCCATTGCGAAAGAAGATCCGATCTATGCGGCCCTTCGCAATCTGATCGACATGACCATAACGGCAGCGTGGATTCAGCGGGAAGACCTGTACACCAAGGCGAACTGGTCCATGGAATTTTTCGGGTCGGAAGAGTCGTATCCGCTGGAATCGCTGGACGCGGTCGAGTTTGCCGATACTGCGGTGAATATTCTGCATCATGGTCGCACCGGGTCTGTTGCGTCCTTCCCGACCGGTGGTGGCGTTCTCATTAATGCCTATAAAGCTTTCGACGCCGATCATATTAAATATGATGACAATGGCAAGCTGGAGGCCCGGCGAGCTGAACTTTCGAAATCCATACCGGACAACGTCTGGTGGTGGGACTAATCACGGCCTTGCCCGGATGCTGAAAGTGGTATCCGGGTAGTCTCGATACTCTGCCGTGTGTGGATGCGGACCGCGTCCTGTTTTTTGTTGGAGGGCCTGATTCTTAGGGAGTCAGGCCCCGCTTTTATTAAGAAGCCTTGTAAAACGAGACGCGACCTGTTGCTTTTGGTCAGGCTGTGTCGTGAATGTTTTCTCTCAATTTTGTTTTCCTGATTCGAGTCGGAAGGAGAGTATCTGCCTGTGACGACGATTGAGCACGCAATGTTAGGGATCAGTGGCGTTCTGGCCACGGGATTGTATCGGCCCTATGGCTGGCAGTTGTGTGGAGCCGCGGCGGTAGCGGCTGTCCTGCCGGATTGGGACGGACTGACTTTTCTCGGCGGTATGACGCTTTTTGACTCCGCGCACCGTGCCTGGGGGCATGGCCTTCTCTCGTGCTGTATTGTGGGCATTATGTGGGCTCTTCTGGATTGCCGGTACGATTTCATCTCGCGTGGGGTTAAGGGGCTACTGCGTCTTACCCGGGTTGAGGTTCCGGAATCTGCGGTCATTTGCCGAACGCGACCGACGACAGGCGACTATCTTGTTTGGCTGGCTGTTGTACTGGTCGCAGTCCTGTCGCACCCGTTTGCCGACATGCTGGTTTCAGGGGCGCCCGGTCTTTCCGACTGGGAGATAAAAATATTCTGGCCCTTTTCGGACGTTGGCTGGGTCTTTCCAATGGTCCCGTGGGGCGATATTGGCGTTTCCGTCTTGTTCTTTGCCGGTATGTTCCTCATGGTGTGGCGGAAAAAACAGATTCAGTGGACAGCGGGCATGACACTGGCTCTGGTGGCGATTTACATGGTGATTCGCGGCTTTTTGAGGTAAAAATCTTTTGTGGGACGGCCTGCTTGTCAGGGCCCGACTGCTTGCCAGGTCGGGAAGCCAGCTAACAACATTCGGGGAACTACCGATCGACGTCTGAAGATCCATTGCCCCATTCAACGAGTTATAATAACGCTCATTAAAAGACTCAATCTCTTTCAGTGTATTATTGGTCTTGAAAAAACTTTGACGAAAAGCCCTAATTTCAGAAACGAACAAGTAATTTACAAATAATAATATTACGATAATGATCAGCATAACAATACATTTAATGTTTTTCATGCATTGAACCTTTCCTGCTGGTATGATTCTTAATGGAAGTGGACAATAGTTAATTCATTATTGTATTACTCAATTGTATTACTCAAGTCGGTTAAAATTTCCGGATCATTGAACGTGGGAGTCTGGCATCAGGCGTGGTCTATTGAGGACACACTATCGCTCCTGTAAGGGCCTGTAAATCGTGTTATTCGTGCCTGTGTTCTGACTCTGATCGTATCCACGCTTCACGGTACATACTCGGAGCATGTCCATAAACATCACGATGTTCCTGCATATTGTCCAATGTCATAAACAGCTTGTCCCGATAATCGCCATAACAGTTTTTTTGTTGACATTTAACAAATGCTGCTTCTGCATGCGAATTGATCGCAAATATATTTCTTCTCAACCGACTTGAACAAGTCAGTAATACGGTGTACTCAAGGAACAAAAATAACAAAAGCACGATGATCGTAATTACATAAAAATCAACTCTACGACAAAATCGGTACATTATTTTAAAGTTTATTTTCATTCTACTTGCTCAATTAAGTGTTAAGTGGACCCGGTTCATTGGACACAAATTTGCATTGTGGCAAAGAAGAGCAGCGTCTCTTTTTTCCCGTCCCGGTAATCGGCGGCCAGTGCGAAAATTTCGCGTATCATCAGATAAACACGGGCCTCGCTGGCTCGAATATCGCGTATCCGTGCCAGTAATTCGTCGAAGTAATCGGTAACGCCAGCCTTTCCTTTGAGGCGGTCGTCGTCCAAAACGAATCCCTTGACAAGATATTCGTTGATTTTATCATTTGCCCATTGCCGGAATTGAGTTCCGCGATGGGACCGAACGCGAAACCCAACCGCAATAATCATCTGAAGATTGTAGAAATCGACCAGGCGTTTAATTTGCCGACTGCCTTCGGTTTGAACTATTAAGTATTTCTTAATAGTTGCCTCGGGTCGAATTTCTTCATCTTCGTAAATACTTGATATATGCTGATTTATATTGGCAACGGTCGTTCCGTACAACTGCGCCATCAACTTTTGAGAGAGCCAAACGGAATCGCCTTCGAGACGCACTTGTATAGGGGAATCGGTACCTTTACCCTGATAAACCAGCAGTTCACCCGACGGTTGGGTTTGATCGTTGTTTTCGTTATTCGCTGTGTTATTTGTTTCGTTATTCTGCATAATCCTTCTCCCTAATATAAATCACTATTGCTTACGCCCCTTGCCGGAGTCAATCTACTTGTCTTTACCCAATTCGCGTTCTGGTCTTTGATCTTTTCCATTCTCTGCCCCATTGTTTTAGATGTTCGATCGACGTCTGAAAAGACATTGGACTCATTCAGTTAATAATGGGAGCCGATCCAATATACAAAATACAGCACGCCTATATTTAATATTAAAGGCTCTCTGTCACGAACTATGGGTAACAGGGAGCGGAAATGGCCCCAAAATAGCCGAGTACAGCCATTTTGGGAATTTCTTTAGGGATAACAACAAAGGCCATAAAAAGAGTATATTCCATTCCGTAGCCGTATACAAGAGGGGTGTCTTCAAAAACGGGAAAAAGTCAAAAAATCAGCGAGAATAACCGGACAGATGGAGATCGAGGTCGTACCACCGAAGAAAGGCAAGGGCGTTCCTTATGCGTTGGCGGCCCGCCGGGGCTAAAGGTTGCGCCCCGGATTTTTGGGTCGAGAGGCTATTTTTACAAGGAATCATAATATTGACGAATTTTTTGGGCCATGAGTGTGCGCCGCATGAGAAGAAACTCTTCATATTGAGACGCGTTCATATCTAATATACATTGTGGGATACAGTTGGTCGCCAAGTTTTTTTTCAGATCGTTTTCATCGAGAATATCACCAATTTTCACATTCCCGGTTCGACATTGATTAAAGGCAGTGGCGAAATAAATTCCCGGTTGCTGGTCGGAAATGGTTTTGTTGATGGTTGTGTCAAGATAAATGTAATTTGCAATTTGATTGTATTTTGATTTTTCGGTAACGCCGTGTGCGCTGAGATATTTTTTGGGGAAGACGTGATGGACGTCGCCGATATCCGTAATCAAATAGCGGACCTCAATATTGGAAGATAATAAGGACTTATCGTTACCGAAGACTTGAGCGGCAAAAAAGACGTTTAAGGAGGGGCTGTTAATTGCGGTTGTCTCAAGATTTTGCACGAGGCCAATGGTCCAAAAGGTTTCAGAAAGCTCGGCGTTTTCAATTTCTTTAAAAAATTCAGGAAATCCGCGTTCGGCAATTCTCCGAAGGTCGCGATCCATGGCTGATTCAGGAGAAGTAATATAACGTCCTGTCAAGGAGGTGAGAACAAACCACTTGGCAATATAACGTTTAATTTTAGTTTTGTTTATGCTGGAATCTTTATGAAGGAGGAGATAAAGCGTGTAAGCGAAATCCATGGTGATTTGCGAATTCAAAAGTTTTGGAGAAATGAAACCAATTGACTGAATTGTCATAATGAAGCCAAGAAAACAATTTTTATTCATAAAGGCAGAAACGCCTTCAGTAAGTCTCTGGAAGGATTTTTCCGCAATCTCTTCCTTGTAGTCTCTGGTTTCGAAGTCGCGTCCGCCGAGCAGACTGACCAGATCTTTCATTCTTCCACGGCCAAAACTGTACATTAATGCGACACGCAGAATATCACCATAGTCCGGGTCGTAGATATTCGAATGGTCATTTTTGAGCCACTTGAGCTGGTTGGCAAAAGACGAAGCAGTAAACTCTTTGTCTTTTTTCATTTCCGAATACCATTCGGGCTGCACGGCAAGATGAGAAAAGTAGTCGATAGCCTTGCGGAGCAGATTGCCATTGTAGGTGGTGTTGGCGGCAATTTTCGACATGGCAAAGTCGGCCTGATTGAGTTTCTTGCCTTGGCTGTTGATACGAATAAAAATTTCGGTAACTTCGTCAATTGTTAAATCCTTGTTTAAAAGGATAACTCCGAGTTGACGATTTTTTATTCCTTTCAGGTTATCTAAAATATCATGGAGTTGATCCGGGTCCATTTCGGGATTGTTTTTACAATAATTGTGGACAAAGCTGGCATGCTTGAAGTCAGGTGAGAAGATTTCAGCGATGTCGGGTATCCAACGCTTATCCTTTAGAATCGCGTTATCTTGCACCTTAAACGATTCCTCGCCTTCGTCCGTGTTGGCAAAGGGATTGAATGAAATTTTTATTCGTTTCTTCTCAAAATCTGAGTTCAATACTTCAATGCCTTTAATTGCGGTCATTAGAGCAGTTATTCGCTGTTGTCCATCGATCAATATTTTTCGCCCCTCCGCGCAGGTCCCATCTTTGAGCCGCATTTTGGGATCTTGTGAGATAATGAGATAACCGGTTGGATAACCGGTATAGAGCGAATCTATTAAGTCTCTTACTTGTTTGGGTTTCCAAACGAAGGGGCGTTGAATTTCAGGTATGGCAATTTCGTGAGGGATAACTGCCAAAAGATTGTCGATTGACATAGTAGAAGAAGAGTATTTTTCCATCGTTTTAATGCCCATCATGTTCGCAAATCCCCTTTTTCCGGTTGCTCTCTCCAGAGGAAAGAAAAATATTTTTTGAAAATACCCCTATTAACAGGACAACACAGGCGTCATGCGGCGGCCAGGAAAATGAATAACGGAAAATCCCTTTTCTGGCAGCGCAACGCGTGTTTTGAGAAGACGGTATCTGACAGATCCTGGTTTCGACCGAGTTAGTTGAAGTCCGATCGTTCGGTAGTACCAGAGAAAGTCCAATTTTGATTTTCGCCTTCTGTATTATTAGTATATCATTTTACGAAAAGCCTGTAAATACCCAAGCTGGGAATATTGGATATCCGTTGCAAGGAAGCTATAGAAAACTTGTATGGATACTAAAGCAAAAAACAATATCTGTTTTTAAATTAAAAACAGATATTGTATATAGAAAAAATGTTATATATATTATAAGACTTAGGAGTTTGGTTGTTGTGTAGTTTTTGTCCATATTATACAGCTTATTCGCATTGTGCATTTTTTACAGGTTATTTATTCTGTTTTTTTAGTACAATCAGGAAAAGGTTCCTTCCCAAGGTGGTTTGTCTGTGTTAGAATAGAGGGAGTAGGTCTGGGCGGGAATGTCTGGGCGTCTGGTGTGGAAACAAGGTGCGCGGCGAGCGAAAAGAAACCATGGCAAAGCGGAAGTGGAAGAAGGACGGCGGGAGAATCGAGGTGGCGTTTCTGTCATTTCTTGTCGTTCAGCTGGCGGTTCTGATGGCCGGCGGATATCTTGCTGCTGCGGAGGCTTCGGAGCCGGAAGTTCGTTTGCACCGTGAAGTTACGTTCTGGGTGGAAGACGAAAACGGCGATTGGAAGATACCACTTCCGAACTGGTCTGTGTCCGATATAATGAAGTGCATCGAGTCGCACGAGTCGCAGACGGAGGACGTGCCGTACGCGGTGCAGAGCATCAATGCGACCGGCCGCGTGGAAGGTACGATTGCCCGACTCAAGCTGGAATACCGAATTACGACGATCGGTCCGCGAGTGGTTCGCGTTCCGCTTTTCATGAAAGAAGGAGTGTATATTCCGGAAGAAGGCAGTGAGAATATATACGATGTCATAAAGTACACCGGGGGCGGTACTTACCACATAGAATATGACGAAGAGGTGCCGGGCTATGTCGCCGTTATTGACAATCGGCCGAGCCAGGACGGGACATTGCCGTCGACGCACACGCTGACGTTAACGCTCTGTTTTCCGGTCGAGACGTTCGGTAATGATGAGTATCGATTTGCGGCGACGTTTCCGCCGGCGGTGCATTCGAAGGTCCGGCTTGTCGTGCCAGTTCCTGATATTGAGCTTCGTGCCTCGTCGGGCGTTTTGGCCATGCCGCCGATGAATCTGAATGAGAGTACCAGTGAGATTGTTTTGAACGGTCTGAATCGAACAGGCGAAGTATCGGAACTGTTTTGGCATCACAAAGAGGGAGAAGTCTCGCAAGAGGGTGTCATTATCCAGGTGGAGAACGCGGAGATTACGGCGGTGCCGCAGGTACAGGACACGCAGTTCACGGCCTTGCTCCCGATTCGGACTTACGGTGGGGCGGTGGATACTTTTCGGATAAGTCTACCGCGAGGCGCGACTCTGGTGCCGGACTCCGTCGTGGCAACCGGTTTGAGTGGCGATGCCCTTGAAATTCGCGATGTTCGCGAAGTGACAGATGAGTCTATGGCTGAAGGTGAGGCTACGGTTCACATGGTGGAAGTAAGTCTGGCCAGACGGGTTGAAGATGGTTTAACGCTTCAGCTTAAGGCCATGACCCAGCCGTCGGAGGCAACGGCCGAGCTTGCGCGAGAGCTTTCGGCGTCGCCGGAGTGGGAGCTGGGCGGATTCGCCGTGCTCAATGCGCAGAAGCAGAGCGGGCATGTTCTCGTGCGGTTTCCGGAAGATTTAAACTATAAGATGACGCCGAGTTACGGAGTTCGCCTGGGCCAGGATGGTACGGAGTCCGCGAGTCAGGAGCAGCATTACGATTATTTTGCCCAGCCGTTTTCGTTGCGGGCGCAGGTGATTGTGCGTCAGACGCGAATTCGGGTCAAGCCGGAATATCAGGTCCAGGTTCAGCAAGGGCAGGTTGAGCTGCAGGCGTTGTGTCAGTATACGGTGCATGGTTCGAAGGTGGGACGGCTTGCTGTTCAGATTGGTGACTGGATCATCAGTAATGTGAAGTCGAATTACAATATAAGTACGGACAAGATCTACACAGACACGACGACAGGCGAGCTTGTTTTTCCGCTTGCGGTACCGGCGGACGGTCAGATAGAATTGACGTTTACGGCGGTGCGGGACATCGCAGTGCAAGAGGGCCTTCTGGAGTTTTCGTTGCCGGTTCCGGTTGCGGACTGGGTAGAGCCGGCTCCGTTCATTGTGGTTCCGGACGACAATATCGAGTTGATTCCGAATCTGGAGCGACTTGCGCGAGTGCGAGCGAGGAGTTTGCGCTCGATGACGCTTGGACTTGAGCTTCCGGTACGGCAGCAATCGCCACAATCGTGGCAGATAGAGAGCCGCGAGCGAAGGGCAGGTACGAGTTTGGACGACGATTCCCTCCCGCATTACGCGGCGAGTGTCCGGTTCCGTTCGCGTCAGACGACGGTCGTTTCGCAGACGGACGCGTTTCTTTTCGAGAAGGAGAAGGAACAGATCCAGCAGAATTTTCAATACACGATTTTGTATGAGCCGTTGGAATCGCTTTCGCTGCTGGTCCCGGAAGAGCTGCGCGATTTCAGTGGCGTTCGGGTCTCCATCAATGGCAAGGCGGTTGCGGCGCAAAAGATTGTTACAGACGCGGAATCGGAGCACTCGCCTTTTGTTCGCAAGCGGATTATGCTGTCGGAGGAACCGCTCATTGGCAATGCGAATGTGACGTTAGTCTATTCGTGCAAGCCGATTGAGCTTCTGCCGCAGATGTCTAACAAGCTGTCGGTGCAATTCATTGAGCCGGAAGACGGGACGCTCACGTCGAATACGCTTGCCGTTCATGCCCCGGCCGGAATAGGAATAGAATACCATCCGGAAGCGGATTCCAACTGGAAGATGAGTGAAGGGGAGCCTGCTCCTGACGGCGAAATGGTAACGTGGAAATTTACGTCGCGACAGCGAGAGGCGGGGATCGTCCTGCGAGGTATTTTGGATGCTCGTGATGTCCTGGGTACGACCGTGGTCGAGCGTTCCTGGGTGCAGACGTGGCTCGTTGGCAGTTCGCGTTTGGATCGACTTGCCTGTCGTATTATAAGTGACCAGCCGTCGGTTCGTTTGCAGTTGCCACACGGTGCCCGGCCGGACCGTGTCAGTGTCGCGATAAATGGTGTGCCTTGGTATGGCCGTCAGGAAACCTCGACGGACGACGGCGGACGGTTACGGTTGGGTATGTTCGACGCGGCTGGTCTGCTGGTCATACCGATAGCGGGTGAACATCGTCTCAAGCCGCTAACGGTGGAGATATCCTATTTAATTGACAGAAAAGTCGTTCCGGACAATACGTTTGAATTTCCGCAATTTTCGAGCAATTCCGTGTGGGTACAGCGGTCGTATTGGCAGGTAATTGTGCCGTCGAATGAACAGATTGTGGGGGAGACGCCTGGCTGGACGGCGGAATATTACAGTAATTTGGTCTGGTCGGGACTGTTCTGGCGTCGTCAGGCGTCGATGAACCAGGATGATTTATGCACCTGGGTGGGCGTTGGCATGCGAGAACCGATTCCGGCAGAGACGAACTGTTATTTATTCAGCAGTTTCAATGAACCGGACAAGAGTTCGCTGGTCATAGTGAGTCGTGCCTTTCTCATTCTGATAGGAAGCGGTTTAACGTTATTGACCGGGTTGTGTTTTATTTATTTTCCAATGTTTCGGTATCGGGGCACGCTGTTATTCATGGTCATACTCCTGGCGGGTATATGCTCCTGGCGTCCGCTGGCGACGTTGCTTTTTCTGCAAACGACGATTTTCGGCATAATATTAACGGTACTGACGGTCTTGTTGGCGAAGGTATTTGACGTTCGCACGGCACCGGTGGGAGAACGCATCCCGGCGGAGGTTCGTCAACGGCTGTTGGAGTCACGAATCCCGAGTCAAGGTTCGAAATCGGGGAGTAAATTGAATCCGTCGTCCTTGTGGGTGGAAGAAACGAACGAGCGGGAAGGGGAACCCGGCTGAGAGGCCCGCCGGGTGCAATAACCGACAACCAAAGTGAGCGTCTTTGCGGCGAGTAAGATGGAAATCAAGCAGATTACGCGAACGATACTGATCGTTATGACCTGTCTTTTTGCGGGTGCGGTCGCATTTTGCGCCGAAGACCCGTCGGAGGCCGGTGATGTGCGTAATGATACCGCGGCAGTAGCGTCGGAAGGAGAATCGGAGCCAAGTCTGGCGCCGGCGGGCCCGCGGGACGAGTGGTCGTCGCTTTACAATGCGCCGGTACACGAACTGCCGTACCGGGAGCATGGGGGCGAGGTTCTCTCCTGGCGTTTCTGGATGATGCCGGAAGAGAAGATTGACCAGTGGCCTTGGGAAGGTGGTAAATATTATCCGGTTAAGGCGGAAACGTTTCATTCCTGGATAGAAACGATTGAGCATCTTCAGGAGGACCCGAACGACGCCCCGCGGAACGGACTTGCGGGAGTCCTTCTTAGCGGACGGGTCGACGGTTGCACGATTACCGATGGTACCGGTCAGATGCAGTTGTACGTTAAAGAGGAGTTGCCCGAGGCTGTTTCACTCACTCCGTTCTCGTTTGCTTGCGATTCCTTCATGTGGGATAATAATGAGAAAGCGGAAGTTGCCGCGCGCGGCGATGGTCTGTTCCGCATAGAGAATCCGCGGGAAGGTCAACTTCATTTCTCCTGGTCAGCGCGAGGTCGGCGCGATTCTTTTGGCAATGTTATTTTCGATTTGGCCCTGCCGCGAAACCCGAATACGGAAATCGTTTTGCAAACGCTGCCCGGTTTCCGTGTTGAGACGAGCTGTGGTGTGGTCCAGGAGGTCCCGCAGGTTGAGCTGCCCGCAGAGGGAGCCGTTGAGGGCCGGCAAGGCGAAGAGGAGTCCGATTCGCCGCCTGACCCGGATGCCACGGTAGTGCCGCCGTTACGAACCTGGCGCTTGCATTGTGGGGGAGCCGGCAAGGTACAAATTAATGTTATTCCGTTAACGCGAGAGACGGACCTGCTCCAGCGGACGGGAGTATCGCAAAACATTTCGTGTCGTGTTTCGCTCGAAGGTCTTGAGATAGCGAGTCGATTTTCCTTTGAGCCGTCGGAGACCCTGCTCGATGAATTACACATTCGACTTGAATCGCCGCTTACCCTTCTGTCGATGGAGTGGGAGCATGTCAACGAGAAGAGTACGGTTTTGGCCAAGGCACAGAGTCGGACCGGTACGGAGTACGTGACACAGTTTCAATCAAGCGAACGGGTTCCCGCGGTTTTAAACGTGGTTGCTTCGTGCCCCTGGTCGGAACTTCCGGGTATGTATGAAGTACTATCACAACAGTTGCCTACGAACGACGGCGCGGAAGCGGACCTGGCGGATGCCCTGTTTTGCCACCTGCCACGTGTGGAACTGACTTCGGATAAAGTTTTTTGGAAAGAGACCCAGGTGCGTATTGCGGTTGTGCGTCCGCTCGTCGTAACGGATTTTCAGTTGCACGACACAGTCACGGCCTGGAATACACTTACCCCACCTGAAGACAACGTAAAACTGTACCTGTTCAAGTATACAAGTCCGTCGGGAAGTATAGAATTTTTGCCTGCCCTGCTCAATGGTAAAATTCGATTCGACAGTGTAACGCAATCGATGTACAGTCCGGAAGAGATCGTATCGACTACGACCCTGCGCTTGCAATCGGAGCAAAGCAACGTCAATACAATGGATTTGGAAATCTCGCGTGGGTGGGAAATCGATTCAATACTTAGCGCGGAGAAGCGTCAGATTTTGTGGGAGACCTTTCCTGCCGACCAGGACGGGAACTATGCGATACGTCTTTTGTTAAAGCGAACGCTGCGTAAGGGCGAGCCGCTGCAAATTGTCCTTACCTCGCGTCGCGCGGCGGAAGCGGAGCAGTTGTTGCCGCTTGAGGTTTTGTCTCCCTTGCGATTGACGAACATCTATACGGGTATACACTGGCTGCTGCTCAACACGGAGCTTCCGTGGCAGTTGACGATCACGGACCGCTCAGGGCATCCATGGCACGCCTCGGACTATTCGAAGGGACATCCCCTTCTTCGTGGTTCCTTTCAGGCGAATAACACGGACATTGTTGTTCCGCTGGGGAATGAGAGCGTGGGCGTGGTCGTGCGTCTTGAGAAGATGAAGCCGAACTACACGGCGCATATAACAGGTCGTGTGCGACTGGAAGGCGAAAGTTTTCAGGAGAAGTGGAATATCGAATGTACGCCGGCGACCGGGAGTCGTGTGGATCGACTGCTGGTTGCCATGAATCGAATGGAAGAAGAGGCGGGGACTGATCGTGACGAGTCCCCGTCGTCGGAACGTGACATGTCTTCTGACTGGTCGTGGCAACTTGCTGCGGAGACGGACCAAACGATCGAGGCGCGTCTTTTGGGAGACGATGAAAAGAGATCGCAGGAATTGCCGGTTGACCTTGATATCTGGGAATTGCAGCTTCTGACGTCGCGGAGTGTGCCCTTTGAAGTTATTATGACGAGGTCGCGTGCTTCCGTTGCGGAGACGGATATTCCGCTGGTGACCCTGCCGGAGATTGCGCAGGAGAAGGCGGAGCTTGTGGTCGAATCGCCGCTGTCGGAGCTTGTTACCCTGACGCCGTCGCGACTTCAATCGACAGTGATAGCGCCGTCGCAACCGGGAGAGTACGGGTCGGTTCAACACGGGTTTCGTTACGACCCTGACCTTCTCAAGGAGTCGACGCCGCAGAATCTTGTGCGTTTAGTGGCAAAAATTCACTCGAAGGAGGACGTTCCTGTCGCAACGCGGGAGCAACCGCTTGCCTGGTGCTGGTTCCTGCGTTTCGATTCGCAGCACGATACCAAAGGCATAGTGCGTAATCATGCGTCGTACCACATTGAGAATCACGGTCGAACGGCGTGTGTCTTTACCTTGCCGGAAGGGGTGGAGGAATCAAGCGTGCATGCGGTGTGGGTGGACGACCATCGAGTCACGTGGTATCCGGAACGACGTGACGGCAAGCATGCGTTGCGTGTGTTTCTGCCGGCGGGGAAACGATATGTACACCTGTTCCTGGAATATTTTTTCGCCGATTCGCCGTTGACAAATCGTGAATACATACGTCCAGGCATAGCGAGAATCGACATGCCGGTGCTGTCCGGTTCGTGGGGATTGTGGCTACCGCCTGAGTGGAATGCGGAGTGCAAGGGCTACAAATCGGGGCGGTCGGCGTCGGACCGAGGCGACGGACTGCCAGGCTTTTTTCAGAGCAGTGGCACGGAAATGATACGTTCGGTGGCGACGGATTTTGTTACGCGTTTGGGTAATGAAACATTTTGTACGCGACTTTTAAGGAATCGCGGAGCGGCAGGCCCATTGGTGTCGGGGCAGAGCGAAGTGGAGCCCGTGCCGGTTGTCTCCGGCGAACCGGGTCCGCTTGCTGCGGGCGTTGCGTCTGGTACCGCCGTGGTAACCTGGGGCGACGTCTTGACCAATCCGCTGTTTACCGCCGGACTGGGAACGGAAGCCCTGCAGGAAGAAAATTTTCATATTCTCATTGACCGTTACAGTCTTGGTCGATTTTGCATACGGCCGTCGACCCCCTTGGCCTGGCCAGGGAATGCGACACTGTTGGGGAACGGATTGGCATTGCTCGATGCGGCCTCGCTTTCGGTGGTGTTTTTGAGTGCCCGTGATGTCTTTGTAACGTCTAATGCCTGGTGTATAAGGAATCGTATGCACTTGCAATCGCTCTATGGCAATCAGGTCTGGTTGGTGAATAATCCGATGTTTGCCGAGTCGATACGCAAGCGTGTTGAGGAGGGCGTCAGTCCCGATGTAATCAGCGCGCGGCACTGGAATGAGACAACGGAAGCAACGCAAAGTCCGTGGCTTCCTTCATGGCGGCGTATGCGAACGCTGTCTTCTGTCCCGGGTTGGAATAATTATGAATTTCCCACGGTGGATTACGATTTGTCGGTGCGAATCGCGAATCGATATCGCATGACGATTCACGAATGGCTTCTTTTTATTACGATTTTTGTGGCTACCTGTCGCAAGCCGCGAGCGGGGAGTAATATTCCGGTTGTTTTGGTTACGGTTATTGGCGCTGTGTTGGTAGCCACGACTTTTTGGCAAACGACGTTTCTTATGCCCCTTTACGGTTTGCTGTACGGAGCGATCTGCTCGCTAGCGTTTTATATTATACGCAGTTATCAGCCGCGTTCGGCAATTGAGAAATCGATCGCGCGCAGTTTGAATGACCCGGAGTCCGAGTCGGAGGATTCGGAAGCAGGCTTTGTGCGGACCGAGGTGTCAGAGCAGGCGGATTCGGTCAAAATGCACGCGAGTCAAAATCGGAAAGTGCCGGAGGGGCATCCGTTTGAGAAAATCGTCGATGGACATATTTTCGAGGATATGTCGGGAAATCCGCTTAACGGTCGCGTTTCTCCTCTCCTGCTCTCGACTTTGTCGGGGGTCATGATACTCGTTTTGCTTCTGCTGGTTCCGTTGCTGGGTCAGGAACCTGTATCGCAGTCCGTGAATTCGGCAAGCGCGGTCAGTGGCGGCGCGGTTCCCGGCGGCGTGACGGTGGAGCCGGCGGTGCCTTCTGCGCCGGCTGCGGCTGCTAGCGTGAATGGGCCGCAGGTCTCCGAACCGGTGGTAAGCGGAAGCGGCGCGGGCACGTCAGAGACGTCCGAGCAACCGGAGTCGTGGAAGGAACCGTTTCGTGTCTTTGTCCCGGTTGATGGCCAGAATATGCCAGCGGCTAATGCTTGGTACTGGATTCCGGAAGAGTTTTATCTGCGTTTGAAAAATATAGCGGGTCAAACGCAGGTGGACGAGAACCACTGGGCCATAACCGAGGCGTTGTATTCCGGCGCGGTGAACTATAATAGTGTGACCAAGACGCTTTCCCTGTTCCATATCAAGGTCACGTATGAAATTCTTATGGAGACGAACGAGGCGAGAATTGTTTTGCCCATGATGCCTCTGCTGCCGGATTCGGGTGCCCGTTTCGATAAATTGCCGGTGACTCCTTCTTACGCGACCGGCGAGTCCACGCAACAGCTCATCTTTAACGTGAGCAATGTAAGCCCCGGACGTCATACGCTCGAATTCGTTTTGGCCATGCCGCAGTTCGGCCGCGGAATGAGTACCTCGATAAGCATACCGCCGGTTGCGGATGCCAAATTGGAGTTGACGGTACCTTTGGACGCCCCGGCCATAACGGTGCCCGATGCACGCGGGGCTGTCACACTTTCCGGAACCACCTTAATGGCGCGACTCGGACCCTCGTCCACGCTGACACTACAGCGGTCCGATGAGACGGGCGGTCTGCCCGGAATAGAAGTGGAACAATATTTCCGCATTCATGCCCGGGTCAATCAGACGGACTTGAATGCCCGATTTGTGTACCGTATTTCGGGCGACCCGGTTCGCGCACTCTATTTGCAGAACGACCCGCGCTATCTCTTTAGTGAGCAGTGTACTTGTGACGAAGCACAGATAGAATCGGTGGAAACGGAAGACGCGAATAATCTCGTTCGCATCGTTTTTAAGGAGCCTGTGACAGGATTTATAACCTTGCGAGCGAATTATGTTGTCCAGGGTTTTTCGGGCACGGGACAGATACGGTTTCCGCGTATTCGTGCGTCCCAGGCGCGCGTGACCCGGAGTTGGCTTGCCGTCTCGAAGGTCTCTTCGGTCGATTTCGGATACATGCCGCCGGGCGACCTCTCCGCGGCGGTCTTTCAATCGGAATGGGGCGAAACCGCCACGCCTGTACTGACCGCGTGGGACCTGCTGCGTCCCGGGTCCGACTGGTATCTCGATATACGCCCGAAAGCGGACGAGATAACAGCGAACGAGACGTCGATTATTATTTTTCGCTCGCTTACGACGGACACGGGCTGCGAAGTCGACGTGCATACAACAGGCGAGACACACCAAATATCGTTCCAAACGCCAGACAATTTCGTGACGACGACTCTGGAACTGCGAGATACGAGCGGAAATTTCCTTGAAGCTCCGGAGTACGTTCAGCGAGGCACGCGACTGACGCTTTTCTTCAGAACGCCGGTGACCGGTAACTTTCGCGTGCGTGTTCGTGGGCGAACGCCGTCGCAGATGGAAAAAGAAAGTCCTCTGCCGCTGGTCTCCCTTTGTGACGTAACCAAGACGGAGCAAAGTCTCATTCTGTATCGGGATCATCGTGTGTATGCCGACGTTCGTGAGCCGGAAACCTGGACGGCGGATTTTACTCCGCTTACCGGGAAAACGCTCGCTTTGGACGAAATGGAAAAAGATTTATTTTATATTGGCAGTTGGCTCTTGCCGGCTACGTCGGTCGACCGGAAGCCGGAAGTTCCAGGCGAAGTGCCTGTAAGTTCGCAGGAAGTTTCGCCGCAGAGTCCTGACCCGGGTACGAATCTGACGCCGGGTACCCCTGCGACGGTACTGTTGCACAGCAATCAGCCGGTCGTGTCCGGACTTCAGGAATGCATTGTGTACCAGCGACTGAATATGGTCTGGGAGGCGGCGGCTACTTTTGCCTTGACGGTTTCCCACGGGGAGCTCAATTCACTCGATATAGAACTCGACGACCTTTGCGGGAACGATATTACAATCGAGCCGTTCATTAGCAAAGAGATTATTACGATTAACAAAAAGAGAATCTTGCGACTTAAGCCAACGGTCCCGCTGCGTGGTAACGTTGTTTTTCGGATTTCCATGCCGCTGGCCTGCACGACGGAAACGCTGCGTTTTCCTGTCCTGAACGTACGTGACCGGAACTCCGGGACAGACGCGCCGGCGTCGTCGCCCGGCGCGCAAACAGCACCGCCCGAAACGACAACATCCTTCGTTCTGCTGCCTAATAGTTCAGAGGTGCGTCAATTTGTTTTTCTGCCTGTTCGGGAGCAGTATAAATTGAAATCGCTGCTCTGGGAGACGGAGCATCTTAGCTTGCGCAATGAACCGGACGCTCTTGAGATTCAGCGTACGGCCATGAATGGCCAGTCGGTCCTCGATATAATTCCGCAATTATCCGGTATGACTGAAGGCGATTTTTCGCGGTACGAAGTTTCGGGGCAGGACTGGCGTGCCATTGTCTCGCTGGGCGAGAACCAGACGCGTGTTACCGGCGCGGAACACTGGTTCTTTCTACGCCCCAATGGCAGTCTGTACGGGACAAGCATTATGGATGTACAGCCGGGTAAAGCGGAATCCTGTGCCCTCTTCTTGCCGGCCCGGTATCGTTTGCTCGAACTGACTCTCGATGGTATTGATCAGACTCCGGTTACCAATTCCGACGGGACCTGGTCCATTCCGCTTACCTCGTCGCTTAAGAGTCAGCGTATTGGTTTGGTCTTCCAAACGAACGGGGAGCAAGATCGAATTGATCCCAAATTTATTCAGGCGGCGACGGGCAAGACCGTCCGGCAGGAACTTGCGTTTCCGCGCCTGGATAATATATCGGTCGAGCAGACGTACTGGGTCTGCGTTATTGAGAATGAGAAGGAAAGTTCTTTGAATCCGGACGTACCGTGGTTCGTAAGTCAAAAGAATTGTAATTCGCAGGCCAGCGAGGAACTGCCCAAGCGGCGTTTCCATTCGGTTAAACGAGGGGTCGACTCCGAGGACAGCAGGAGCTGGAAACTTCCGGCCCGCTATGAGGACGCCAGTCCCATTCTGCTCCGACTCAATCTTGAGAAGATGAAATATCTTTTGAAAGTCTTCGAAGCGACGGTGCCCAGCCTTGAGGAGGACGAAGATAATCTGAATCGCTGGTATGGGCAGTGGCTGCTCCGATGGTGGTCGTGCCGCAATGAAGTCGAGGCGCAGCTCGTTCCGGACGAATCGGTCGGACCGCTTACGCCGCGTCAGGATATGGCCATTTTTCATCGCATTGTTAAAGGTCAGGATGGCGAGAGTGAGGAGCCGGATGGCGTTCGTCCGTCGCCGGAGCAGACAGCGGAACAGGGCGCTAAGCCTGCCGATTATCTGAAGTCGGACGACCTTGGCAAGAACCTGCTGCTGACCGGTGGCTCGCAATGGAATTTGAAAGAACTTATGGACGAGCAGCAGAGACTTGAGACGAGCTGGAATCTCAAGGCGTCCGGTTTGGCCTGGTCGGTCAATCGCTCCTCGTCACTCTCCTCCTTTGCCATATGGCGACTGAATCATGAGTCGGACGCCCGGTTCCTCATTGGTCTTACCAACGAAAACATCGAACGAATCGACCTGATGATTCCTGTCAAGAGAGGATACTTTACCACGCTCGTCTTCCTGCGCGGGATGATCATGCTGCTGGCTACGGTCGCGACGCTTACCCTGATGAAGAATCGTGCGTACCTTAAATTTGTACTTCGCAATGTGATTGTGTGCGGCTTCCTGCTCGGCATTCTCTGGATGCTGCTCCTGCCGCCGTGGTTCGTCGGATGGGTGATTATCGCCGTATCATTTCTCATTCGATGGCGCACTGGCCGCAATGAGCGCCAACTCGCGTAAAATGCAGGCCGACTTATTCAGTCCTTCCACGGCCAGCCATTCAGTAACGCCGTGCGGATTATAACCACCATAGAACAGATTCGGAGTCGGCAGTCCTTGCTCGCTCAATCGCGCACCGTCCGTACCGCCACGCACCAGTTCCCATTTCGGGACCAGACCCAGCCGCCGAACCGCTTCTTCCAAATGCGTTGTCACTTCCGGATAACGCGCAAGGAATGGCTTCATGTTCCTGTACTGTTCGTGAATCTCCAGCGTGCCGGTGACTCCGGCTTCGGCCAGGGTCGTATCAAATGCCTGTTGCAAGATTTTTTTGTTTTCGTTACGTTCCGGCTCATCGAACGCGCGCAGGATAAAACTTGCTTTGGCTTCGTTGACGTCGCCGGACATGGAGAGCAGATGAATAAAGGGCTCACGTCCGGAAGTCGTTTCCGCGCGGCGATCGTGCGGCAGTTTCGATAAAAGACTTGACAGCGCAAGCGAGGCGTGCTTCATCATATCCTTTGCCGTTCCCGGGTGCGTATCCATACCGTGTAAGACGAGTTCGGCCCGATCGGCCGTGAACGTTTCGCAGTTCATAATGCCGCAGCCAGGTCCGTCCACCGTATAGGCGTACTCCGCGTTAAAAAGCTCCTGATTGAAATGGTCGGTCCCGCGTCCGAGTTCCTCATCGGGCGTAAACGCAACGCGAATCGTCGTGTGCTCGGCGTCAGAACTCTGAAGCATGTCCAGCGCGGTCATAATTGCGGCGATGCCTGCCTTGTCGTCGGCCCCGAGCAGAGTCGTACCGTCGGTTACGAGGATTTCTTCGCCTGTATGCTGGCGTAAATTCGCGTCCTCCCGAAGTATGGTCTTTTCGTTCAGGGCAATATCGCCACCGGTATAGAGCAGACGGCGGGGCCGAATGTTTTTTCCACTCGACGATTCCGATGTGTCCAGGTGCGCAATCCAGCCCATAACCGGCTGCTCGGCAAGCTGCGGAGACGTGGCCGGCAGAGTTGCCATAACGTAACAGTTGGAATCGACGGCCGCGTCGGTCAGACCCAGCGCATGAAGTTCGTCAACGAGCAGATGGGCCAGGTCGAACTGACCGGGTGTACTTGGAGTCGATAACGACTCTTCATGCGACGTTGTATCCAGGGCCACGTAACGCAAAAAGCGGTCCAGAGCGGTTTCCATTTTATTTTTTCCTCTTTAAAAATATTTTTGCTATATTGCAAATATTTGTAATTTTATGTTTTTGAAAAATTATTCGCCAGCGCTGTGCAAGTCAATCAACTCGTTAATGCGTTCCGGAGGCAATTCCGACCAGTCGCGTATAATGAGGTTGGCCAGTTCGTATTCGTAATCGCAGTGCCCACTGCTGTAGAAGCCAACGACGGCCATGTTCGCACGCGCGCCGGCGGTTATGCCACTTTCAGAATCGTCAATAATAAGACAGAGTTCCGGGGCAATAGCCATGCGATTTGCGGCGGTCAGAAAGATGGCGGGAGACGGCTTGCCTTCAGCTACATCCGTTCCGGAGACAATGGTGTCAAGGTAGGGCCGTATTCCAATCAGGTCGACCATGAATTCAACGTTTATTGCTGGCCCGGAGGACCCAACGGCAACGCCGTAGCCTTCGCGGTGTAACCGTTGCACGAGTTCGACCGCGCCGGGCATGGCCTTTACGCGTCCGGGCGCCAGTTCACGATACAGGTCTTCCTTATACTTGTCGATTCTCGCGATATCCGCCTCTGTTACCGGATAGGGCCAGTTGTTCGCGACAATAGCGCGCGACGTCTGACCAAAGGTCCGCTGAAACAGCTCACGGGTAAACTCAACGCCCTCTTTCTTTGCGGCAATAACCCAGCTTTCAAAGTGGGCGGGATTACTGTCGACCAGAACGCCGTCCATGTCAAATATAACGCCTTTGCGATTCTCTTTTATTGTATTCATTGCTCTTGTTCGTCGTCTTCCTGTTGCGTGTTGTCTTCCTGTTGATCCTCGGGTGTGGGTTCTTTCGACTCTTCTCCGACAGCTGGTTCGGCAGAGACGTCTTCCGGTTGCTTGAGCCAGGCACTAATAGCGCGTTGGACTTCTTCGCTCTGTCGGACAATAAGACATCCGCTGACCGGGTCGCACCAGGCTTGACCGCCAGTTTTAACGGTGGGAGCCAGAAGTTGCGAATCGACCGCGTTATCCTGACCTGTCTCCTGCTGCCAGCTTTCCGGACAGACTTCCGTCCGAAGTACGTGCAGGAGTTCCGCTCCCTTCTCGCGACTGGTCGGGGCACTGCCAGGCATTGCAAATAAATGAATTTCTACCGTTGTGTATTCTGACGCCGTTTCCTTCGATGTAATCTCGATAATATTGCCCGAAATAATTATGTAGGACAGCCCCAACGGTTCAAGCAGGGTATCCAGAACATGGGCAAGACTGCCATTGTTTACCCGGACGACAGCGGGCGTTTCCATCCGAATTCCGGCGTCGGCCAAAGAAGCGTAGTCGATCAAAAATTCCAGTGAGCCTGTTTTTGCCAAAAGATCCAAAATTGTTGAAAGTGGGACAGGTTCCACGTATTGAATGGTGACCTTCTCGGCAAGATGTTCCCGGCCGAGCACTTCCGGAATGAGTTCTTCCGGCGAAAAAGTGAATACCGGCGGCAATTGCCGCAGGCCGCGAATCTGCTCCAGAAACAGGTCAATCTGGCGCAGGACCAGAGGCGTCTGTCGCGCCGTTAAGTTGGTCCCCTCGCAGGTCAGACTGCCCTTGCCGCCTCGCGACTCCCAGCTTTCCGGGCAGATCAGGTCCGTAATAATTCGCGTCAGTTCGGTACTCCTGATTTTGTTCGACAGAATGCAATCGACCGGGACATCCTCTGCGGCCTGCGTGTCCAGTAGGTCGGCGACCTCATAGCTCTTCTCGCGAACGTCGTTTCGATCGGCGTCGGCCGCGCGAAGAAGAATGCGGTCCTCACCTCGTTCGACGGTCAGGTTGAGTAGCTCGCCTGTCTTGGTTATGACTTCATTTATGGTTGTCTTACCCATCTCCAGGTCGAGACGGGTTGCCAGCGAACGGCGAATCAGGGGAAGCGAATCCAGGTCCACAAGGACCGGTACGCCCGATAATGCCGAGAGCAGCTGAAGCGACGAGGCCACGGATTTACCGCGAAAGACGAGTGATTCCAACTCGGTCGCCAGTCCTTTATCGACGTCGATTTTCGGCCGTTCCGCGTTGAGTGCCGGGAGTGCCGTCTGACTTGGTAATGTGCTGGTTCGTGCACCGGCCAGGAAATCGGCGTCGAGCGTTTCGTCCTGCTCCTCACTTGCCTCTTGATCTTCGGTTACGGCAGTTTCGCTTACGGTTTCAGTTACGGCAGTTTCGTCCGCGGTTTCTGACGGAACGTCTGGCTCGGTTTGTGTCTCCGCGGCGTTTGCGGTTGTTTCCGCTTCGGGTTCTGAGAGGAGATTAGGTTCGTCGTCTTCTGGTTCGTCCGGGGGAGTCTCTTGTTCCGCAGGCTGTGTAGAGACTTCAGGCTCGCCTGATTCGCTTTCCGGTGCCGTTTCCGGCACTGGTTCAGACGTTGTTTCCGCTGCTGGTTCCGAAGTAAGTTCTGCTGATGCCGCCGGTTCAGACTCGACCGGTTCACTTGGTACCGTGTCCTGGCTTTCCGCGGCTACTGTCGGGGGAACGTTCGCTCCGGCCGCGGGCTGTTTGTGGTCCGAATCCCCTTTCCGGACAATGGTTATGACAACAGCCAGCAGGAGAGACAAGGTAATTCCGGCCAGGAGAATTGGCAAGACGCCGCGCCAGGGCGATGTATTGCCTTCTGCGGCGGTTTCGGACGCTGCCTGTCCCTCATCCTTGCAGCGGGGAGGGGCGGAAGGTTCCGGAACATTCATAACAGGAGGCACAGATTCATCTTGCGCCGCAGTAAGCGTTCCGTCTTCCGTTCGAACAGGCGGGGCCTCCTGATAGACCGGGGGCGCGTCTGCGTTTTCCGGAGCGCCGACCGGCTCTTGCGATTCACGGACCGGCGGCTCGGTCACACCATCGGGCGGCTGGGCCACGGCTTCCTCTCCGGCTTCCTCGTCGGATTTCGGATAAGGAACGTTCATCATACTGCCACATTGCGGACAGGCGATAATCTGACCGAAAAGAACTTCGTCCTCAACGGCGAACCGTCCCTGACAGGTGGTGCATTCTACGATGCTCTTCAATTTCATGGTTATTGTCCTCCCTTAGTTAGTCAAGGGCTATTGTCGGACCGGCTAATTGGGGTATATTATAGGTTATGGTGAAACTATAATCGGAGCGGGAGCCAGACGGGGGCCATAATCGACCCGGGCCTCGGGCCTCCGGCTTGCACAACGAATAATTATACAGGATTTTTTCCCATGAGTCAAAGCGAATTTCGAATGAATTGGATCGACAGCCGCAAAAGTGATATAGGTCAGCAAATGGCGGAGCTTCGCCGGCGTCTTTCGCCCCAAGGCAACGTCGTCAGTAAAGCCGGACAGGCCAAAACGATCGAAATTTTCGGTGAACCCCTTACTCCTGTTCAGGTTGTGGAAAAAATCTGTGCCGACGTGGCCCAAAATGGACTTTCGGCACTCCTGGATTATAACAGAAGAATTGATCATGCCAAGCTGACCGGGGAAACGATTCGGGTTCCGCAGGAAGAATTGGCCGCGGCACACGAACAGGCCTCGCCTGATTTTCTGACCGCGATTCGCCATATTCGGCATAACATAGAAGAATTTCAGCGAGCCATTTTGCACGAGAATGTCCGGCTGGATGGTGATGGATATTGGCTCATGGAACGCTATCGTCCCTTGAGGCGTGTGGGAATCTGCGTACCCGGCGGCGCGGCGGCGTATCCTTCGACCGTACTTATGACCGCCATTCCTGCTCAGGTTGCCGGCGTTAAGCAGATAGCCTTAATGGCCCCGCCTACCCAGTTTGGTGCCTATAACCCGGATCTGCTCGCGACCTGCTATGAATTGGGGATTGATGAGGTCTATCGAATGGGCGGTGCCCAAGGCGTGGCGGCCTTTGCCTATGGCGTGGAAGGAATTGAGCGGGTCGATAAAATCGTTGGGCCTGGCAATCTGTTCGTTGCCTTGGCCAAGCGGCACGTCTATGGCTCCGTTGCAATTGACTCTATTGCCGGTCCGAGTGAAGTGGTTGTTATTGTCGATAACTCGACGCGTGCGGAGTATACGGCGTGCGATATTCTGGCCCAGGCGGAGCATTCGCCAGGCGCGAGTATTTTAATCGGATGGAATGAAGATGTCCTGCTGGCCGCGGAAAAAGCGATCGGAGAACAGATCGGTAAAGTCAGTCGTGGCGAACTTGCCCGGCAGTCCCTTATGGATTTCGGAGCGATTATTCTCGTAAGAGACGAAGACGAGGCATGCCGGCTCACCGACCAGATTGCCCCGGAGCATTTACAAATTGCCACCGCCAACGCGGAGCAGCTCGCGGATAAAATCTCCAATGCCGGCGCGATCTTTCTCGGCAATTTCACGCCTGTCGCGGTAGGCGATTACGCCGCCGGACCGTCCCACGTCCTCCCGACCAGTGGCACCGCGCGATTCGCCTCCGGCCTAACCAGTAACGACTTCCTGCGTCCAGGCAGTCTCATTCATTTCACGCAGCCCGCCCTTACTCGAATCGCCCCTGATATTCACACCCTCGCCACGATGGAAGGACTCACCGCACACCGCGAAAGCGTGGATATCCGTTCAGAAAAACAATAAATAACGGAAGGGCTTTATACCAGGCTAATACCATAAATGAATATAACCCGATTTCCGCATTAGGACCCAATTGCCGATATGGTTACGTGAAATTACTATTATTCGATAGAAAATTCTCTTTGAGAATTACGTTAAAACCTGGAATTGCCCCCCCGATACTTTGAATTTCAAGTTTCAGGATCACTTTGCAAACGTATGATTTTATAGAAGACCACCAATTTCCTTTTATTTTTGTGCTAAATTTATTAAAATCGATTTCCGCTTGCTTGGTATCCTGAATAAAATGAACCAGGTCATAGATACAAGTTTTGAAAAATTTAACATGATTCCTTTCGATTAAATCCTCAAAGTTAATACTAACAATAGAATCAAAACAAAAATTATATTTTCCTTCCGTCTTCTGAATGGGTACAATTAAAAGCTCTGTTTTTCCGGAATATCTCCATTGATAATCGCTCCTTGTTTCTATCCGCTTCGCCAAATTAATCAGTTTTTTAGTGCTGAAGTACCAATCTTCATTTGCAATTGTACACGCTGTGATTGTCGTATCGTCGGAATAATCGGCAGTACAATACTTGCCATAACCAGCGCAAAAAACGTTGGCATTGTTTCCGGTATAAAAATGTAATTCCTCAAGGTAAGGAAGGACTGTATCTTGTACAATTTTGTCTTTGGGATTTGCAAACAAAAAACAGAAACACGTCGACGATATATTCTGCAATTTGTCCAAAGCGGATTCATAATCAGGTGCTGTTAACATGGTTCTCCCTTTCCTTATCATAATCTTTTTATAAAAATTAAAATTCTCTATTATTGGAACAATAAATTTTATGGCGGGTCACGAAAACACGGTTGCCTTCGCGGCCCGCCATTGTCTCGGGCTTAGGCCCGGAGGGGGAATGATTGGGAACATCTTAATTAACGTGACAAGAATGCCTGATACTGCCCACACTCGCTGCCCTGCCCGCAGCCACACGATTCGTTATAAACGCGAGAGATATTAACGGTAAGTTTCATTGCTGAACCTTTCTTTGCGTTCATCGGTTATAAAAAGGCGTGACAGGCGATGAACAGAGTCCTGTCGGCCTCGTTTCTCTATTGACCGGAACGACCACCGCTCCGGGCCAACAGAAAATATTCATCGATTACTTTGCGGCCATGCGATAGACGCGTGTATTCTGACAACTTAGTGAATTATCCGCGAGGTAATCGTTTTTTTCGAGTAGTGAGAGTCCGGGACAGAAGGCACAAAAGCTCGCCATGTCGCATTTTTGACATTTATCGCAACGATTTTTTCGCACCAGACTGCGCACGTATTTTAACTGTTCACCTTTTGCTATTTCCTGAAGCGTATTTTCACGAAGTTCGCCTAAGGGGAAGAGGAAATTAATACATGGCAGCACGGTTCCGGTTGGACTGACGTCGAAAACTCCGTGACCGGCATTGCACATGGGGTTGGCGTCTGGGAGTCGCATGGAATTCAAATCGGTAAATCGTTGCGTAAATTGATAGAGCGATAAATCCTTATTTTGCATCACTGAATACATGTGCTCGTCGTCGAGTCGCAATTGGACCGGTTCCTCACATCCGTCCAGCTTCTGGATAATGCCAAGGTCGACCTGTAAGGTCGCGCCGAGTCCTTTGGCGAATGCGGCCATCTTTGTATGCTCGCCGAAATTCGGCTTCATGATCGGCATTTTTATGACAATGGGAATATCCAGATTTTTGAAATTTTTCAGACATTCGATCGTCTTGGCCCAGGAGCCAGGCACGGTCGTTATAGCGTCGTGAATTTCGGCGGACGTAGCGTAAACGGAGCACTGAATACTGCGCGGATGGAACGACGCCAGACGCTGGGCAAGTACGGGGTCCGAAAGAACCTGACCGTTCGTATAGACGTCGATGGCGATGTGAAGGCGATGAAATTCCGTTACAATTTCCCAGAAACCCGGATGGCAGAGCGGGTCGCCGCCGGTCAAAATTACGCGCAGGACGCCGAGTGCGCGTGCCTGTCGTGCAAAGCGGAGCCATTCGTCAGTCGTTAAAATATCGTTGCTCTTGTGGTGCGGATTGTAGCAGTGCTGGCATCGCAGCTGGCAACTGTACGTTAATTCACAACAGGCAAGTGCGAGTCGGTCTTTTTGGTCACAAATATCGAAAAATCGCGGTTCGCCCATAGGGTCGTTGGTCGTGTCCGGCGAACTGAATGACGGCTCTTGCGGCGCGAGTTCGGCTGCGTCGTCACCGATTACGAAAATTTTCGGCAGAAATTCGTCGAGAAAGGCTCCGACCTCCGCATACGCGTTTTCGTCGGCCTTCATTTCGGCCAGTCGGGCGTGAATCTGATTGAGCACCTCAGGCATCGACTGGCCATTGAGCAGCGGAGCCATAATACGCGCCGCGTCGTCTTCGAAGTGGAAAAATTCATGCGTCTTGAGCTGAATAACCGCCACTTCCGGCTGGTCTGTGTCAAGGTCATAGACACCGAAAGCAACGTCGTCGCGAAGGGAAAGAACGGAATTTGGGTTCATGAACATACTCCCCAGGTCAAATTAAGGGTGAAATTTGTTGATAAAGGTCGCGGATGGGACACGCCAGAGTCGAAACAGCGGCGGTCACAAGGATATTTTCGCTTTAAACAGAGTTTTTTCGAGACGCAAATGAAGACAGAGCAAGACTTCGTGGTCTTGGACAGGAGCGAGTCGGTCAAGAAAAAAGAAAGGACCGGCAAGGTCAGTAAACCTGCCTGAAAGTGTCGGGCTAGATTGCCCCCCCCCCCCAAGTTGTCAAGGTGAGGTACAAAACATGGCTTTTACCATTGCAGCTCCCGTATAAAAAATCCCCTCTTGGCCGAAGCGGCTTCGTAACCTATTGCCACGCAAAAAATTACGCAGCGAATAAACAAAAAGGCAGTACGCCCCGCACCAACGACACAATTTGATTATATGCACGAATCTTGTTTTGTCAAGGCCAAAAATGTAGGCCGCACGCAAATTCCAACCCGATCCCTAACGCAAACCAAAACCATCCCCACGTTATTTCCCGAAGCCCTCCGCGCTCCTTCGCGTCCCTCAGCGCGCAAAAAAATAAACCGTCATAAGGGAGAGTGTTTGATACCGGGCACAGTGTCTATAACTCATTTTGTATTCATGATTTATGTAGCACGCGGAGTTCGCGGGGGACCGCAGAGGTCCCGCTTCGGAGTCGGTCGCGCTTGCGCGGGGGGAGCCTCTGGTGGTGGGAACCTGTTTTATGCGTTATTGCTGTGGGGGCGTGATGGCGGATTGTTTTCGTTATTGCTGGTTCCCGACCGCTTATCCCGTTCCCGACGGCTCGCAGGTCGGGAACGGGATAATAACGTTTGGGGGATTTTTTAAAATCCCCCAAGTAAAGGCGTGTAAAACAGAGAAATTTCCATCTACTGATTAAATTTTAAGGAGTAAACGTCGGCTTCCTGCATGTAAAATTTCAACGTTATTGTTTTGCCGGCCAGTGATGATACGTCTTTACTACCTTTCCAGGAGACGATCCGGTCAAGCGAATCGCCATAGAGCACGTCACAATTTTCTTTCTCGAATCCTGGTATCACGTTCCCGGACGCATCGCAAATTTCTACATACACGAGGCCCGCCGCGCTGGTTCGATAATTTAGTGTAAGTTCCTTTCCCGAAAATGTCAACGGTTTTGTTACAACCGTTCCCGGCTGACGCTTTGCATGTATTGAGCAGAAACCATCAATACGAAGTGAGTAACGACGTATTGAAGTATCATTACCGGTAAAATAGGATTCCGAAGCGTACAAGCTTAATTCGCGAGGGGAATCTTCTTCCGTTGAGTCCGTCTCGACGAGATTCCACGCCAAGTAATTATCCCCATAAGCCCAATTGTCTTTTGTGCGAAGGCCTGGCCGTAAAAAAACATCGTTTCCCTGTCGAAAATTGATGCCGTCCCGACTGGTAATAAAAACGGTATCTGTCACAGCAGTAGCAAAGCGGACCTCCTGTGACATTCTGGCCTGGCGCTCCTCCCAACTCGGTAGCTGCTTTGTCGATTCTGTTAAGCCATTATCACAATATCGCGCGGGAAAGCCTATATAAAGTTGCTTGGCCCGATAGTAAGGACGAATCTGGTTTACATAAAATTGTGCATGGAAATTCGGACCTTCTTCTTCAGGGAATTGAATCTGTCCTTCGTTTTTCCAGTTAATATAGTCATCGGAAGTTGCACGGAATACGCACCGAACAAAATTCTCAGTACCATCACCGCAAGGAATCTTAACGCGATAATACAAAATATATTTTTGTTCTTTCTCTGACCAAAAAGAGACGTTCTGGGAATCAAAGTGACCTGACGCATAGACAGGTCCATTATGCATGGGCGACCAGTGCACAGCGTCAGGCGATTTATAGGCCCAAACACCCTCATTGCACCTCATACCCGACCCGGTTGCTTTATACTTTGCGTCCGGAGTTGCATTCGGATTCGTATCCAGACACGGCGAAAAGTTTTCCGGCGAATCACTCTTACCGCCAGGCCATTCCAAACGACCTACTACAATATTATTATCTTTTACTCCTTCATAATCCCAAAGGCCAAGATTAGGACGCGTCCAATTAATACCGTCCGGCGAGGTCAACATGGTGATTTGCGCTGTTGGGTTACCCACTTTCCATGTAGACATATAAAGTCGATACAGCTTAGCTTCCTCGTCGTAGAGCACTGTCGTATAAATACAGCCGTTCCCTTCCCAGGGCTTGTCAAGGACAGCAACAAGATTCTCACGATTCGGTTCATGGACCTGCAGACACACATTCTCCATAGCCCCGATTAAATAATCGTCAATAAAAAGTTCTCGCTGGTCGCCCAGATTCAAAGCTTCCTGACTTAATACGGAGTCCGCGCAGAACATTCCAAAACACAGAATTGCAGCCGTCAGGCAGAGTCGTCTTTTTATCTTGAACATATTTTCTCCTTTTTTATCCATTTGTACTTGATTTGTTATCGTTGAACGCGACGTTGGTAATGATGTAGCGACAATGTTCTTCCACGCAAGCGTAGTTTTATTTAGAAACACTGTCCAGACTGAGGGGTATTTCCACTGACGAATCGTCAATTTCGAGTGTCAAGGGAGTCGTCTTACTGGAAGTATAGGTTTTCGGAAATGGCAACTCAGCTTTTTGCCTTGCCTGACTAATTTGTACATAGTAAGCTTTTTTTTCTTCTATACTCATTGATTCAATTTCAGCCGCACTTTTCTCGCCTTTTACTGGCATTACTTTTTGAATAGTAACTTTGTAATTGCCAGTAGGTGCTCCTGTTTTGATCCAGTTCCCCTTCACACTTCGTAAGACGGCAACGCCTTCCGTGTTGGTCTGGCCCGAAATGGCGATTCCCGCTACTGCATCGCTCCCAAAAAGTTGTATGTCTGCCTCAGGTAAAGGTGATCCATCCAAGAGAACTTTTATCTTAACAGGAATGACTTTGTTTATCCCTTCGGGCAGAGACTCGTTACAACCAAGAGTAAGCAGACCGGCAGTAAATACTAAATAAAACACCAAATTTCTGGAATTCATTGTATACCTCTTTGCATAAACGTGAGTATTGCCATTCTGCACACCGGTACAAAACTGGAAAATACCAGTCTGAAGAATGGCAAAGCTTGATTCAAGGACTATAGGGAAGCCGTTTCACCGCCATTACGAGTTCCCATCGCTCCCCATATGCCATATGGACTTTTACCCGACTTTACTTCCGTACCGTCATTATAGGGGTCGTCGGCGCCAGAAGCTACGGGTGATAATGCATTCACCGTGTCGCTTACAAACCGAACCGAGCCATCTGCAAGTAAAACATTGACCCCACCGCTATGATAGCTCGACGCACTGGCAATTGAATCATTATAATCATCCAGCCAGCAAGAAGGGGAATTCGGAGGAAGAATCGTATGAAAGTACATACTGTGCGGAAGACCATACCATAAAGACTCACAAGTGAGGCTATTCTCACTCACCGTAACAGAGCTGGGATAGGCGGCTTCGGATGGCTTTTTTGACATACAGGTTGCTGGCACAACGGAAGTGGTCAAGACGACAATATTTCCCTTAACAAGTCGTTCGCCAAACTGAGCCAATCCTCTTTCCGATGCCGCTATTGTATTCGATGACCCATCGGTAAGGCTGGCAAAAGTTGTCCAAACGAGAAGATCACGGAAGAATCCACGAAGGTCCGCCGTCGTTTTCAAAGGAAATTTCGTAGCGTCAAGAGTGAACTTCTGACTGTCGCCCACACATCCCATATAGTTGCCGCGAGACTCATATTTGGTACGTTCTAATGTCTCTTTATTTGGTTCAGAAGGACAATAGGCGTAGGGGATAACTCCTTCAGTGGCCTCGAACACTCCAGAACCACCAGGAATTCTGTCATTGCCTGTGACAGAACTGTTTTTAATCGCTTCATACCTTGCCTGTTGTTCACAGAAGGGTAAGATCGCGTAATGAAAAGCCCAAAAATTAAACGTGTCGCCGGCAGGGTTACCACGATAACCTCCCATTGCCGGGAAGGCGAAATTCGTATCGTGATAGTTGTGTAGGCCAACACCAATCTGTTTGAGATTGTTCGTGCACTGCATGCGTCGGGCAGCTTCGCGTGCCGCCTGCACAGCAGGCAGGAGCAAGGCGATTAAAATTCCGATAATCGCAATGACTACCAGAAGCTCCACCAAGGTAAAGGCGAGAAGTTTCCTTAAACGACGGAAAGCCCCCCCCCCCCGCAGATTACCAAATTTCGTGTCGCTTGTTTCCAATTCTTTTTCATGCCGCGTCTCCTTATTGAGAATGGTTGATTGTGTGAAAGTGAGAGCCATTCCCACTTTCAAAAAAATGTGTGTCCGGTCGTATTAGCGTAATACTTCCATCCAAACGGAAGCCGGTTCCGGCTTCTGGGGGTCCGGATGATTGGCGTCGTATTGCTTGAGTGCCTCACCCAAACCGAGTTGTAAATGTTTTCGAATCGCTTTTTCCGCCTTGTCGACGTTGCCACTTCGCATAATAGCTAAAATACGCCGGTGCTGATAGTAATTGTGAACGGCTTCCGAGTAGGTCAGCATCGACGCGATCTCGAAACAGCAAATGGTCTGGACCAGTAGCACAGTATCCGAATAGCAGCGGAGAAGGCGGTCGTTCCCGGTTGCCTTAATAATGCTCAGGTGAAAATTCAGTTCCGCCTGACAGACATCGCGCCATCGCTCTTCGTTGGTTCGTGTACTCCCGTCGCGAATCTCCACGGCGATCTGCCGCAGGACGTCAACGGAATCAGTCAAACGCTCACGCAGGCTTGGCGTAAGTTTTGTGGCCGCTTCCCGAATGGCGAAAACTTCAAAAATCGTTCGCATCTGGAACAATTCTTCCAGGTCGTGTCGGTTACTTTCGCGAAGGAAGATACCTTCTCCCGGCACATTAACCGCCAGGCCCTCATGCACCAGTCGGGCAAGGGCCTCACGCACCGGCGTGCGGCTGACACCGAGTTCCGTGGCAATTCCGACCTCGGTCAGACGTGCACCCAGCGGCAGTGAACCACATAATATCTTGCCGTATATGTATTCGTATACTGTTTCTCTCGCCGGTTTTTTCACAACACACTTTCTCTGGCCACGGTTGCCGTTTGTTCTCGCTGTTTTCTAAGTCATTTATTAACAAGGAATAACAGTAAAACAATCGAAAAATTCCTGTTAATGTATACACTGTATTTTGTGTATACGTTTAATTGTATCATACCGTTAAAAATTTGTCAAGCGTTTTTTAAAAAAATATTGAAAAAAGTTTTGCCTGTCCCTGACAGGGAGCGACTGCCCGCAGGTCGCGACCCAGCAATAACGAAACGAGTAAGCCGCCCGCCCCATGCAACAGACCCTGCGTGCGGCGCATTCGGCCAACCGTCCGCAATTCTTCACGCGCTAAAAAATAAACCGTCGTGAGAGTGTGTATTTGAGATGGAATGTTATTTTCGTAACCTGTTCCATTTTAAGGAATTATATAGCACGCAGAGTTCGCGAAGGGACGCAGAGGTCCCGCTTCAGAATCGGTCGCGCTTGCGCGGGGGGCAGCCTCTGGTGGTGGGAACCTGTTTTATGCGTTATTGCTGGGACGGTGTGATGGCAGATAGTTTTCGTTGTTGCTGGTTCCCGACCTGCAAGCAGTCGGGAACGTTAGCAGGTGGGAACGGGGTATTACGGAATGAATTCCTTGAGCTGCTTGAGGAAATGGCGCTGGCCGAGAGTTACGCGTTCGCGGAACATGGCAATGCCGCGATTGAGGTCGGCGTCGGCTTCGGGGACCTGCTTGTTCGCGTAGAGGAGTCGGCCACGTACGAAGAGCGAACGGCCCAATTCGGGAGCAACGAAGCCGGCACCCTTATCGTAAAGCGTGCGCAGGAGCAGCACACTTCGCTGTGCGTCGGTTATCGCGTCCTCCAAATAACCCGAATGCCACTTGGCAACTGCGCGAAATCGCAACGCTTCGGCCAGCAGACCATCGACCAGAGGCGTGCCCCGCTGCGAAGACGCTTCCAGAATCTCTATGGCAATATCGGCCGTCGAGACGGCTCGCTCCGGCATGTGAAGACGTCGCAATGTATCACTTCGATTCGACTGAATCGTTGCGTACGTTAAAAGAATATCCACCTGCGAGTCGAGCATATCGAACGCCAGATCGCGCAGACTGTCAAGTTCCAGTAGTGCCTCTTTTGCCTGGCCGGAATCGAGTAGAGCCACAGCGTCGTTCATGCGTAAATTCAGGTAGTGCCCGTTAAGCGTGTGATACCAGGCATCGACCTCCTCTGTATAGTCGCGACGCAATTCGAGACGCAGGGCATTGAGCCGGAACTCTATTTCCGGGCGTATCCGCGCAGCCGCTTCCCGGGCCGCAACGTAATCCCGACGTTCCCAGGCAATCCAGACCTCCATAACAGCCAGCGCACACTGGGTCAGGAAGAGGTCATTGACAGCGTCGTGGTCGATGAACTCCTTCTTGCCCCGATCGCAGAAATTCTTGACGTGGTCGAGGACCTGACTCCCGGTGTCGAGTCGTCCGGTAGTCACATAAGTCGCGGCAACGTTCATCTCCAGATCAATAACAAAGGGGATTTTCTCCGCCGGAATTTCCTGCGTGAATTTCTCACAACAGGTATCGATCATGTCCGCGAGCCGGACGATAAGTGACTCCTTGCCCTGCCGCATGGCTTCCCGGAGCAGTTCGGACCAGAGGTCGAGCGTCTTGCGAATCATATCGATTCGGTAGGTTTCCGGGACTTGCAGATAGATTTCCCATCCGGTCTCAAGCGCGGCCAGCGCGGAGTTGCTATTCATGACCGCGGGGTCCTCAATATAGACTTGAGCCCTGAGGAAGTGGACTTCGGCGACGGAGAAGCGTAACTCGTCGTGAGAGCCTTTTTCCGCAAGTTGGAGAAAGAGATCGGCCGCGTCTCGATAGCAGTCGATACTGCGTTTCGGCTCCTGCCGCTTGCGATAGACGGAGCCGAGCAGTCGCAACGTATCGGCCCGGTACTGCGTCAGTTCAAGATTCGTCTCGTCGGTCGTGTATTTTCGGAAAATCTTCATGGCCGCCTCGGCGTTCTGAGCTGCCAGAGCCGTTTCGCCCATCTCGCTCTGAAAGCGTGCCAGAAAGCTGAGCGTCTTACCGTGCAAGAGTTCGGCATCCGGATAGCCGGCCGCCATGCACCGCTTTAAAAGCGGGAGCGAATTCGTCAAAATGCGCCGCGCCTCGGGAACACGATTCTTAATCTGCAGCCAAAAGACCCGATTTAACGATATGCGACACAGATTGTACGTCGCTGACATGTTGCCCTCTTCCTGGCCCATGCGGCAGTAAGAGAAATACATATCGTAAGCGTCGTCCAGGTCGCCGGTCATAAGACCTTCCCCGTGCTCCAGCAAATGCGTATAAAGTTCAAAAAAGGCACAATATTTCTCGTGAAAATGATACGAACGGTCAAACGACTTCCGGTAACGCATGTCTCGGACCAGGTCGTCCAGCTTGTTTACCCCTGTTTGCGGGTCAATGAGCATCATTTGCAATTTTACGTATTCGCAAACATAGGAATAAAGCGTATCGCACATGTCGCGATTGCCATGAAGAACCTGCGCCAGTGCCCGATCAATCATGGCGCCAAGGCTCTTGGCTACCGCTTGCGTTTCCGTTCGCTCCTCTTTGTAGTCCAGGCGCGCACAACGAATGCGGGTTCGTGCCTCTTCAAACATTTCGGCAATGAGCATTTTTTTCTGGTCCGCCAGCGGATCTTCCGAGAGATGCGGCTTTTTCTTCTTACGCGGTTCCAGTACGGGAATACTGTTCAGCTTCTTGTCCAGTTCAAAGAGCTCGTTTATGTCAAGCGAGTCATCATTATCAATATCCTTTGAACGCAGAATCTTGCCAATCAAATCCTTATTCGAGCGCAGAAGTTCGGTAAGTTCCTTCTCAATACGTGCCTGTTCTTCCGGACTGGCCTCAGGGCTGGACTCGTCGGAGAGGTCGTCATCGTCTTCTTCCCCTGGGGGCGTAAAGGCCTTTTCAAAAACGCGCTCCATACCGTCGAGATCGGCGAGCAGTTTATCGCAGACGGCGACCATATCGTCGTCCGGTGTCCCCTCTTCGTAGAGTGCGAGCAGAGCAAGTCCCAGTTCGGCAAATTCGCGAAGCCGACCCCAATTTTCCCTATTAATAAACGTCACCATGGGGGCGAAGCAGGATCGAATTGCCTCTTTGGCCTCTTCTTTCCGGCCCAGTGCGTCCAGGACGAGCGCGTGATTCCGAATCGCGTTCTGATAGCGCTCCCCTTGATTCTTCCCCTCATCTTCTACAAGGGCACGAAGGAGCCTGCGACTCTTAATCGCGTCGTCGAGTGCGCGATTCAGATCGCCCTTGTGCCGCAAGGCAAAGTCGACACGTTTATTACAGGCCGTGGCAAGCGTGTCGGTCCACTGAACATAGCCCTCGTCCTCAACGATCTCCTGCCAATATTCAAGATAGCGGTCGAGCATGGAGCCTGCCTCGTCCAGACGCCCCAGCTTCTCGCAGACTTCCGCTGTGTGCAGCAGTATGTGCGGATAGATAACCGGGTATTGCGCCGCGGTCTTCTCGCTCGTCATGACCTGGATAAGTCGTTCCAGACGCACAACAATATCATAAGCGTCCTGATAATACCCTTCGGAGAAATAGGTCATACTTTCATCGAGCCCGATCGCCGTTGCCATATAGCGTATGTCGACCGCATAGAGGGTCTTCATTTGCCAGACCCAGGCCAGGGCCTCCCGAAAACATTGGTGGGCGCTCCTGTACTGCTCCGCGCTCTGATAGGCAATGCCTTTTTTCCGGATCATCTCGCCGCGTGTGCGGCATGTCTCGGGCGTAATCGGACTGTTACGCGTTGCCTGAAACCGCTCATACGAATCGGAAATCTCCTTCTGAATCTTGATAACCTCACCGTAGCTGGAGAGCTTGTAATAATATTCACATTTTGCGTCGAGAAGTTGAATGAGACCGGATGTATAGCGTTCCGGTTCCTCTTCGGCCAGAAGACGTTCAAGAGTCAACGCCTCGTCCAGCACGCGCGAGGCCTCCGTTAACCGATGTAGTGGCTTAAGGCATTGTGCGAGTCGATTCAACGCATTGACACATTCCGGTAGCGCCGTCGGGTCATCATCGTCCAAGTCCTTCCAGGCGTAGGCACTCATGCGATAATACTCAACCGCTCCTTCGTTGTCGCCTATACTCATCATGGTATCAGCAATATCGGCGTAAACACTGGCCTGGGACGACAGATATTCCACGTCGCCTGTTGTGGCTAACTCGTCCCAGATCTTTTCCGACTCCAGAAGTGAGGTCAGCCCTGCGCTCGGAAGATCGTTTCGCATGTAATAGGCACTCTGAATCCGGTATGCCATTGCCAAAAGGAACTGCAACTCATTTTGGTCGTCAACACCATTGATCAGGCCGTTTATGTAGTTGATCGTATTGGTTATGGGCGTCATGGAGATAGGCGACTCGCCTTCGGTCACAAGACAGGCCGCCTGATTCAGCAGGACCTTGGCGTAGGACCCGCGGTACTCAAGCTCCCCTTCCTCAATCAGAGTATTCAGCAGCTCCAGCGCCTCATTGAGCAATTGCTGTATCTCCTCGGAGGGGAGAGGAAGGGTCGGGTCACTCGTATACAGAGCGAGCATGTGAGCCAGATCGCCCCGGAGATGCAAATCGCCTCGCGCCACACGGTCCCGCAATTCGTCGATTTTTTCACGCGTGACATCGTCCGGATTAAACGAAAATTCTTTGTTGGACTCCGCGTCCCATTCCTCGTCATTCCCGTCGTCGGACTCTCCATTATCAGGGGCGTCGTCATTGGACTTTTTCTTCCCGCCGTCGATAAGGAACTCACCATATTCCTCAAGAAAGGCCTCTTCGTCGAAATCGGGGTCCGTCGGGACCGTACTGCCGCGTTTCCTCTTCTTTTTTCTGGCCTTCTTACCCTTCTTAAAGGGACCGTTCTTACGCCGTGACAAGAAATCAAAAGGGTCGAAATCGTGACTCACAGCACCATCGTCCTCACCGTTCGACTCTTCCAGCTTTTGACCCTGGTTGCTCTTATTGAGAAATGGCATCGGATTGACATCGGCGTACAATTGCGGCGTATTCTCGTCTTTTTCCGGCAGGTAGGTCAAAAGTTCATCCAAAATCTGACACGTGTCCGGACAGGGGTTCGGCTTCGGAGCTTGTATTTCAGGCTCCTTCTTCGGAAATATGTCAGCAAAAATATCGTCAAAACTCATTGTAAAACGGCCTTCCGTTCGTTCGAATTACTCTCTTTAGGGAATGCTCTTCCTCACGCTTACAAGCTGATATGACCGGTTTCTTTCGACTTCTCACCTCGGAACACGCTCGCCTAAGCCTGATGCCGGGAACCAGACGAAAAACACCGGAGGAACAGGAAACGTCGGCAGTCGGGTACTCGGACACGGGCTAAAAACGGACCCTTTCCCTCCACAGACACCAAAATTCTACCTGTTACAAGGCTCCATGTCAACGACTTGATAAAAGAATATTGGGTATTTTAAGAAAAAATTTCCTTTTTTATCGAAAAAAACAGGCCTCTCGCCTGTACGGGCCCGGGACTCTTTAAGACGCCCCGCCCCTCGACGTTTCCGCGCGATTGTCTTAACACGCGATGGAATCGTGGAATACATGCCAAAATCAACCCAAGCTAATGAAATTGCGAGGCCACAACGACCCGCAGACAGGCGAGCCGTCTGACACGCACGACCGGCCTGTCCTCACTTATTTCAGACAAAAATGCCTTATTTCAGACAAAAAATCGTCCGCGCGGTGACCACCGGTCGTGTATCGCCCACTCCTCGATACCAGCCGCGAGTCCCCTTAACGCCAATGGTCTTGCCAATAAACCGGTCAAGATTTTCACCCGACTCCGCTTCCACATAGCAAACAATGGTCATTTCACTCCCCTGCTGACGCAATAGAGCATAGCGCGGATAGCCTTCCGGGCGGTCAGGAAAATAGCCAAAAATGCCCATTGCGTCGAACGCGCCCGAGGCAGAGACCGAGGGCGTTACCTGCTCCCCGGACCACGGTACCGGTTGCCCCTGACGTGGAGGGGCCCCGATTCTTGAGGTCGCTCCAGCCGCCGGCGATGGTCGGCTCTGGGTTTGACCGGCGACGTCAGCCGGGGCACGCCATGTGGCGGAACCGTCAGTGGTTTCCAAAGGTTTTTCTGTTCCAGAAGTTACGGATGTCCGAGGCGAGTTCTCCGGCACGAGTTGGTTCGGTGTGAGCGTGGCCGAAACGGGACGTATGGGGTCTGACGCCGGCTTGCCTGTGTACTGCGACAGGTGTGGGGCGTCGCCTTCAATGGCCATGAACGATGGCTTGGGAGCCGCCGGCGTTGCGGGCGGTACCGCGGAAGAATTTCGACCGTCCCCCGTACTCATCGGCGGGGCCATGGGCTGATAGTCATGGGGCGGAACGATGGTGGGGCCCGCTTTCGGCGGCATGAGGATCGGCATGGAGCGTGATTTTGCCTCGTGATGCGACGCTGCTGGTCCGCTTGACGTTAGTGCCGTACTGGCGACTTTCCTGCTGCTATTGGTCCAGCCTCGGAAGGGCGAGTTATCCCCGGAAAAGGCAAACTGCATCTTTTTCGCGGTCTTCCCCTGCTGACTCCCGGACTCCGGACGTGGAACCGTACTGACGACCGGCTGTCGCGAAGACGGCACAGGGACCGGATTGCCATTGGCGTCCAGGAGCCAACCGTTGACCGGACCTGAGACTGCCGACGACGTGTTTGTTGCGTCATAACGGCCTGCATATTCTGACGGTTGATAAGCTGGCGTTTCTGGAATGAATCGCTCATACTGCGGGATTATATCCGCTTGTGCCATCTCCTGTTCCGTAATGTAACCACTTGCCGTAAAAGGTTTTCGGGAGACATCTGCAGCCAGTTCGGGAATCGGGTCAGAACCCGTTGCCCTTTGTGAGGCAGTCTGTTCAGTGGAGGGATACTCCGGAATATCGGTCGGCTTGGCCTGGAACTCCTGCTGAAAAACGACCTGCGAAGCCGTGTCCTTGGCGCCTGTGTCGAACGACGCCAGATAGTCACGCGTCGTCGTAAGTCGTTTCGGTATCTGCGCCAGCGTATCGCCACCGCCCAGTTCCGACTCGTGTATCCAACGGAACTCGCCTGCAGGCGGCGCTATCTTGTACCAGACCGCACCGCCGGGGAGTTGCATTTCGCCTCGAATCTGGACCCGCCGTCCGTTCGCCAGACCGACCTGAATGACCGTGCTCTTCATGACCGAAGGCGCGCCGACGCGAACCGGGACTTCACGCCCCTGTTCGTCCCAGGTTATTGTTCCGCCATTCTGTTCGTCTGGCGTGACATATTTTCCGTTGATCCAGGAGAAACTGCCAGCGGGCGGACGTATCGCGCACCAGCCGTCTTCCTGACGAAGATAGACTTCCACGATTTCGCCTGCTGCCATCTGCCGGGTTACATAATACTGTTTACCCGGTCCGGCATAAACAGAGCCTTGCTCTACACTTACAGGCAATCGGAACGAGACGATTTCCTGCTGATCGCCTGACGTGTCTTGTGCGAGAGCCTCTGACCGCGTCGCGAAAAACGTTAAGCAGACCAAGATCGACAGCAAGGCCGCTGTTGGCAAACCAAACCCATTGCCGAAAGACGCCGGTTCTTTATGGCTTTGCCTGTCGGAACGCCCCTGCATCACCTTGGTCCCAGAGTAATCAGACTCGCACTCCGGGAAAAAGGGAGCGTTGGCCGTAAAACATATTCTGTCCATAATCATTGTCATTATATATATAGTAATCATTTTTTGTACGCGTGGTGGCTTCCCGCGTCGCCGTCGGGAGTAAGCCGACTTTGTGGCTTTCACCGTCTCCCGGACTCAGGGTCAGAAGTGAGTTTAATGATTTTTCCGGGCGAACGCAAGAGCAGTTTTGACTGAAAAAAGGCGTGTGGGCCCAAGTATACGTTGTAGGTGGGGCATAAGATGTTCCTATTTTATCGATTATACCGATTTTATCAATTCTCGACATAAAATCGGTCGTACTACTTGAAGAAAAAAATCTTTTTTTCATGAAATTAGTTGCGATTTGAGTTAAAATAGGGGTTAAACCGTTTAAATGAATTTCAACAGAACTTCGGGTGAAACCATGAATAACGACATTAGGAATTACAAGGCCTGTAGGGCGGCCCACGCAATCATTTTCTTCGTGGCCTCGCTCCTCCTCCTCGGCTGCGCCAGTACAAACACGCGCCTCTTCGACCCCAGTGGCAAGTGCCTGTTCAATACGCAAAATTCCCAAGGGGCGAAAACCGTCGCTGATTCCAAGGAAAAGGAAGTCGGGGCAAACGTTGCCGGGGCGGGTGGCAGTACGTCGAGTCCCTGGGCCCCGACGACCGCGCAAGTCGTTGAACCGCCTCGACTTGAACAGACACCTGCCATATCCTGGACCAGTCAGCGTCCCAACGGCGCCGTTCTCTTTCCGACTAAACTGACCGAGCGTGGCCCTCTGGTCGTCGTCGAGCCGCGGTCCATTGTCGCGCCCATCGGCACAGAAGTCGTGCTCGTAAGCAGTTACGTCGGACCTGACAATGAATTTTTGCGGTCCGAGGAACGGCTCGAATGGTCGCTCGACGGTTCCGGCCACTTCCTGACAACGAATCCGGATATGTGCCTCATCTCGTGCGACCGCGACATGCCGCGTAAAAATAGCGATAAATTCCTGGTGACCAAGACGTCGCCGCGACTCTGGCGTGTTCATCGTGGCACTTCGACTCCCCTCGACGATATCAGTATTCTTAAAGGGCAGTCCTGGGCAACGGTGCAGTCGGGAATTGAAGGCGATTCGAGTATCTCCGTTATGGCCAATAATATAGACGACTGGAAAAAGCGGTCGGCAACGAGTCAGATTCACTGGATCGACGCGGAACTCTTCTTTCCCAGTAGTGGTATTGCCCCGACCGGTGAGTCACGCATGCTGTCGACCTCGGTTGTGCGTAAATCGAATCCCGCAGCCGGACGTGAAGGCTGGATTGTCCGCTATGAAATCCTCTCCGGGCCGGACGCCGGGTTCGGACCCAACTTCGACCAGGCCATAGAAACGGTCACCGACGCCAGTGGTCAGGCAAATGTTATGCTTGCCCAGCGCGTGATTAATGCCGGGACAACGCGAATTGCCGTTAAAGTCATACGCCCTGCCTCGCCCACTGCCGAACGTCTTACCATTGCCGAGCGGACCGTCTCGCAGTCGTGGACCAGTGGCGCCTTCTTTAATGTGAAAATTATCGGCTCGACCAGCATTCGACTCGGACAGAATGCCTCGTACCAAATTACCGTGACCAATTTAACCGCCTCGAGTCAGGATGGCGTCGTCCGACTGCCTTTGCCTGCGGGTACGCAACTGGTCAATAGTACGCCTGTGGCCGCCATGGAAGGCAACGTCGCTACGTGGAATCTCCTGAACATACCCGCGAAGAATTCGGTCGATATAAAATTTGACCTGAATATTCAGACGACTGGGGCGATTGACCTGAATCCTCGAATTGAGCGTCGCACAGGCGCGGGGGTTGCCCCGAACGTCGTGGTTACGCCCGGCGTGATTCCTGCGGGGACCCCCTCGGCTACGTTTCCCGGCGTTCCACCACTCGCTGCGCCCACGCAGCCGAATACGCCCGTGCCGACCTCGCCCCCGGTCAGCCCAGCTCCCGCTGCGACTCCTGCTGCCGAGGTGCCTGTGACGTTCCGATTTATCGACGCCTTTCCGTCCTCCGCGGCCGTTAATCAGAATATCAGCGCCGTACTGACTATGGATAATCCCTCCGGACGGGCTATTCCCGCTGTGGTCATATCAACACAATTGCCCGATGGCGTTGTCTTCGTCGATAATGACGATAATACAAAAACTTATGACCAGAGAAAAATCGATTTTCATCCGCAACCGATTGACAAGATAACGGGGACCTCGTTCCCGTTCGTCTATCGCGCGACCACGCCTGGCGCCAAAACCATTAGTATTGAAGCCAAAGACGGTAATGGTAAGCTGCTCGACCGTACAACGGCAACGATCAACGTCGCGCCCGCTCCTTCTTCCGGACCTGTTGCCGGCGTCGATACGAATCCGGTGGGCATACCCGCGACCCGGCCCGACATTCAGCTTGAAATTATTCCGCGTGGCGAAGGCAGCCCAGCCTTTACGACAGGCACCCGGGTCCTCTTCGAGTTTAAAATCGTCAATCGCGACAGCTATACGCTTTCGGGACTTAAGCTCTACTGCACGCCGGAACGCAATCGGGCTGTTGCACCATGGGCATTGCTCTCGTCCATTCCGACCGGGGCCACGCCCGTCTCTTCCACAGGATCCTTCGTTCTGGACGTTCCGGCCATTGCCCCCAATTCCGAGACTACCGTCTCCATGACCTTTAATGCCGCCAAACCGGTTACCAATGGCATCTTTACCGCTGAGGTGCGGTCCGATATCAATGCCCCGGCGATCGTTTCTCGCGAATTTTATTACTCCATTGGAGAAAAGAAAAACTAACGTGCTCCGCCGGTTTACATTGCCCCGCCGGTTTACGCGCCGGCGTCCGCAATGAAATTTCGGGGTGCGTTTACATTTGTACCCTTTACGTTATACTATAAAGATCAATCACAACTCAAGGCAACGAGGCTCGTGACCTGCGTCCGCCTTTTGTCAATACGTCAATATCAGGGAGAACGAATCATGGAATGCCAAAAAGAGAAAAATTTAAAAAATTGCACTTGCACTTCATCATGTCCCAAGCGAGGCCTGTGCTGCGAATGCGTCGCGCATCATCGTGCCAAGCGACAGATACCCGGCTGCTTCTTCGATAAGGAAGGGGAAGCGACCTGGGACCGCTCCTTTGAACATTTTGCACGACTCGTTACGGAAAAAAAGATTTGAACCGGCCAGCGAAAAAGGCTGCGCGAGTGCCCCGCGTGCGAAGATTGCTGAAATGGTTCGGCGACACTCTTGCCGACCTGCTGTATCCGCCGCGATGCCTGGCGTGTAATAAGGCGCTCGACCACAAAGAATATCGGCACGACTACAACGGCCGTCATGCGATTATGTTCTGCCGTGCCTGTCGCCAGAAAATTGCCGCGCCGCGAAAAAAAATCTGTCTCTATTGCGGTGGGAGTCTGTTCACCCAAGGCGAGCGGCCCGAGCGCTGCATAAGCTGTGAACAGACGACCTTTCCCTTCCGTCGAGTGATTGCGTTAGGCCCGTATTGTGAACCGCTACGATCGCTCCTGTTACAGGCCAAGCATCGAACCGGCGGCGAGATTCCCTGGTCGCTTGCCCGGCTGACGACTCTACTGCGTCGCGATGATTTTGCAAATCTTGAAATCGACTTGGTCGTACCGGTTCCCATGCACTTTTTGCGCCGCCTGTTGCGCGGCATAAACAGTCCGGAGGTCATGGCCGCCTGGTACGCCAAGTCGCTCGGCGTCCCCTGCCGTTCCAACCTGCTCCAGCGACATCGGGCAACCCGACGTCAGTCGTCTTTACCAGGCCCGAAAAGAAGAACCAACGTCGCCGGCGCCTTTGCCCTAAGGCCCCGCTCACGCTTCCTGCGCCGCCCGCTTGACATAGCAGGAAAGAGAATTCTCCTGGTCGACGACATTTTTACGACCGGCGCAACTTGCACGGAAATAGCCAAACTCCTGCTCAGCGCCGGCGCAAAAGAGATCACCGTCGTCACCATCGCCCGCGCCGAAGGTAAAGACATCCCACGCAGTGGATAGAACAAAAATCGCGGTAACCTCATCTGTAACAAAAACTCAACTCTGTCCGATCAAGACCTCCATGTCTCGCATAGCCCGATTCAAACGCATCGCGGTGAATTCAATTTCGTGTACCAGCGATGGGTGCAATCCCACCTTGCGACCGACTTCCGAGACCATAGCTCGTTCTTCTTCGCAGTAGTCATTATCAGCCAAGCCAGTCGTAACCAAATCTTTTATGAGAAGTTTTGCACGTTGTGGCGAGGACTTTAATTCAGCAAGCCCCGCTTCAAACTCCTCCTCTGTCATGTCAAGTTGCGCTACAAGCTCGTCCAGAGAACAATCCATGGAAAGTACGATTTTATACAGATTTGCAATCTTGTAAATACAATCTTTTTCTGAATCAAGAACTGTCTTGTCTGCCAATGCCAGTCTCTTTAAGGCAAACAGATGGAATGCAACTTCTTTATCAGTTTTCAGTACTGGTGCTTTCATAACTAACATCCTTTCATTTAGGGAAATATACAACGGTGGAAAAACTTAATGTCACGAAATCACGTAACATTAAGGTACTATTAATTTCTTGCAGTCTTATTTTTTTTAAGCAAAAACATAAGACTACTATTATAATAATGATTAAACATCCACAGCCCATAATTCCGTCACGACAACCACAAGATCGAAAAGGCGATTCTGTTTCTCGTGAAAAAATGGTTTCAAATGTTTCATCATTCATCTTCAAAATTTTCACTCCATCTACCAAACCAATAATGCCGAGAATGAAGGCAGCAGAGAGGAACGCAAGGAAACTTGTTGGTATATCAATAACGCTTGAGTTTTTGGAACCAACAATTAAAGAGTATAAATAAAGGAGATTGCAAGTGAGCAGGCCAGACCCCCAGCTCCCAAGGTAAAAACGATGTATACCGAACCAACCGACAAAAACAGCCAGTAATCCCGCCAAAACCCTATTTTTTGGCGGGAGACCAGCTGTCGCTTGCTCATGAATTTCTGGTTCATCACCGGGACCATCTTTACGAATAGGATCGCCCAAAGACGGGTTATTGTTGGCTATGACTGTAGGTGGCGCGATAACATTTGCTTGTGACGCATTTGCTGGAAACAAACCTTGAATCTGACATGCCTTGCCGCTGTGGCCAAAGACATCTTCAAGAAGAGTCTCAGGCTTAATAACTTGTTGCATGACTGCGGATTTCAATTGCTGGTCATTGAGAGGACCTCGCTTGATTCCTTTTATGTCATAATAAAACCAAGTAGTTGCAATTTTGTCCATTCAGTTCTGAATCCTTTATTCCTTTATAGTGACATCAAATCGAATCATATCCAACTATCTGGCACTTACGTTGTTCTTTATTTTAATACATTGGGAACACTGTATTGTTAGACTGCGATATTCGATTCATTTGGGGCAATTGTTTCTTCATCGCTGATTTTATCCTGTATTAGTTCAGTTAAGAGCCCTTTTTGCTCGTCGTTAAGTGGGAGTTCTTTTCCTTCTGCATTGGGAGCGTCTTTGAGTCGTCGTGATCGCACTCTTTCTATAGCTTCATAGAAGTCCTCAATTTGAGCTCTTTCCCGTTCAGATGTCACGAGGTCTTCTGCGACGCTTTTGATCGCATTACGAATATCGCGGCCACAGAAATCATCTTTCTGTGCGAGTAAATCTGTCAGATGCTCACGCGTAATATTCTCATCAATTGGGAAACGTGATGGAATATGTTTATCCCAAATTCGCTTGCGACATAATTCATCCGGCATTGAAAAATGAATACTACGTATTCTTGTCTCAAAAGCTTTATCATAATTCTCTGACAAATTTGTAGCAAAGATAACGATGCCATGAAATTTTTCCAAACAAATTAAAAGTTGACTCCGCATAGAGTTTATTGCTTGTTCAGATCCTTGTGTGACATTAGTTAATCGCCGAGATAGTAGTGAATCTGCTTCGTCGATAAAAAGCACGGCATTATCACGTTCAGCGGCGAAAAACAGAGACTCAACATTCTTTGGCCCTTCTCCGTGATACATACTCTCAATTTGGGCATAGCTTGCAATAATAATATTCTTGTTTAAATAATCTGCTATCGCATGCGCTGCGAGAGTTTTACCAGTCCCGGAAGGACCATAAAAATTAAGTGCGACTGCAGGAAAAGGATCTATTTCTGATAATCCCCAATCATGGTACATTAAATCGTGGTGCGAAAATAATGTTAAAGATCGCATTATTTCCCCCAAAACCTCATCGTTTACTATTAAACGTTCAAATGTATAAAAAGGTTTTTCACCTTTATATTGAGTCGCTCGTTTCTCAAAATCATTTTCGTCGGAATGTTCTGAAGAGGAATCACTTTGATGATGATCTTTCGTCGTTGAGAATAATTTTGAAATCTGTATTTCCAATTGTTTTTCTCGGACTAAGGCATCATGTTCCGAATCTGAATCAGATGTATAAACCAACATGTTCAGGTTATCGATTTTAGTTTTAGTAAAGTATTTATTCAAATACTTTATAAAAATTGACCGAAGAAAACTGTTCTCTGAGTCATACTCCTCATTCTTAGGTAACCCAATAATATGTAGCTTCTTAGACATTTATTACTTCCCCCTTTATAATGCAATGGTACATTTTGCATCGCTTTGCAATAGATCATTCAGCTTTTCACAAACCTGCTTTACATAAAAAATACGACCTAATAACTCATCATTATTTTTTTGTATGACATTTCCATTTTTGTCAATCAAAGTCTGAATGATCGTTTTTTTGCCAGTCTTTTCGTTTACGATAAATGATATCATCGTCGAAACAATTTCCGGATGTTGTTCCTGCATTTTTTTTGCATATGCTGTTGCATCATCGTAAGTGAAAATGTTTACCGTAATGTCTTTCATCTTTCTTCGAATGGCCAGAATGCCAAAAAACGTTCCAATGATTACTCCTGACATTACTACAACAACCAATGGTATGTTGTTGAGTATAGCCTCTTTAATTGATTCCATTGATATGTTCCTTTGCGTATTAAGCGGTTATCTTCGTTTTGTACAGACTGTTTCCATTACGGTCCGTCGCCATGATATAATCCCTGGCGTCATCAGACTGTCGCGAATAATCACTGGACTTAAATGATGTTCCTGCGACTACGTCACCTTGCGAGTTCTGCGCCAAGGTCAATATATCATCCGAACTGCCAACATTGAGTGCTTGCTGTAGAGCATCATACTGCTGAATTTTTTCTTGATCCGTTGTGGACTTTTTAGCATCAACGATCATTTTATCAACGACATCTTTCTTTAACGAAACACCTTTTATACCGCCTGCCTCAGTAATGTCTGACTGACAAAGCCAGTTAACGACTCCACTAATGACATTAGTGACGATAAATGATATGAGAGTAATGGCTCCCAGATAAAATAAGCTTGTTCCAATCAGTGACAACATTCCAAATAGTATTGTTAACATCGTTAAACCTTTCAATTCAATCTTCTGTTCTGTCTAGTTAGTTTTACACATCCACATATGCTCTATAACTTGTAGTTCTGTTTTAAGTCACAAAAGTACAAGCTACCATCAACCACCCTTTCAACGATAGAGTGGAATTTTTGTTACGTTTCCGTAGCGATCAAACCGTTGAATGCAAGATGAAAAATCACTTGCTGGTTCCCCTACCATTTTATTATAGTAGTTTATGTTGTCTTGTTTATCATGTCCCATTGCAATGACAGTAGAATCTGCAAGACCCGATTCAAGTGCATTAAGGACAGATTGATACATTTGCTTTCTGCTCGGGTCCATAGTGCTGGCGATAGCCGAGTTTACACATTTTTTGAGGCTACCTAGTGATACTGCCTCTATTTCACTAATGGCTGGCCGTTGACAAAATAATGGGTATATAATGTTTTTATACACGGCTTCTATTGTCAGGGAAATTACTGCCCCAGCCAAAATCCCTACCCCAATTGCAAATAATAGGTCCCACATTATTTTTCTCCCCTTCATTAATTTTTGATTGTTATCGCAGCGAGATCGAGATTGTACATTTGCCATCTTCCTCCATCAAATCCGTTAATTTGTCGCATAACTGTGTATTAGGGGGAAAATGCCTTCCCAAAAAATCCTTACGATTCCGATCGGAGTATATGGTTTCCCCATTGGAATCTAACATCGTTTGCCAGATAAATTCTTGTCCGGTCTGTTCATTCTTTACTCTGCTAAGCATAGTCGCTGTGATATCATGTCCTTTCGTTTTTAGTGATCGTGCATAGGCAAGCACGTCCGTATATGTTAGTTGATATTGAGGAAGTGGAAGTACGCAAGTTACATCACCTCCCATCAAAATTCGAATTCCCTCGGATATACGGGAGTCTTTCGGCAATTGTCGTCCAACACAATCTTCGTGAGAATCATCAGTATATACAGTTTTGTTTTCGGAGTCTATCATTGTTTGCACAATAGTGACAATTCCTGTATTTTCGTTAATGATCTCACTAATCCGTGTGGATACAATTTCCGGAAAGTATTGCTGAGCTTTTTTTGCAAAAACAATGGCATTGTCGACGCTGAGTTCAATTGGTTCTTTGCTTCCTTCACCATCCTTATTGTGACTTGTGCCAAAGGGAAATAATTGGGAGCAATTGGAGACACTCTCCTTCAATAGGTTTACTACTCCTTGAGAGAAAATTTCCTCGATTGATTTGTTCATAGAACGGCTCCTGTTTAAGTTTTGAATGTTTACTTAAGGGTAAAATTAATAATAGTTTTTTACGTACATGCCTAGGCCAGTGGGGGTGCGCCATAGTCGCTGGTCGAAATCCAAGTCGATAGGGGCCATTAAGCCGAGGACAGCAGCTTCGGGCGTTATGCCGTCGTCATCTGCCACCTGTAAACCGCCGGCATGATGGCCAGTGTCAATGAGCAATAAAATCAAAATCATCCCCCCTTTCGCCGTCTGACGGGTTACGTCAGTGGCTCTCTTGTTGTTTTTGGTTGTTTGGAATTGAGCGAAGGCTTCGCGATCCAAAATAAACGTAACTACAATTTTAACCACCGGCCATCGCGGTTTACTCGATGTTATACGCGGTCTGGATTCTCTTTACGCTCTGTCCGGCTGGCATAAGGTAGCACACAGGACAGAGTACGAGAGTCGTGGTGGTCAGTATAGGGGAAATTAAGAACAAGAAAAAACAAAACAGGAAGAACCGACTCCTTATTCTTTTGCTGCACTGCACACTCGTACCACGGAGTTTCAAAACAACAAAAAAATTAAAGGAGTCGGCACTCCCTGTTTCATAGAATATATGAGAGAGAGTACCGCCCTTTTCAACACTACATTTGAGTTCGCTCCGAAGAGCAATGTGGTACATTGTGCAGATGCAGTGTTGAAAATTCAGTATTATGGAATACTAAAAATTATAACGAATCAGTAACGTATTCTGTTTTTCTTTCATACCTCCAACTGGATGATCTGTTCTTATGCTGCCGCGTCACTACGCGTCTGGAGCTTTTGTCTGACTACCCGGTAGTCAGGCCCGACTCCAAACACCGCACAACGGAAAAGTTGGCGGAAACGGCATGCTTCCCAAATACGACCCACTTCGCAGTGGTTACTATTATTGTACAGGGTAGAAAATGACTTGTCAAGCATTTTTTGCCCCTGTAACGGTATTTTCTACAAAAAATATCAAAAAAACAATGCCAGCGACCGACTCGTTATCTTATACTAACGTTATTCGATTTCAGAAAAGCGAGAAACTTCTCGTGAAACGCGTCGATTTCGCTGCCGGTTAAGGTGCGGTCGGTGGCGCCGATTTCGTAGCGGAAGGAGTAGCTCCCCCAGCCTTTGTCTAACCCTTTGCCACTATAGAGCGTGAGGAATTCACGACGCAAAATGAGCGGGTCAGTAAACGTGTTCAGGAGCGACTCCAACTTCTCATAGCCGTCTGAAAGAGGCCACAAGAGCGAAAAGTCCTGCCAGGAACCGGGGAATTTCGGCGGCTCGGTGAAGCGGGTCGCCGGGTACAGGTTCCCTTTAAACCGATCCAGTTCAATTTCGAACCAGATAACCTGACCGCCTTCTGGCGAAAGGACGTTCATGAGCGACTTGTCCGCATAGCCGAGCGAACCGATGACCTGACCGTCCTGAATAATGTGCACAGCCGTACCGGACTTCTGCCAAGGCGACGCGTCTTCCGTAACGGCGGCAAAGGTGAGCGGATAGTCCTCTTGTGCAAAGACACGCCCTAAATCTTCCACTGCGGCCTTGACGGAAAGATAATGCTCGTCCAGCGATTGGCCCGACTGAAGATAACTCACGCCGGCCAGACGCGGTAGCTCCAGACATTTTTCCGCACTGTCTTTGCACGGCTGCTGGGAATCGTTCGGACCGACCGGGAAGTAGACATGGCCGAGTTCGAAGACGCGGAACTGGTCGCGGAACGGCCGGTTCTTCGGAACCAGAGTCAACAGATTCGGGATAAGAGTCGTACGCAGTCGGGACTCCGGAGCGGCGGCCGGATTCTGTAATACGAGCGTTGCGCCAGGCTCAAAGCCAAGTCGGGCAAGCCAGTTATCGTTCATCCAGCCGTAGTTGTGCACCTCATGAAAGCCGTAGGCGGTTGCGAGCAGACGCCGCGCTTTATGCTCCATGCGTATATATTTTTCCACATGCAATGGGGCCAGCGACAGTCGCGGCAGGACCGGCGGAATATTGTCAAAACCGTACAGACGCATAACCTCTTCCACAATATCTTCCGGAATGGAAATATCCTTGGCACTGCGAAAGGGCGGCACACCAATTTTGAGCGAGCCGTCGGCCAGAAATTCCGCTTGAAATTCAATCGAATGAAGAATGTCGAGAATCGTTTGGTTCGGGAAGTCGATTCCGGCCAGCGCATTCAGGCGGCCAGGCGGCAGGAGGATTTCACGCACCTCTCCGGCCAGATTCCCGGCCAGCGAGAATCGACTCTCCACTTTGAGCGGAATGCCCGACTCGGCCATCAGATGCATAATGCGTTCCGTTCCGGTCTTGACATTGTACGGCGGCTGACTCTTTTCGTAACGCTGTGAGGCGTCGGTTCGTAAGTCGAGCCGTCCGGCCGTTTTCCGGATTCGGGCCGACTTAAAGTTCGCCGATTCCAGAACAATTCGCGTTGTCTTCGCGGTAACTTCTGTCTCCAGACCGCCCATAATACCGGCAATGGCAATGGGCTTCGGACCGTCGCAAATCATCATGTCTTCCGGCAGCATCGCGCGCTCAACGCCGTCGAGTGTTTGGAACGTGCCTTTCTTACCCATCGGCGCAACCCGAATAGCGGAAACGAGATCCGCGTCGAACGCGTGCGTCGGCTGGCCAAGTTCCAGACTGACGTAATTCGTAACGTCCACGAGCAGATTATAGGTTCGCTGGCCTAGTGCATGGAGGCGCCGCTGCATAACCACTGGTGACGGCAGGCCATTCGTGCCCGGCGAAACGCGGAGAATAATAGCCGAGTAGCAGGGGCAATTCTCGTCGGCAATTTCAATCGAAACGGCCGGGAGGTCGCGATACGAGTCGACCGCGTGTCGAGGCAGGGGCTTGAGTGGACGATGAAAAATCGCGGCCAATTCCCGTGCAATTCCATAATGACCCCAGAGGTCAGGCCGGTGCGTCAGACTCTTATTATCAATTTCAATAAGCGTATCACGGGTCGGAACGAGCGACTCGAACGGCGTGCCATCGGGCACAGACGCCGGACATTCGAACAGGATTTCATGCCAGGAACTCATTCCGAGTTCAGCGGCACTACAAAGGATTCCTTCACTGACGTGGCCGGCCATTTCGGTACGCTGGAGCTGTTTCTCGCCGAGCTGAATGCCCGCCGGGGCAAAAGGGGCCTTCAGACCAATTCGGGCATTAGGAGCCCCGCACACGGTTGTGTACTGACGATCGCCGCAACGAACAGTGCAGAACGTAAGTTGTTTCCCGCCTTCGTGTTCCGCGGTATTGAGCGATTCGCAAGCGATAATTTCGCCCACGAGCACGCCTTGCGTATGCCGCGTTAGGGTAACTAACCCCTCCACTTCGGCCGTCGACATGGTCAAACGGTCGGCTATGGTTTCAGGGGAAAGATCCGAAAGATCCACGAAATCAGAAATCCAGTCCAGTGAGATATACACAGTTCAGCCTCATCTTTACTCATTATAATATAAGCAGAAAAAACAGGAGAGTTTGTCCACAGTCGGTTTACCACGAATTCAACCTGCGACTGTTACGCCCCACACCGTTTTTTATGCGCTCGGTTCTGTTACAAACCCTTATTTTTACGCATTATAACCCCGCTTTCGTGTTTTGTCAAGTATCGTTCCCGACTGCTTACCGGGAGGGCCTGCTTGCAGGGCCCGACCCAGCAAATAACGAAATGGATTCCCCGGCTGCTCATAAACGCATGGGCACTCAGTCGAGAGAATTGGGCGAGAAAACGCCTAATGCACTGAAAATTGATGCGGCATCAGATTTCTTATCACAGGGCGTCATAGCTCGAGCGAAACAGGTCTTGTCGACGCCTTCATTAATAACACGGACACTACCGTCGACCATTCCTGCCACGACTGTACCCGGATGCGCGGAAGAAGGGCGAGCCGTTACCCAGGTACGTCCGCCGGAAACATCTTTCGCGCACTTATTAATGACCAAGGGAGACGAAGTTTTATCGGTGAATGCGGTTGCTGCGCCGCCGTAGGAGCCGATTTGCAGGTATTGTCCTTTGCTGTTTCCTGTATAGGACGAGGTCCGATTGGCACGCCAGCAGACCTTGTAGACCGTATTGCCAGCGGCCATAATGGCAGCCTCTGTTTTGGAGGCAAGGTCGGGGCATGTATAAGTTGTATTGGTATCAATTTGTGTTCCGTCTGTTGACCAGCAGAAGCCAACGTCGTATTCGGCAATGTCCCAAAAGTGCCCTGCCTGCATGTTTTCCGACAGGAGAAGTGTATTGGTTGTACCGTCGATAACGTCGTCGAGTGAGAGTGGAGAACCATGAACTTCGGTCGACCCATCGTTGAGCATGCCATTGGCCTTACCGAGGTCACCTGCCTGATACAAACTTGACCCGGATGGTTTGGTTGCCTCTCGGTCTGGTGTTCCGCAGTTGGCAACGTACGAGTTTGTCCCCGGTTCCTGTGTTCCGGCACTGATGCAATGAAGGACAGGAAGAGACACGTCCATGCGAACACGGTTGATGTCGGACGTTCCTGCCGCATTGGACGTTCCTGCCGGCGGATTGTCGAGGAACTCCCAAATTTGGGCCGCGTCCAGATAGGGCATGAGCGTAGGAATCCAACCAATAGTCACGTAAGTATCGTAAATTCTCTCTCCCCCAGTGCCGACTACGTAGCTGGTACTCCAAGTTTTTGTTGTCTGCACGGTTTGATTAAATTGTGGGAATTTATTCCTTGAAGAATGGTAGATACTCATGGCCAGTACGAGGTTCTTTTGGTTGTTGACGCAAATAGTCCTTCGACTCGCTTCGCGCGCGTTTTGCACAGCAGGCAGTAGCATTCCGGCCAGCATGCCGATAATCGATATGACGACCAAGAGTTCAATAAGAGTAAAACCAAAGGTTTTTCGTCGGAGTGACATGATGTACCGTCCTTTCGTTACCTACCCTACCGGATCTAGAGCAGGTTATAAATAATATTTGGTTGCAGTAACATATTTTCTGCGTTCTCGGATCTGCTTCAGGCAGAAACAGAACTGCAGAACGTCAGATACTGCCGAACGCAGAAACAAAAAAATCCAATATAATAAGAGAGGCTCGGCGAGCATCCCTATATATGTTTGGTATTACGTGGAATGATTTTAGTTTGTTTGTGTTTTTATTATTACGATAAAGCAAAAAACACCGTAAATTAACTTTTGGTTAGCCAGTACCCCCGCGTCTACAAGTACATATATAATAACAGATAATACCAAAACTGTCAATAGGTTGCATTTGCGGCTCAATGAGGAATGGGTGCGTGTCAAACTTTCTTGCGATAATGGGGGGGGCCTGCTCGTTAACGCGTGGCTTGGCAAACAACGCAAACAATCAGGCTCTCGTGGCGGGTTATCCCCCAATTGACGTACAGGCGCCGGGTCCCCTACTCCTTGTCGTAGCAATTTTTTGTGGTATGATAAACGCTGGTTGGAAGATAACGGGAATCTTCCCCTTACGGATCCGGGTCCTACCTGGCAGTCACCCCGTTCACCAAGACCGGCTGCGACGTCCTGACGTACTGTAAGCGTAGTATACATAAGAGGATGCAAGTTGGCAAATCAAAAGAGGAACTTCACAATGGAAGAACGACTTTACAATTTTTCCGCTGGTCCGGCTGTTATGCCGGTTTCCGTTTTGAAAAAAGCGCAGGAAGAACTTCTCTGTCTTCCGGGCGTCGGCGCATCCATTTTGGAAATCAGCCATCGGTCCAAGCCGTTTGACGATATTATTAATAGTGCCGAGTCCAATATTCGTCAGCTGTTGTCCGTTCCGGAGAACTACAAGGTTCTGTTTCTGCAAGGGGGTGCGCTAACACAGTTTGCGATGATTCCGATGAATATAATCGGTGGCCGGAATGAATCTGCCGATTACATAGTTTCGGGAACCTGGAGTAAGAAGGCGGCCTCGGAAGCGAAAACGCAAGGCAAGGTCAATATAATTTGGGATGGCAAAGAAGGTGGTTTTCGCCGCAAGCCGAAAGCGGGCGAATATACAACCTCGGCCGACGCCGCTTATTGCTATACGGCTCTGAACGAAACGATCGAAGGCGTTCAGTGGAAAGAACTTCCGAACGTTGACAAGCCGCTCGTGGCCGATGCCTCCAGTGAAATTTTCAGTCGCCCGATCGACGTATCGAAGTTCGGCGTTTTGTATGCCTGTGCCCAGAAGAACGCTGGCCCGGCTGGTGTGACCGTAATTATTATTCGCGAAGATTGGCTCGAACGCTCCCCGGATACGCTTCCTTCAATGTTCAGCTATAAGAAACTGGCGGCGGCCAATTCCATGCTCAATACACCACCGTGCTTCTCCATCTATATGGTTAAGCTGGTTACCGACTGGCTCCTTAACGATATTGGTGGGCTGGAGAAAATGGCCGCTATTAACGAAGAGAAGGCCGCGCTCCTCTATGCCGCGATCGATGAATCGAACGGATTCTATACGGGTCATGCGGACAAGGAATATCGCAGTGTCATGAACGTTCCGTTCCGCCTGCCCACGCCGGAGCTGGATAAGCAGTTCCAGGACGAGGCGAAAGAAGTGGGGCTTATGACCTTGGGCGGACATCGCAGTGTCGGTGGTTTGCGAGCTTCGATCTACAATGCCATGCCGCGAGAAGGCGTTGTCAAACTTCGCGATTTCATGCTCGAGTTCGCGAAGAAGAACGGCTAATTTCGAATTTCGGTCGCTAAGACGACCGCTGCCAGAAGAAAGAACGGGCGTGAAGTCAAACTCATGCCCGTTCTTGGTGTTTTTGGGCCTGTTTCACTTTTGAAGCCCGTTTCTTTGTGATTAACGGGCGTATCTTTGTGATTAACGGGCGCGGGAATCCATCCAGATGGTAACCGGGCCTTCGTTGGTCAGTTCAACGTGCATATTCGCCTGAAAGACGCCGGTAGCGACCGACAGGCCACTGTGCCGCAATTCTTGGACGAACAAGTCGTAATAATGTCGGGCCGATTCAGGCGGGGCCGCTTCCGTAAAGCCCGGGCGGTTGCCGCGCACGGTATCGGCGTAGAGAGTGAATTGGCTTACGACCAGAACCGAGCCGCCCACCTGCTGAACATTGAGGTTCATTTTACCGGCCGGGTCGTCGAAGATACGTAAGCCGCGCACTTTGCGAGCGAGCCAGAGCACATCCTCCTGCGTATCGCACAGACCCACGCCGAGGAGGACGAGCAGACCGCGACCGATAGCGCCGCAAACGCGTCCATCTTCTTCCGGGAGCGAAACTTGCGCACGCGTGACTCTCTGAATACAGGCACGCACAACTAACCTTCTTGACGCCATGTGGCGGTTATTATGGAGTGAATACCGCCGCGGGGAGTGAACTCGGCGGTCAACTTCATGAATCGCGGGTTGAGCACGGCGACCAGATCGTCGAGAATTCGATTGGTGACATTTTCATAGAATATGCCTTCATTGCGATATTTTTGCAGGTAGAGTTTGAGACTCTTAAGTTCGACACATTTCTTATCGGGAATGAATTCGAAGGTTAGGGTGCCATAGTCGGGTTGACCCGTTTTTGGGCAGACGGAGGTGAATTCCGGGCAGACGTGGACGATTGTATAATCGCGGTCGGGATAGGAATTATCGAAAATTTCGAGTTGAGAGCGGTCGGGGTGACCAGCAGTTTCGTTTTTCATGTGAAGTACCTTTATGAACTCTTAATTTACTTTCTGTTTAAAACTTCCTCGACAAGGGCAGCGTAGTCTTGGGCGCCGTGCGACTGTGGGTCGTAGTCGAAGATGGACTTACCGAAACTGGGCGCTTCGGCCAGACGCACATTGCGTCGGATTTTCGTTTGGAACATTTTTGCCGTGGCCCAAGGCGAGTTCGCCTCGTGCTTCTGCTGAAAGAACTGGCTCACGTCGTCGGCGACTTCCCGGGCCAGTGTGGTCGCGCCGTCGTACATACAGAGGACAACACCATCGAGCCGCAGGCGGCTATTGAGCAGGTCGGCAACGATATCGATGGTCTCCAGAAGTTTACTAAGTCCGTGCATAGCCAGATAATGCGGCTGAAGTGGTACGATAATATCTTCGACGGCGGACAGCGCGTTAAGCGTCAGCAGTCCGAGGGAAGGGGGACAATCGATTATAAGAAAGTCAAACGCCTCGGAATCGGCGGCGATTTTATTTCGCAGGACAATTTCACGCCCAATCACGCTGGCCAATTTAAGCTCAACGCCGGTCAGGTCGAGGTGCGCGGGGACGAGCCAGAGATTATCTTCCATTTGGCGACGCACATCGGCGAGCGACTTACCTTCGACGAGTACATCGTATATTGACGTAAAATCCTCTTGCGGCTCCAGCCCGAGATGGAGCGAGGCGTGAGCCTGTGGGTCCAGATCGAGCAGTTGCACGCGGCACCCATGTCGCGCCAGACCCACGGCAAGATTAACCGAGGTCGTCGTTTTACCAACGCCTCCTTTTTGATTCATGATGGCTATCGAACGCATTATAAAAGGCCCTCTTATAGTGATTTTTCTTGTTGCTTATACCGTTGTAACCTGTTGTTAGATATTAAGAACGGATGAAACGACGGACCCGTGCAATCGACTCGAAGCCTCCTTTTTCGAGACATTCGCGAACGCAGAGCAGGGCAGGGTCCTCCTCGGCGAGAAGCTGATACTTCCTCTTGACCGACCCGATTACATGATCCATACCAAGCGGCATGGTCAGGGTCAGGAACGCACTTTCGAGCGGACTTTTAACGACCGCACCGCTCTTCGTTTTCGCCGGGAGCATAACGGTAAAGTTGCTTAATCCCACCGAGGCGTGCACGCCTTTCATGTCCGGGTTGGCGTGAATCAGCTCCATGGTGCGAATGAGTCGGGCAAGATTGCCTTCGGTATCGCCAGCCAGGGGCGCGACACCGGGGTCGAATATAATCTGGTCGTTTGCCATTCCGAGCGACTTGCATTTTTCAAAGAGGTCACAAGCGGCTCCGTACGATTGCTCCGCAGTCGCGGCACTGGCCGAGTCTCCCTGTTCTGTCTTGTACTCCGACAGGAGCAGAATAGGGCAGAAGGGAGTCTGTTTATATAAGTCGAACATTTCCATGCGGAGCTGTGAGATGGAATTGAGGATCGGGCGCGGGCGCTCGGAGTCACAGGCGGCAAGTCCTGCCTGGGCCTGCTCGTAATCGGGCGAGTCAATGGCCAAAGGAAGCGTTGTGGCTTTTTGCACGGCCAGAACCGTCTTTTGCATAACGGAAGCCGGGCGTGACCCAACGTTCACGTCAATGTACCCCGCGCCGCCGTCCGTCTGACTCCGCGCGACCTGGGCTATGGCGTCGTAGTTCTCTTCTTCGTAGAAGGCATGGGTCGAAGGTACCGAGTCGTTTATGGACTCGCCAATAATTGTTAATCCTGCAAGGGGCATAGTTTAGGCTCTTTACTGTATCTCGTTTTGGTTAGGGTGACAGGGGTTAGTAGTTGGGGGTAGGAGGTCGATAATCCTGTATATCGATGGATTTGAACCAGCTAATGGTTTTGGCGAGTCCTTCCCAAAGGTCGACGTGGGGAACCCAGCCGAGCAGCTCTTTAGCGCGAGTTATGTCCGGCTTGCGACGCGTAGGGTCGTCGAGTGGGAGTTCGCGAAAGAGGAAGTTCTCCTTTTGTCCGAGGATTTTTTGCACGGCTCGGGCAAGTTGTAGAATGGTAAATTCGCCGGGGTTGCCCAGATTAACCGGACCGCTAAAGGGCTGTTCGCTGTCCATGAGTCGTATGAGGCCCTCCACCAGGTCGGAGTAGTAGCAGAAGGACCGGGTTTGTGACCCGTCGCCGAAGATGGTTATCGGCTCGCCCTGCAATGACTGTCGAATAAAGTTGGAGACGACGCGGCCGTCGTATGGGTGCATACGCGGCCCATAAGTATTAAAAATGCGAGCGATGCGAATATCGACGTGGTGCATGCGATGGTAGTCGGAGAAGAGGGTTTCGGCTGCTCTCTTGCCTTCATCGTAACAGGAGCGAGGACCTATTGTATTGACGGCACCGCGGTAATCTTCCCGTTGCGGGTGCACTTCCGGGTCGCCATAGACTTCGCTGGTCGACGCTTGTAGAATTTTCGCATGACATCGTTTGGCCAGTCCGAGCAGATTGATGGCCCCGAGCACGGACGTTTTCATGGTTTTAATGGGGTTATACTGATAGTGACCAGGCGCGGCGGGACAGGCCAGATTATAGACCTCATCCACTTCCAGATACAGGGGCAGGGTAATGTCGTGCCGGACGAGCTCAAAATTCTTTTTGCCCAACAGGGAATCGATATTTGTTTTCTGGCTTGTAAAAAAATTATCCACACAAATAACGTCGTGCCCTGCGGCGACCAGTCGGTCGCAGAGGTGAGATCCGAGAAAGCCGGCCCCTCCTGAAACTAAAATTCTCTTTATCTTCATTATTTTACCCTGTTTGTGTTTTTTCGGACTGACCGCCAGTCGACCTGGCTCCTGGCGGGTCCTCTCTATATATTGTATAGGAAAAATGCGTTCTTGAAATTCCTTGCCCCGTAAAATTTCATGGATTTTTTTCCGTTTTTGGCGAAATGCTCTTGAGCTACCGGGAAAAAATGCCTATGATTCGTGACGTTGAGGTGGTCTGTGCCCACTCGACGTCGTTTTTTCCGGAAAAATCCGCTTTGGTAAGAGTGTCATTGAAGCGGGGTCTGGATAAAGATTTCAGGACCCTAAACGAGTACCCACCAGCCATGAAACGAATGAAGATAGCTGAAATGATCATTGCGAACGAGCGATCGCGTTGGAGCGCAGTCATTGGCGTTTGGTGCGTTGTGGCGGTTTTGGCTTTTGTGCTGTTCCTTTCGGGGACCTTGGTGCGAGGGCAAAGCTCCGGCCCCCAAAGTTTTTCGCCGGTCACTAAGAAGGTGGAAGATTTAGAGAAATGGGTTACGGCCCTTTTCGGCGGCAAGCTGGTGGCCTTGACCGAGCCTGTCCGAGCCGAAAATCCGCTGGCTACGGCGCCGTTAGCCCAGAAGGGGTATCGATTTACAGGCAAGTCGCGGGACCGGAACGAGACGGTGCGGACTTGCGATTTACTCTTTCAATTTGGCGAGCAAAAGGTTCTGCTGAGCGGCGACGCGGAACTGGTGCGCCAGATGCTGATTCTGCTCCAGTCGATGGACAAGCCACTGCCCCCGCCTGGTAATGTCCGTCGTTTTATCTCCATTCGTCAGGCGGACACGAGAAAATTGGACAAGGTCCTGCAATGGGACCGCACGATTCGGACCCCGGAGGAGCATTCCGGAACGGGTCAGGGTCAGGAGGAATCGGGCATACGAGACGCGGCGTTTCGGGGGGAATCGGGCGAGGGTCAGATAACGCAGACGGCCTGGCAGGGCGAGGGTGCAGCTGACCTGGGTGCCCTTGGCGACGCCTTTGGCGAAATGGTTGGGCCGGGCGGCAGTCGTAATGTGGGCGTGGTTCAGGATTACATTCCGCAAGTCTTGCCTGATCTGGATGTTGTCATAATTGATGCCCCGGAAGCGGAATATAAACGAATTGAGAATATGATTCGTGAAATTGAGGAACTGGCCAAGCTGGCGGAGCCGGAAATTGAAGTCTACTCGCTTGCCCATGTCAATTGCGTTATGCTTTCAGGAATCCTCTCGCAATTGCACCGCGAAATGTTCACGACGAAACAGGGGCGCATTCTTCTTTATGCCATGCAGAACCCGAACGCGATTCTTCTCGTCGGTTGGGGGCAGGCGTACACGGCCATGAAAGAATTGATTCAGACCTTTGACCAGCCGATCGAAGAAGGGGCCGGACTCATGAAGGTCATTCCGCTTGCGCACGCGTCGGCAACGGAGATGGCACTTCAGCTGACGAACTGTTTTCCCTTGCCGCAACCGGTGACCGGCGGTCTGGCGCCACGGATACGCGTCTTTCCCGATGCGCGGACGAATTCTTTAGTTGTTCACGCCGCTCCGAACGATATGGAGCAGGTTATGAAACTGGTTGGTGAGCTGGATGTGAACAAGTCGGGTCCGCGTCTTCGCGTGCAGACATTTCCTCTTAAGAACTTGCTGGCAGAAGATTTGCGTCGCACACTCATGAACGCTATTTTGCCGAGTGTGCAAGGGACACAGGACGGAACGGCGGCAAAATTCCCCATTCTGGAATTCCTGTCCGTTGACGCAGAGAGTCAAAAGCTGATCGAATCGGGCATTATGACCGATGTTCAAGTTGTGGCCGACGCGGCCAATAATCAGTTGATTGTGACGGCGCCTGAGGATTGCATGGAACTGCTGGCGAAACTCATTGAAATCCTCGACGTGGCTCCGGCCAAGGCACAGATTAAAATCTTTCGCATTATGTTTGGTGACGCGACCGGTATGGTTCGAACGCTGCAGTCGCTCCTTCCGGTGGGCGGGGTCAATATGCCGTCACTGCCTGTGGCCGAGGGCGAGGAGTCGTTTGTCCCTCTACGTTTGGCAGTCGATTCGCGTACGAACTGCATTATTGCGGCTGCGGCGCCCCGTGATTTAAAAATCGTGGAAGCACTCATCTTGAGTCTCGACCGCAAAGACGTTATGGAGCGTAAGGAAGTGGTCATTCCGCTCCGAAATGTTCAGGCACTTTCCATAGCCAAAGCCATAGATAACTACCTGTCGCGTAAGCAGGATTTGGACATAGCCTCGGAAGCCATGTCGGTCTATCAGATGTTCGAATCGCAGGTTATTGTGGTGCCGGAATCGATTACGAATTCACTTATAATAAGTGCGACGCCGCGCTATCTGGACGAGATTGTCAAGCTTGTGGAATCGTTTGACAATGACCCGCCGCAGGTCGTGATTCAGGTACTCATAGCGGAAGTCGTGCTGGGTAATCACGAGGAATTCGGGATAGAAGCGGGTCTCCAGGATTCCGTTGCGTTTGACAGGAGTATCGTCACGGAGACGACGAACGGGGTAAATAGCGCGACCGGAGTTCCCGGCTATGACCTTTTGGGTACGAACAAGCAGGGCAATAACATGCTCGCGGGTAATTCGGAGACGGTTGCCGGTCAGGTTCTCAATGAGCTTGGTATGGGTCGTGCGAGTTCGGACCTGAACTACGGCGGGCTGGTACTTTCGGCGAGCAGTCGTTCGGTCCAGGTAACCTTGCGTGCCTTACAACAGAGAAATCGGCTTCAGATTCTATCGCGACCGCAGATAACGGCGATGGATAATCAGCAGGCGTTCATTCTGGTCGGTCAGCGAGTGCCGCGCGTGGAGCAGGCGAACATGACGACCTACGGCGTTTCTTCCAGTGTTGCCGACGCGAATGTGGGACTCATCCTGCTGGTCACGCCGCGTATCAGCAAGGAAGGGCGAGTCATTATGGAAATCGGAGCGGAGAAGTCGAGTCTGGCGGGCGAGGATGACGCGATTCCTGTGTTTACCTCCGGCGACCAAGTGATAAAATCACCTTCGATCGACACGATTCAGGCCATGACCGCTGTCAGTGCCATGGACGGTGAAACCGTTATGCTCGGCGGTCTGATAACGACTTCGAAGCAGAAGACCAGTCGCGGCGTGCCGTGGTTCTCCGACATACCTGGCGTCGGCTGGCTCTTCCGATACGACAAGGAAGTCGAGGAACGCAAAGAACTCCTCATTGTTATGACCCCGCGCATTGTCCGCAAGTCGGACGATCTGGAGAAGATTAAACGTATGGAAGCGGCCAAGATGAGTTGGTGCCTCGCCGACGCTATGGCCATTAACGGGAATATGGGCCTGTTCGATCCGCTTTCCGGACTCGGCGGACAGAGTCGCCAGCAGCAAACGCAATTCCTGCCTGTGCTCGAAATGGACCAAATGAATGAGCAGCAGTTAACCAGCGAGTATTCCAAGGAACTGGAACTACCTGTTGAGACAGGCGTTGCGCCAGCGGTGGGCGGACAGGAGACACTGCCCGACGATATCCTGCGCGAATCGGAAATCATGAACGAAGAACCAACAGAGTCGGAGTCGGCAGGCACACCATGAAACAGTTCGCTCTGGCAGTCAATGCGCTCTTTGCTCTGCTCCTGCTGACCGGTTGCGCCAGTATGCAGAAGCACAAGTATGTCTTTTTCGGACCTGCTGTGGGTGAGAAGGTCGATATTTTTGAAGATTACTGGACCGACGCCGGGCCTTTTAAACCGGATGATGCCAGTCTGAAACTGCGACGCGGTAAGGCAGGCGTGATTCGCTTCTTTAAAAAGGACGATTATGTCCGTTCCGTACGCGTTGACGGCTCCCTCATTGTCTACGTTTTTCACGGAGGTCAGGAGGGAATTGAACTGACCAAGCCGCAAGCTCAACTCGTACTCTCTCCGGAACAGTTGGAAAAACATCGGAAATACGATAAAAAAATCGGGCATACCTATCATGTCTGGCTCGACTTGGGCGAAGCGGACCTGCCGGAAGAGGAAATCTCCATCCTGTCCGTCTTTACAGATTCCGAGTCGAAAGAGCAAAAGGCGTCTGATATTATACGCACTATTGTGCCTGGCAGTCCGAACCCGGAGGTTAAGCGTGACCCGCCTGTGGTGGAATATGCACGATTAAGTCGGGAGAAAAAATCCCTGGTTACGGCGGCTCCGGCGAACGAGGGCGCTGCCGCTGTACTGGTGCAAGGCAATTCGACGTCGACTCTGCTTTCCAAGTCTGCCGATTCCAGCTCCGATCCACAGCGCACCATAACCACAATTGATCTGGAGAATCGTGATCGCAATCTAATTCGTCCGGTGGGGGCCACGCTTGAAGAGTCCGAGGTCCCTTCGTTCGAAGAGCATTATAAAAAACTTGCCCGGGAAGCCCTTTTAAAGCGGTTTTATCAAGAGAATCGGGATGAGGACAAGCCCGTAGTCGAGGCAAACGCGGACTCGAAGCAGACCCCGACGGATAAAAAACGGCCTCGCCCGGGCACGTTCTTTGAGAGCGTTCAGGGCATCCAGGTCAATCGCCTTAGCGAACAGGCATCTGAAGCAGGTCGTTCGACGCAGGCGTTTCAATCCGATTCACAATCCGGTCAATTCCTGGTTCCATCGCAAGCACCCGTTCCAGCGCCGTCGAATGATCTTTTGAGAGAATTTGGCCCGTCAGAATCAGCGTCCGCCCTTCAAACTGAAGTTCGACTTTCTCCTTTGCCGCGTCAAAACGCAACTGCCGTGCCACATTTTGGACTTGAGCTATAATGTTCTTCTGAACGATTTCGCTCGCACCATCGTACAACGGCATCTCATTTTCATCGAACGTCAGACGAGGTGGATAAACGCGCCCTTGCGAGGAGTCGGTGACCAGCGACGCAGTTTCCGTTCGACTCGCCGGAACGACAGGCGTTTCACTCGTCGGTGGGACAAACGACCCGGAATCAAAAAATTTACCAAAATTGCTCGTATCGTAACGCCCCAGAATGCCGCCAAAAGAGTGCCTGCCTTCTGAGGTTATCAGGTTGTCCATCGTCGGTTTGACCGTCAGAGGAGTTCCGGGCACAATGCGAACCCGTTCGGCAGCAATCGGTTTAACTCCTGAACTGAACCGGCTTTCCAGCCCAACGCCAAGACTCTCGGTGGCTTCCATCTTCTCGGCCGTCGCCGCCACTTGCGCCGATGCTTCCTGCGGAGCGCAGACCGCAAGGGTCAGGAAAAGAATCATCCCCAGCTTGTTGATTATCGTTGGCATCGGCACGGACTCTTGAAAATAACTTGGGTAAACAAAAAACTTTACGTTATTATTTTATTGATATTATAAATCAAACCAATAAAACCGGTCGTATGGACCAGATAAGATTTCGGCGTTCTCGGGAAAGCAGGGCCAGTTTTTTACTTAAGGGCAGTTTTATCGTGTTAACCGGTGCAGGTGCGGAATCCGAAATAATCGATAGAACCGGAATTTTGAAAAAAAAGGCTTCTTTTTTACAAAAGGAGACAAAGTACCATTGACCAAAACGGGATTTTTCGTAAAAATCATAATAGGGCGTTCTGTGTTCCCCCCAAGGGGGTAAGATCGCACCGGAAATAGACAAGGTTCCTATAACGAATACGGACAAAAGGCAAAAGCACATGGCCAAAGAAGAATCAAGCGGAACAGGAGTCGTCCTGGAGGCGGCCCGCCGAGAGAAGATGCGTAAGATAGTAGAGATGGGACTTGACCCGTGGGGGCACCGTTTCGACAATCATGAGGAGATAGGCAAAGTACGCGGACGTGAGAATGAGATTGAGGTCTTGCCGGTCGAGCCGCAACCGGAGGTCCTGCCGGACGGGCAGCAGCCGTGGCGTAAACCGGAGATTCCCATGAAAGGCCCCCAGGTCCGGGTTGCCGGACGCATTATGCTCCAGCGGCGTCAGGGGAAACTCATCTTTCTTACGATTAAAGACTGGACCGGTGAGATACAAATTCTCATCGGCAAGAATCAGGTGGGTGAGGAGAACTGGAATCTGGCGCTCTGCTTCGACCTGGGTGATATTATCGGGGTCGATGGCGAGTTCAAGAAGACGCAAAAAGGGGAACTGACAATCTTTGCCGCGGGACTGACCTTTTTGAGCAAGTCGATTGAGACGCCGCCGGACAAGTTCAAGGGGCTGAACGACCCGGAACTTCGTTCCCGTATGCGTTACGTGGATTTAATTCACACCGAAGGCGTGCTTGAACGCATGTTGAGACGTTCGAAGATTATTGCCTCGATTCGGCAAACCCTGACAGAGGAAGGTTTTGTGGAAGTGGAAGGGCCGACCTTGCACTCCATAGCCGGAGGAGCCGCGGCACGTCCGTTCGTTACGCACCACAACGCGCTGGATATTTCGCTTTATATGCGAATTGCCTTGGAACTGCATTTGAAGCGTCTTTTAGTCGGTGGAATTGAGCGGGTCTATGAAATAGGGCGCGTCTATCGGAACGAAGGGATTGACCAGACGCATAATCCGGAATTCACCATGATGGAGCTTTATCAGGCCTATGGCGATTACCATTCCATGATGGATATAAGCGAAAAGGTGATAACACAGGCGATTCAGGCGACCGGTCAGGGCTATAAATTGCAATGGGGCGGTCAGGAGCTGGACTTTACGCCTCCTTTTGCCCGACGGACCTATTTCGACCTGCTGCGTGAACATACAGGCATCGACCCGTACGACGACCAGGCGGTGCGAGAGTACGCCAAGTCGATCGGAATTGACGACGTGGACAAGAAGCACGCGGATGTGGTTCGTAACGACATCTTTGAAGAAAAAGTGGAAGGGAGTCTGCTCGGGCCTGTCTTTGTCACGGATTATCCGGCAAGTATCTGCCCTCTGACGAAGCGTAAGAGAGAGAATCCGGCCATTGCGGAGCGGTTTGAGCTGTTTATCAATGGCATGGAGCTGGCGAACGCCTATACAGAACTGAACGACCCGGACCTGCAGGAAGAGCTGTTCCGCAGTCAGCTTGCCGGACAGAAAGAGGAGGATTCCATGGCCAAAATGGATACCGATTTCGTTCGTGCCCTGCGCTGTGCCATGCCGCCGGCAGGCGGGCTCGGGATTGGTATTGATCGTCTCGTTATGATTCTTACGAATACGACCAGTATTCGCGAGGTCATACTCTTCCCACTGCTGAAACCGGAATGAAACAATGTATAAACTTCTGCTGATCTGGCGCTACCTTCTAACGCGATATATTGCGTTGGTTAGTGTTGTCAGTATAACCTTGGGCGTGGCGACCATGATCGTTGTTAATTCGGTCATGCTCGGTTTTTCCAACGAGATGGAGACGCGGATTCATGGCGTCTTGTCCGACGTAACGATCAGTTCGCGCTCAAGTCTCCGCGGCTTCGACGATGTCGATACGCGTGTAAACGACGTGTGGCATGTGGCAGGCGACCTGATCGACGCGGTCACGCCGACGGTCAATACGCCGGGCCTGCTCAGTTTCGAAGTTTTGGGTGGCGAAATTATCTCGACCCAGGTTGAAATTGTTGGTATTGACGAGATGACGAACGAAAAGGTCACGTCGATTTCACAATTTTTGCAACATCCCAAGAATCGGGACCATCTGTCGTTCCAACTTCAGGAAGCGGGTTACGATATACGTAATCCGCTCTTTGGCGAAGAGGCTACGGTGCGTCCGACACTAAGAGACGCGGGCTGGGGGCACCGCAGGGTTGTGGCCAAGTACGAGAAATTTCGGGCCGAGGAAGAGCAGCGGCAGCGGGCCTATCTGGCACAGACGCCGCCGATGCAGTCGGACTATGACCCGATCGTCGCCGAAGGGGCGGCCGAGATTTCCCCAGCGGCGAATACTCCTGACGCGGTGACGGAGAAGACGTCGGCGGTCGACCCTTATGAAGCGGCCCTGGCACATCTGCCCAAGATGCCGGCGCCTGACAGTGACACGGGCACGGAAGAAACGGGAGCAGCGGAAGAAACGGAAGATGCAGAGCCGGATGGGCCAGGCGAGATTCCCCTTTCTGCCATGGCCTCGCCTCTGGATAACTATGAGGAATTTCAGAATAAATTCGATAAAGAGACGGAGCAGGAGACTGGAATGATTGTAGGCATGGGCCTCGTTTCCGGACTGCGACGACGCTCGATTGACCCGGAAACAGGCAAGGAATGCTATCGCGAGGCCCTGACCATGATGCCCGGCGACGATGCAACGCTGTCGTTTTTGGCCGTTGGCGGCGATAACGCGCTGCCGTCGATTGTCTATGACCGGTTTACCGTGACGGACCTCTATGAATGCCGCATGTCGGAGTACGATATGCGATTTGTCTTTGTGCCGATAGCGAAATTACAAGAGCTTCGCAAAATGATTGCTCCAGACGGTACCCGCCTTGCGACGCATCTTTTAATTAAGGCGAAACCCGGCGTGCATATAGAGGAACTGCGAGACCGATTGCAAAATAGTGAACTTTTCCCGCCGCAGTTGTATCGGGTTGAGACCTGGCGTGACCAGCAGGAGACCATGCTGGCGGCGGTTGCCACGGAGCTGTCCATACTGAATGTGCTGCTCTTTCTCATTATCGCCGTTGCCGGATTTGGTATTCTTGCCATTTTCTTTATGATTGTTGTGGAGAAGACGCGTGATATAGGTATTTTGAAATCACTCGGTGCCGGCGGCTGGGGAATAATGCAGATTTTTCTCTGCTATGGTTTGGCCCTTGGTATGGTCGGGGCAGGTTTGGGACTGATACTCGGTCTGACCTTTGTCCACAACATTAACGCAATCGCGAGATTTCTTTCGTACATGATGGGTCATGAGGTCTTTGACCCGACGATCTATATGTTCCAGCAGGTTCCGGCGATCATAGATCCGCTCACCGTCGTGGCCATCATGCTCGGCGCGATTTTTATTGCGGTGGCCGCTGGCGTTTTGCCGGCGATCCGTGCAGCCAAGCTCAACCCGGTCGACGCCTTGCGCGTATGACCTTAGGAGATATTTCGTATGAAAGAAAAGGAATCGCTTGATAACTCATTACAAGAGCCGGTCGAAAGTGATGACCAGCTCCGCATGAAGAATCGCAGAGAAGGCGACTTCCGTCTCCTGGCCGATATATTTCGTCAGTCGAAACGCGGGTCGGTCAGTCCGCATGACCTGCCTCTGCCGTCGTTGCGTGGCGGGAACGTACCGAAATTTGAAGGAATGCCTGACCTCGATGAGTTTGACGACCTTGATGACCTTGATGATTTGGACGACGTGGACGATATGGACGAGGCAGAACTCCTGGCTCATCTTGAGGCCATGGAGAACGACCCGGAGGAAAAGGCGCTTACGGAGCTTTTTGCGCGCTACGCCGAGGCGAGGCGAAATGGTACCTTGCCCGACGTGGCGTCAACAGCGGGTGGCGCCGCGTCACTGTTTGCCTCGCCTGTGGCGTCCTTAAAACAGACCAATACAACGCCTCCTGACAGTAAAGTTTTGCTGGCAGTGGGAGATTTGCACAAAGGCTATGTCAAGGGCAAGGAGCTTATTCCCGTCTTGCAAGGGATTGATTTAGCTGTGCACGAAAAAGAATTTTTGGCCGTTGTAGGGCAGAGCGGGTCGGGTAAGAGCACATTGCTCCATCTCATGGCCACGCTCGACGTCCCCGACTCCGGTACGATTCACTTCGACGGGCAGCGTATCGATAATCTGCCGTCGACGAAGCGCGATTATTTGCGTAACCATTATATTGGTATGATTTTTCAGTTCTATCATTTAATCCCGGAAATGACGACGCTGGAGAATGTTTTGGCCCCTTTGATGATTCGTGACAGCTTTTTTGGCTATTTGCGTAACAGAAAAAAATACCGGCGTCACGCGGAAGATCTGCTCGACTTGGTGAACTTGAGTCACCGGCTCAAGCACAAGCCAGGCGAACTTTCAGGTGGCGAAATGCAGCGTGTTTCCATTGCCCGGGCACTGATTACAAATCCGCGTGTCCTTTTGGCCGACGAACCTACAGGCAATCTGGATTCCAAGACGTCACGCGAAATTACCAAACTTTTGCGCGTTCTCAACAGGGAACAGAATCTTACCGTCGTTATGGTAACGCACGACCTGCCCCAGGCGGAAGATGCCGACCGGATTATTCGCCTCGTCGATGGCCAGATTGTTTGATGGTTATTGCAGAAGTTTAAAAAATAAAAACGCACACGCGTTGCGGTACGGTGTGCGTTTTGTTCGTTGGTGCGGACGGCGTGGGACCGACTATGGTAATTTGTTTTTTTCCGCCTGGAAGATTTCATCGGAAATTTTTGTCCAGACCCCGGCGGCGGCATCGCTGTTACCGGTGCCATTGACCTGAACGACATAGAGTCGGGCAAAACCATCATTCGAGACGTAGCCACGGTTTCCGCAGGCGCCGCCGTGCCCGTACCATTTGCCTTCCAGATTACACGTTATGCCGTAGGCGCGATCGATATTGTCGGGAGTCTGCCGCGTTCTCATTTCTTCAATGGCCTTTTCAGAGAGATAACGTTTGCCTTCAAAGACGCCGTTGCCAGCGTGCATTTGCAAAAATCTGATTAAGTCATTTGCCGTCGAAAAGAAGCAGGCGCCCGGTTCGGGAAATCGTTTTGTTTCGCTTTCGTATGGCGTGCGAATAAGCGGACGATTACAGAGAATTTGTTTGTTATCCTTTGTTTTGTAGCAGTCGATCCAGCGGTTCTGCTGCATTTCCAGACTTGGCCAAATCGTGGTATCTTTCATGCCGAGCGGGTCAAAAAGTCGCTCCTGCATAAACTGCGAGTAGGGCTTGCCTGTGACAGCTTCGATAATACCGCCAATAATATCGATACCAAGTTCTGAATAGTTGAACTCGGTGCCTGGCTGCGCAATGAGCGGAGTTCGGCTAATTTCGAGCAGGTTCTTTTGCAGGGGCAGATTGTCAACACCGTATTTGTCCATCATGGGTGTAATAAAGGGCAAACCAATTTGGTGTGAGAGGGCATGACGCACAGTTGGCTTGTTTTGCGGTGTCTGCAAAACGACGAGATTGTCCTGACGCACAATGGCAACTTTCAAATTTACCATTTCCGGCAAGTACTTTTCAATTGGGTCGTCGAGCGAAATTTTGCCGTCGTCGACGAGCATCATCAGGGCAGTCCCGGTAATAAACTTTGAGGTCGAGGCGACCCAAAAGAGCTGGTCCGGGGCGATCGGAGTTTTCATTTCCACATTCGCATAGCCCACGCAGTCAATTTGCAAAATTTTATCTTTCGTTGCGAGTATGGAAACGATCCCTGGGACCTCTCCGCGGTCGATGTAAGGCTGTAACGCTTCTGACATCTTTGTTGATTGTGCGAATAGCGATTGCGAGACCGCAAAGAACATCAAAAGGGTTAGAAGCCGGTTATACAGTTTAAATTTATTCATTGGTTTTCTTTCTGTTAAAAGTTTTTTTTATACGCTTGCGATCTCGTCTGTATTGCTCCGGGATTCGTAGGGGCCGTAGACTGCACGAACGGTCATGTTCTCATCTTTGGGTGAAAGATAATAGACTTTGTACTGCTTACCGGAGTCGAAAACTTTAACAACGACATGTCCGCCTTCGATGGCTTCCTGGGCAACGATCGATTTATAGCGTTCATCGGTTGAATACAAATTCTTGAAATTTGACGGAACCATTGTGGGGCAAACAAGTCGTTCGCCGGGGAAGAAATCGTGATTGGCAATACGCTGGACAGCTTCGGGAGCAACGTGTGCGGCGTCCCACGTATTGGCGAGATAGACACGCGACTGAAGACTGCGCAGCAGACTTTCGGTCATGGTATCACGCCAGCAATGATGATTGGCCTTCGAAACGTCGGCACGTCCGCAGATGCGGGCCAGAGCCTCCTCCATAAAGTGTTCAACGCCGTTTTCATCGGTATAATGGCCGTTAAAATCGCCGGCTGTAAAATAGCGGAACGGGCCGTAGGAGATTCCCAACGCGATACTAAGCGAGTTTTCCGGCGGGCGGCATCCGACGTTGTCCTTGACAATACGGTCGGAGAGGTCAATAGTCTCTGTGCCCTGACCGGTCCACATGATTCCACCGGAGTACAAATTTTGTGTATGGAATGAAGGATACTTAGCACGGTTCTTTTCCAGGATAATCTGATCCGATACACCCACCTGAAATGGCAGCATTTGAAGATTGTCCGTCTTGCTCTTCCATTCAGTGAATTTCCGATAATTATCGACTACATCACCCCGGTCCTGTGTGCTTGTGTAAGGGGCCGGCTTGTTGTAATCGGGGAAGCCGCGGTCAAGTCCCTTTTTGAAATGGAGTACCTCGCCGAGATAATTTATGCCCGTGAGCGTGTATTGCTCTTTCCCTTCACCAACTTTTCCCGTGTTCCATTCCGGAAGACCCATGTGGTCACCGTGAAAGTGTGAGATGAGAAAATAATCGACCTGATCCCCGTTCGGATTGACGCGTTGAATATAACGAGCAATCCAGTCACCGGGACGCCGCGAGCGGTCGGGGAATTTCTCAATACTGTCGTTCCCGTTACCCGAATCGCCGGCGTCGATAACCATAGAGGTACTATCGGGAAAAATGAGAAAGGCTGATTCGCCCAGACCTGTATTGATGAAATGAATGTCCATTTCCCCTTCGCGCCAGCCGGAATAGGGCTTGTCGAGTTCCTCATTACCCGCATCGCCGGCCCAGCCAAACGAAGGCATGAGCGACAGACCAGCGACCATGGAACACTGTTTGAGAAAGCGACGTCTTGTTGTTTTTAACATTTGTGAATCCTTTTTAATGAATGCGGTAGTGCATAAATTGCAATTGTAAAGAAACGCCGGGCCAGACGTGACCCGGCAACTTATCGGGAAAGATCGAGCGGAATCGAAATCAATGTTTCGAAACGCCCTTTACTTCTTTGAGGATGATTTTATTAACATATTTTCTTTCATATCGAACTCAAACGAATTTTTTCCGGCAACGACAGTACAGGTGAGGGGCGTTGTCGCCGGGTTGGCATACGTCAGGTCGTAGAGCGAAGTCCATCCAGGTTCCGTTTCGAGAACACCGTCGAAATTCTTTTTCGGTTTCCAGTTGGGGTCGTCGACTGGTTTGAGTATGCTTACGTGATAGGTCCCTTCGGCAACTCCCTTGTATTCTGCTAAGGTGGCCAGTTTTACTTTGCCATCAGTGCCGGTGGTTCCGCCTGCGTACCATTTGCTGCCGTCGTCTGGCATGAGGTGGACAACGGCCTCCGTTTGCGGTTCGCCGTTCATTGTGACCTCAATCGTGCACGGATAAATTTTCGGCATACCGGCCGGCCGCTCCGGTCCGCAGCCGAGGAACAGCGTGCCGGTCAGTATGCAAGCGAACGTTAAAAGTTTGTGAATGGACATGGAATGAATCTCCTTTACAAAGAAACGGTTTCGCTTCCGGCCCGGGTTCCCAAGGCCCCCCAAACGCCATTGACACTGGCCTTACCCGCATTGGCGGCATTGGCGTGATAGCACGTTGTTATGATCGAGTCAATGGTCTCGGAGATGAATCGCACATTTCCATCGCCGAATCCGCAGTTGACACCGCCGGCATGATAACTGGTTGCCGTTGAGTAGCCGCCACCTTCATCCTGCAAACAACTGATCGAATTGGGTGGATAGACGGTTACAAAGCCGCCTCCTATTAATGCACCGTCATACAATACCTGACATCTTCCGGTCGCCTTTACGGTCGCGGGTATCGTGTTGCCGACACGTAGCGCCGCACACACCGAGGGATTGCTTCCCCAGCCGGGCGCGTTTCCGGATCCCATAATCATGGCCGATTTTACGCGTGTATCGTCTTTACTGCTCACGACCGCCCGTTCAGAAATAAAAATGGTATTGCTCAAGCCGTCGAGACAGGCTTCCGTGCCGAACCAGTGATTACCAACGAACATACCACGTGCGTCGTTTCGCGGCGTGCGCGTGTATTGACCCGCTTCGACCGTCGTGTAGCCCGGGTAGAGTTTGCACCAGACATGCATGGCATCACCATAACAGTAAACATAATTTCGTTGAGCCAGGGGTGTTTCGCCGGAGACATTTTTGTAAAAACCGCCATCGTGAGAATAAGGGTCGGAGGGACAGATCCATTCCGAGACGGCCGGATGCTGGATTAAGAGCCATGCCCAATAGTGCCCGTTAGCCGGGTCTCGCGTGCCGAAATTGGAAAACGGTTGCGGTGCAAGACCGTTTTTGAGTTGAACGCACTTATTGAAAAGGTCATAGCGGGCACTCTGTTCCATAAAATTGGACAGCCAGAGCGCAGGTCCCCAACGGGGCGTTCCTCCATCGTCATTAAAGGACATACCGGGACCACTGCGTCCAGCGCAAAAGCTGTAGTTCGCGTCGTGATAATTATGCAAGGCCAACATAATCTGTTTGATATTGTTGGAGCACTGCATACGTCGCGCCGCTTCCCGGGCCGCCTGAACCGCTGGCAGAAGCAAGGCAATCAAAATTCCTATGATTGCTATGACGACCAGCAATTCAACGAGCGTAAATGCTTTTTTGAGAACCTGCCGTCCCTCTTTTCGCAGTTTATCGCGGTTCATAACGAACTCTGTTTGTGTTGGGTTCTTCTTCATGGTTTCGTTCCTTTCTTTTTGGTGGTTGTGATGGAAGGAGTTGCAGAAACATACTGCGATTACTTCCCTGTTAAAATTTGAAATTCATCCAAAGCACCGACGAACCGGTTGCCCTCTCCCTGTATGTTCTCTTGTGGCGAATTACCCAGTAAGCATTGGCCAGGCAGGAGCGGCATGGCCTCATCCCAAGGTACGGTGGAAATAAGTCGGGCGTTAACAAAATGGGAAATGGTCTTCTTCTCGGCGTCGGCAATGACCGATAGTTTGTACCATATTCCGTTGTCCCGTTTGGACATAAATTTTTTACTGGCATACAAATTGGCGTGCCCTTGACGATCGGTTACGAACAGAATGAGTTCACCGGTACGGCAGGTCTGCCAGGAGAAGGAGCCGGGCGTTTTAAGGAAATCGCGACTGGCGCAAATCGTATTCTCCTGACTGCTGATATTATCGAAGCGGACATTGGCTGTCAGAATGAGGCGACTATAGCTGCCGTCGAGTCGAAAGGAACATTCGCCGGTTGTTCCACTAAAGCGAATCGCCTGGGTCCCGTGCCAGCGTCCTTCGGTCGCCGCTGCTCCGGTAATATTTAATTCGGAGGCAAGATTTCTACCTGCTTTCGACGAGTTCGGAATAATGTTCTCTGTTCGATTTTCCGCATCAAATCGCACGAGCAAGTTCGGGTCCGCGTTGAGAATCAGATCGTCGGCCGCTTTCTCTTTGCGAAGTCGAGCTACATATTCACCAAGCCGGGCACCAAACGTTTCAAGCGTGGTAAATCGCATGACACTCGGTCGAAACAGACGCTGCTCTCCGGCGTGGTCGACTTGGATGCCGTTCCCCTTGGTTAACTTCGTTGTCTTTTGGTCGCTTGTAGTAACATCAATGAGTCCTTTATTGGTTTCGGCTTTGAACTGATTCTGGTCGACCGCGAGAAAGAACTCTGTCCCGCGGTCAATTATCGTGCCGTGTGGCGTGCCGACTGTAAACCCGACGGCGGCTGGCGGAATCGTTGCGCTCACATTGCCAAACGTGCAAAACGTATTTAGGCGATCTTTCACGGTAAACTGAACCGGCGCCTCGAGCAGGAGAACAGCGCCGTTGTTAAACTCAATTTTCGCCGAGCCGCTCTTCAGGGCAAGTTCCGCCGAATCAATGCCTTCACCGCGTTTGTAATGCGGCGTTGATTCCTGCCAAACGGGATCGATGAGTTCGGAAATTCGGGCAATGGCGTTAAAATCATCCGGTATTGTTTCCAATTGAAAGGGGTGGTTTTTGCGCTGGAGTTCCCACTGATATTCTTTATAAATCCCGATCCCCAGAGCAATGGCAACAATGACACAGGCAATAAAGAAGAGGTCGCTCAACGTCCAGCGATGCGGTTCCCGACGCTGTGCGGCCAAGGCCTGCTGTTCGCGTTCCTCCTCCTCTTCCAGTTCGCGCAGAACGGCAAAGGGATCGTAGTCACTGTCGGCCGACTGTATCGGCGCAATGACCGGGGTTGCCATGCGTGCCCGATAAGCGGCGACTTCTTCCGGCGTCATTTGCGACAGAGGTTTTTCAGAATTTTGCAATCGGACCAGTTCGTCCCAGTCGGGTTCCGTACTGCTGCCTGTGCCGGCGATGTGACCGGTCAGTTCAGAAAGGGGCGGAATACTCTTGACCCCAGCGGGCCGCCAAGGCTCCACCGCCGCGTTGCACAGTTCACTTAGCCAGTGGTCCATAAGTACATTTTGTTGAAAGAAACGTGTTATCTCCACATTATGGTCCATCATATCGGCAAACAGGGCCGCGTCTTCTTCCGAAAGCGAACCGGCCAGATAAAGGTGGACCATCTCCAGGGGACTTTTGCGTGAAGGATTACTCATCGGCGAGGTCCTTTCCCGACGGGTTCGCGTCGATTCCGAGTGCCTTCATAACACAGTTGAGTAAACGAGTGCGCAGACGGCTGAGTTTCTTGTATACTGCGGCTAATGTTTTGTGCAGGCGTTGGGCCAAATCGGTCCCGCTCTCTTTCGCGAAGTAGAAGGATTCGACCAGTTCGCGGTCTTCCGGAGATAATTTCTGCATGCAGAGCCGAAGTGCGGTCAGTTTTTCTTCGTTGTTGGAAACTTCCGGAAACACCTTTTCCGGATTCCGTTGCAAACAGCACGCGACCCGTGCCAGATTCTCCGGCAGATTTCGCGTCCACGCCCGCCACTGCTGATGCGCCATGTTTTCTGTTATGACTTTGAGCAGACCTTTAATACGCACCGGGTCATATTCCCATTCTGTACGATGTTCTATAAAATGAATATACGCGTCGTGTGTTATGTCCTCCTGAAGATGACGCGCCGGCGCATTCTTAAACGCCACGGCTCGAACAAAGTCGATATGCTTCATAAAGACTTCGGTCGCCTCTTCCTGCGATAATTTTTGAGGAAATTGCTTCTCTTGCATGCTGCCCTCACCAAAAATCTGGAGTACAAAACTTCTTCCTATTGATAAAGAACACGACGGACCCAATCCTGACAAAAAAATTTTTTCAAAAAAGGTTTTTTGGGTTTTATCTCTGGTCTCTTGCTCCAGCCCGGAAGAAATTACGGGTTGCGACAGCGAACAGAAGAAAGAAGAGTATGACAGGTAAGCAGACCGTTCCCCGGATCACGCCGCACACAGGAGAGATTTGTAGCAATTATCCAGTTTTTGTGCAATAAAATTAATGCGAATGAATGGTCAGAGCAGGCTGCTCGCGGGATAACTTTATTGCTGTCAGGCACTTATCGCTCCGTGTTGTTGTAGATTTCCTTTGCCTTGCTGCTTAAGAGAAAGGTCTGACCAGGCGAGGCCTCTTTCTTTTCCTTCGGGTTGGCGCGACCGGCACTGGCCACAAAGGCGGCAAGGTTGTCCTGCTCGGAACGCTGTTCTTCGAAGACGGTCTTTTCCGCGTCTGGTGCCTCTTTTTTTGTCCCTTTGAACAGGGAACACCCGGAAAGAGCGGGCAGAAGGAGCGCGGTCAGGAGTATGCTGATTGCTAACAGCCTTTTTTTCATGGTTGGTACCTTAAAATAACACGTTTCGGGCCGGTCCGAACGAAGTCGCCAGTGGGTCCGGGTCAGGCGACTTCGTTTTCTGGTAATTTTCAATACGCGTACAAAAAAGAAAGCGGACTACGAAAAACAGGGTCAAACTCTCCTTTTATCCCCTAATATCGGCATAACCACTTTATTTTAACAGAGAATTTAGTGATTAACGGGGAAAAAAGTCAAATTTTAACGAAAAAGTGGGGCAACACCCTGCCAAAACAGGAATTTTCCTGTTATAATAGTACTGAATCAATGGGTAATCTGGCGGGTCTTGCGCGGCCAAGACGGGCCAAAGTCAAACCCGCCCGATTGACTATTGATTCTTCGTTTTAATAATATATATTGTAAATAAATTACAAAAGAGTTTTGATTATGCCTCTACTTGACAGCCATGTCCACTTACAGGACAAGCGATTTACCGATTTGGAAGGAGTCTTGCGTCGGGCGGAAGTTGCCGGAGTGGGCCGCATGATAACGTCGGCAACGTCGCCTGGCGACTGGAACCTGGTCGCTGGACTGGGTCGGAAATACCAGCAGATTCTTGCTACATTTGGCATCCATCCGTGGTACGCGACGAAAATTTCAGGTTCGTGGCAGACCTGGTTTGATGACTTGCTGGCGAACTACGTTTCGGCGGGTGGCTATCGTGCCGGCGTGGGCGAAATTGGCCTGGATTTTGCTATGCGAGTCTGCGACCGAAAGCGTCAGGAAGAAGTATTTCGGGAGCAATTAGCCTTGGCGTCGGAGCGTAAGAGGCCGGTCGTCATTCATTCGGTGCGAGCGAATCCGCAGGTTATTGATGTGATTAAGGAATATTCGGGCGTCCCGGCGTTTCTTATGCACGGGTTCGCCGGAACGGGGAGTGAAGTGGATAAACTGATCGACCTGGGCGGCTGGTTTTCCTTTTCGTGGTCGGGGCTAACGCGTTCGGGTGACAAGCGGGTTGCGGCTCTGGAAGCGGTCCCGCGTGACCGGATACTTCTGGAGAGCGATGGTCCGATTCTCATGCCGACCCGGGAAGTTTTTGGCCGGCAGACGCCGCCTATCCTGGTCCAGGAACTTCACGGAGAAGGGTTTCTCGTGGACGAACCGGGGACGCTGCCGAAAACGTTGGCTAAGGTGGCTGGCGTCAAAAAAATGTCCCATGACGACTTCTCGCAGCAGTTGGCCTTGAACGAGAAACGTTTTCTAGCCTCTTGGGAACGAGTGGAATGACCGCGTCCTCTTTGAATGCGAGTTGCCGCAACGCGAATACGTGCCGCGACGAGAGTCAGTTTGACCGTTTACAACAGATGCTGGGGCCGCATGCGGTTGAGCGCCTGCACGGCGCGAAAGTTGCCGTTGCCGGACTGGGGGCTGTTGGCAGTTATGCTGTTGAAGCGCTGGCCCGGTCCGGAGTCGGTCGTTTCTCACTCGTTGATTTCGACGTGGTCAAGCCGAGTAATATCAATCGTCAGCTCTTTGCTTTGTGGAATACGGTTGGGCGTTCGAAAACGGAACTTGCCCGGGAACGTATTCTGGCCATTTGGCCTCGGGCACAGGTGGAAATACACAATGTTTTGCTCAACGCGGAGAGCCTGCCAGACGTGCTTGACTCGTGGTCCGACGCCGATTATGTGATTGATGCAATTGATTCCTTGGGCCCGAAAACGACTCTTATTCATGAATTGGTGACGCGTAAGATTCCGTTTATTTCCTGTATGGGCGCGGCGTTGCGTACGCGGCCTGATTTGATTCGCGTTGGCCGACTTACCGAAGTCGAATATTGTCCGCTGGCCGCTATGCTGCGTAAGCGATTGCGACGCGGCGGAATTTCAACCGATGACGTGCGCTGCGTTTTTTCCCCGGAACCGATTCGCGAAAAATATCGTGACCGCATTGGCCCCATGGAATCGCCGGACCCCGACCGGGAGCATGGTCGCTATCGCAATATACTTGGCAGCTTGGCAACGATTACAGCCCTGTTCGGTCTTACGGCTGCGCACGAAGTGATTATGGCAATTGCCCTTGAAAAAAAGTGAATGGTTTTATTATGAAAAAAAAGCAAATTAGTACAGACGTGTCAGAATTTCCCGCAGACGTTCCCGAAAGAACAACCGCCGGGTTAACGGAGGAGCCGCTGGACGAAAACAAATGCAAGGAACCGATCTATAACGTTGATTGTATCGAAGGTATGGGGCGGCTCAAGGAGGAGAGCGTCGACCTGGTTTTTGCCGACCCGCCGTTCAATATAGGCTTTAGTTACGAAGGTTATGAAGACAATCGGACCGCGGAAGATTACCTTGCCTGGTGTGAGAAATGGCTTGCGGGCATCCATCGCGTACTCAAGCCGGACGGTTCCTTCTGGCTGTCCATTGGCGATGATTTCGCCGCTGAACTAAAGGTGCTCGCAACTCGCAATATTGGCTTTACAATGCGTAACTGGATTGTCTGGTACTATACTTTTGGCGTACATTGCAAGCGCAAGTTTACGCGGTCCCATACACATTTATTTTATTTTGTAAAAGATGCGGACCATTTTACTTTTAATGACGAAACGATTCGTGTACCCAGCGCGCGACAGCTCGTGTATAAAGATAAAAGAGCGAATCCGACAGGCCGTATTCCGGACGATACGTGGATTCTTCGTCCGCAGTCCATTCCCGGCGGCTTCGACGGCGACCAGAGTGTTTGGTATTTCGCTCGTGTATGCGGGACCTTTAAGGAACGCGTCGGATGGCACGGCTGCCAGATGCCGGAACCGCTTTTGGAACGCATTATTAACGTTTCCAGTAACGAGAATGATCTTGTGCTCGACCCGTTTGCCGGCAGTGGAACCACACTGGCCGCGGCAAAGAAGCTTAAACGCCAATATATGGGTTTCGAAATTTCAGAACCCTATTGCCGCGAATGCCGACAGCGTCTGGAAGAAATGACGGACGGGCCGAATGAAAAAGAAAATACCGAAAAGTTGGATACGGAGTCGGCCCGAAAAAAAGTGCATAAGTTTAAATTATCACGATGTCGTCAGTGGTCCGGAAAGGGCCAGGATAACACCGCGAAAGAAGAGTAAGACAGGCAAGAGATATCATGAGCAAAAAAATTTGTACGTCGGCGCTGGAAGTGGCAAGTCGCACCTTGCCGCGTGAGCGATTTTATACCGATTATCTGCGGCGTTTGGCCTGGGGTACTGATGCCGGTTTCTATCGACTTGTGCCCGAGGTCGTGGTCTTTCCGGAAACGGTGGAAGAAGTCTCAAAGCTTCTTGCCGCGGCTAATAGTACGGGTACGGGCATAACATTTCGGGCCGCCGGGACGAGTCTTTCGGGACAGGGAGTGAGCGATTCCATTTTGCTCATTGCGGGTCGAAAGTGGCAAAATTACTCCATTTCCAACGACGGCGAAACGATTCGCATGCAGCCCGGACTCATTGGTCAACGGGTTAACGAACTGCTGGCCCCTTATAAACGGTGTTTTTCTCCGGACCCGGCCTCGGTTAAATCGGCCATGATTGGCGGGATTATTGTTAATAACGCTTCGGGTATGAACTGCGGGACGCATGCCAATAGTGACAAAGTTTTGCAATCGGTGGTCATGATTCTTCCGGACGGTACTGTCCTTGATACCGGGTCCGAAGCAAGTCGCGACGCGTTTCGAAAAAGTCATTCACTCTTTCTGAATGAACTTGAATCGCTAAAAAATGAGATTCGCGCCGATGTGAAATTGTCGGAACGTATACGGAAAAAATATGCCATTAAGAACGTAATGGGCTTGAATCTCCTCCCGTTTATGGAGCACGACGACCCGTTCGATATTATGGCGCATCTGCTGGTCGGTTCGGAAGGAACGCTCGCCTTTCTCGCCGAGGCAACGGTGAAAACAGGCATTGTTCTCCCGTATAAAGCGAGTGCTCTTCTCTGTTTTCCTGATATTAAAACAGCATGTCTGGCGGTTCAGGTCCTGCACGAGACCCCGGTTGTCAGTGTGGAACTGCTCGACCGTAAGGCCCTGGCAAGTGTTGAGGGCGATGCGGGTATTCCCGATTATATTGCAACTTTTGGTAACGACGTTACCGCTCTGCTCGTCGAGAGCAAGGCTGGCTCTCGTGATGAACTGGCAAGTAATATCGAAAAAATATCCAATTCTTTGCAATCGTTTGACCTGGTTCGTCCGTTCGAGTTTACGGAAGACGAAACGGTCTTCGCGCCGTGGTGGGCCATACGGTCCGGCATATTCCCCTCGGCGGGTGGTATGCGTGAGCCTGGCACAACCTGTCTGATAGAGGACGTCGCGTTTCACTTAAGCGACCTCCCGGAAGCGACCGCGGAACTTCAAAAAATCATCGAATGCTTTGGCTATAAAGATGGCGTGATTTATGGCCATGCGCTGGAAGGAAATTTTCACTTTATTTTAAATCAGCGATTTGATACCGACAAAGAAGTCGCACGTTATCAGGCCATGATGCTCGAAGTTGTGCACCTTGTTGTTGACAAATACGACGGCTCACTCAAGGCGGAGCATGGTACAGGCCGTAACATGGCCCCGTTTGTTGAAAAGGAATGGGGGCCGGCTGCCTTCAGCTTTATGAAACGGATTAAAAAACTTTTCGACCCGAATAATATCCTGAACCCCGGCGTGATTTTTAATAGTGACCCCTCCTGTTTTGTCAAGAATATGAAGCCACTTCCCCTTACCGACCCCACTGTCGACAAGTGCATGGAATGCGGTTTTTGTGAGGTGAACTGTTTGACTTATGGCCTAACGTTATCGTCGCGTCAGCGAATAGTCATACGTCGTGAGATATCGCGACTGCGTGCAACAGGAGAGAATCCGCGACGTCTTCGCGAGCTTGAAAAAGGTTATTATTATCTTGGCAATATGACCTGTGCCGGAGATGGATTGTGTGCGACCTCTTGCCCCATGAAGATTAACACGGGCCATTTAACACATCTCATTCGTGAAGAGGCGGCACCACGCGGGTCAGTCGTCTGGCGTTTGGGCGATCAGGCGGGTAAGCACTTGCACGCGATTAAGGTTGTTCTCCGGCCTGTTCTTACCGTCGCTCATCTGGGACACACCATTCTAGGTTCGCGATTTATGTCCTCCATCACTCGCGGACTTCATCGCTGCGGGGTCCCACTTTGGACGCCTGCCATGCCAAAACCGCACCGCGTCAAACCGAAAAAATTTAAACAAAAGGAATGCGTCGATAAAGTCGTCTATTTTCCAAGCTGTATAAATCAGGCGATGGGCACGGCCAAAGGCGATCCGGACCAGACGCCTCTTACCGACAAGATGACCGGCCTGCTGCAAAAAGCGGGCTACGAAGTGATTTTTCCAAAAAATATGGATTCCCTTTGCTGCGGAACGATATGGGAAAGTAAAGGCATGCCGGATATCGCCGAGCGTAAAACGCGTGAGCTGGAAGCGGCTCTACTGGCCGCGTCGGAAAACGGAAAATATCCTGTCCTATGCGACCAAAGTCCATGCCTGTACCGCATGCGCAGCGAGATAAAATCCCTAAAACTTTATGAACCGGTCGAGTTCATCGAAAGTTTCCTGGTCGACCGACTGGACTTTACGCCAATCGATGGCCCTATTGCTATTCACACCACGTGCTCCATGACGAAGATGGGGTTGAAGTCACATCTGGTGCGATTAGCGCAGCGATGTTGCCGGCAAGTGATTGTTCCGGAGGAGGTTGGCTGCTGCGGTTTTGCCGGCGATAAAGGATTTACGCATCCGGAGGTTAATCGTCATGCCTTGAGTAAACTGCGCCCGCAGTTGGAACGCGCCGGGGTTACTGTCGGTTATTCCAATAGTCGAACGTGTGAAATTGGCCTGACCACCAACGGCGGCGTGCCCTACATGTCGATTGTCTATCTGGTTGACCAAACGACGCAAGCGAAGAAGAAATAGCGGAATTGATATGAAACGAATTAAACTTGGCACGCGCGGTAGTGATCTGGCACTGTGGCAGGCGCACTACGTGGAGCGTCTTCTTAAGGATAATGGTTATGATGTGGAGCTGGTTGTCATAACGACGACTGGCGATGTTCATGGCTCGGGTCCGATTATTCGACTCGGTGCGCAGGGCGTTTTTTCGAAGGAGATTGAACGAGCGCTCCTGGCAGGTGAAATTGACCTTGCCGTCCACTCGTTAAAAGATTTACCGACGGATCCCGTTAGCGGTTTATTGCTTGCGGGCACGCCTGTACGCGGTCCTGTGGAAGATGTTTTTATTTCGAATACATACAAAAAAGTGAAAGATCTTCCGGAAGGTGCGAAAGTCGGTACGGGCAGTCTGCGGCGCAAGACCCAACTTTTGTATCAATACAAGCGAGCGTTTTGCGTGGAAGATATTCGAGGTAATGTGGAGACGCGTCTGGCGAAGCTTGATCGGGGAGAGTACGACGCGATTATTCTGGCCGCGGCCGGACTGGAGCGTTTGGGTCTTTCGCAGCGAGTAACCTGTCGCCTGCAAGTACCAGAGTTTCTCCCTGCGCCGGGACAGGGAGCCATTGCCCTGGAGACGCGTGAGGGCGACGAAGAAACCAACGACGCGGTAGCGACGATTAACGATCAGGCAACGTTCCTGTCCGTTTTGGCCGAGCGCTCTTTTTTGTTAACACTCCAGGGAGGATGTATAGCACCTATTGCTGCCTGTGCCCGATTTGACGATTCCACACTGACGCTCCTTGGCCGCGTAATCTCGCTTGATGCCAAACAAATGTATGAAACGAAGGTTGCCGGCGAGATAGCGAGAAATGCCAGTAGAGCTGAGCAGCAGGAGGAAGCGGTGAAGATGGGTCGTGCCGCGGCGGAACAGTTGCTGCATAATGGAGCGGACGAAGTCGTTGCGGCGGTGCAAGCGTTACGAGAGCGGTCGGGTGTATGAGTTCGACGGGGCGAGTTCGGGCATTGCGTGTTGCGCGTCGCGGCTTTCTGGCAAACGCGTTTTTCTGGGGTGTTGGTAACGGGCTGATCGGTAGCGCTTTAATTGCCTATATTGTTCGCACACTGGCCGAGGGAGCGCTGGACGCGGTTGCGATTGGCTTGGCTGTTTCCTGGTGCATAGCCGCGCCCCGACTGGTCGGTTGTCTTCGCATTCTGACACCCTCGGTTATCGATTGGGTTGGCAGTCGCAAGCGGGTCTGCTTTTTCAGTTACCTTGTATCGCCCCTGCTGCTCGCTCTGCTTCCGATTCTCTTGCCAGTATTTTCCACACTTGGCAAAAGCCACATTGATTCTGCACTGGTTGCCGTTGGTGTGATCTGGGCCGGGTATCATCTGGTGGAATATTTCGGGACCGTTGCGCTCTGGTCCTGGATGGGCGACTGCCTCTCGAATCGAACGCGGGCTCGTTTTCTTGCGCGGCGTGAACGCTGGATGTTGTTGGGACAGTTGCCTGCCATGCTGGCCGGTGGATTATGGACCTGGATGCTGCATGAGACGTGTCATACGCCACGGGAGAAGCTGGACGTTTATCTTGGCCCTGCGGTCATTGGGATTATCTTTCTCATTTTGGCCGCTGTTCCCCTTTTGAAGATTCCGGAGTTTGCCAGTGGCCGCGTAAAGCTGTCGTTGCGTCATCGTTTCAGGCAACTGATTGCCCCGCTGGTCGATCGCCGTTTCTGCCGACTCATTCTGTTTGGCTGCTGGCTGCAATTTGCCGGCGGACTTGTACAGGGTCCGCAAAGTCTTTTTCAAATGAACGTTCTGGGCATAACCTTGCTCGGGGCCTTAACGCTGAATTCGACCACGCGACTTGGCCAGATTCTCGCCGCCGGTCCGGTCGGCAGGGCATTGGACCGGTTTGGCAGTCTGTCTGTTATGGCAACTGCATTACTGCTGGTTGCGTGTGGTTCTCTTTTTTACGCAGTCGCCGGAGCGGGCACGTGGTTTCTTATTATTCCTTCGGCACTGCTCTGGATAAGTTGGGTCGGAGTCAATCTTGGCGTTCAGAATCTTACGCTTGCCTGGGCACCGCTTGCGCGTCGTTCGTCGTACCTTGCACTGTATATGACCGCAACGACGCTCGTGTTTGGTCTGGCGACCATGATGGGCGGCTGGCTGTATGACCAATATCGCGAATGCGTCTGGTCGTGCCCTGTTTTGGGGATAGCGCTCGACTATTACACGTTGTGCTTTATCGGCGTTTCGCTCTTACGCTTTTTTGCAATAATTCTTCTTTTGCGTCTGTTTTGGACGGGTGGTTCATCCGTGCGGTCTACCAGTTGAGTTCGCTGGCCTCGTCCCAATGCTCATAAAGGAGCTTGAGCGCATCGCGTTCTTCGGTGAGTTCAGCGTTCAGTTCTCTAACGCGTTCGCCGTCGCGCAGGATTTCCGGACGCATAAGGTCTTCCTCCAGGGTCATCACATGGGTTTCACGCATGAAAATTTCTTCTTCGATATCCTGCGTTTTCCGATAGGGGAATTTTCGCTGTCGCTTACTTTTTTTATTAGACCGATCTGGCTTCGTGTTACCACGGCCCTGACCTTCTTTAAAGGCCGCTTCTGACCAGTTGGCGTCGCGGTCGGCCTGGGCCAGAGCACCGAGCCCTTTCGGTTGCGACAGTTGAGGAGGAGTGCCCGAATCGATTCGCGGCGGACCGTCTTCGTTTGTCTTACGCACAACCGTTGGTATGGGAATCTGCTTTCTGGGAGGAGGAACCGTTTGTTGAACCTTGCCGGGACGAGGGTTGCGGTTGTTCTTCTCGTGTTTCCGGGCGTCTGTACGCGAGGTTGTCGAGCGTGTGGAATTCTGTTTTTGTGAAGAGTTGCCCTGGTTTTGCACTTTTTGCACACTCTTCTCGTTCGTCTCTTCCAAAGCGTTGGGCAAAAACGGATCCGTAATGAGGCCTTTTGCCACGAGCTGGCGAAAGAGCGTGTAATTCCCTTCCTGAACGCGAAATCGGGCATTGGGCTGTATAATGAGCAAATGGTCGGCGACGCAATCGACGAAAAAACGGTCGTGACTTATGAAGATAACTGTACCGTCGTAGGCGCGTAACGCTTCTTCCAAGGCGATTCGTGCCCAGAGGTCGAGATGGTTCGTCGGCTCGTCGAGTATCATGACGTTCGGCGTATCGGCGGCCAGGCGTGCCAGTGCAGCACGTGCCCGCTGACCTCCGCTTAAACTGCCTACCGTTTGAAGTTGTGAATCCCCGGTAAGCCCAAAGGCTCCGAGCAGTTTACGCCGCGGAAGTTCCTCAAAAATCTTTCCTTCCGGACGAATTGCGTCGACGACCGGCGTCTCACTGTCCAGGACCATAAGCTGCTGGTCGAAGTAGCCGATGTGAACGCCTTCGCCGGTGTAGACCGTACCGCTATCAGGGGAGAGTTCGCCAATTAAACATTTAAGAAAAGTGGATTTTCCACACCCGTTCGGACCCATAATAGCCCAGCGCTGGCCACGCTCGATTGTTATGGAAACATCTTTAAAAAGCGGGTGCAGAAAGCCTTTGGCCAAGTGATTCGTGCGAAAGACAATATCTCCGGTGCGTGACGCGGGCGGGAAATTCATGCCTGGTGTAACGATTTTTCGTGGGAGTTCCGCCGGCTGCTCTTCGAGTCGCTCGAGTTTCTTGCGACGGTCTTCGGCCTGGGCCGCCTTCATACCGTAATGATGACGGCGAATAAAATCTTTTGCCTTTTCGACTTCTTCAACGTACTTCTCATAGGTTCGCGTCTGCACGAGAAGTCGCTCTTCCTTGAGCTGTGAATATTTTGAAAAATTTCCCGGGTAGTCATCGACTGTACCCATAAAGAGTTCCAATGTGCGATTGGTAACTTTGTCGAGGAAGTATCGGTCGTGGCTAACGAGAATAACCGCGGCCTGCGTCTTTGTAAGGAAGTCTTCGAGCCATTCAGTAGCGAGCAGGTCGAGATGGTTCGACGGCTCATCGAGCAGCATAATGTCCGGTTCTTCCAGCAGGAGTTTGGCCAGCGAGAGGCGATTGAGTTCACCGCCGCTCAGCATGGCAATATTCTTATCAAAATCATCGTCGAGAAAGCCAACGCCGTGCAGAATCATTTCAACGCGATAGTCGAGATTATAGGCATCGCGGCGCATGAGTTCTTCATGAAGCCGGTCGTAGCGTCGCGCGAGCCGCTCATGCTCACCCGGGTCGCTTACATCGCTCATGCGCACGGCTATTTCTTCCACTTCCCGCTGCATTTTCAGGAGGAAGTCAAGTGCCGTTTGTGCCTCCTGACGCACTGTATGGCTCGTGTCGATAACCGGTCGCTGCTCAAGATAGCCAATGGTAATTTCCGAAGGCTTCTCAATCGACCCTTTTTCCGATTCCTCACGGCCGGTCAGAATGTTAAGGAGAGTTGTCTTGCCGCAGCCGTTCGGACCGACCAAGCCAATCTTGTCGCCTTCACGGACCTGAAAGGTTATATCGGACAGGACAGGCTCGGGGCCAAAATGTTTACGCAAATGTTCAACGTTGAGCAAAACAGCCATAATGAAAATTGGTCAAATTCAGGTTGCGGCGGGTGGGTTGGTATTGGAAACGATAGCGCTGGCGTGGCCTTGGGCGTCGACGAACGTTATACTCTCGCCGGGCAGCGTGTCGGACTTCAGACGCACCAGGGACGGAAAGGTCAGCGTGAACTGGGTTCCGGCGTCCGGCTCACTCTGTATGGCCATACGTCCGCCGTGCCCCTCAATAATTTTGCGAACGGTGGGCAGTCCCAAACCGGACCCGCCCTGTTTCGTCGAATAAAACGGTTCGAAGATCTTTTGCATCGTTTGATGGTCCATCCCACAGCCGGTATCAATCAGGTCGATAGCAACGTTCGAACCGCATGCCCGCGTTCTGACCAGAAGTTCACCACCGTCCGGCATGGCCTGTAACGCATTGAGCAGCAGGTTTAGTATTGCCCGATGAAACGAACGGCGATCGATACGTATGGTGGGTAAATCGCTGGTAAAAAATTCAATAATTTGAACGTGGGCCGCATCGGCGCGAGGTCGGAAAAAATCGACGATTTCTTTTAGCTCACGATTAACGTCTCCGGCCGCGAGTTCCATGTGGTGCGCACGCGTAAAATCCAGAAATTCGTTCAGCAGGTCTTCCAAGCGTACGGATTCTTTTTTGACCGCATCAATTTTCATCAGGGCACGACGCGTCTGCGGACTGGCTGGCAGGTCTTCCAGATCTTCCGCGAGCAGGTCAAGATTGAGCCGAATTGTGGACAAGGGGTTCTTAACCTCATGGGCCAGTCCCCCCGCCAGGCGCGCAATCTCCGTGTATTGCTCGCGGAGACGTTTATTCACTTCCTCCGGAGAGAAGTCGAGTAGGGTACCATTTTCATTTGTCACAAAAAAACTCCCGCCAGGTAGCCCGGTCAGAGCAGACGTCGCTCGGGGCACGCCTGAACAGAGCGGTCGTAGCCGGCACGAAACGCAAAACGGCACCGGACAGGCCAGGATTCACGCCTGTCCGGCTAACACGTCGCTATTTCCCAGCCAAAAGCGGCTCTAGATAGGCGAGCGTCGTATCCATACTCACCAAGTGCGGATAATCCTCTTCCGGAATCTGTAGTTTGTAACGACGACGAAGTTCCAAAACGATGTCCAGCATGTCCATACTGTCCATACTGAGCTGCTCGCGGAACGAAACATCGTCTTTCAGATTGTCGTAATCCTCGTCGGGGGCTATGTCCGAAAGAATTCCTATAATGGCTTCTCTGATTTCAGGTCGTGTCATGTGAAAAAATCTCCGTTGACTGAAAGGGATATCATTCCTGTTGCCAGGTCAAAAAACAGGGAATCGGGAATTAGTCATTCTCTACTTTCGCGACAATAACGACGGCGTTTATACCGACCATACCGAACGAATTATTGAGAATGAGCCGTATCTTACCGACTTCCCGGGGCGTATTGAGTACAAGATTGCGTATCTCGCACTTCGGGTCGAGCTGGTCGACATTGATCGTCGGGTGGACAATACCATCGTCGAAAGCGGGCAAATTTCCCGCCAGCTCCAGGACGCCGGCGGCGCCCATTGCGTGTCCGATAAAACTTTTTGTATTGTTAATATACGTCTTGGGTGAACTGCCAAACAGGCTGCGAATGGCCTCAATTTCCTGCGGGTCGCCCGAAGGTGTGGCCGTGGCGTGCGTATTGATAATGTCAATTTCCTCGCTCGCCAGTCCGGCACAGGCAAGGGCCTTCTGCATGCATTCCGCCTGTCGCTCCGGGTTGGGGAGTACGAAATCGGTCGCGTCACTATTCATGCCGTAGCCGACGACTTCGCCGTAGATTCGTGCCCCGCGGCGCCGGGCATCGGTCAGTCGCTCCAAGGTATAGAGGCATCCGCCTTCGGAGACGACTATGCCGTTTCTCGCCATGTCGAACGGCCGCGACGCCTTGGCCGGGTCGTCGTTCCTGGCCAGCGCATTCTGGGCATTAAAAGCGGCGAAGATACCAAAGGTGTGAATGCTTTCGGAGACTCCGCCGGCGAATGCAAAGTCCACCTCGCCCAGTCGCAGCTGCTGGACCCCTTGAATAATGCCAGCATTGCCCGCAGCACAAGCGGCGCCGAGCGCATAGTGCGGACCCGTTATCCCCAAATTCAGCGTGACTTCCCCCGCCGGACTGTTGACCACCGTACGCGGATTGTGATGGTGCGACCAGTAGGAACAGTCGTATTCGTATTGACTTATGCCGTAAATCTCATTTTCCGTCTCAACGTTCCCATGCTCTGTCAGGCCTATATAGACCCCTGTCCGGCTCCGGTCAACTCCGCTCCAGTCGATTCCGGAGTCACGCAACGCCTCATTCGCGCAATAGATGGCGATACTTCCCGCACGCGTTCCCCGACGCAACTCGCGACGCGACTGGTACTTAAGTGTGTCATAGTGGCACACGCCTGCCAGCGTGTCACCAAAATACCGAATCGAGTAGGGTTCGATACCACTTTTGCCTGTCAGTAAAGACTTGCGATATTCCGGAAGGTTATCGCCATTGGGGGATGTTAAACCCACTCCTGTGATAACAATCCGTTCCTCTTCCGGTCGTGTCTTCATTGGTACTGTTCCTGTCTCGGTTGACGAGGTCTCCTGGTGTAGAGAGACCCCGCGAAGAAGTGATAAAAATACACACTATAATAATATAGGATACCCCAAGAGCGGTTTTTCGCAAGTATCCACAAGGGAAAAAAACGGGAAACAATAAAAAAACCCTGACAAAGCAGGGTTTTTAAGCGGAACAACAAACTGTTCTATGCGAAACTGATTCCGGAAGCGAAACGAAGGTCTCGTTCCAAGCGGGCAGCGACAGGGTATTAGTCCCTGGGGCGAACCGCACCGGTCAGTCCGGAATAAGAAACGCGATCTTCCGGGTGCCACAGGGGCAAACCTTTGCGAACTCGTTCCGAAAGAACTTCAACTTTCGCCGCGGACCCGGCAGGGGCGTCGGTCGGGCAAAATTCATCCGTTACGGTTGGCACGAAATCTTCGTCGTGACCCGTTTCCATAATCGCGTCAAAAACGTTTCTCGTCTTCATGTCATTCTCCTTTTTCTTAACCGACTCCGACTGAAGGCCTTGTCCTTCAACAATCGCCATCTCAACAGCCATCCACATCGGTCTCTTCGCAGTCGGCCCTGTTCCAAAACCAACCCACTTGGCTTTATGCGACGGACCGTTTACGTTGGCTCTCCTTCCAGTGACTGGACAAGAAACCAAGGCTCTCTCCCCATTCGGGAGCTCTAAGGGGAAATAGGTTATTCTCCCGATAAAGAAAGCACACATAGGTATTTTACATAATTTTACCCAAATGTCAAGAACCTTAGTGCGTTATTTTTACTTTTTTTCTCCTTTTTTTACTCCGTTACTTACCTTCTTTTTCGCTTATGAGGCAAAATGACACAATTTCCCCAATCGAACTTAATTGTGGAAAATACCTCGCCCACCATAAAAAAAGCTATTTCACCGTCATCCCAAACTCAATATCCCTTTTTTATCCCACTTTTCTTAGGCTTATGTCTTACCCCACTCGTATTCCAATTACTTATTTTGTTTGATATGAATAACGTATAATTTAAAATAAATACGATTATGTTTTGTAAACAGTTGTATAAAAGTATAATTGTATTACTTTTTCTGGCCACGTTTCCTGTTTTTTCCCCTTTTTCCTGAATTTGTTGCACGATTCCCCTTGATTTCTTTGCGAATATTCGTCATGATTCTTATAGTAATACTAACCATGGACGTTTTTTCCCAAGAGGAGTTTTTAAGTACAAGAGATATGGAATCACTGCGAACACTCATGGCCATCTTCGACAGAGACGGCGGCCCGGAATATGAATGTTTTATCGCGGCCCGGTTCCCGGAGAGGAATCCGGCTCGGGCTATGCTAGCGCGGTTCCACAACCTTTGCGTCAACCCGCCCCAAGAGGCTCCGGCCGTCTTTGGTGAAGAAGCCTATCCTGACCCCAATATTGTGGCCGAATATATCGACTCGCGACTGACAGATCCGTTTCTTATGCGGCAATTCGAGGCGGCTGTCCTCAAGGACGATTCACTCTTGGCCGAACTTCTCGCCGTTGCGGAACTGGCCGAGGTGGAAGATCATCCGTCGCAGCCGAACGAACTCCCGCTGTTCTGCCTGCAGCGACTCTATTATATCCCGCAAGCGTCCGGAGACGCGGCGCCGGTTCGGCCGCTGACCGCCACGCCTTCGCTCTCGCCTTGCCCTCAAGACCCCACTGAAAACGAGATTTTCAATCCGCAGTACGAGCCCCCAGTCAAACAGGAGTCGGACTCAACACAAGAACTGGCTGAAAGTTGCGTCTCTCCGTCGGAAGTCACGCCCTTGAAATCGGTCAGCCCACCGAGCCGTTCCGCCCGTCGAAAGTCGTCCAATCATGCCATTGCCAAGACGGACCTGGTCTCCAGCAAGAGTGGTCGCAAACAAATGACTTGGTCCTCGATTTTCACGCAAATTTCCTGCGCTTTGGCCCTTGTTATGCTTGCTGTCCTGCTGGTGCACGGGGAAGGGCGGGCCTTGTGGAATTTATTGACCAGACAGGATTCGGCGGAGACGTCGCAAATCAGGCCCGAGCCCTTGGCGAATCTGCAGGGCAAGAGTGAGCCAGGCCCTGTGCTGTCACCTCCGGAGCTACCCGAATTTTCGGCCTTGACGTTGGAAACCGGTTCGTCTCAGCGAGAGCCGGGACCCGAGGCAACGGCCTACAGTCACGAAGTTCAACCGTCCATTGAAATTGCCCCTGACCGCGTGGAATTTCTCTCTGAACGGCAACTTCTTCCCGAACGAGAGAGCCATTAGACCTTTCCTTAGGACGGCGGTCACGGTCACAATAAGGTTAGGGTAATAGAAACGACGACACGCGTCGGAGTCCACAATAACTAGAAAGGGACACCATGAAAATACGTTTTATTGGTGCTAACGAAAATGTAACAGGAGCGAGAACCTTTGTTGATACCGGAGCTTTTCGCTTCCTGGTCGACTGTGGTATGGTGCAGGAGCGTGCTCTGCTGGATCGGAACTGGTCGCCCTGCCTGGAGAATCCGACGACGATTGACGCCGTTTTCCTTACCCATGCCCATCTCGACCACTGCGGATGGCTCCCGCGCCTTGGAAAAGGCGGTTTTACCGGAAAAATCTACGCTACAGCCGCTACGGTTGAGCTGGCGAAATTGATTCTGTATGATTCGGCACACATTCAGGAAGAGGATGCCCTGTTTAAACAGAAGCGGCATGCGAAAGAGAAACGAAAAGGTCCACATCCCGTCGTCCCGCTCTACACAAAAGACGATGTTGACGATATTGTTGCCCATTTCGTTCCGGTCGCCTATAACAAGCCGTGCGATCTTGGCCACGGGGTGCAAATTACCTTCTACGACGCGGGACATGTCCTTGGCAGTGCTTTTATTGAAGTGGCCTGTCAGAGTCCGGAGGGCGTGACCAAACGGTTCCTCTTCTCCGGTGACCTCGGCCGCGGCAACCGACCCATTCTGCGCGACCCCGAACTCTTTTCGCACGCCGATAAGCCTGTGGATTGTGTCGTTATTGAGTCGACGTATGGCGACCGCGTTTCCGACCCCATTGAAACCGTCGACCGCCAGCTCGCCGATATTATTAATAAAACCGTTGCCCGGCATGGGAAAGTTATTATGCCGGTCTTTGCTGTTGAGCGTGCTCAGGAAATGCTCTATCGGCTCGACGGACTGCAGGAGTCGGGCACACTCGACGCCAGTGTCCCCATCTTTCTCGACAGTCCCATGGCCGTTGAGGCCACGATGATCTTTAAGCGGCATAAGGAATGTTTTGACGAGGAGACCATGAAGCGTGCCGCACAAGGGGGACGTTTGAGTAATCTCTCCCTGCTCAAGACATCCGATGAGTCTCGCACGCTCAATAACCTTCGTGGCCCGGCCATTATTATGTCCTCCGCTGGTATGTGCAATGCCGGTCGCATCAAGCATCATCTGGCAAATCACATCGGCAACAAAGCGAACACGATCTGTTTTCTCGGATATCAGGCGGCCGGCACGCTGGGCCGCATTATCGCAGAAGGCAATAAGAGTGTCCGGATTTTCGGGCAGAACCGCAAGGTGAAAGCGGAAATCGCTTCTGTCCGGGGTATCTCCGGCCACGCCGACCAGAAACAGTTGCTCGCCTGGTTCGATGGTATCGCCAGCGGAGCACCCAAGCATGCCTTTGTTATCCACGGTGAGCAGAAAGCCGCCCGAACTCTGGCTAACCTGATTCGCCAGCGCGGTCAACAGACTCAAGTTACCGTTCCGGAATATGGGCAAACGTTTGAAATCTGAAATCGACCAGGGGCCGCAGGTCATTTGAACTCGCAAAGCCGATTTCGAACGACCTGCGCCAGTGCGGCAATTTCACGGTCCGTGAGCTCGTCGAACTGTTTACGCCGAGCTTTGGGAAATTCGCCCCCGTTCTGGAGGACAAACTGAATGAAAAGCCTCATTCGCTTGTCAGGGAGGTCGACGACTGCCTGCATTTCCCGTTTTGCTTGGCGATTGGCTTGGAGAAACTTCAACTCGTGAGTGAAATCTTCGTCAATGACTTTCAGGAGTGTCTCATAGAATAATTCGGCAATTTCCGTCATATTGAGGAAGCGATAATAATCAGACGTGTCGTTGGTAACGGTCATGCGGCCACTGCGGTCGAGTTGATATTCGATCAGAGGGAGTAGAGGCTTGGAGACCGATTCCAGCATGCGGTCGTAGCGTGCGGGGTCGTTATGGAATTGCGACGAAAACGGGAAAATAATACCTTCGGGAATAAAACAGCGCTGCGACAGGACGTAGTGCAATAAGTATCGATGAAGCCGACCGTTGCCATCGTCGAACGGATGCAAAAAGACGAAGGCAAAGGAGACAAGGACGGCCGAGAGGACCGGGTCGCTTGCCGTTTTGAGTAGATTATTGGTCATGACCAAAAAGGCGGCCATGAGTGAATCAAGTTCTTCCGGACGTGGCGCGATATAATGAATTCGCTCTTCTAGTGGCGTAAGACTCTGGCCCACGTAGACTTGTGTTGTGCGGTAATTGCTGTCACGATAGCGATCGTCCACAATTTCGTTTTGAATCCGAATTAGAAATTCCTTCGTTATACTACTGTTGCCACGCCGCTTGAGCAGATCGACGAATCGAGCCATTCTCCGCTGGTCCGGAGTGAGTCGTTCAATGGCAAAGGAAGATTTCGTCTCTTTCATGCACAGATATTCCGTTGCGCCGGCGAGCAGGTCGTCTGGGTACTCCGCTTCAATCTGTTTGACCCTGGCCGTGAAATTGATTTTTTGAAATTCACGGACTTTTTTCGTCTTTCTAATTATGGGACAGAAGTCACGCGTTCCAATTAAATTATTGATCACACGCTGCCGGCGGGAACGCGTCTCTGACTGCCCAAGGCCCGGCTCCAGGGTAAAATATTCGTCCGGCTCCATGGCAAAGATATAACTACCGCGATTGAGTGGTGGGACTGGAAGCTCTTTTCGCATAAGAAATTCATAGAAAAACCAGAGCCGACGCCGATATCTGCCGGTCGGTTTCTCAAGAATGAATTGCGCTAGTTCGTCAAGGGGTAGTTTCTGAAAGAGCGAGTTCAGCACTGCCAGGTTGACACCTTCATGCTTCATAGCAAAATGGAGCTGCCCCTGCCAGGTGCGCGGCACTTTTTCGAAAGACGAAGGAAAATATTCCTCTTCGCCGTCGGCCGAGATTTCTTTGCTTTGCCGGGTCGTGGCCGACAAGTAGCTCTTTTTATAAAGAGAAGGAACGGAAAGTGCATATCGCTCCACGAGATACTGATAGCCCAGCGATTCCACGATATGTTCCCTCTCTTTCCGGTTTTCTCGGTTTTTTGCCAAGTCGTTCGCGTCGTTTAATGAGCAACCATCTGTTGAAACGGGTTGAAAACGCGATCGACGCTAAAAAACGATTACTTTTGCTAAAAAACTGTGACTTTTGGCACTTTCCCAAAAAAAACGATTACTTTTGCTAAAAAACTGTGACTTTTGGCACTTTCATCTAAAAAACGATTATATCTCGAAACATGGGTTTTGTCTACCAGGGGAGGGCCTGCTTGCAGGGGTCGACCCAGCAACGACGTTCGGGGAACTGCCACGCGACCGTGACTTGCCATTTTATCCTCACAAAACACCCGCTCCGGATTTGCCCTGCCGCCGTCCTAATTACAACGCCACTTTACAAACGCGAATGGGCACTCCGGTTAGAGCAGTCGGGCACACTGTTCCCGTCCGACTTCCTTAACGGTCCGGACCAAGGCCTGAACGTTTTCGACTGGGGTCTCCTTGAGAACGCCATGTCCCAGATTAAAGATGTAGCCGGTTCGCCGTGTGACCTTTCGGAGCAGAGCTTGCGTTTCGTGCCGGACTGTCATTTCATCGGCCAGGAGAATGGCCGGGTCGAGGTTTCCCTGAATCGCAATGGAGTTGGGCACGGTACGACAGGCACAGGCCAGATCGGCGCGCCAGTCGAGGCCGATGCCAGCCGCTCCGGTCGCGACGAAGTCGTTCAATAGTTCCGGATTGCCGGTCCCGAAATAGATGACCGGAGTGCCAGGCGTTATGAGTCGGAGCAGTTCGCGGCACCAAGGGAGCACAAAATCGCGAAACGCCTGGGGACCAAGTACGCCCACCCAGCTGTCAAACAACTGAATCACGGCGGCCCCGGCGGCGATCTGTTCGTTGACGTACAAGGCAATTGTGCGGGTCAGTCGGCCCATAAACTCATGCCAGAGGTCGGGACGACCGTACATGAGTGCCCGGGTCTGATGGAACGACGTTCCGCCTCTGCCTTCAATAGCGTAGCCGGCCAACGTAAACGGCGCCCCGGCAAAGCCAATAACGGGAATCTCCGGCATAGCGTGGCACGTAGCCCGAACCGTCTCGAAAACGTAACTCATTGGCGAGGCGTCGTTTAACTCTATAACGCGTGTCAGGTCGCCTTCTTCGCGAAACGGATTACTGATAACCGGACCGTCCCCTTGCCGATACTCCAGGTCAAAGCCCATCGGTTGCAGAATAGGGAGCAGGTCAGAGAAAATAATGGCCGCATCGACGCCGATTTTTTCGACCGCCGTCTGCATAACCTCCGCGCACAGCTCCGGATTACGGCACAGGTCGAGAAAGCTGATCCGCTCACGCACGGCACGATATTCCGCCATGTACCGCCCTGCCTGTCGCATGAGCCACACAGGATAACGATCAATTGCCTCGCCTCGCAGTGACTTTAATAACAGAGAATTCTGTACCTTTGTCTCGCCTGCTTTTGTCATTCCGCTCGTCCTCTTTTTGTTCTTCTTGCGTCGGTACCCCTCTTGGGACCGACTCCCCGGTTATTCCTGATAATTCCGCATGTCGCTACTGTTTCGCGCACAGATAGACGAACCAGAGTCCGGCCAGAATGGCCAGAATAATCAGCGTATTGCGGACGCGACGCACAGCCTGTCGCTTAATGGCCAGCCGACGACGCTGATAGTTCTCCCACTGGGCAAGCGATGGGTCCTTCGGCTCCTGTGCCGGCTCGGCCGCTTCGTCCGCTGGACGCAAACCCTGACCAGGTCTGGCTTTAGTTTTCTTTTTCATGACGATTTTCCTGCTAAACTGCGGGGTTATTTTATCCAGTTACCTTCTTCTTCCCTTTGTTATTTGTGGGACACGTAACGAAAATGGTCTGGATTCTGTTCTTATTACGGTCATTATAGCAGAAACAGGGGCGAGCGTCAACAAGACCGTTCCCGACGACTCGCAGGTCGGGAACCAACAACAACGCAAACAGTGTCTCACCCAGTGCAACAGTCCCGGATTCGCCCTACCGGCGCCCTCCCCGTTACTCGTTCTCATTTTCCCCCGGAGACCGCCTGACCGTGAAAGTCTGGTGAACCTTTTTTTGGTCGCGAGGATAGGTCAGCAGAGCCGCGGCCAAGACGGACAGACCGCCGAGTAGCCAGGCAAGAGCGAGGTATTTAAAGCCGAGCGACAGACCGTCCGCCTTGCCGTAGACGTCGCACAAACCACCGAGCAGAAGAGGCGACGTCGACCCGAGCAGAAAAGCCACCATAATCATAAGGCCGCACAGACTCGCGCGATACTGCTCCGGAACCGTCTCGAAAATGGCCGCGTGCGTACTCGATTCGTAAAGACCGCGTACCGCGCCGAGCAGGAATGTGATCGTCAGTACAAACACGAGACTCGACCCGGCCCCGAGCAGCCAGATCAGCGGTACGCCCAGCAGCATGGCCGCCGCTTGCATGTAAACGCGATACGAAAGATTACGCTGTGCAAGTCGGTCCGAGAGCCAGCCGCCAAAAAGAATAAATAGTAACGCCGCCAAATGATGATAGAACATGGCATAGCCCCCAGCGGCCGTAAGGGAAAGCTGAAACTTTTCTTCCAGCAGGCCCGGGGCCCATACGAGATACGCGTTATTGACAAAAACAATGGCGATAAAACCACAGGTCAATAACCAAACAGATGGTATCTTCAATAAGATCAGGGTAACCGACCATAAGGATCGCCTGTTGTCCCCCGGGTCCATTCGGTCATCCATCTCTTGCGGTTCCGGGTCGCGCAGACGAAATGCCAGGACGAGTCCAATAAGAATTCCGCAACCGCCAAAAAGATAAAACGTCGAACGCCAGCCAAAGGATTCCGCAAGCCCACCGGCGATAAAACCACTGGTCATGACGCCTATGTAAAGCGACGCCTGATGAATGGACAAGGCCAATGCCCGAGTCGATTTATGATACGAGGCGATCATGGCGGTCGACGCCGGACCGTAGAAGGATTCACTCCCCCCGGTTGCTATACTCCGAAAGAAGACGAGGCTGCCCAATGTTCGGCATATCCCGGTCAGCATGGTCGTCAGGCTCCAGAAGAGAATACTGACCGTTATAATCCTCTTGCGACTGTAGCGGTCGCCCACGAACCCGGCGATCGGAACCATAACGGCCATAACCGCAAAGAGGACAGATGCGGTCAAACCAATTTGCGTTTCCGTCAGATGCAAGTCGTCTCGAATGAGCGGAGCAACAACGCCGAATATGGCCCTGTCCGCCTGATGAAAAAAATACGCAAAAAATAACAGGGCAAGCATTTCCCATTTGTAATAGTGGTGCGAGTTTTGCATTATAACGCTTTCTCTTATCGTGTCATTTAGTCAACTCGAACAGGACCGTATCCGGCGAAGCGAAGTCCCAGAAGAACTCGTTCGCGTTCTCA